>NZ_AP024895.1:2417256-3021570 GCF_024347055.1 Vibrio porteresiae DSM 19223
GAAGACCTCGATGACAGCCTACGCTACTCCTGTCGCTGATAGATTGAAGCCAGAGCGAATGAAACCGAACGTGTACGAATTAAATTCACTTTTGTTTCAGAACGTTACCGCGCTCTACCACTATAGGGTTAGCCAAGCTTGCAGATATGAACTATTTTTTCTTTAATCCCTTAGGTCGCATAATGGTAATGGTTGTGAATTTTCATCGAAGTAAACACACAACATGGTTTTTGGTCTGCTCTATTTTGTTGTTTCTCTCTTTAGACACAACAATGCTCGCCCTTAACTATAGAATTACACACGAAGTCTCAGAAGATGCTGTGATCATTAACCTTGCCGGTAGACAAAGGATGCTATCGCAAAACATGGCCAAATCCGTGTTTCAAATCGATGAAGAACGCACCACCTCCAAACAAGCACAATCGCTTATCCTGCAATATATGCAATCTTATGAAATGTTCAGCGACACTTTAGAGGGCTTTGCCAAGGGTGGCTATGTGGTTGATGCGGAGAAAAAACTGGTGATGGTAAAACCAATCAACCTGCCGCAAGTGAACAACCTCATTAACAATGCCAATCAATTGCTCATCCCTCTTGATCAGCTTAATTTGAGCATATTGAAAAATGGGCTCAACCCCAAATTGCTCGACGACATAAAGCAAACTCTTGCCAATATAAATTTACCTTTATTAAGTTTGATGAACGAGATTACGGTCCTAGTAGAAAAAAATTCTCAGGAAAAATCAGATACGTTACGTTCGATACAAATATTCACGTTTTTTCTGGCACTGATGAATTTTGGCTTCATTATTACCCAATTCCGTTCTGGTCAAAAACAGTCTGAGCAGACGATAAATGTATTAAGCGAACTGATTCAGTCGGCAAAAGCCTCATTAGTTATTTTTGACGAATCAGGGCACGTCACAATGGCGAATGAAAGTGCGCGTAGGATGTTTGGCTATACCGAAGGCGAAATACTCCAGCTCTCCAAAGATAAATTGTTTAGCTACGATAACGAGCAGTTGGTTGCTCTCACTCGCAGTGGTAAACAAGTGCCAGTGGAACTGCATGAACGTTCCATCATCCGTCATGGTGAAACATTAACGATTGCAACCTTAATCGAATCTCAACAGCAACTGAATCACAACCGTACCCTATTCCAACTGGCGAATAGAGACCCACTGACTGGGATGTTCAATCGCAATGCGTTAAATATCGCCCTCTATCATAAAGTGCAACAAACTAAGTTCTGGGGTGCTCGCTTCGCTTGCTATGCCATTAATATCGATAACTTTAAGCAGGTGAATAGTTTATACGGACGTAACATCGGTGATGATGTACTGAAAGAGTTTACTTACCGGCTGTGCAGAACAACAAGGGACAGTGACTTTATCTACCGATACGGTGGCGATGAGTTTGTGTTGGTCGTGGACTTATCGGATAACGAATTGGCGCTAAATAAAGTGACCAGCAAGGTCAAAGACATTACCTCTGTGCCATTTAAGCTACCTGATGACATCGAAGTGAACTTAACCGCCAGTATTGGAGTGGCCATTTGCCCTGATGATGCAGATGATCCCGAAGAACTGCTCACCATTGCTCAAGAAGTGATGCACAGAGGTAAAGATTCAGAAGTCATCGAGCTTTCTCAAGCGGCGCGGATTCGCCAAAAACAACCTTCTTCGGAAGGCTAATGGTTCAGAGCCTAGTTAATTAGATATTGATAAATTAGATAGTTACATTTCGGCTAATAACGCCTTGTAACACGTAGATATTACAGAACAACAAGCACAAACATTAATAAAAATTTCATATAAATTCGTTTGATGAATGGGTATTTTTTACCATTTATGCAAAATAAGTTATTGAATTAGATATACTTATCTATCTTCAAATAGCCCGTTAGATCATTTACTCAAGTTAGCAATTTCTGATATAAAACCGAGCATTATAAAATAACATGCTTATGATAATTCAGTGGATTTTCTGCATTATCGGCTTTATGTAACAGGAATCGATATGAGGCTTAGCCAACGAATCAAGTCACGCTTGAGTAAAGAACCACAGCCGCTGTTTAATCTCCACACGAGCGAAGTACAACTACAAAAAGACCTGCAAAAGATCCCTTTTACTCCCCATTTGATTGTAGGCTTTACCTCTCCCAATTCGAATACGGACGCCATAGCGAAACGGCTTAAAACGACATTTCCGCAGAGTCACGTGGTATTAAGCAGTTGTGCCGGCACATTAAGCAACACCAATAGCCAAGAGCTCTATCAAGCAACGGTAGGACAATGGCAAGATATTGTTTTGCAATGTTATAGCGAGTCTCTCATTAGCGATGTAGAAATCCTTTCCGTGCCTTTAGGCAGCGAAGATTTAGCTCAGGGTAAGATTGATCGCCCTCTGGAACATCGCGTTGCCGATATTCGCTCGCGTTTAAATAATCTACGCGTCAAAACAGACATTGATTATCAGGATACGATTGCCTATATCACCTTTGATGGCTTATCCCGTTCAGAAACCTTCTTCATGGAAGCCATCTACCAAAGTGGTCGTTTTCCTTGCCTATTTGTCGGCGGCTCAGCTGGTGGTCATCTCAATTTTGAACACACCTTTTTGCACAATGGCCAGCAATGCCTGCAAAATCACGCCATCATTACTTTAATCAAACTCAAACCACATATGCGCTTTGGCGTGTTTAAATCGCAGAATTTTGAGGAAACTAACGTAGCGGTCAACGTGTTGACCTCATCACAAGAGCATCGCCACCTCAGTGAGATCATAACGCCTAAAGGTGAAATAACGACCCTGATTGACTTTCTTTGTCAGCATTTTCACTGTCAGCCACAACAGTTAGAAAAAGCACTAGAAGAGTATTCTTTTGCGGTCAAAGTCGGCGACGAGCTGTTTGTTCGTTCTGTTCAATCGTTCAATTTGGCTGAGCAAAAAGTCCATTTTTACTGTGATATCGCTGCTGGTGAGACACTCTATCTGGTTAAACGAATTCCGTTTGCCGAAGCCACTCGACGCGATCTCGCACAGTTTCTCAAAGGTAAACCTGCCCCAATAGGTGGACTGTTAAACGACTGCATTTTACGTCGACTAAAAAACAGCCAATCTCTAGCCCAAATGAACGGCGTATTTACCCAAATCCCAGTGGTGGGCAGTTCAACCTTTGGTGAAATATTAGGACTCAATTTGAACCAAACCCTTACTGGGATCTTTTGGTTTGATACTCGCCAGGCAAAAGTCCCATTTCATGACGACTATCTTGACCAGTTTATTCATCGTTACTGCCAATTTCGCGCGGTGTTCTTGCATAAGGATGTCAGCAAACTGGCTGGTCTGAACCGAGTAATCGTCAAACAAATTGACCATTTTAAAGAGAGCCAATACGACAGTTTGGTGGATGCAGAGGGACTGGATAATAAGGTTCGCCCTATTTTCCATGGGTTAAATCAACTCGGCCAATTACTGAATGGTGCCGAGCAACAAAGAGCTGCGATGGCATGTGAATTGGCACAATGCGCCAGTGAATTGGACCAAAGCGTTGATGAACTCTCTGGACACGTACAAACACAAGCTGCAGCAGTGGAACAATCGGAAACCACCGTCTCTGGCATGGCTGGCCAGGCGCACAATGTCGCACAAAATGCTCGTCAATTAGCGGAGTCAGGAGAAAAGATCCAAGACATTGTTGCCGTTATACAGAAAATCTCCGAGCAGACCAACTTGCTCGCGCTCAACGCTGCCATTGAGGCGGCACGCGCTGGAGAACAAGGTCGTGGCTTTGCCGTAGTGGCAGACGAAGTCCGTAAGCTTGCCGAAAAATCACGCCAAAACGCCGATGAAATTGGTGGTGATGTCCTCACTCTCGCTCACGAAATTCGCGCGGTGGCTGAGGAGATAGAAAATCAATCCTCCGCTGTGGCAGAGCTCACTTCTGTACTCGCATCACTGCGTGAGGTTAGCTCATTAACCGCAGAAAATTCTATTAGAACCCAATCAGTTGCAGATAAGTTACTGACTCTAACACAAGAACATCACTAAGTTATGCCCCTGCGAAGGTCGTCTTTGCAGGGTTTTCTTGAAAATCTGACTTTATTTTCCGGCCACTCGATTTTTTTCAAAATAATTCACTATTTTTTGCGTATCGTAAAAGTGGACTTTTACAGCAGAAAACTTCAATTCATGCACACATCACAATTTGGCGCGCTAAAAAGTGCAAGTTTGCCTATAGATTGTGTTTTCTGTTGCAATATTTAGCTATCATTTGCACAACATAACATTCCACAATCTTAACAAAAGCCCTTTAATTTCGAATTCTCTGTGCGTAATATCCTAGATCCCTTGCTTTCACGATAAGCCAATTTTCTCATCTTATCTGCCGTTATTTAAGATGAGTTTGCTCTCGTAAGCAGTCCCCAAAATAAAACGAAAAAGGTTAATCAGGGATCAATATGACAACTGCACAAACACAACAGCAAACTGCCACGCCCCCGTCACAGAGGCGCAAACTAACTCTTGAAGACGTAAAAACCCTAAGCTTGTCCGCATTAGGCGGTTCACTAGAGTTTTACGACTTTGTTATTTTCGTTTATTTCGCCAATGTTGTCGGTGGGCTCTTCTTTCCAGCAGACATGCCAGAATGGATGCGTCAGGTACAAACCTACGGTATTTTCGCAGCAGGATATTTAGCACGCCCTCTCGGCGGTATTATTATGGCTCACTTCGGTGACCTATTAGGCCGCAAACGCATGTTTATGCTAAGTATTTTCCTGATGGCAGTACCAACATTGGCGATTGGCCTGATGCCAACTTACGAACAAATTGGCTTGGCCGCGCCATTGTTACTGCTACTTTGCCGTGTACTGCAAGGCGCAGCGATTGGCGGTGAAGCCCCAGGCGCTTGGGTATTTGTAACCGAGCACGTATCAAAACGTCATATCGGTTTTGCGTGCGGTACACTTTCTGCTGGTTTAGTTGCCGGGATTTTGATCGGTTCATTAGTCGCTACCGCGATTCATTCAGCTTATTCAGCACAAGAAGTGCACGCTTACGCATGGCGTATTCCATTCTTACTGGGTGGCATCTTCGGTTTTGTGACTATGTATCTACGTCGTTGGTTACACGAAACACCCGTTTTCAAAGCAATGCAAGAGCACAAACAGTTAGCGCAAGAGATGCCAGTGAAAACTGTGGTTAAAGAATACTTACCCTCAGTCATCATGACTATGGCGGTAACTTGGGTTCTAACTGCAGCCGTTGTGGTAACCGTACTATTACTGCCATCATTGCTACAAAACGTTATCCATCTGGATCCTAAAACCGCTCTAGAAGCCAATAGCCTAGCGATTATCTTTATCTTGGTTGGCTGTTTAGTTTCCGGTGCCTTGGGCGATCGCTTTGGTAACGGTCCTATCATGGCTATTTTTAGTATCGGCTTAGGTACTAGTTTCTGGGCGTTTTATAGCACAATGCTGCAAGACACCACTTACCTATTCCCAATGTATTGTGTGGTTGGTTTCTTTGTGGGCTTGGTCGGCATTGTTCCTGCTATTGCTGTGAAAAGTTTCCCTGCTGCCATTCGTTTTTCAGGCCTATCATTTTCATACAACATTGCCTACGCCATCTTCGGTGGTTTAACCCCAATGATCATCACGACTATGATTATCGAAAATGTTATGGCTCCAGCATATTATGTGGCGTTTGTGTCATTGATTGGTGTGGTAGCGAGCTTGGCGATTATACGTTTTCGTCCAACATTGGATTTGGCTGCCAACCCAGCTTAAAAATAGCCAATTTATCTCATCCAAAAGGTAGCCTCGCGCTACCTTTTCTTTTATCTCTGCGAATGAATAAATCTTCGCATTAAACAATGCATGCAAATCGTTTAGAAAAACCAACAACTCACCATAAGTACCTAATCTAGAAATGGATTCAAACAACGCGATTCACTTCACAAAATAACCAATATTATCCATTCCTATTCATTTTACGCCGCCAAAATGCAATGCAGCACATACACTCAATCTATCAATAAGCGTACAAATTCGACTTTAGGTAACTCGATGACAATCAATTCGATTAAAACCAAGATAGCTTTAGCTGCAGGGATCTGCTTGGTAACGGCTTCCGTTGCATTGGTAGGTTATAGCGTCTTCTCAGCGAATGAGTCGCGTGACTTCGTTTCAGTAGAAGCCACCAACTTGATAAAGCAAGAAGCGTTGAAGAAGTTAGAGTTGACGGCCTCTGCTGCTGCAAAAACCATTGATGAAACCATTGACTCTAGTTTAGAGACAGCAAAAGCCATCGCCACCTTCGTTGCCAGCGTTAAGACACAAGATACTCAATCCGGGACTAAACGCCTCAACCGTGATGACTACGATAGCGTCCTACTTGCCTTTTTAAAGAAAGATCCCGATCTAAACGGTACTTACAGCGCTTGGGCACCCAATGGCTATGATGGACAAGACAGCAGCGCATTATCATCAAGAACCGACACCAGCGATGACGGTCGATTTGTACCTTATGTCACTCGCGATGCGAGCGGCAAAATCAGTACGCAACCCTTAGTGGAATACGATTCGTTAGAAAAACATCCCAATGGGATAGTGAAAGGCGCTTGGTATCAAGTACCCAAAGCGACCTCGAAGGAAACAGTGACTGCGCCACTACCCTACATAGTGCAAGGTAAGTCGGTTTGGCTTGCGACCATGTCTGCACCTATCTTGGTGAATGGTCAGTTCTTGGGGGTGGCAGGTACAGACTTCAATCTCGACTTTATGCAGTCACTGGCGGTCAAACTGTCAAACAGCATTTATCCCGGTCACAGCAGAGTGACCATTTCAACCGCCGACGGCCTGCTTATCGCCGATAGCAAGTCACCTGAATTTATTGGTAAATCCACCGAAAATATTTATGGTGACAAAACGCCTGTCGTTATTTCCCTCATAAAGAAAGGCGATAACTATGTCACCGATGATCAACAGAATAATCTGTATAAAGTGCTTATTCCGATTAGCTTCGGTAACTCTGATATCAAATGGGGCATAACGCTGGAAGTGAATAAAGACGTGGTTCTCGAAAATGCGGTGTTATTGGGAAATAACCTCACGGCAAAAAACCAAGAGAACTTCATCTATCAAATCGTGATTGGCTTGGTGATTACCATTGTGGCCATTTTGGCGATAATCTTTTTCTCACACCGTATTGCGCAGCCAATTTTGGCGGCAGTGAATATGGCGAAGACGATTGCACAAGGACGTTTTGATCATCGCCTAAACCACCAATCAGCAGACGAGATTGGGCAGTTATCACAAGCACTTGATGAGATGGCAACCTCCCTTTATAACCAAGTGAAAGTGGCAGAAAAAATTGCACAAGGCGACTTAACCGTTCAAGTCAAATTGGCATCCCCCGAAGATCAACTCGGCAATTCACTGCGTAAAATGGTTGAAGACCTGAATAACCTGATTCAACAAATCACCCAACGTGCGAGTGTTATTGGTGGTAATGCTGAATCGGTCTCCACACTTAGCCACGATCTGGCAAGCGGTGCAACCCAATCGGCAGCGTCTATTACGGAGATCAGTGCCACCATCGCTAACATTACCGATCAAATTAACCAAAGCGCTGAAAATGCTCAGCAGGCGAATAATCTCTCAAACCTTAGTAATGAGTTAGCGACTACGGGCAATCAGTTAATGGAAGAGCTGAGTTCCGCCATGGTGGATATCGAAAGCTCTGGGAATGAAATCACCAATATTATCGGCGCAATTGAAGATATTGCAGAGCAGACCAACTTATTGGCGCTCAATGCCGCGATAGAAGCCGCTCGCGCCGGTGAAGCGGGACGTGGTTTTGCGGTCGTCGCCGATGAAGTCCGTAATCTTGCCGCACGAAGCGCTTCGGCAGTTCAAGACACGGTGAAGATAATTAATAACTCTGCAGCAAAAACCAAACGAGGCATTGAGTTAAGCGCACAAACATCGAGTGCATTAAAAGATATTGTCGACAACATCAGCAAAGTGTCGTCCTTAATTACGGATATTGCAGAGGCATCGTCATTACAATCAACTGGCGCCGATGAAATTAACCAAGGGATTAAGCAGATTGACCAAGTAACTGTACACAATAGTTCCAACTCAGAGCGTTGTGCCGATGCCGCCAATGAACTCACGAGTGAGTCACAAGATCTGATTAATTTAGTGAGCAAGTTTAAGCTTTAAGAGTGTAATCAAAAGGAATAGCGGTGTGGCTTGCAAAGCCTTATACCTAGTATCTGTACCACCGCTTTAACCAAGCAGAGATGGCCTTGAGCAGTAACGAAACCTCATTGACCGAGATCTCTTAGATACAAAAAAAGACGTCCTAGGACGTCTTTTTTCTTGAATTTGGCGGTGAGCAAGAGATTCGAACTCTCGATACGTTGCCGTATACACACTTTCCAGGCGTGCTCCTTAAGCCACTCGGACAACTCACCGTGATGTCGTTAACTGTGTTAACGAGGCGCTAATTTAATGATTCTACTCAGGTTGGTCAAGTGCAATTGGCAAAAAAAACCTTTTTTCTCGCACAACTGCCTACAAAGTAACTGATTTGATCAATTTAACTGCAAACCTTGCTTCCACAGGGCTTCACATTAGCTTGCGTGATAGTAACCAGGGACTCTAAACCAACGGCGGCACATATCCAGAAAGTAGCCGTAGATAACGCCCATACCACAAGAGATCACTGCGTTACTGGTTACTGCTGTCGCAATTTGATCCCATGATGCTCCGACGGTAAACAAAATTGCTGCGTACACTGGCGATTGAAACAGCACATAAGCGACTAAATCTGATCCCTGTTTCATCCAACGAGTATCCGATAGGCGCTTACCTTGGCGCAATACGAAGTCTCTAAAAAGACCATACGGCCAAGCAATCGCAATGTTGACAGGAATAGACAAGGTTCTTGATGCTAAAGACTGTTCAAATGTCATCCCTGAAATAAAGATCTCAATAATCATCCCTGAAATAAAACAGAACACGACCATAGCAAACGTATCGGCAGCAGCATGCCGAATACAAAATGGGCCACGAGCTTTCATTTACATCCTCAAAAAATATATCACTAGTATTTTGCTTTTATTGTAAAACAGATGACTGGATTCATCGTTACCATCCAGTTTATGGCGCTATTAGAACACAGCTTATATAGTTTTAGATTCCGTATTTAAATATGTTCACTTAATAAACCACTAGTTTTGTTCACAAAACTAGCAGCTCTCGCTACTTTTTAACCGTGGTTATTTTGTATACACCCTACCTTGCTCGACAGGAAAAAAGCGCTGAGTATTTCTCGCCTCACAAGACAATTTAAAGGTAAACTATCGGCAAAATTGACAACAAAGTGGAAAGACATTTTGACCCTTCAAGAACTTCTTGCTCAGCCAGAGTTAACTGATCGTCTTCTTAATGAGGCGCAAACAACCGGATTTGTTACTGCAATGGCTTGTTCGCCTAACATTCTTCCGCCACAGGAGTGGTTGCCTTATTTATGGGGTGGTGAAGAGGTAGCGCCATTTAACGATGGTGAGCAACTGGAAAACTACCTAGAACTTATCATCAATATGTGGAATCACTTCCGCCCTGCTCTGTTGAATAATCAGTGGACATGGCCTGACGGTTACAATCTTGATGCTCAAGAGATTGTGAATGAGGCTGTACGTGATTTTTGTGAAGGCGTATTGCAAGGTTGGCAGTTAACTCGTGATGACTGGGAAAATATCATGCCGCCGGAAAGTGAGGATAATGCCCTACTTGGTGGCGTATTGTTGTCACTTAGCATGCTTTACGATCCTGAGACATCGATTGCCACATTAAGTGAGCAAGGGATTGAAGGTCTTGAACAGTTTGAAGAGATTTTCAACGCGATTCCACTGATGCTCTGCGGTATCACTTTGCGTGGTGCTGAGTTGGTTGACGAGCAATAGAACGCTCATCCCCCAATAATGAAAAGCGGCACCGGATACAAGGTGCCGTTACCATCATTGTTAATGGTGAAGTTGCCCCCAAAGCGAGTTTGGGAGCGAACAGGGATAAGGTGTTAAACAATCAACCGTTGCGGAAAATATAGCTGTAAGCATTAATCGCAGGTACGCCGCCTAAGTGCGCATACAGTACTTTTGAACCTTTAGGGAAATAGCCCTTACGAGTCAAATCAATCAGCCCTTGCATTGATTTACCTTCATAAACCGGATCGGTCATCATTGCTTCTGTGCGAGCCGCGATTCGAATCGCTTCTACTGTCTCATCCGATGGCACACCATAAGCTGGGTAGGCATAGTCATCGATGATAACCACATCGTCTTTTGTGATTGTTTGATCGAGTTCAACCAAATCAGCGGTATTTTGTGCAATACGCAATACTTGTGCATGGTTCTGCTCTGGCGTTCCTGATGCATCAATACCAATCACTTTTTGCGCACGACCATCGGCAGCAAAGCCCACAACCATACCTGCCATGGTGGAACCCGTTACTGTACACACCACGATGTAATCGAAAGTAAAACCTAGCTCTTGCTCTTGAGCGCGCACTTCTTCTGCAAATTGCACGTAACCCAGTGCGCCATATTTATGTTCGGATGCGCCAGCTGGAATTGGATAAGGTTTGCCACCTTTAGCTTCCACATCTTTTAATGCATTTTCCCAGCTTTCGCGAATACCAATATCAAAACCTTCATCGACCAATTCAACGTGAGCGCCCATGACGCGGCTCATCAAAATGTTACCAACTCGGTCATACACCGCATCTTGGAATGGTACCCAGCTCTCTTGTACCAAACGACATTTCATACCGATTTTAGCCGCGACAGCTGCCACCATACGAGTGTGGTTTGATTGCACACCACCGATAGAAACTAATGTATCTGCACCATTAGCGATGGCATCAGGAACAATGTATTCCATTTTGCGTAGTTTGTTACCGCCAAACGCTAAGCCACTGTTACAGTCTTCGCGTTTTGCATAGATCTCAACATCACCGCCAAGAAATTCAGATAGACGACTTAACTTCTCAATAGGGGTTGGGCCGAAAGTTAGCGGGTAACGTTCAAATTTGTCCAGATTCATAACTCATCTCCATCACGAAATACTTAGGTGACAATCCATCTCACCTGCTTTTTAAGTTGAAATTAGCTTATCTAATTCCGTTTGAAATGTGCTTTCTAATTTCATGTATTTATCTCACTATATTTTCTTTAAATTAAAACTATGATTAACTAAGTTTCATTTTATAAATTAATAATGGAAGAATATTTCATGGAAGATGTTCTAGATCGTATCGACTACAAGCTTCTACGCTTGCTGCAAAAGGATGGGCGAATCTCTAATGCTGATTTGGCACAGCAAGTGAACATCAGTGCCGCAACATGCCACCGGCGAGTAGATCGTTTATTTAAAAAAGGCATTATTCACTCGGTACGCGCAATAGTAGAACCAACCGCAATACAGCTAGGAAGTTTGGTTATTGTGGGGGTCGTGTTAGACCGTTCGACACCAGAAAGCTTTGCTGAGTTTGAGCAAGCGGTATCTCATCTTCCGGTGATCATTGATTGCCAGTTAGTGGCTGGGGAATTTGACTACTTCCTACGCATCCGAGTCAAAGACATGGCCGATTTTAACCAACTGCATGCTTCGCAATTGTTGGTTCTGCCAGGTGTGCGTCAAATTAGAACCTTCTTTGTGATGAAAGAAGTGGTGGAAAACGCACCTCTCACCTTTTAATTCGGTATGATTGGCGCTTGTATAGACATATAAAAAGCCCTGTTTGGCGATTTAACCGAATCAGGGCTTGAGCGAGATATTTTTATCTAACGCGTTAACGTTTGAGCGAACTCCAACATCCGATTTAAAGGGATCAGGGATTTGACTCTGGTCTCTTCATCAACAAAAATTTCATGTTCACGCCCGCCCTGCTTAAGAGCGGTTTCAATCGCCACTAAACCATTCATCGCCATCCACGGGCAATGAGCACAGCTACGACAGGTAGCACCGGCTCCTGCGGTTGGCGCTTCAATTAATGTCTTATCAGGAACCATTTGCTGCATCTTAAAGAAGATGCCTTTATCTGTAGCCACGATCATCGTCGACTGAGGTAACGTCTGTGCTGCTTTTATTAGCTGGCTAGTTGAACCTACTGCATCGGCCAATTCAACCACACTGGATGGTGATTCTGGATGAACAAGTACCGCGGCATCGGGATAAAGAGCTTTCATTTTGCGCAGAGCATCGGCAGAAAACTCATCGTGAACAATGCATTCACCGTTCCACAGCAGCATCTCTGCGCCGGTTTGCTTTGCGATATAAGAGCCTAGATGGCGATCTGGCCCCCAGATAATCTTCTTCCCTTCACTATCGAGATGCTCAACGACATCAAGCGCAATGCTCGAAGTAACGACCCAATCAGCCCTTGCTTTAACCGCCGCCGATGTATTCGCGTAAACCACCACGGTATGGTCTGGATGAGCATCGCAAAATGCGGCAAAAGTGTCAGCTGGGCAACTTAAATCGAGAGAGCATTCCGCCTCTAACGTGGGCATTAAGATACGCTTTTCTGGGGTGAGAATTTTTGCCGACTCGCCCATAAAGCGCACGCCTGCAATAACTAAAGTGGTCGCGGTATGGCGATTACCAAATTTTGCCATCTCTAATGAGTCACCGACAAATCCGCCGGTAGATTCAGCCAAAGCTTGTATTTCGGGGTCGGTATAATAATGCGCGATCAAAACTGCGTCTTTCTCTTTTAGCAGCTCCTTAATACTCGCGACATACTCCAATTTCTGGGCTGCCGATAAAACATCAGGCTTAGGTGGAAATGGGTAAACAGTTTCGATTTTATCCAAGATGTGTGTCATTGCTCTGCTCTAAACGGCTTTTTCGTGTTTTCACAGTGTACACTGATAACTGTAAAACACACAAAACCCACCTCTCATTTATTGGATGAATCATTCTGCAGCAACCAAGGTAACAACAAGCAGTATCGGTGACAGATTTAGAAGCACGGAGAGAGGTTAAAGAGTAAACAATAAGATGAATGGCAGACCTGCCGATAGAAACAATTAATGAGGAATATTTTCCTCATTAATCGCTTAATAACTTAGGCAAAGATACTGAATCAGTAAATTCGACTGGCTATTATTTTAAATGAGTGCGCGCCAATTCGGCTGAAGCACTACTTGGATATTCATCCACAACTTGCTGGTAGTATTTCTTCGCCTGAGCCGCATTATTGTTACGTGTTGCGATGTCACCCAATTTTACTAACGCGTCAGCGCGCTTGTTCGATTTAGGATAAGAAATTACTGCAGCAAAACTTTTTGCCGCATCAACATCTTGTTTCTTCGCAAAGAACAGCTGACCCAGCCAGTAATGGCTGTTAGGCAAATAAACCGATTGCGGGAAATCTTTTTGGAACTTCTGGAACGCAGCAATTGCGCCAGTGTAATCTCTCTTTTTCAAGATAAGATCAACGGCATCTTGATAAGCAGATTGCTCGTTAGCATTCGCCGAGAATGTGCCTGAATCCGTATCATCCGCTTTATCATCGGTCGCAGCTTGAGTCGCCGCTGGTGATTTCATGTTGCTACGAACACGGTCTAACTCGACAAATAACTCTCTTTGACGTTGCACCATCTGTTGCATGTCGTAGCTATTTTTTTCGATTTGACCACGTAAGTCACGGATCTCTTGAGACATCTCATCCAACTGCTGTTGCATTTGCAACTGGGTGCGATTGCGGTTTTCTAGGAGGCGCTCCAAACGCTGAACATCCGTTTCAGATGCAGGTCCTGAGCTCACAGACGCGGTGCTTGCACTTGTACTGGCGCTATTGCCAATATCGGATACTGGAGCTGGTGCAGCGAGCACGGAGCTCGCTGCACTTGCCAGTAACGAAAGCGTGACTACGCGCTTTAAGTTACTGAACATGAGGTTCTTCCTCAATTATTAGTAAACTAGAACCGCACGACGGTTTTTCGCGTACGCTTCTTCAGATTGACCAAGAACTAGAGGTTTTTCTTCACCGTAGCTAACGATAGAGATTTGAGTTGGTGCAACACCTAGTGCTTCTAGGTATTTTTCAACTGCTTTCGCACGGCGTTCACCTAGAGCGATGTTGTACTCAGGAGTACCACGTTCGTCAGTGTAGCCTTCGATAGTCACTTTAAGATTGGTGTTTTTGCTCAAGTATGAAGCGTGAGCCGCTAGCATATCTTCGTAATCGCTAGCGATAGTTGCGTTGTCAAACGCGAAGTATACAGTTTGATTTTCGCGAAGAGCTTGCTCTTTAGCTTCTTGTTCAGAAACTTGAGAACTGTTGTCACCCATTGGAGTCACAACTGTGTTGTCTGTTGTGTCTGTCGCTGGAGCAGTTTGTTGTTGGTTTGTTTCAGAAGAGCCAGATGCATTTGCTGCATCATCGCTTGAACTACATGCTGTCATTGCTAGAACTGGTAGCGCGATCAGTAGCCCTTTAAGAACTTTGTTAAATTGCATCTTTATTTTCCTTACTATTGAAAAGTTTGTGCTTATAAAAACGGTGACCAAGCTGGAGCTCTTACGCGTCCATTCGTTGCTGGTAATCTCGCTTTAAATCTTCCGTCTATCGATACCATGGAAAGAACGTTAGTTCCGTTATAAATCGAGCTGTATATAACCATAGCACCATTAGGCGCGATACTTGGAGACTCATCAAGCAAAGTCTTCGTCAGAATTTGCACAGCTCCTGTTTCCAAATCTTGTTTTGCTAAATTAAACCCTGAATTGTTTTGGTTAACCATTACAAGATATCGACCATCTGGGGTGATTTGGCCCCCCAAATTTTGACTACCTTGCCAAGTCAGGCGTTTAGTAGAACCGTCACCTAAATTTACTTGATAAATCTGTGGTTTACCACCCCGATCCGAAGTAAAAATCAGTGATTTGCCGTCAGGGAACCAAAATGGCTCAGTGTTGTTTGCACGGTCATTGGTGATCTGAGTCAGCTTACGCGTTTCTAGATCAAGTATATACAACTGTAGCGATCCTGTTTTAGATAATACGAGCGCTAACTTCTTACCATCCGGTGAAAATTCCGGCGCGCCATTATGACGTGGGTATGATGTCAGCTTTTCACGTTTACCCGTATAGATATTCATCATATAGATCTCAGCGTGCCCGTTTTGGAAGCTAACATAAGCAAGCTCTTTCCCGTCTGGCGACCAAGATGGTGACATCAAAGGTTGTTTGGAGCGCAGTACTAATCTTTCGTTATAGCCATCGTAATCAGCTACGCGTAGTTGATATGGGTACGCTTCTTTATCGTTGACAACAACGTAAGCAATTCGAGTTAAGAATGCACCCTTCTCACCCGTTAACTTTTCGTAAACCAAATCAGAAATACGGTGTGCATATTCGCGCAGACGTTGTGCAGGAACGGTAGCAATTTTGCTAAACAGAATATGGTCTTTGGATAAAATCAATTGGCCATCAGAACTTAAGCCTTTGCTTTGTCCATTGGTAAGCTGACCGCGCACTACGTCAATCAGCTTATATTTAATAACGTAATCGCCTTTCGCATCTTGTGAGATAGTCCCAGTCAGCAGTGAATCAACACCAAGTTTGGTCCATGCTTCAAAATTTATGTCATCTTCACTGTAAGGTGTTTGTGGCATTTTACTGGTTGGCACCGGACTGAATTTACCGCTGCGCATCAAGTCAGAAGAGACGACAGCAGAGACATCTTGCGGTAAGGGAGATTTGCCTTCCCATTTAAAAGGAACAATGGCAATAGGGCGTGCCGCGTTGATACCATCCGTAATGACAAGATCCAAGGCCGCATTGGCCATGTGTAAACTGCTTAGCACTAAGCATAAGCATCCTAGAAGTAATCGCTTAAACACAAGCATTTCCTTTTTACTCTGGAACAACGGTTAAGTTGATATTTTTCAGTTTTTCTATGACAGCCGCGTCATCTTTAGGTAAGGGAAATGTCCCAACTTTCGCAACTGCGAGCTTAGTCGCAGAACATAAGCGGGAATCCCCCCCTTGAACGCTCAAATTGCCAACAATCGCACCACTGCCAGTGGGTATCAACTGCAAGTTAACCTTACACTCCTTCCCACGGTAACTATCCTCCAAAATCAAGTTCTGTTGGATGAGCTGTGAGTAGATAGCACCCCAACGTTGGGACTCACTGGCTACGTGCTTTGCTTGAGCAGATTGGTTATTTGTTGACTCAGTTTCTAAGCCTTTAAAAATATCATCGAGCGCTTTTTGCTGTTGCTCTTTCTGCTCCTGCAGTTTCTTCAAACGCTCTTTCTCTGCCGCCGCTTTCTTAGCTGCTTCTTGAGCGGCTTTTTCACGTGCGATACGTTGTTGCTCTGCTTTTTCAGCGGCCTCTTGCTCTTTACGTGCTTTATCCGCAGCCGCTTTTGCCGCCTTTTCTTGAGCTATGCGTTGCTGTTCAGCTTTCGCTGCAGCAGCTTCACGTGCTTTACGATCCGCTTCCGCTTTCGCCGCTAGCTCTTGCTCTTTCCGTGCTTTTTCAGCGGCAGCAGCTTGTTCTTGCTCTTTCTGCTTACGTAACTTTTCAGCTTCGCGCGCAGCTTTGGCTTCTTGAACTTGTTGCTCTTTTAGCTTACGAATGCGTTCCTCTTCAGCGCGGCGATTGGTTTCAAGCTGTTCGCTTTCACGGCGCATCTTATCAAGGCGTTCCTGCTCTTTCTGCGCTGCGGCTTCACGCTGCTGACGGATCTGCTGAGCTTGTTTTTGAATTACTTGCGGATCAATCACCACCGCCTCAACCATATTTCCCGTTGGTTTCGGCTTCTCCATGGTGAAATCCGAGCCCCAAATCAATGCTGCAATCAATAACAAATGCAATACGAAAGATATCAGCAGAGGCTTCTTGTAATAACTTTTGTTCGTTCTCTTTGTTTTCATGAACAGTGCTAAGCCTATTCCTTGATATCCGTTAACAAACCAACTTTGGGAATACCCGCTTTGCTTAACTCATCCAGCACCATCACGATATTGGCATAAGGAGTGGCTTTATCTCCCCCCACCGCAACCGGTGTTTCAGGGTTGATTTGTCGCTCAGCTTTAATTCTTACAATGGCGTCCGATAAAGAAATGCCACGCTGCATCTCTTCATCATTGACACTAATTCCCAATTTCCCTTCTTTGTCGATCTCCACAATGATGAAACTAGAGCTGTCACCTGCAAGTTCTGAAGCAGGTTTGGCCGTGGTGGTCTTCGGTAAATCGACATCGACACCTTGTGTCACAAAAGGCGACGTGACCATGAAGATGATCAACAGAACCAACATAACATCGATATAAGGAACGACGTTGATTTCAGCTGTCATCTTCCGTTTCTTCGGTTGATAACCCGCCATAACTTATTCCCTACCTGCCATCGCTTGACGATGTAAAATGCTGTGAAATTCTTCAGAGAAGGTGGCGTAGCCGTGCTCTAGCTTACTGACTTTGTTACTTAAACGGTTGTAAGCGATAACGGCAGGAATTGCAGCAAACAAACCCATCGCGGTTGCGATAAGTGCTTCTGCAATACCAGGTGCAACCATGGCTAGCGTCGCTTGCTTAACCTGACCTAACGCGATAAAGGCGTGCATAATCCCCCACACTGTACCGAATAGACCAATATAAGGGCTAATTGAACCAACAGTTGCGAGGAAAGGTAAATGGGTTTCTAGCTCTTCGACTTCACGACCGACCGCAACACGCATGGAACGACCGGTTCCTTCCATAACGTAATCAGGAGAAGCCGCATTGGTTTTATGTAGGCGAGCAAACTCAGTAAAACCGCAATAGAAAATCTCTTCGGTTCCCGCTAAATCATCTTTGCGCTTTTTGGAATCTTGATATAAAGCAGAAAGATCACTACCCGACCAAAACTTATCTTCAAAAGCATCGGCACTTTTTTGTGCTTTAGATAACGCTTTACTGCGTTGCAATATCATTGTCCAAGAAACAATGGACATACCTAGCAGTAACAGCATGACCAATTTAACGAGAAAACTGGCTTGTAGAAACAGATCAAGAATTGAAATATCAGCACTCACTGGGGGTTAACTCCACACTTAATGACTGAGGCATAGCAATGGGCCTCATGTTCTGATTGTTGATACATGCTACCTTAACTATTGCTTTACACAATAGTTGACCTTCAGGATTAACCAGCTCTTGACAGAATGTCAGGGAAGCCTTTTTAAGTTGAGAAACACACGTGTTTACCGTCAACTTATCGTCAAGACGAGCACCTTTCAAAAAGTCGATGTCTATGTGTCGGACAACAAAACCGACATGTTGTTCCAGAAGAGCTTGTTGGTTAATTCCGATATGTCGCAACATTTCGGTACGAGCACGTTCAAAAAATTTGAGGTAGTTGGCGTGATAAACCACTCCGCCAGCATCTGTGTCTTCATAGTACACAGTGACAGGCCATTCGAAAGTTTTCATAGTTTTGGCACGTTCTATCAAATAGTAATACAACTGACTGATTACTATAACGCAACTTGTTGGGTGGAGTACAAGGCTAAGGGCTGTTTTCACAAATAACTGATAAAAAATTAGCGCTGTCTCAACAAGACAGCGCTAACTTGATTAATTCATCAACACACTATGACGCTATTATGACAAGTTGGCCTTAACCAACCAGGCGTAACACCGTCAAATAGAGCAAAATGAGTAGCGAAAAATAAGGACTGAATAGGATTTGCCAAAACCAGTGGCGCGGTTTAAAACCTACGCCAAAAATCATGCTGGAACATAAAGCCCAAATCATCAGCGGTGCAATCACTGGATTAAACCCACCAATCGCAGCTGAATAATGCTTGGGATCCCACATCATCATGGCGATATGGTAAAAACCAAGAACCATGGATAAGGCTCTAAGCAGAGCCTTATCAAGAGGTGCATGAATTTTGGTAACCTTTTCGGACCAATTATTACTCACTATCTTTATCCATCATCTCTCTGTGCTCTAACCAAAGAGCGTTGATGATACCGAATGAACAAGCCAATAATAGGCCTAGAATCCAAGCGAAATACCACATATTGTCAGCTCCTTAGTAAGTAGAATTGTTTTTGTCTTCAACATATTCTTTGTTAACACGACCGTACATTTTGTAGTAACAGAACGCAGTGTACAGCAGGATGATTGGCACGAATACCGCAGCAACCCCCGTCATCAGTTTCAGGGTCAACTCACTTGAAGTTGCATCCCACATCGTCAAGCTTACATTTGGATTTAAGCTTGAAGGCATGATGAATGGGAACATGGCAAAACCGGCAGTAAAGATAATACCAGCAATACCTAGACTTGAAGTAACAAATGCCAACGCACCTTTGCCAACGCGAGAAAACAGTACAGCAAGAAGCGGCATTACAACACCAAGAATAGGGGCAATCCACATTGCTGGGTAGACATCAAAGTTATGCATCCAACCACCAGCTTGACGAACGACTTCTTTAGACAGTGGGTTTGACGCTGCATTTGCATCAATATTGCTTGCCACTAGGAAGCCATCAATGTGTTGAATCCAGAAACCACCAATAACAAACAGAACTGCCGTGAGAATACCCATAATTTGAGTTACTGAGCGTGCACGAGTGTGAAGCTCTGCATCGGTTTTCATCTGTAGCCAGCTAGCACCTTGCATAAGGAACATGAACACACAAACCAAACCGCATAGAATACCGAATGGATTCAACAAACCAAAGAATGAGCCGTGGTAAGTCACCATTAGGAATTCGTTAATGTCTAGCGGTACGCCTTGTAGAAGGTTACCAAATGCAACACCAATGATCAGTGGTGGAACAAAACCAGAGATCGAAATACCGATATCTAGCGCGTTGCGCCATTTGTCATCATCAATTTTCGCACGGTATTCCAAACACAGTGGACGTAGCCATAGGCCAGCCAGTACGAGGATCATACCAAAATAGAAACCAGAGAATGATGCCGCGTAAACCATAGGCCATGCAGCAAATAGAGCACCACCAGCAGTGATAAGCCAAACTTGGTTACCATCCCAGTGAGGGGCAATGGTGTTGATCATTACACGACGCTCTGAGTCACCTTTGCCAATAAATGGCACAAGTGCACCCACGCCCATATCGAAACCATCAGCGACTGAGAAACCTACAAACAGCACACCAATTAGAATCCACCAAATAAATCGTAGGACTTCGTAATCAAACATTATTGTGTCTCCTTGCTTAAGCTTCTACTTGGCGGCTAACTTTGTCTTCTACAGAGTTACCGTTTTGCTCGAAATGGTAGCGGCCTGTTTTCAAACTGCTTGGACCTTTACGAGAGAATTTCACCATGAGATACACTTCAGCAACTAAGAAGATTGTGTATAGCGCGAGAATGGCAATCAACGACGCAATCAATTCACCCATAGTCAACGCAGACGCAGCAACGTTGGTTGGTAAAATTTCACCAACAGCCCATGGTTGACGACCGTATTCAGCAACAAACCAGCCTGTTTCAACTGCAATCCAAGGAAGAGGGATTGACCACAATGCTGCTTTTAGCAAAATTGGGTATTGTTGAATCTTGTTACGACACGTTTGAATGAATGCCGCACCGAATACCAATAGCATAACCACACCACAAGCGACCATGATACGGAATGAGTAGAATAGAGGCCAAACTTCAGGGATTGAATCATCCGCCGCTTGTTGGATCTGTTCTTCAGTCGCATCAGTTACTTCATCAGTGTAGCGTTTTAGTAATAGACCGTAGCCCAAGTCTTGCTTCGCATTTTCAAAGTTAGCTTGGTCTTCAGGAGTTTGAGTACCTGCACGCAATTTCTGGAGTAGTGAATACGCGTAAATACCATTACGGATACGTTCAACGTGTTGCTCACGAAGGTCACGCAATCCTGGTACTTCTTCGTCAAGAGAACGAGTTGCAATGATACCAAGAGCCCAAGGAATCTGAACTGCGTATTTCGTTTCGCGCTCTTCATTGCTTGGTAAGCCAATCAATGTCCATGCTGCAGGAGCTGGTTGAGTTTCCCATTCACCTTCGATGGCTGCCAGCTTCACTTTCTGTACATCACCCATTTCGTAACCAGATTCATCACCTAGTACGATAACAGAGAGAACTGCCGCCATACCAAACGATGCTGCAACAGCAAATGAACGACGAGCAAATGCGATATCACGGCCTTTCAGTAGGTAGTATGCACTTACACCTAGAATGAACATTGCACCAGTACAGTAACCAGCAGCAACAGTGTGAACAAATTTCACTTGAGCTACAGGGTTTAGAACCACATCCGCAAAGCTCACCATCTCCATACGCATACTTTCGAAATTGAATTCAGCGCCAACTGGGTTTTGCATCCAGCCGTTTGCTACAAGAATCCAAAGCGCAGAGAAGTTTGAACCGATAGCGGTTAACCAAGTGGCAACTAAGTGTTGACGTTTAGATAGTCGATCCCAACCAAAGAAGAATAGACCCACAAAGGTAGATTCAAGGAAGAAGGCAACTAATGCTTCAATAGCAAGAGGGGCACCGAAAATATCACCTACATAATGAGAGTAATAAGACCAGTTTGTACCAAATTGGAATTCCATGGTGAGACCAGTGGCAACACCTAGGGCAAAGTTGATACCAAACAATTTACCCCAGAACTTAGTCATGTCCTTGTAAACTGGTTTGTCGGTCATTACGTAAAGAGACTCCATGATGGCAAGCAAGAAAGTCATGCCTAGAGTCAGAGGTACGAATAAGAAGTGATACATCGCTGTCAATGCAAACTGCAATCGCGACAGATCAACTACGTCAATCATAGTAACTCCTTTGTGTCGGCTGAAAGACACGTTGAGCACTGTTACTCATTTTCACTTAGTTACACAAAATGTAGGGTTGTTATAAAAAAGTGATTTTTGTTGTAATCATGTGCCGTTGTGGTTAGTTAATTGTTAAGCGCTAGCTAATATAGCTGCGACTAATACTACTTCCAAAACTTGTTTGTTTCAAAAGGTTTATAGGCAGATTCCGCTTTGATTCAAATCAAGTTTCATCACGCAAAACAGACCAAGAAAACAACAAAATGATTCAAATCAATAAAATTACCGTTTTATTGTTACTAATACGTAAATTCTAGAAAAAAGATGGGGAGAGGGAGAACAAATAGTTAACAAGCACACTCATCTTGCTAACTATTCATCTTAAAATGGATTTAATTATTTGTGATCCAGATCACCCTAAGGTGTCAAATATAAACAGATGCTAATTTTTGTAACGTTTATCGATCAAGGCCGAAATGTAAGTATGCTCTATCGGTCGCTATTCTACCCCTTGGAGTACGTTGAAGGTAGCCTTGTTGGATAAGAAAAGGCTCTAATACATCTTCAATCGTATCTTTCTCTTCACCGATCGCTGCAGCTAAGTTATCCAGCCCTACTGGCCCACCCGAAAACTTCTCCATAATGGCTAACAATAACTTACGATCCATATAGTCAAAGCCTTGGTGGTCAACATCCAACATATTTAATGCCTTGTCTGCAATATCAGCACTGATATGACCATCACCTTTCACTTCGGCGTAATCGCGCACGCGACGTAACAAACGGTTTGCGATACGTGGAGTACCGCGAGCACGCCGCGCAACTTCTAATGCCCCTTCACTGTCCATTGAGAGTCCAAGACAGTTAGCACTGCGTTGTACGATATGTTGCAGGTCTGCAACATTATAGTATTCAAGGCGTTGGACAATACCAAAGCGATCACGTAGCGGCGAAGTTAACGATCCCGCTCGTGTGGTAGCCCCGATTAGGGTGAACGGTGGCAAATCAATCTTAATTGAACGAGCAGCAGGTCCTTCACCAATCATGATATCTAATTGGTAATCTTCCATCGCTGGATAGAGCACTTCTTCAACTACAGGGCTAAGACGGTGGATCTCATCAATAAACAACACATCATTTTCTTCAAGATTGGTTAACAATGCGGCTAAGTCGCCGGCTTTCTCTAACACGGGTCCTGATGTAGTGCGAATATTGACTTCCATTTCGTTAGCGACAATGTTGGCTAACGTTGTTTTACCAAGGCCTGGAGGACCAAAAATCAACAGGTGATCGAGCGCCTCATTACGCTTTTGTGCGGCTTGAATAAAGATTTCCATCTGATCACGGACATGATCTTGCCCTTGATAATCGCACAATTTTTTCGGTCTAATCGCACGATCAATCGCTTCTTCTTCTCTAAAAGAAGGGCTATCAGGTGCAATGAGGCGATCTGCTTCTATCATGAATGAGGTTCCTAATGACTTTTCTTAATTGTTGCTGCGTTACCGGTAAATAGATAACAAAGTGACGCAAATACGTCCTTATTTCGTAACGTGATAACTCGTTACACCATCGATTTTAGTGCGTCACGAATTAATTGCTCACTGCTCATTCCAGGTTTAGCAATTTGTGAAACCACTTTTGAAGCTTGTGCGGGTTTATATCCTAAAGCGAGAAGTGCACTTACTGCTTCTTCTTCAGCACTCTGTTCTCCTGCTGGGAAGCTGTCGATAGGTGCGGCATCGGTCGCTGGAGTAAAGAGGTCACCAGCCCCCCACCCTTTCAAGCGATCTTTCATTTCAACGACAAGACGTTCAGCGGTTTTCTTACCCACCCCAGGTAACTTGACCAGTGTTGAAATATCTTCTCTTTCGACACAAGAGACAAACTGTGATGCCGTCATGCCAGAGAGAATGGCCAAGCCCATCTTAGGACCCACACCATTGGCTTTAATCACTTGACGAAACAGAGCTCGTTCTTTAACCGTGTTAAATCCATACAGAAGTTGTGCATCTTCACGCACCACAAAATGAGTGTAAATAACGGCTTCTTCACCCACATTAGGGAGTTCGTAAAAACAACTCATTGGCATCTGAACTTCATAACCAACGCCACCGACTTCGATTAACACTTCAGGTGGTTGTTTTTCAATCAATATTCCGCGAAGACGTCCGATCACGGTGGTATCCTTTTAATGACTTAACTTTGCAAAAGATGATAATCAATAACTGGATGGATAGCCAGTAAAAGATAGGTTACCCCTTTAACGGTAACGCCCCCGACGAGCACTGGTCGCCTTACCAGCCAACGCTATCAAGGTCTTATTGGTGTTGGCATGACAAATAGCAACGCCTAATGCATCGGCAGCGTCAGCTTGTGGCTTGGCAGGCAGTTTTAACATTTGTTGCACCATGTGCTGTACTTGAGCTTTCTCGGCTCCGCCCGTTCCGACGACGGCCTGCTTGATCAAACGAGCCGCGTATTCAAACACGGGTAAATCGGCATTCACTGCAGCAACAATCGCACTGCCGCGCGCTTGACCGAGTTTTAGCGCCGAATCCGCATTTTTCGCCATAAACACCTGTTCTATAGCAAATACATCCGGTTGAAATTGGGTAATGATTTCGCTCACTCCAGCGTAGATCTGCTTGAGCCTCAGTGGCAGTTCCTTTTCAGATGTTCGAATACAGCCGCTGCCTAAATACTGCAGTTGTCGACCTTGTTGGCGTATCACTCCATAACCAGTAATACGAGAGCCGGGGTCAATCCCCAAAATGATAGACATAGATAAATCTTGATAAGGTAACGATATTCTTGAAGATGTTAGCTTAATTCGCCGTATCACGGTAGCAATGGCCACCCGTTCCGGGCTAAACATCCAATTAAATAAGATGCATGTAAAAAGAAAGTGGGCCTAAAGCCCACTTTCATCATAAGCACGATACTCAGCTCACCTTACTTACGGCGCCAAGTAGTTCCTTCTGGACCATCTTCTAGCACAATGCCCATCTCATTTAACTTATCACGAGCAACGTCTGCGTTAGCCCAATCTTTAGCTGCACGAGAGTCGTTACGTAACTTGATGAGCGCTTCAATTTCTGCCACTTCATCAGAGTTACCAGCATCGCCTTGTAGGAAGTGCTCAGGGTCTTGGTACAAAATGCCAATCACATCAGCCAACTCACGCATTAACGCACCTAGTGCACTCGCCTGAGCCATATCTTCGGTTTTCAGACGGTTGATATCACGAGCCATATCAAACAGCACTGAATAAGCTTCTGGTGTATTAAAGTCATCATTCATCGATTCAGTAAAACGACGAATGTACTCTTCGTTATGCGCAGCTTCAGCCTGGCTATCAAGACCACGTAAAGCGGTGTAAAGACGTTCTAGTGACGCACGAGCTTGATTTAGGTTTTCTTCGCTATAGTTCAATTGACTGCGGTAGTGACCTGACATCAAGAAATAGCGCACAGTTTCCGCATCGTAGTGATTAAGCACATCACGAATGGTAAAGAAGTTGCCAAGAGATTTAGACATCTTCTCTTTATCAACCATCACCATGCCACTGTGCATCCACGTATTTACATAGTGGCCACCGTGCGCACAGCATGATTGTGCAATTTCATTTTCATGGTGTGGGAATTGAAGGTCTGAACCACCACCATGGATATCGAAGTGGTCACCTAAAATAGATGAGTTCATCGCAGAACATTCGATGTGCCATCCTGGACGACCTGCGCCCCAAGGCGATTCCCAAGTTGGTTCGCCAGGTTTCGACATTTTCCAAACCACGAAGTCTAATGGGCTGCGTTTAGCTGTCTCAATGTCAACACGCGCACCCGCTTGTAACTGATCAAGATCTTGACGTGACAATTTGCCGTAATCGTCAAATTTAGCCACTTCGAACATGACGTCGCCATTATCGGCAACATAAGCAAAACCTTTTTCAATCAGTTTCTCAACTAAAGAGATGATCTCAGCAATAAACTTGGTCGCTCTTGGCTCTACATCTGGACGACGCATATTCAGTGCATCAAAGTCGGTGTACATCTCTTGAATTAAGCGTTCAGTTAATGAATCGCATGACTCACCATTTTCTGCTGCACGCTTGATAATTTTATCGTCGATATCCGTAATGTTACGAACGAAAGTCAAATCGTAACCAAGGTAACGCAGGTAACGCGACACCACATCAAAAGAAACAAAAGTACGACCATGACCAATATGACAGAGATCGTATATGGTGACCCCACAGACATACATGCCGACTTTGCCAGCATTGATCGGTTTAAATTCCTCTTTTTGTCGTGTGAGTGTGTTATATATCTTCAACATGATCTCTATCTAAACTGTCTAAAAAACGAAATGGTTCCGTAGTATAACAACTCTGTTATCGTCAGGTCATCCATTTGATGTTTTGAATGAACAAAAAGTTAAGCTAGAATTGCCATTTCATACAAAACAAAGCAAAGGTAATGCTCATGATCACCCTTCACACTAACTTTGGTGATATTAAAATTCAGTTGAACGAAGAAAAAGCACCAGAAACCAGTGCAAACTTTCTTCAATACTGCCGTGACGGTTTTTACGACAACACACTGTTTCACCGTGTTATCGATGGATTCATGATTCAGGGCGGTGGTATGACTTCAGGCCTGAAAGAGAAAGCGACTCGTGCTTCTATCAAAAATGAAGCAAACAATGGTCTGAGCAACAAAGTAGGTACCATCGCTATGGCACGTACTATGGAACCCCATTCTGCAAGTTCACAATTCTTTATCAACGTGAACGACAACACTTTCCTAAACTTCCGCTCTGAAAGCCGTGATGGTTGGGGTTACTGTGTATTTGGTGAAGTTGTTGAAGGTATGGACATCGTTAACAAGATTAAAGGCGTTAGCACGGGTTCTTACGGCATGCACCAAGACGTTCCACTAGAAGAAGTGGTGATTACTAGCACCACTATCGAAGAGTAATTCGATTATGGAGCGCTGCGGCGCTCCATCTATTTTCCTATGCAAAAAACATTATTTATATCTGACTTACATCTCACCCCTAAACGCCCCGACATTACCGATTGTTTCGTTCGTTTCATGCGCACTGAAGCGATTGATTGTGATGCGCTTTATGTGCTCGGTGATCTCTTCGATTTTTGGGTTGGCGATGATGATGACAGTGAATTTGCACTGAAGATTCAAGCTGAATTTCGTCAACTCACTTTAGCTGGCGTTCCTTGCTATTTCATTCATGGCAATCGTGACTTTTTAGTGGGTCGACGTTTTGCGCGCCGAACGGGAGTAACACTGCTGGCAGAAGAACATGTTGTCGATCTCTATGGGCAAAAAGCACTTCTTCTCCATGGCGATACCTTGTGCACCCAAGATGTCCGTTACTTAGCGTTTCGCAAGAAGGTCCATCAGCCTTGGCTACAATGGCTGTTCAATCGCCTCCCTCTCTTTATCAAGCGTAAATTGGTCTCTAAGATTCAGCAGGATATTCGCCAAGATAAACAACACAAAGCGATGGAGATCATGGACGTCACTCCCGACGAAGTCCAACAGCGTCTGCAACATCATAGTGTCTCACTCATGATCCATGGCCACACTCATCGCCCTGATATTCATCGTCACTCCTATGGCACTCGCGTGGTTTTAGGTGACTGGTATGAGCAAGGATCGGTAGGAGTATTCACACCCAATGGTTTCACGTTAGAAAAACGTGCTTTTTAAACTAAATCACAACATTTAGCCCACCAAACAAACAATTTTGGAATACGCTTAGTAAATGGATTATTAATGACTAGAACAAGAGTTATGGCGTCGACTAAGGCCACACCAAAATTTTCTTATATCGCTAGGCAACCTATTTTAAATAGTGATCGTGTCACTATTGGTTATGAATTACTGTTTAGAGATGGTCCTAACAACAGTTTTCCAGAAATTGATCCTGAAAAAGCAACTAGCCAGTTGCTGTCGGATCACTTTTTATCGACGCATTACCATACGCTCGGAGGCAAACTAGGGTTTGTTAACTTTCCCTACCATAGCCTGGTTAATATGATACCCACGGTGTTTCCAACCAATAGCTTAGTCATAGAAGTATTGGAAACCTGTCCGCCTTCAGTGGAATTGTTGACCTCGATAAGACACATGCACAAGCAGGGCTATAAGATTGCTTTAGATGATTTTATTCCGAGTAAAGAGTGGAACGCTTTTTTACCTTATGTTTCAGTGATCAAATTCGATCTTCGGCAGACCTCAGTCGACATTGCTAAGCAATTTATGGCGCGTACCAAACAGTTCAACATTGAATTTCTTGCCGAAAAGATTGAAACCTACGACGAATTTCAAAAAGCCAAAGCCGCTGGTTTTACCCTTTTCCAAGGTTATTTCTTTGCACGCCCTGAGATCTTACAACACCAGTCCCTTGATCCCTCATTTCTGACTTTGATCCAACTCTGTAAAGAGGTCGCAAAAGATCAACTTGATTATCCTGCTTTAGAAGCGATCATCTCCCGCGATCTTTCGATGTCTTATAAATTGCTTTCGTTTGTGAACGCTTCCGCTAGTGTCAGTTCCAAGATCCAGAATTTTAAACAAGCGATTGTTTATCTAGGAGAGCAACGTCTACGTCGCTTTATCTCCATTGTCGCCATTGCCTCCGCTCAAAAATCAAAGCCTCATGCACTTTATACTCTCTCGATCCAACGTGCTCGTTTTTGTGAATTGCTCTGGCAACGAGCTAAAAAGCGGGATAACAGCATTGAACAAGGCGCAGCTTTTTTAACTGGCATGTTCTCATTACTCGATAGTTTGCTCGATCAACCTTTAGAGAATATCCTGCAGCAAATGCCTATCGACTCCGCAATCAAACTGGCTTTATTGCAACATAAAGGGACGCTAGGAGAAATTCTCGATTTGGCGATCGGCTATGAAACCGCTGATTGGGCTCATGTCTCGCACTTAGCGGATAAATTAGCAATAACTCACGCTGACGTGATTAGCAGTTATGATGACGCGATTGAGTGGGCAGATGTGTTAATGGATATGAATTTATAGACATTATTATAGTTTCTACTTAGACTTTCCCATCATTTTATAATTCGATATTGCCTATGACTCTCTGCTATTGTAACTCCGGTCTAGCTTATTCAGACTGCTGCCAACCAGTTCATCATGATCACGCTAACGCCAAAACGCCTGAGCAGCTAATGCGGGCTAGATACAGTGCACACGTACTGAAATTGGTTGATTTTATCGTTGCAACCTATCACCCCTCGTGCAACGCAGAGCAAGACAGAGCTGAAATAGCGGCTTCAGCGAACAGTCACTGGAATAAGCTTGAAGTACTTTCTACCGATGAAGGGAGCAATGACTCAGAAGGTTATGTGCACTTTAAAGCGCATTTTTCAGACCACGGTCAGACCTACTGTTTAGAAGAGCGCTCGCGTTTCTTACGTGAAGGACAATTGTGGTATTACGTTGATGGTGAATTTCCACAAACCACGACGCATTCTAAAGTAGGCCGCAACGATCCTTGTCCTTGTGGTAGCGGTAAAAAATACAAAAAGTGCTGCGGTTAACCTTTGCACCATAAAAAACCAGCTACCGCTGGTTTTTTTACTCATATCTCATGTAAAACCAAGCTTACTCTTGGTCGACAATCCATTTGCGGAATGCTTTGCGATCTTGTGCTGAAGACTGCAGATACAAACGTTGAAGTTCAGATAAAGTACCGACTTTTAAATGCTGTTCAGTGGCTACTTTTACGGTTTTTCCTGAATCACCAAGAACCGGTTTATCTGTATTAACCGTAACATAGCTGACAGCCACTGCGGCTTTACCACCAGCGCGATTGTATTCCATCACTTCATTAGTGTAGTCACGACCTAACACGAAACCAGTTACACTCAATTTATCGTCAACAACGTTGATATCTTTGTCTGTCTTGCTGGAATGCAACTGCCACGTCATCTTTTCGATATTCACTTTTGCGTCGTAGTAGCTTTTGTACTTTGGCATCTTCAAAACCAAAGTGTCGTCTTTTGCATCAAAGCGAGCAACAACGATGTGACTATAAACCTTTTTGTAATCATTCTTATCTAAGAAGTCAGGTGTAAATTGAAATACCACCTGATTAACACCGTTAGGCAGGGTAATTGACTTATTGTTATCCAACAAGCTCCCACTAACTTTCGGCGTCTGCATATTTGTTACTAAAAGGTTCACTGTATCGGGGAACTCTAGTTTAACATCGGCAAAGGCAGTAGAAGATAGTGCCAATCCCAGACTCAAACACCCGATACTCCAAAAATTTTTCATTATTATCTCCATTAAAAAACCCAGCAATAAATGCTGGGTTTATTCTACATGCTAAGCGACTGATATTACCAGTAAACGCGAGCACCAACTGCTAGAGCATTCACAGCAGCTGCGCTTTCAGTGTCGTTGTAACCGTATTCAACATAAGTCAGAGCCCATGTTACAGGACGGTAGCTAACACCTACGTAGCTGTTTTGGATGTCTGCGTTTGATTTGTCTTGCATTTCAACGTATTGGTAGCCACCGTATACAGTAGTTGCGTCAGACAGTTTGTACATTGCACCAAGGTTGTAACCGTTAGAATTGTTGTCAGTGTTACCTTCTGTACGGTTGATGTGTGCGTATGTTGCACCTAGAGTTAGAGCGTCTAGTTTGTATTCTACAGTAACTTCAGTAGATAGAGACTCTGTGTCATTCTTAGTTGAAGTTTCAGTTACAACACCTGTTGTAGCGTTAGCTGCTTGAGAAGTTGTTGTAGTATTGTTTTCGAAGTAAACGATACCAGAGTGGAAGCTCAAATCACCCATAGTTGAACCAACAAAGATAGACGCTTGTTTAGCAGCAGAATCTTTTTCAGCCAGGTTGTACTGAGCACGTACGAAGTAGTTATCTTTGATAAAATCGTAGTTGATTGCGTTGTCTTGATAGAAGTAGTCGTTTGCTAGGTCTGTATCGTATAGAGCTTTATCAGAAATACCGTAGTACCAAGAGTACTCTGCACCGTACACGTCATCAGCTAGTAGAGCTGTACGACCAACGTATAGAGAACCGTAATCATCACTAGACACACCGATCCAGTTTTGGCGGCTTTTCATTGAGCTAACAATACCGAACTCGGCTTTACCGATTAGGTTTAGGTCGTCAGTTAGTTTCCAAGATGCGTTGATACCAGCACGAGAAGAACCTGCATCAGCAGCAGTCTTAGACTCATCATTTGAGTGAGAGTAAGTCATTGCTTCACGGATTTGACCGTAGAAGTTTACTGAACCGCTGTCGTTTTTAACGATTTCTGCTGCGTTAACAGAACCTGCTGCTGCAAGCACTGCTAGTGCTAAAAGAGTCTTTTTCATAATAATCCACTGCCTTTTCTTAAAATCGGGAGATCCTTGCCCGGTTCCCTTTTGTTTTTGAAGATGGTTTATCAACTCTGCGGTTGTTGACCATCGCCACTAAATTCGAGTTTTAGATTGCAAAAGAATATGCTGAGTGTCAAATGCTCTAAAAGAATAGTTAAATAAATATAAAAATCAAACATTTTCAAACACTTAAGTAAAAAGGTTTGTAAAAAACGCTTAAAATTCAACCAAAAACATCAATTTTCATCACTATCAAAAGGTTAGCCAATCCGGATAATTATCTTTTTCTATCCCTTAAAAATACCAATATGCAGAATTTTATAAAGACTAATACACCTTTTTGGAGCTTTATATTTTTGAATTGCTAAATAATTTTTAAGTACATGATGGTTCAATCTTTTTTTGTGAACGAGATCTACATTTGATTTAAAACAGTGTTGTTTTACGGAACTACTTGTCGCAAAGGCTTATGTGGTAGCATCTCTGGGTAAGAAACTCGAGTACCAACATGATCACTAATAACATCCAAAAATCGATAAGAAACAGCTACCATAACTTGCAAGCACAGCTTGATAATTTTGTTCCTCGTCGAGCACAAAATTATCTGGTGGCGGAAATCGCGAAGACCTTATGTGGCGAATATCACAAATCAACTCGCATTCTTGTTGCAGAAGCAGGAACCGGAATCGGCAAATCGCTCTCCTATCTAATGGGAGCAATTCCGGTTGCTTTATCCAACCAACGAAAGATTGTGATTTCAACAGCAACTGTCGCGTTGCAAGAGCAGTTAATGAATAAAGATTTGCCGCTGTATCGCCGCATCACGGATGTCCCTTTTTCTTTTATCGTAGCTAAAGGAAGACAAAGGTATTGCTGTGCAGAAAAACTGGCGGTAGCTGCTGGTGTGGATGGAGGTCAGTTAGCGATTTTTGAAACAAAGCCCACTAACGACACATTAGAAACCTTAAAGAACCTATACCACGAGTTAGCCAACCAGAAATGGGATGGTGACAGAGACTCTTGGCCTGATACGATATCAGATGAAGTTTGGCAGTTAATTGTCAGTGACAAACACAGCTGTAACAACAGTTTTGCAGCGCATCGCCATTGCCCATTTCAAAAAGCACGCTCAGAACTGGATAGAAATGATGTCATCATCGCCAACCACAGCTTAGTGATGGCGGATGCTGATCTTGGTGGTGGCGTGATTCTCCCTGAACCAGAAAATACCATTTATATCTTTGATGAAGCCCATCATCTACCTCATGTTGCTCGCGACCATTCTGCTGCTGCTGCAACGTTAAAAGGCGCAGCGAGTTGGCTTGAGAAACTCAATCAATCTCTCAGCAAATACGTCAACCTAGCGGATGCCAAACGAGTCGGACGATTTCACGAGCAAGCTTCCTCTGCTTTTCAGCAGTTAATTCCAGAGCTGAGCCGTTTACCTAATCATTTTTCAGCACAACAGTTCAACGAAGGTATTCTGCGCTTTGAAAACGGCGAGTTACCCGAATGGCTAGAGTTACTTGCCAAAGAGTTGAAACGCGAAAGTCAGAAGGCAAATCAAGCCGTAGCAAAAATTGCTGATTTGATTGCTGAACAGGTAAAAGAAGGTGAGCTAGCCAGCCGCTTAGCGGAGCCGGCCCTTTCAGAATTGGGCTTCTATATTCAACGGTTAGAGAATCTGCAGCAAGTTTGGACACTAATGGCTCAGCCACAACCTGAGCGTGGCGCACCTCTCGCTCGCTGGTTTGAAATCAGTAAGGAACGTGAAGGCGACTTTATTGCTAACGTGTCGCCACTGGAGATCGGTTGGCAACTGGATCAGCAGATTTGGAGTCGCTGTGTGGGCGCAGTGTTAGTCTCAGCAACCATGCGTGCCTTAAATTCATTCCAATATTTTTGTCGTCAAGCCGGTATTAGTGACAAAGCAGAAGATGGCGTGCAATTCTTAGCACTCTCTTCACCCTTTGATTATCAACAACAAGCCGAATTGCTCATTCCCAAGATGGATTATGAGCCAACCGCTCCGGAATTTACTCACTATCTTGCTAAACGACTAGGAGAATACATTCAGCCCAATCAAGCTAATTTGGTGCTGTTCTCTTCTTATTGGCAGATGAAAGAAGTGGCCGACAAGCTAAAACCGTTATGTAAGTCCTCTAATTGGACATTGCAACTGCAAGGCGAAAAGTCTCGATCTGAAATTCTAAAAAAACATAAAAACCTAGTAGAAAAACAAAAAACCAGCATTTTATTCGGTACAGGGAGCTTTTCTGAGGGTTTGGACCTACCAGGGGAGCTATTGGAAAACCTGATCATTACTAAGATCCCCTTTGGTGTACCGACCTCTCCCGTTGAGCAAGCGCATGCTGAATATATCCAACGTTTAGGCGGGAATCCTTTTTTACAAATTGCAGTTCCCGATGCGAGTAAAAAATTGATTCAATCGGTCGGGCGACTGCTACGTAAAGAGCGAGATTCTGGTCGAGTTGTGATCTTAGACCGAAGAATTATCTCAAAACGCTACGGTAAACAACTGCTAGACTCTCTACCTCCATTTAAGCGAGTGGTAGAATATTGATTCTCTTTTGCTGAGTTAGTCAGGCTAGATAATGATGAAAAAACTGTCTCAATTACGCCAACAATTGGCTGAACTGACGATTCAAGCAACCGAACTTGATAGTAAGAGCGGCGCGAGACAACAGCCCCTTTTTGACGAACGCTTGTTTCGCAACCCCACTAGGCGTTTAGCTACTTGCGCTAGTGAAGCACAAGAAACATTGGATCGATTAATCTTAGGGCAAGAGACTAAATCACTGAGCCAAGAGCAAGCACAATATCTAACCGAACGATTTATCGCTCAACTGACTGCAATACAAAGGGTCGTTTCAGCGGCTTCGCATGTAGTGCCGAAAAGTGAAGATGACTCCATTCCCACGCAAACTCTTTATCTCAATTTAGCTCAACATCAAGAGTGGGAAGATCGTTTAGCGCTGTTGGTCATGGAGAAACAAACCGCACTAGAGCGTGCTAATTACTTAATTAGACAACAAGCTCAGCAAGAATTAGCCCTCGCAGAGCAGCGCTTACTTCGTTGCCAGACGGCAAAAGCCAAAATAGAACAGCAGATAACTGTACAAGAGAAAGGCCAATAAATGTCAGACCCAATCGGTACACCGCTCGACCAAGCTCCAGATGAAGTGAAATTGGCCGTTGATTTAATCTACCTTTTAGAAACCCATGCTATCGAGCCTCATACCGCGTTAGCAGCCCTTGAGATTGTGAAACGTGATTTATTAAAACGCGTTAAAAACTCATCCAACAGTAATGCAGATTCCTTGTAAAACTTAGGGTTGAGCCAACTCACCACAGTGATACTATCGACAAATAATTCAATGAGTAAGGAACCTGTATGAAAGTCGTCAGTTTTAACATTAATGGCCTACGAGCCCGACTCCATCAGTTACAAGCACTTATAGATAAACACAATCCAGACGTAATCGGTCTACAAGAGATCAAGGTACACGATGAAGCCTTCCCAGTAGCCGACGTGGAGGCGATGGGTTACAAAGTCTATTTTCATGGTCAAAAAGCGCATTACGGTGTTGCGCTGCTGTGCAAGCAAGAGCCGATCACAATCCAAAAAGGTTTCCCTTCTGATAGCGAAGAGCATCAAAAGCGGATGATCATAGCAACGTTTGCTGATGAAAATGGCGATAAAGTAACGGTGATGAATGGTTATTTCCCGCAAGGCGATAACATCAATCACGAAGTTAAATTCCCGTATAAACGCCAGTTTTATAGTGATTTGATGAGCTACTTAGATGAGTATCATCAGCCTGATGAACAGATCATTGTCATGGGTGACATTAACATTAGCCCATTGGATTTAGACATTGGCATTGGCGAACCGAATCGCAAACGTTGGTTGCAAACGGGTAAATGTTCATTCCAGCCAGAAGAGCGTGAATGGCTACAACGTTTACTTGATTGGGGCTTTGTTGATACTTTCCGTCAAGTTCATCCAGAGGTTGACGACCAGTTTTCGTGGTTTGACTATCGCTCTAGAGGCTTTGACGATAATCGTGGTCTGCGCATTGATGTCATTCTCGCCACCCCCCCTTTGGCAAAGAAATGCCTTGAATCGGGGATTGATTATCCACTACGCGGTATTGAAAAACCGTCAGATCACGCACCAATCTGGTCTGTATTCAGCAATCAATAACCCTATCTGAATGCTACGTTAATCGAAGGATATACACTTACAGCGTATATCCTTCTTACATTCGGGGCTTAAGGTGTGCTAAATACCGTTTCTCCGCTTGCTTAAAACACCAAATCAGTGAAAAGCTCAACACCATATAAAACACACCAGCGGTTAAAAATGCTTCAAAAGGTGCATAGTAGCGCGAGTTAACCAACCGAGCCGCTCCTGTGAGATCCATAATGGTGATGATCCCCGCAACCGCACTGCCGTGCAGCATAAAGATCACTTCGTTGCTGTAAGCGGGTAAAGCGCGACGCAAAGCGCTTGGTAAGATAATCCGTTTTACTATCTTAAACCGCCCCATACCAAAGGCTCGTGCGGCCTCAATTTCTCCTTTAGACAGCCCGTTAATCGCCCCGCGAATGATTTCTGCAGTGTACGCTGAGGTATTGAGGACAAACGAAACCAAAGCACAAAACCAAGCATTTTCCCAAAGCGTCCCGGCCACGGTAAAAAACTGATCCATTCCGTAGTAAATCAGGTAGAGCTGGACCAACAATGGCGTACCGCGGAAAAAGTAGATATAGAGCCAAGCGGGATAACGCAGCCAAAGCTGTTTGGCATTGCGAATAAACGCCAATGGTATTGCAACCATGATGCCTATCAGCAACGATACGCCCACTAGCCATGCGGTTGTCCAAAGTCCATTTAGGTAGATAGGCATGCTGGCCAAAATCAAGGAAAAGTCCATTTCATTTACCTCGTTTGAATCGCATAACGACGTTCCAGCATTTTTAACACACTGGTCGAAAGACTCGTAAACAGCAAGAAGAGCACCGAAATCGCCATATAAAAGGTGAACGGCATTTTGGTAGAGCCAGCGGCCAAAGAACCTATCCTCACCATATCCTCTAAACCAATAATGGAAACCAATGCCGTGGTTTTGAGGAGTACTAGCCAGTTGTTACCAAATCCCGGCAATGCATGGCGAACCATCTGAGGAAACAAGACTCTTTTAAAACTTAACCAAGGGCTCATACCATAGGCCTTCGCCGCTTCAAGCTCTCCTTGGTCGACAGCCAAAATGGCACCACGAAACGTTTCTGCCATATAGGCACCGAAGATAAAACCTATTGTAAGTATCCCCGCAATGAATGGACTGACATCAATATAATCGGGCAAATAGGCTGCCCACTCATGTTGTGGATTCAGTGAGGTCAAAGCAGAGTTAAGCCACTCATTCACTTGATAGAGGCTATTGTTGAGAAATATCTGACCACCAAAGAAGATCAGCATCATGAGAACCAGATCAGGAATACCACGGATGATAGTGGTATAGATGGTTGCACTGATTCTAAGTGCCTTTGATGTAGAGAGCTTCGCCATTGCCCCAGCCATGCCTAAAAGCATAGCGACAAGTAGCGACAACAAAGCCACTTCTACCGTTAATCCGGCGCCTTGCAAAATAGCCCAGCCATATCCTTGGAGATCAAACATCGCAAAATTCCGTTTTACTCACTTGAACATCAGAACACATTACACGTAAACCGATGTGAGATTTTCGAGTTAGCCGCACGACAAAAGACGGCAAAAGTTGACTAACGAGATGGTGATTAGATTGACCCGGGCAGTCATTGCCCGGGATCACATGGGGTAATGGAACGTTATTCACCGTACACGTCGTAGCTAAAGTATTTCGCCGCTATTTGTTTGTAAACACCATCAGCACGGACAGCATCAATCGCTTTATTCAGTTTTTCCGTCAGATCTTTATCTTGTTTACGCACCGCGATACCAAAGCCTTCACCAAACCATTTAGGGTCGGTTAAGGTTGGACCAACAAATTCGTATTTTTCACCGCCAGGCTTTTTCAACATGCCCTCTTCCAACGCAGAGGCATCACCAAGAACTGCAGCAATACGTCCGTTGGCAAGATCAAGGTAGGCTTCATCGAATGAACCATAACGGACGATATCAACGGAGTCACCATAATTATCGGAAAGGTACTTATCATGAGTGGTTGCACGTTGAACACCGATTTTTACGCCTTTCAACCCTTTCTTCGTAAAATCAATATTGCTGCCTTTCTTGGCAATAAACTTATTAGGAATCAATGCATATTTGTGGGTGAAATCGACTTTCTTACGACGTTCATCGGTAATAGACATTGCAGCAATGATCGCATCGTACTTACGTGCTAATAAAGAGGGAATGATACCATCCCAATCTTGACGGATGATCTGACACTTCACTTGCATCTGCTTACACAGTGCATTTGCCATATCCACATCAAAACCTTTTAACGAGCCATCTGGTTCCGTCCAGCTAAATGGAGGGTAAGCGCCCTCAATACCAAACCTAACCACTTTCCACTCTTTTGCTTGTGCCACGCCAGTCGCGGTTGTTGCGATCATAGCAGCCACGAGTAACCACTTTTTCATATCCTTACTCCTGTGATAACGCTGTCTTATTATTGTACTACCAGTGACAAACTTATCTGCTGTCACTCTGTCCTTGCTACCCCTAAAGGGATAGGGGTTAATAAATTGAAGAGATAAATTGTTTGAGCCGTTCTGACTTGGGTTGTGAAAACAGTTTGTGTGGCTCGCCTTGTTCTTCCACCACCCCCTGATGTAAAAACATCACATGCGAGGAAACATCACGAGCGAACGCCATTTCATGGGTCACCACCAGCATAGTTCTGCCCTCTTCAGCGAGATCTCGCATCACGTTTAAGACTTCACCAACCAGCTCCGGATCTAATGCGGACGTAGGTTCATCAAACAGCATCACCTCAGGCTCAACCGCCAATGCACGAGCTATCGCGGCTCGTTGCTGCTGCCCGCCTGACAAGTGTCCTGGGTAATAGTCTTTACGCTCATACAAGCCGACACGCTTAAGCAGTATTTCGGCTTTCTCTATTGCTTCCTTTCTATTTACACCAAGAACATGTATCGGGGCTTCGATAACATTTTCGAGCACCGTCATATGTGACCAAAGATTAAAACCTTGAAAGACCATAGCAAGGCGCGATCGAATACGCTGAACTTGCTTAGCATTGACTGGTACATATTGACCACTTTTATTGGCACGCATTTCCAATTGCTCACCGTTAACCCAAATATCACCTTGAGTGGGTGTTTCAAGCAGATTGATACAGCGCAAAAAGGTACTTTTCCCAGAACCAGAAGAACCAATAATAGAAATGACATCGCCTTTATTGGCTTGCAGTGAAATGCCTTTTAGAACGACGTTGTGTCCAAAGGTTTTATGAAGATTATTGATTTGCAGCGCGGGAACATCCGTCATGCGCTTTCTCCCTGTCAACAAATAGGCTACCCATCTTCTATAAAAAGACGCACCTCGAGAGTAAAACGCCTCCAATAGCGATGGGTATAAGCTTCCCAGCTCATATGCTGACAAAGTATCACTAGAACAAAATCGAATCAACACACACAATAGGTAAATGACTAAAAAGTCGAAATAAATAACTACATAATCGTTTTTTATACCTATTTTTGCAAATATGTGAATAACTCTTCACATACGCATTTTGTGGCACATTAGCTTAATCGTCAGAATTGTACTTATGTCACTAAATTTTAAGTGAGGTATGTCACAATGCGTCATAATTAAAGGCGTAGAAATGTGAATTTTCGTGCTTACTATGGCCCGAATTGCCTATATCTAGTGAGTTAGGCTACGAAGCAAACATCATGCTGAAAAAAGCGACAATGGCGAGTTCACTTTATTCCATTTTTTGAACTTTTATTGATTTAGTTTAAGGTTTGCTATTTTTTTTTAGCTTAAATTGGGTCGCAACAGAACGAAGTAACTATATCCATACGCAAATCGATGCGATGTGAGTATCAATATTGTTATTTCTATGAGTGTACTGCTCCGATAAAAAGGATAGCTGGCTCAACGGCTAAGACAGTACGTGTTTTTTCTACTAATAAAGGTAGGTATGTCATGGCAGAGCAATTTGCTAAAGCTTGGGAAGGTTTTGCTGCAGGTGATTGGCAAAACGAAGTAAACGTTCGTGATTTTATCCAAAAAAACTACACTCCTTATGAAGGCGACGAATCTTTCCTAGTTTCTGAAGGTACTGAAGCAACTAAAGCGCTTTGGGCTAAAGTAATGGAAGGTATCAAACAGGAAAACGCGACTCACGCACCTGTTGATTTCGATACTTCTGTTATCTCTACCATCACTTCTCATGATGCTGGATACATTAACAAAGATTTAGAGAAAATCGTTGGTCTACAAACTGACGCACCTCTAAAACGTGCAATCATCCCTAACGGTGGTGTACGTATGATCGAAGGTTCATGCAAAACTTACGGCCGTGAACTCGATCCACAAATTTCAAAAATCTACCACGAATACCGCAAAACACATAACCAAGGTGTTTTCGACGTTTACACTCCTGGTATCCTAGCATGTCGTAAATCTGGCGTTCTAACTGGTCTTCCAGATGCTTACGGCCGTGGTCGTATCATCGGTGACTACCGTCGTATCGCTCTTTACGGTATCGACTACTTGATGAAAGACAAATTCGCTCAATTCACTTCTCTACAAGAGCAAATGGAAAACGGCGAAGACCTACAAGCAGTTATCCAACTTCGTGAAGAAGTAGCGGAACAACACCGTGCACTTGGCCAAATCAAAGAAATGGCTGCTAAATACGGTTGTGACATCTCTCGCCCTGCAGAAACAGCTCAAGAAGCAATCCAATGGACTTACTTCGGCTACCTAGCTGCTGTTAAATCTCAAAACGGCGCGGCAATGTCTCTAGGTCGTACTTCTACTTTCCTAGACATCTTTATCCAACGTGATATCGATGCAGGCAAGCTTACTGAAGCAGACGCACAGGAAATGATCGACCACTTCGTAATGAAACTACGTATGGTTCGTTTCCTACGTACTCCTGAATACGATGACCTATTCTCTGGCGACCCAATTTGGGCAACAGAATCAGTAGGTGGTATGGGTCTTGACGGTCGTACTCTAGTTTCTAAAACTAACTTCCGTTTCCTAAACAGCCTATACACAATGGGTCCTTCTCCAGAGCCAAACATCACTGTTCTTTGGTCTGAAAAACTACCTGAAGGCTTCAAAAAATTCTGTGCTAAAGTATCTATCGATACTTCATCTATCCAGTACGAAAACGATGATCTAATGCGTCCAGACTTCGAGTCTGATGACTACGCAATCGCATGTTGTGTATCACCAATGGTTGTTGGTAAACAAATGCAATTCTTCGGTGCTCGTGCAAACCTTGCTAAAACTATGCTTTACACCATCAACGGCGGTGTTGATGAAAAATCTAAAGCACAAGTTGGTCCTAAGATGCCTAAAATCACTTCTGAAGTTCTTGATTACGATGAACTTTGGGAAAAAATGGACCACTTCATGGACTGGTTGGCAAAACAATACGTTACAGCATTGAACTGCATCCACTTCATGCACGACAAATACAGCTACGAAGCTTCACTAATGGCTCTACACGACCTACACGTGAAACGTACAATGGCTTGTGGTATCGCTGGTCTATCTGTTGCAGCTGACTCACTATCTGCAATCAAATACGCTAAAGTTACTCCAATCCGTGACGAAGACGGCGTAGCGGTAGACTTCAAAATTGAAGGCGACTACCCTAAATTTGGTAACAACGACGCTCGCGTTGATGACATCGCATGTCAATTGGTTGAAACTTTCATGAACAAAATCCGTTCACTGAAAACTTACCGCAATGCGATCCCAACTCAGTCAATCCTTACTATCACTTCTAACGTTGTGTACGGTAAGAAAACTGGTAACACACCTGATGGCCGTCGCGCAGGCGCTCCATTCGGTCCTGGTGCAAACCCAATGCACGGTCGTGACCAAAAAGGTGCTGTAGCATCATTGACTTCTGTTGGTAAACTACCATTTGCACACGCTAAAGACGGTATCTCTTACACCTTCTCTATCGTTCCAAACGCACTTGGTAAAGAAGACGATTCACGTCGCGCTAACCTTGCTGGCCTAATGGATGGTTACTTCCATCACGAAGCTGGCGTTGAAGGTGGTCAACACCTTAACGTTAACGTTCTAAACCGTGACACTCTTCTTGACGCAGTTGAACACCCAGAGAAATACCCTCAGCTAACTATCCGTGTATCTGGTTACGCTGTTCGTTTCAACTCTCTAACTGCTGAACAACAACAAGACGTTATCTCTCGTACATTCACTGAATCAATGTAATTGACTCTACTGAATGAATGATTCTAAGCCCCGCAATGCGGGGCTTTTTTTATGTCTGCGACTTGCTGTTTTATTCAGAACCAAATGAAGAACTGCACCTAACCTGTGCTTTTAGGGGGTGTTAGGGGGGATGACACTCGTAACGCACTCTAGAGTTTGCTTCTTCTATCCAGAATCTAAACAACGACATAGATGTTCGATAGCGTCACCATTTCGCGAATGAATCCAAGTGTACAAGCGAACTAAACAGTAGATATAAATGGGATTAAAAAGCCCAAACTAAGTTTGGGCTTACAATGTGTGGCAGGTTTAGTTAGATAGCAAAGCGTTGACAGTCGTCATTGAGGTTAGTTGAGCGTTTATCCACTTCTCGACTTGTTTGTCTTATTTGTTCATTACCCTCTTCTAACGATTTCATCGCAGAAGAAATTTGAACCATGTTGTCAGCCATCGATTGACTGGTTGTCGCCAGCTCTTTCATCGATGCAAAAATAACTTCCGTTTGACTTGCAGCTTCATCGGCCTTTTGAGTAATCAAACGCATGGCTTCTATTGCCTCAAGCCCACGCTGTTGACCTATCGACATAGAATTCTGAGATTGAGTGATGTACTGAATCACCTCTGCACTTTCATCCTTCATCGTTTTAATCGTCAACGTAATATCTGAAACCGCATCCACCGTTCTCACCGCTAAACTACGCACCTCATCAGCCACCACAGCAAATCCTCGGCCTTGTTCTCCAGCGCGGGCGGCTTCAATCGCAGCGTTAAGTGCTAGTAAGTTGGTTTGCTCGGCAATACCATTGATGATTTCCATAACGGTGTCGACTTTGGTTGACGCTTGCTCAAGCTGTTGAATGTGACTCGCTGCGGAATTGAGAATTTTGCCGATGTCTTCCAAAGAGCCAATCGCCGCGGCAATCACTTTTGCTCCCTCTTCTGCCGCTTGGTTCGATGATTTACTCATTTCCGCGACAAACTCGAGTGAGTTAGAGACTTCCTGGGTCGTTACGCTGACTTCTTCTGTTGCAGATGCCAATAATTGAGTTTGACCAATCACTTCACTTTGACTCAGAGCTTGTTGGTCAATTCCCCGATTTAGCGTGGCAGCATCGCCAGATAATGCGCGGCTGTTCTCCTGAACTTTACGCACCAACCCCCCGAGATGTTCACAACTGTCGTTAATCGCAATCGCTAACTGATTGAATTCATCATTAGGGTTATTGGTTAAACTCATGCGTTGAGATAAATCTCCCTCAGAGAGTTGTTCCAAAACGCGTTTGGTTTGCGCCAAAGAACGAGTCAATGACATGCTTAACATCATAAAGATGGAGATGGTGACTAAAGCAAGCACAGCACATGCAATCAGTACTGACCATAGAGTCGTATTCCCTGTTTGCGCTGCTTGACCTTGATATTTCGCACTGAGTTTTTCGATATTTTGCGAAATACTCGCAATGACACTTCTCGCAGCAGCCTCACTTTCAATGAGCTTTTGCTCGTGTCCTTTCACTAACTCGTTTAATTCTGCGACGCGTTTAAAAACGGACTTATATTGATCGATCTCTTTTTGATACAAGTTGAGCATCGCATAGCTGTTAGAGGTATTGATAAAACTGAACATGGCACGATTGAACAACTTTAAGTTCTGCTCACTCGGTTTGAGCAGATAGTTTTGTTGTGTTTTGATCATCGCTTGAAAATCAGACATCACGGTCACCATGCCCGTTTCATCGATTTTCTTTTCTATTTGGGTTTCAAGCGATTTGAGCTGACCCAACTTACCTTCGTCAACGCTAAAGCCCAATTCAGCTTTGGTACTTAACCAAGGGCGAAATGAGAGATCAAACGATTCGACAGCCGACATGAGTTGCTTACTGTCATCATGCAGGCCAATGCCTTTTAAAAAATCAGCATCATGCGTTACCTCAGTAACAAGCGCATCCAACTCTTTTAAAGCAGAATTGACCTGTGAAGAGGTTAAATCGTCGCGTTCAGCAGCGAGAGTGAGAAGTTGTGATTGAGTCGAATGAAGTCCGACCACACCTGAAGTGATATCGTTACTCTGCTGATACTGTGAGCTCATGCCTTTTAAGCTATGTGCAGCATAGCCCCCCAATGCAATGAACCCGATGCAAAGAACAACAATGAAAGCAGTAATTTTCTGCTTTTGAGACAACTTAATTACATCCATGTATGTATCCCTTTGAGAGTATTATGAATTAAACAAACAACCCTATATCCTTATTATTTCCTAGCCGAATAGCATTGTTATAACACATTTTCGCTCAATATCTACGCATTTCAACTTCCAGCTATTTAGTCCCTAATAATCACGAGGAAAAACTATTTTATCCCGTTGGTTTGTAATAAAATAACGACCAAGAACCTCCAAGAAGAGCTGCACATGTCTACTACTGGTCGTATACATTCCTATGAAACCTGCGGTACCGTTGATGGTCCAGGTATCCGTTTTATTATTTTCCTGCAAGGATGCCTATTCCGTTGTAAGTATTGCCACAACCGAGACACATGGGATGTGCATGAAGGTAAAGAAGCTTCTGTTGAGGAGATCATCCAAGAAGCAAAGACTTATCGTCACTTTATGAACGCGTCTGGTGGTGGTATTACATGCTCCGGTGGTGAATCTTTACTACAACCTGAGTTTGTTCGTGATCTATTTACTGCTGCCCATGCCGAAGGTATTCATACCTGTTTGGACACCAATGGTTACGTACGTAAATACACTCCTGTGATTGATGAAGTACTCGATGTGACCGATCTTGTCATGCTTGATATTAAGCAGATGAAAGATGACGTGCACCAAAACCTCGTCGGCGTGTCCAATAAACGTGTCCTAGATTTTGCCGAATATCTGCATAAGATTGGTAAAAAAACATGGATTCGTTACGTGATTGTCCCTGGTTATACTGATGACGACGAGTCTGCACACCTGCTAGGTCAGTTCATCAAAGATATGGATAACATCGAAAAAATCGAAATGTTGCCATATCACAAACTGGGTGCCCATAAATGGGAAGCGATGGGTGAAGTTTATCCTTTGGAAGGCGTTAACCCGCCGAGCAAAGAGACGATGGAACGCATTAAGAATGTGCTTTTAGAGTATCATCCTGTTGTGAAATATTAATCTTCGCGCACCTTAGTCGGTAAAGGTTAAACATCAAAGGTCAGCACTGCTGGCCTTTTTTATTGAAATCTATCCAAGTATGTACGAGTCAGCTTTCAGCAACATCATCTCTTTTTATCGCTCATATCCGACGATTTTTGGGTCACAAATTAGTAGCACGACTTTTTATCCATTTTTTCAAATTTGTTCACTAAATATGTGTTTAGATCATATTTATGGATTGGCTATCCCTGTAATCTGAGCCCATAAACACAAAATTTAAACCTTTCATATTAGTGAGGCCAACCATGGAAATGACTAACGCTCAGCGCCTAATTCTCTCTAACCAATACACACTGATGAGCCAACTCGATCCTGCAAACAGTGCAAAATATCAACGTTTAAAAACCATTGTTGAACGTGGCTACGACCTGCAAATGAAAGAGTTGAACAAAGAGTTTGGCTGCCTATCAGAACAATCTTGCCGTGAAGTTATTGATATTATGGAGATGTATCATGCGATGCAAGAGTCATTCAATATGATCCCTGCACCAGCGCAAGCAGATGTGGATAAACGTCGCCTAGCCTTCTTGGGATATGATGCCGCGACCGAAGGGCAACTGGTTCAATATGTACGCTTTTTAGTCGCGAGTGAAGGTTTGTATACTCAATTTGATCAAGGCGAACATGGCTTTAACAGCCAAATCCCAATGGCTGAAAAATATCGCCGTATGCTCAGTGTATGGAAAAAATGCCCACGCCAATATCACTTATCCGCTTCAGAATTACACCAAATATTCGGTGCTTAATTGCTAAAAGACCTCTTTTGAGAATAAAAACAGGGAGCAATCAATGCTCCCTGTTGTCCATTACCCGCGTTCTAAACCGCTCTAAAACTTAAAAGAGATAAGAGGCAGCGGTAAAAAATGCCACGTTTTCACCATGAGAAACCATCGGGCTATCTTTGATTTCATTGTCATAGGAAGTTAGACGGACACCAGCATCAAAGCGAACATGATCAGTCATCTTATAAAAACCATTCAAACCTAGATAGAACTGCCCTGCACCACTTGGCTTATATTTATCTAACCCTGAACGGCTTGCCTCACTGGCAGAAACCCCATACAGATAATTCGCCATTTTACTCGAGTTGTATTCAAAACCGACGCCAGGAATCAATCCCCACGCGCCAGCGATGATCGGATAGCTCCATCCTGCGTGAGCCAAGTATCCGTTATGTTCCCCAGTAAATTCTACCGCAGCTCCCGCTTCGAGTTTGCCAAGCGGTAAACGCAGCTCATACTTAGGACCGATTAACCCAGTGGCATGGCGTTTGTCCAGTTCACGCATTTGGCGATTGCTGGAATCATCAGGGTCAAAATGGCGACCGTCGTAAATCAAGCGCAGTGAAAAATTCTGCACTGAGTCTTTAGGCAATACTCGATAACCCAATTCACGACCACGAAAGTAAACATAGTCCCCTTCGTAACCGCCAACTAGGGTACCACCCGAAGTGTAGTCTGTATCTTTATACAACTCAGAAGAGACACCGCCACCGACACCAACGGACCATCTAGGCTCCGCAGCATGGGCAAAACTTGTACAACCGATTCCTAACACAAGCAAGGTCTTAGCCAAGCGGTCAGTCATTTTTGTTTGCACTTTTTCAATCCTCGTTCAGCAAAATTGGTAGATAGATCACACTTACTTAACAATATTTGTGCGAGTAATACCTATGGATATCGTGTTTTAAAGGTAAACCGCTTCTTGTATAGACCTAAAATATAATCAGTAAGATTCATATCTAACCCAATAATGGCAAATATGTAAACACGATACAACCATCACGATTTTGAAATAAACGCATAATTGTTAAGCAAAATCGTGGGTTTGGAACTAGGCTTAAATTGTTAGGGATTTGTGTTTTAAGCGGTTGTATGTCAATAAGACATTTTTAGAGGGGAATCACTATGAGTATTTTTGACCACTTTCAGGCACGCTATGAAGCAGCCAAGGACGAAGAGTTATCAATACAAGAGTTTCTAGCTCTATGTAAAGAAGACAAAAGTGCTTATGCAAACGCTGCAGAACGTTTGTTGTTAGCCATCGGGGAACCTGAACTGGTAGACACGTCTAAGCACCCTCGTCTAAGTAGAATCTTTTCAAACCGAGTTATCTCGCGCTACCAACCATTTAAAGAGTTTTATGGTATGGAGGAAGCCATAGAACAAATCGTTTCTTACTTGAAACATGCTGCGCAAGGACTAGAAGAACGCAAACAGATCCTGTATCTGTTGGGTCCTGTTGGTGGCGGTAAATCATCATTGGCTGAAAAATTGAAAGCCTTGATGCAACAATGTCCAGTCTATATTTTGTCTGCAAATGGGCAACGTAGCCCAGTCAATGACCATCCATTCTGTCTTTTTGACGTGAATGAAGATGGTGCCTTGTTAAAAGAAGAATTTGGCATTGATAAACGTTATTTGCGCTCCATCATGTCACCATGGGCAGCAAAACGTCTACATGAATTCGGCGGCGATATTACCAAATTTAAAGTGGTAAAAGTTCGTCCATCCATCTTGGATCAAATCGCTGTTGCGAAAACTGAACCAGGTGATGAAAACAACCAAGACATCTCGTCTCTGGTTGGTAAAGTGGATATTCGTAAACTGGAACATTATTCTCAAGATGACCCAGATGCCTACAGCTACTCTGGTGCTTTGTGTCGTGCCAACCAAGGGTTGATGGAATTCGTGGAAATGTTTAAAGCACCAATCAAAGTGCTACACCCACTGTTGACCGCTACTCAGGAAGGTAACTATAACGGTACTGAAGGGCTATCCGCTCTGCCATTTGACGGCATGATCTTGGCTCACTCTAACGAATCTGAATGGCAAGCTTTTAGAAACAACAAGAACAACGAAGCGTTCCTAGACCGTGTGTACATCGTCAAAGTCCCTTACTGTTTGCGTGTTTCTGAAGAAGTTAAGATTTACCAAAAACTACTGGATCACAGTGAGTTGTCTCACGCGCCATGTGCTCCAAGTACCTTAGACCTTTTAGCGCAGTTCAGTGTGCTTTCTCGTTTGAAATCACCTGAAAACTCATCCATCTTCTCAAAAATGCGGGTTTACGATGGTGAGACACTAAAAGATACCGATCCAAAAGCGAAGAGCTATCAAGAATACCGCGACTATGCAGGTATCGATGAAGGCATGTCAGGTCTGTCTACACGTTTTGCGTTTAAGATTCTGTCTCGTGTCTTTAACTTTGACCATGCGGAAGTCGCCGCTAACCCTGTACATCTGTTCTATGTAATTGAACAGCAAATCGAAAGGGAACAATTCCCTCAAGACACTGCTGAACGTTACCTAGAGTTTGTTAAAGGTTACTTGGTCCCTCGCTATGTGGAATTCATCGGTAAAGAGATCCAAACCGCTTACCTAGAGTCTTACTCTGAGTACGGTCAAAATATCTTCGACCGCTATGTAACCTACGCTGATTTCTGGATTCAAGACCAAGAGTACCGCGACCCAGAAACTGGACAACTGTTCGATCGCTCTGCCTTGAACAGTGAGCTGGAAAAAATTGAAAAAACCGCGGGCATTAGCAACCCTAAAGATTTCCGTAATGAAATCGTCAACTTTGTGTTGCGTGCACGTGCCAATAACAATGGCAACAATCCACTTTGGACCAGCTACGAAAAACTGCGCACGGTTATCGAGAAGAAAATGTTCTCCAATACCGAAGAGCTGCTGCCAGTTATCTCCTTTAATGCGAAAACCTCTTCAGAGGACCAGAAAAAACACGACGATTTTGTCGCTCGTATGATGGAGAAAGGTTATACAGAGAAACAAGTTCGCTTGCTATCTGAATGGTATCTACGAGTTCGTAAATCCTCATAACCTCCACATGGCCCTTTAGCCCCCATCACGGCAGGACGCCGTGATGGGGATAACCGATTCTAAAGGTACCCATTCTGCTGACTAAGCAGTGTCGTTAAAAGGGGAAACACATGGCGCAATTTATCGATAGAAGACTGAACGGCAAGAATAAGAGCGCGGTAAACAGACAGCGCTTTTTGCGCCGTTATAAAGATCAGATTAAGGAATCGGTAGCAGACGCAGTTAATCGTCGTTCCATTACCAATACGGATTCAGGTGAAGACGTATCTATTCCTAATCGTGACATCACTGAGCCTTCTTTCCATCAAGGTAAAGGGGGTGAGCGTGAGCGTGTCCATCCTGGTAATGACCAATTTATCCGTGGCGATAAAATAGAACGTCCACGAGGTGGCCAAGGTGGCGGCGGTTCAGGTGAAGGTGATGCCAGTGCTGATGGCGAAGGCTCCGATGATTTTGTCTTCCAAATTTCTAAAGACGAATATTTGGATCTGCTTTTTGAAGATCTCGAACTGCCTAACCTAGAAAAAAACCAAGTTAACAAGATTACCGAATGGAAGAGCCATCGCGCTGGTTATAACACAGCAGGTGTTCCAACCAATATCGCGATTGTTCGTTCATTGCAACAATCTCTTGCTCGTCGTACGGCAATGACAGCCGGTAAACGACGTCTGCTTCACGAGTTAGAAGAAGAACTCGACCGTATCCAACATGCCGAACCGGCACAGTTGCTAGAAGAGAGACGTATTAAAGAAGAGATAGAAGAGTTACGTAAGAAAATTGAAAGCGTACCTTTTATTGATACTTTCGACTTGCGTTTCAAAAACTACGAACGGCGCCCTATTCCATCAAGCCAAGCGGTGATGTTCTGTTTGATGGACGTTTCAGGTTCTATGGACCAAGCAACCAAAGATATTGCAAAACGCTTTTACGTGCTGCTGTATCTGTTTTTGACCCGTAAATATGAAAACGTTGAAGTGGTTTTCATTCGTCACCATACTCAAGCTAAAGAAGTCGACGAGCATGAGTTTTTCTACTCCCAAGAAACTGGGGGCACCATCGTCTCTAGTGCATTAAAAATGATGCAAGAGATCGTGGAAAAACGTTATCCAACCGGTGAGTGGAATATCTATGCTGCTCAAGCATCCGATGGGGATAACTGGGCAGATGATTCACCTCGCTGTAAAGAACTACTTAGCGAAAAAATTCTACCACTGTGCCGTTACTATGCGTACATCGAGATTACTCGTCGCTCGCATCAAACGCTGTGGCATGAATATGAAAAACTTCAGGAGTCTTTTGGAAACTTTGCCATTAAGAATATTCGGGGGGTTGATGATATCTATCCCGTATTCAGAGAGCTATTCCATAAAGAGACAGCATAGGGAGGTCATATGGTGACAAAAACAAAATCAGCGAAATCTAGCGCTCCCGATAAAAGTCGTATGCTGCCAGACGGACCCGACTGGACATTTGATTTGCTAGAGAGATACCACACCGAAATTCGGCGTGTGGCTGAACATTATCGTCTCGATACGTATACCAACCAAATTGAAGTCATCACGTCAGAGCAGATGATGGATGCGTATTCCAGTATCGGGATGCCAATCAATTACAATCACTGGTCATTCGGTAAAAAATTTATTCAAACCGAACAAGGTTATAAGCATGGTCAAATGGGCCTAGCTTACGAGATCGTCATTAACTCCGATCCTTGTATCGCCTATTTGATGGAAGAGAATACCGTGACCATGCAGGCATTGGTGATGGCTCATGCCTGTTATGGGCATAACTCTTTCTTCAAAGGCAACTACCTATTCCAAACATGGACAGATGCGTCCTCTATCATCGATTACCTGCTATTTGCCAAAAACTACATTCGTCAATGTGAAGAGAAATTTGGTGAAAAAGAGGTCGAACAGTTACTCGACTCCTGTCACGCCCTAATGAACTATGGGGTGGATCGCTACAAACGCCCTGAAAAAATCTCGATTGCCGAGGAGAAAGCTCGTCAAGAAGAGCGTGAAGCGTACTTGCAGTCACAGGTCAACGCCTTGTGGCGTACCGTGCCGAAGAAAGAGAAAGAAGATGCGGGTGTTAAGCGGTTTCCTAGTGAGCCTCAAGAAAACATTCTCTACTTCATTGAAAAACATGCCCCATTGCTCGAGTCATGGCAACGCGAGATTGTACGTATTGTGCGCAAGGTAAGCCAATACTTCTATCCGCAGAAACAGACTCAAGTCATGAACGAAGGTTGGGCAACGTTCTGGCACTACACCATTTTGAATCATCTCTATGATGAAGGATTGGTGTCTGACAAATTCATCTTAGAATTTCTTCACAGCCATACCAGTGTGGTCGCTCAGCCACCTTACAATAGTCCTTATTACAGTGGGATAAACCCTTATGCCCTTGGCTTTGCTATGTTCCAAGACATCAAGCGCATTTGTGAAAATCCGACTCAAGAAGATTATGAATGGTTCCCTAATTTGGCAGGAACCCCTTGGTTGGATGCGCTGCATTTTGCCATGCGTAACTTTAAAGATGAGAGCTTCATTAGCCAATATCTATCACCTAAAGTCATTCGCGATTTTAAACTGTTTGCGATTGCCGATGACGATAGAAAGAACTTTATCGAAGTGAGCGCCATTCATGATGACACGGGCTATCGTGCCATTCGTGAAAAGCTCGCGGCTCAATACAATTTGAGTAATCTAGAACCCAACATCCAGATCTACAGTGTGGATGTCCGCGGTGATCGTTCGTTGACACTTCAGTATGTGCCACATGATCGCATTCCATTGGACCCTAGCTACGACGAAGTACTGAAACATCTCCATCGTCTGTGGGGTTTTGAAGTGAAATTAGAGGAGGTAAAAGACACTGGAAGAAGAGAGATTCTCGCAACCTGCCCTAAACGTAACGAATACGACACTCGCATATGATTGGGGCATAGAACACCAAATCACTTAACACTTAAAACAAAAGGCTCCGCAAACGGAGCCTTTTTATTTGGAACAAATTCTATTTTTTCAAGCCTGTCGCTGTGCAACGATGCGACGCACTGCTTCAAGATCTTCAATGGTGTCGACGCCCGCAGGTGGTGCTTCTTTCGCCACGTCTACATGGATCTTTTCACCATACCAAAGTACACGTAACTGCTCTAAGCTCTCAATCTGCTCAAGTTGGCTTGGCTGCCAGTTAACGTAGGTATTGATAAAACCAGCACGATACGCGTAGATACCAATATGACGTAACAAAGGACGCACAACCTGTTTTGGTTGAGCGGCGAAATGGTCACGGTCCCAAGGAATTGAGGCGCGACTAAAATAGAGTGCGTAACCGTCTTTATCGGTCACTACTTTCACTGCATTCGGGTTAAATACTTCCGACTCTTCGGTGATTTCAATCCCCAATGTCGCCATTGGCGCAACACTGTTTGCCAAATTATCCGCTACTTGACCAATGATAGCAGGTGGAATCAGTGGTTCATCACCTTGAACGTTAACGATAATTTGATCGTCGGCGATACCCATCAACTTCACGACTTCCGCTAAACGCTCAGTCCCAGATTGATGATGAGGTGAAGTCATACAAACTTGACCACCAAAACCGATGACTACATCAGCAATACGTTGATCATCGGTTGCGACGATCACTTGCTCTGCACCAGCTTGGCTCGCTTGTTCGTAAACCCATTGCACCATAGGTTTACCGCAAATATCCGCAAGCGGTTTAGCAGGCAAGCGTGACGATTGATAACGGGAAGGTATCACCACAGTGAAAGACATATTAACGCCCCTCATCCATCGACATAGTGCGAGCTTCGCTTTCAAGAAGAACAGGAATGCCGTCCTTAATTGGGTAAGCTAGTCGGTCCGCTTTACAAATGAGTTCTTGTTTCTCTTTATCGTATACCAGTTTGCTTTTGCATACTGGGCAAGCCACGATCTCAAGTAGTCGATGATCCATAGTGTTCCATTACCTCTTGTATTTTATTGATGATGCGCTCAGCATCCTGCACCGCAATCGTTGCCGTCACTGGCAAATACCACCAGTTCTCTTTAGCGATGTGTGCACATTTTACAGCGTCTTTCTCTGTCATGATCACATGGTCACCACTTCGATCGAGCGCTTCAAGCTCAGCGGGTGAAAAATCCTCATGATCAGCAAAAGATTTTGTGATGAGTGGTTGTGCCCCCAACTGCTTGAGGGTATTAAAAAATCGTGGTGGATGACCAATGCCCGCAAACGCCACCAAACGTGATAACGACGCAGCGCTACGTTTTTCACCAGTCACTAGGTTTACTGCGTCATCTGGTTGTAATGACATCGCAATCTCATCGACTTGGGCTTGACCACCATTGGTGATCTTGAAGTCGACCTCTTTCAAGCGAGACATAGGTTCGCGCAAAGGCCCTAGCGGAATCATCTGCTGATTACCAAAGCGACGCACACCATCGATGACCACCAATTCAACATCACGCTCTAAGGCATAATGTTGCAAACCGTCGTCAGTAATAATGATGTTTACGCCTTTGTTTAGCAAGGCTTTTACCGCATCTGCGCGAACAGGATCAACAGCGACAGGTACACCTGTGCGTTGGTGGATCAGCTTGGGTTCATCACCACAATGTGCGGTAGGGGTAGAGGCACCAAGAACAAGAGGATATTGTGGCGCTTTTGCTCCATAACCTCTTGAAACCACGCCGGGCTTGTACCCCAATGCTAACAATGTTTCCACCAGCCAAATAACCACTGGTGTTTTACCATTGCCACCAGCGGTAATGTTACCTACCACTACCACTGGAACTGGTGCACGATAGCTCGTCTTGCTGCCACTGGCATAAGCAAGGCGGCGAGATCGACTGATTCGGGCAAACAGACAGCTCAATGGCCACAACAGTGGCCAGAGAAGATAGAAAAAAACGGAGCGTTGAAACCAGATTTTTTCAATCACGCTTTATCACCAAACTGAATACTGTGGAGCTGGGCATAAGCACCGCTGAGGCTCAATAGTTCAGAGTGACTACCGCGTTCAATGATTTCACCCTCTTCAACGACTAAGATTTGATCCGCATTTTCAATCGTAGAGAGACGGTGTGCAATCACCAATACTGTTTTGTTCTTTTGTAGCTCTTCCAATGCCGCTTGAATCGCACGCTCTGATTCGGTATCCAGCGCGGAGGTCGCTTCATCAAGAATCAAGACTGGCGAATCACGCAATAGAGCACGCGCAATCGCAATACGTTGACGCTGACCACCAGACAAGCTCGTCCCATTCTCACCAATCACGGTATCGAAACCTTGCGGCATATTGTTAATAAATTCTATCGCATGGGCTAACTTCGCAGCGTGTTCAATCTGCTCGCGGGTATATTCCCCTTCGGCCGCATACGCAATGTTGTTCGCGATAGAATCATTAAATAGATGTACGTTTTGCGACACCAAGCCGAAGTGACGACGTAAATTAGAGAGTTTGTAATCTCGTACATCGTGTTCATCAAGAGTAATCGAACCTGAGTCCACATCGTAAAAACGGGTAAACAAGTTGGCAATGGTAGATTTACCAGAGCCAGATCGCCCCACTAAGGCAACCGTTTTACCAGCTGGAATGTTAAAACTCACATTACGCAGTGCTGGTTTTTCTTTACCTTGATAGCTGAACGTCACTTCTTTTACCGCAACATCACCACGAACTTTATCGGCTTCAAATTTGCCTTCATCTTTTTCGCGTTCAAGATCCATCAAACCAAACAGAGTTTGGCTTGCCGCCATCCCTTTTTGGAATTGAGAAGTCACGTTAGTAAGCGCTTTAAGTGGACGCATCATAGAGAACATTGATGTGAACACCACGGTAAATGTGCCGGGAGTTAAGCTCTGACGCACTTCGTCAATGCTTGCCAGATAAAGAACCGCAACTACTGCAAATGAAGCAATAAATTGGATCAACGGGTTAGCAATTGCTTGTGCTGATACCAATTTCATCGATTGCTGACGCATCCGGTTGCTCACTTTATCAAAGCGCTCTTGTTCAATCGCTTGACCACCGTAGCTTAGCACCACTTTATGCCCTTTAAGCATTTGTTCTGCCGATTCAGCAACATGCCCCATTGCAGTCTGCATGTTCTTGGAAATTTTGCGAAAACGTTTTGATACGATACGAATGGTGATCGCCACAACAGGAGCAATCACAATCAGCACTACAGATAATTGCCAGCTGCTCCAAAACATCAAAGCAAGTAAGCCAATAATGCTTGCGCCTTCACGCACAATACTGACCAACGCACGGCTAGTGGCATCAGCCACCTGCTCTGAGTCATAGGTAATACGAGAGAGCAAACTACCAGTCGACTCTTTATCAAAAAAGCTCACTGGCATATGCATAAACTGGCCAAAAACGGCACGACGCATCGACATGACAACGTTGCCAGAGACCCAACTCAAGCAGTATGCAGAGACAAAACTACTGCTACCACGAATCAGCATCACGCCAATCACGATCAATGGCAAGGTACGCAAAAAGCTTGAGTCAGTCGAAGTAAACCCTTCATCAAGAAGTGGTTTCAATAAAGACATCATGTAGGTATCAGATGCCGCGTTGAGAACTAAAGCAATACAGGCGACAACTAAGCCTGCTTTATAGTTGCGAATGTAGGTCCACAGGCGCTTAAACGTCTGCCAGGTGGTTTCATCTGTATTGATCGACATGGATATCCATCACTGGGTTATAAAATTGCGCTCATTCTACCCCGTTACGTAGCATCTGCCTATACCATGGCTGGTTACCATCTGAGCGTTTCGTGCTAATTGTTATCTTACTTGTCTGAAAATTAACGCTAATTTGACCTGAGTCAGCTGTATCTAACCAAGAAGCGCCTAAAAATTCATACAAATCCACTACCGAGGGAGAAGGTAAATGCCACTGCCCCCCTTTTTCAACAGAGGCAATGGCCCATTGAGGTCGAACCTTTTCGATAAAGTGACGTGTCGATGAAGTGCGGCTGCCATGATGAGGAACGAGCATAACATCCGCTTTGAGTTGATTATTATCCCGAGAAAGTAACCACTCACCTACGGCATCAATATCGCCCGTTAATAATACTCTCTTCCCCACTATATCGCTGACAAGAACGACACAAGAGTGTTGATTTTTGGCTCTCGAGACCATTTCAGGTGGCCATACTACTTCGAAATGTAACGCGCGCCACCACCAATTCGCCCCTTTAATGCATGGAGAGTATCCGACTATGGTTTGACTGGCACGTAACCATGCCTTCGGTTGTGACTCTTCCAACCACAGCCGACCACCACTGTGGTCATTATCCGTATGACTTAGGATGAGCCCATCAAGTACCCAACCTCTCTGTGCCAACATAGGCAAAATAACGCTTTGCGCATAACTGCCACTATCCCAGCTGCTACCAGTATCGTATATCACCACATGCCCTTGCTGCTCAAGCAGCACTGCCAGACCATGGCCAACATCCAATACGTATAGATTCCACCCTTTTCCCGGCGTTTGAAACACAAAGTGCAACACGACGATCAAGAGTAACGCAGTGAGAATAGTGCGACGTACAAACGGTCTAAATAGCCATAAACCAACACCCAACATCAGTACCACTATGGTTTGATGATTTAAAGGCAGCCACCCACCCGCAGATAATGGTAATCCCCACAATAGCGGGGTGAATCCCCAAGTCACCCCCTGCCAGAGTAACTGAGTCAAACCGCCAAAAAAAAGCAGACTGCTAAGCAACAGAAACACCAGAGGAACCAATATCAAGCTAAACCAAGGAATAAAGAATAAATTGAATAGGAACGACCCCATGCTCACTCCTTGGAAAAACCAGCCCGTGACTGGCAACATACCAAGCGTCATTCCTAATTGAATCAGGAGTGCTTTTTTCCAAGAACGGCGAATGCTATGCACCGCTTGAGCAAACACCATCACCATGATGACGGCAAGAAACGATAACCAAAAACTACTGGAGTAACCGGCAAACGGGTCAATAGCCAAGACGCCAGATAGGGTTAACAGAATTCGCCAGACCATGGACACTTTGGCTTGAGTCAGCATCAGTAGCACTTGAATTGCGCACATGACTAACGCTCTTTGAGTTGGTAATGTAAATCCGGCCAACCATGCATAACCCCACGCAACCGTAAATCCGACTAACCATGGGCTCCACAGCAACCAACGATGCCCGCGAGAGAAAACCCCACCTAGCAGAAAGCCAACGCCAAATGCAATACCAATATGCAAACCAGAAATGGCCACCAAATGAGCTAAGCCACTGTCCCGAAGTTGCTGCCAAAGTTCTGGGTTGATCAGACTTCTATCGCCAAACACCAACGCCAACAACAATCCTTGAATAGGCGTATCCCGACTTATCTCAACCACTTGTCGGTACAATTTGTCCTTAATTCCTCCAGTTGAGATAACCATAAAGGGGGAATTTGGTTGCACATTCGCTCTGGCAACGATCCTTTGGCTTATTGCTTGTTTTTCAGCATCATAGCCAACGTCGTTAAGCACGCCATAAATCGGTTTTACTTTGACATGAAAGCGAACAACCTCACCATCAAGGAGCGGTACAGGGGCACGCAGATAAACCCTTGGCTGAAAAAGTGGGTTTAATCCATGTTCATTAATTTGGTGAATTTTTACCGTACCTGAATAACCGCTTTGGCTCGGTTTAAAAAAGCTGTCAACTTTTGCGGTTATGGTAATATCCGTTCCAAACTTAAAAATCATTTGTTTTTGTACGCTCAATATTTGGCTGTGTGTTAGTATCAACACCACACCAAATGCGATACCAGCGCCCCATTTTAAGCCTCGAATCCAGAAGCATAAGATGCCCAGTGAACTAACCCAAAGCCATGATGGCAACATGGGCCAAATCATTGAAGAGAGCGTAGTGAGCGAGAAAGAAACAAATATCCAATAATTATATAAGCGAGTCATGATCCCTTATGCCAAGAAAGTTCATTAAGCGGTTTATGCCTAACCACGACTTAATCAAACGTCAGAAGGCACTTAAAATTTTTGGCAACGTGCTATACAACCCCAATTTGTGGTGCCTCAATCGCCGTTCGGCGGCTGGAGCGTTCGCGGTCGGGCTGTTTATGGCCTTTGTCCCACTACCAAGCCAGATGATTATGGCGGCAGGCTTAGCCGTCTTCTTTGGTGTGAATTTACCGCTCTCTATCGCATTAGTTTGGATTACCAACCCGGTAACCATGCCAGTGATCTTTTACTTCTGTTACAAACTCGGCGTTTGGGTCATGCAGATGCCACCACAAGATTTCCACTTCGAATTAACATGGGAATTTCTCCGTGAACAGCTCAATACCATTTGTCTACCACTCTTGGTTGGTTGCGGTATTTGCGCTGTGTTGTCAGCCATTCTTGGCTACTTTGGCATCATGGGGCTGTGGCGCTACTCGGTGGTTCGCAGCTGGCAAAAACGTCGTGACAAATTGGGTAAACACTCTGCTCAGTAATGACCTATTTCACGAAACTAAGGTGATACGTAAGGTGATGCCTTAGTTAAGCGATACTCTAGTTAGGTTATCAACGAGCTTTGACGAGCAGCTTAAAGCGTTTGATGAGAAGAGAAATGCCTAATCACATAGCATGCGAGTGACAAAGCGATTTCCCTTGAAAGAGATGCAAAAAAGGACCGAATGGTCCTTTTTTATTTTGCCTTTGCCCCAGCGAAATGGTTTGGCTAGGGCACACTGAGAGGGTATTTACAGTGAGCTATTTTCCGCTCAATACGCTAGCCGGATTCAACTTACTCGCTCGCTTAGCTGGATACCAAGTGGCTAACAGGCTTAGCATAATGGCCGTTCCCGAAACCAAAATCACATCGGAGAACGCCACTTGAGAAGGCAAGAAATCAACAAAATAGATATCGCCAGATAAGAAATGATGCCCGATCAGGCTCTCAATCAGCTTCACAATCTGGGTGAGATTCATGGCTAAAACAACACCAAGAATACTCCCCACTATGCTTCCAAGGACACCGGAAAACACACCTTGCCAGACAAATATCCGTTTGACTAACCCATCGGTTGCCCCCATGGTGCGTAAAATGGCGATTTCGGCAGCGCGATCTTTCACCGCCATCATCAAAGTAGAAACAATATTGAAGCTTGCTACGCCAATCACCAACACCATCACGAGATACATGATGGTTCGCACCATCTCAATATCACGATACAAATAGCCAAACTTTTGCTTCCAACTACGCAAGTAAACAATTTCATTTAACTGCTTACCCACCCGGCGAACAATGTCGGTTGCCATAAACACATCATCAACCTTAATCGACACCCCAGTCACTTTGTCGCCTAGATCGGTATATTGCTGGGCATCTGCCATAGGTAACAAAGCAATATTGTGGTCGATCTGGCCATTAAGTGTCAGAAGCCCAACCACTTTAAGGCGTACTCGTTTCGGCGCTTCTACCTTACTTTCACTATTCACTCGAGGGATCATTAAGGAGATAAAGTCACCGACTTTGACACCCAGTTTATCCGCAACCCCTTTACCAATAATCACTTGTTGCTGATTTGGTTGGAACTGTTGCCACACCTCTGCTGGGATAAACCGTGAAAGATCCGACACCTTATCTTCTTGCTGAGGGTCAACACCACGAACTTCTAGCGCTTTGAGTTGCTTACCTCGCTCGGCGAGTGCTGTAAATCGCACATAAGGAGCGGCACCAATAACACTAGGGTCGCTTTCAGCTTGAGATACCATTTGTGGCCAATCTTGAATTGGCGCACGTACCCCTTCAAATTCACCGTGAGGAATGACCGATAGCACTCGATTTTTTAACTCACGTTCAAAACCATTCATCGCTGATAAACCGATGATGATGACCGCAACACCAACCGCAATGCCAATGGTGGACGAAAGCGAGATAAACGAGACCATTTTGTTACGTTGCTTGGCTCGGCTAAAACGACCACCGATAAAAAGAGAAAGACCGCCTAACACTTAGGCCTCCTTATTTTCCAGCAACAGGCCGTCTTGCATAAACATGCGACGGTCCATTTTACCCGCTAACTCATTATCGTGAGTCACCACGAGAAATGCCGTACCTGATTCTTGATTGAGTTGACGCATCAAGTCGTAAATCGACAATGCTGTTTGGTGATCGAGGTTACCAGTCGGTTCATCAGCCAACACGAGATCGGGTTTGTTCACCAAAGCGCGGGCAATAGCAACACGCTGACGCTCGCCTCCCGATAACTCGGCAGGACGGTGCTCAATCCGATGTCCAAGGCCAACACGCTCGAGTAACTCTTTTGCCGCTTGCTTAGCTTCCGCTACCTTTTTACCACCAATCAAAAGTGGCATCGCAACATTCTCTAACGCAGTGAAGTCAGCTAACAAATGATGAAACTGATAAACAAAACCAAGATGGGTATTACGGATTTTTGCTTGGCGATTCGAGCTTAAGCTCGCCATGTCATGGCCTAAAAACTCAACCTGACCTTCGCTCGCATCGTCCAATGCGCCAAGAATATGCAATAGCGTACTTTTACCAGAGCCAGAAGAACCAACGATAGAGACCAACTCGCCCGGTTTAAGGGCAAAGCTGACGCCTTTTAATACTTGGGTTGTAAACTCGCCTTCTTTATAGGTTTTGCATACATTCTGACAAGACAACAAATTATTCATAACGTAACGCCTCAGCGGGTTTTACAGAGGATGCTCGATAAGCAGGGAAAATAGTGGCTAATAAACTTAACGCGATCGCTAGCAAAATCACCACTGTGATTTGCAGAGGATCAATAACAATCGGAAGTGAACTACCTAAAGCAAAAAAGGCCACGCCTAGTGCACTGAGTATGGTATTGAGATTATCGGCAACCACCACGCCCAATAAGCCACCGACCAGAGCGCCAATTACGCCGCTGCTCGCCCCTTGCACCATAAAAATGGCCAACACTTGACGATTGGTCATGCCTTGGGTTTTCAAAATAGCGACTTCTGCTTGCTTCTCCATCACCACCATAATTAAAGCGGAGATAATATTAAATGCAGCAACACCGACAATCAGTCCCAGCATCAGCCCCATCATGTTCTTTTCCATACCCACGGCTTGGAAAAGTTCACCGCGTTGGTCTCGCCAATCGCTCCAATGCCAACCGTCTGGCAACGACTGATGGGACATTTCACCGACAACAAAAGGATCATCAAAGAACAGACGCCAACCAGAGATAGTGTCTTGGCTGTAATGAAGTAACCGGCCAGCATCAGAAATATGTGTGATGATAAGCTGACCATCCACATCCGAGCCCGTATTGAAAATACCTGCGACAAGGAAATTACGTTGACTAGGGATTCGGCCAAAGGGGGTATATTGACTTGCACTCGTGACCATAAGTCGAACTTTATCACCGACGGTGACATTCAGTTCACGAGCCAGCATCTGCCCGATAAAGACTCGGTAGCTATCCGGTTGTAAATAACTGATTTTTCCGCCCAAAAGATATTGTTCAATCGGGTCATCTAAACGAGGCTCGATACCAATCATCAAACCTGCAGTTAATTCGCTGGAACTTTGAATCACCGCTTCGCTACGCACAATTGGCTCAGGAGCACGTGCCGTAGAAAGTTTTGCAATAAATTGTGGGGGGGTCGCGCTAGCGCGCGTCTGGTCATGATTTTGGCTAATCACAGCCTGTGGTAACACGCCCAATATACGGTTTTTCAATTCGCCTTCGAAACCGTTCATCACGGACAATACTGTCACCAGCGCCATCACTCCTATGGTGATGCCAGCAGTAGACATATACGAAACAAAGCGGCTAAACCTATCACCGGAGCGACCACGCAAATAGCGTAAACCAATAAAGGTTGAAATCGGGTGAAACATAATACAAACCAAACAACTAGAATGGCGCTACTGTAGCGGGAATCGTACGAAGGTTGTAGTTTTTCTTTGCTAAAACTGTGTAAGAATCGGATCATCTCACGTTTATTGACGGGTATTTCACTGGGATAACACTGAGATACCTTGATTACTGCACCAGTATGACGATAATCATCTCAAGCGTAACAAGGAATCAGATTATGACTGACCAAGAGTTTTTTTCGGTGCATCATGCACTCACGATCAATGTGCAACCCTTAGAGGACAGTTTTGTTCTGCCTTCCACTGAAGAATTTGCACGTGAAATACCCGCACCATTTATCGTTGCCAGTGAGTTTAGTCAGTTAGATCTACTTACCGATCAAGCGAAATCAGAAATGAAAAGCAATGATTTTCGCCATGTATGCCAGTTACTCGATACCCAAAACGCCAAACTGAACTTGATATTGAGCTTCTTGCTTTCTCAAGAAGATAGCCAAGCACATCGTTACAGAAGTTACTCATTTGGCGCCAGTCAATTTGCCTACTACGCACCAACAGAGATGAGTGTCGGAACAAAAGTACGCGCCAAACTCTTTATGGAACATCCTGCTGCCGCTATTTATTGTTATGGCAGCGTAATTTCATGTGATACGCAGGACACTGAGCATCTGGTCACGGTAAGATACGATTTGCTACGCGATGTTGACCAAGACCTGTTAATTAAAGCCGCGCTTTATCAACAACAAAAGTTGTTACGCCAACGTTCACTGGATCGAGAAAAATAATAAGCCTTACCGATGACGACACAGACATTACTTCCTCTGGCTGCTGCAACCAAAGCTGGAGATAAAAAAATCAATGGTAATTTGCCTGGCGCCAGTTTAGCCCTCGCGATTGCCGAACTCGCTAATCAGCATAAAAGCCATACGATTTTGGCCGTGCCCGACCCGCAAACTGCGTTGCGTTTACTCAATGAAACAGAGCAGTTTATTCAAGGTGAAGTGGCGATGTTCCCTGATTGGGAAACCTTACCTTACGACCATTTTTCTCCGCATCAGGAGATCATCTCTGAACGTATTGCTCGGCTTTATCAATTACCGAATCTGGGCAAAGGGCTTACTATTGTTCCAGTAAGTACCTTACTACAGCGCCAATCGCCACGTTCCTTCTTGCTGCAACACACTTTGATGGTGAAGCGAGGCGATCGTTTCTCATTAGAGAAACTGCGCCTGCAATTAGAACATTCTGGCTACCGCCATGTGGATCAGGTCTTTAGCCCTGGTGAATACGCTAGTCGTGGTTCCATTTTGGATCTGTTCCCAATGGGCAGCCAAGTGCCCTATCGTTTTGATTTCTTTGATGATGAAATTGATACGATTCGCACCTTTGATCCAGAAAATCAGCGCTCAATTGATGAAATCGATAATGTCTGTCTGTTACCTGCTCACGAATTTCCGACGGCAGAATCGGCGATAGAAGAGTTTCGTAGCCGCTGGCGGCAACGCTTTGAAGCTCGCCGCGAACCAGAATCGGTTTACATGCAAGTCACCAAAGGCACCTGGCCTGCGGGTATTGAGTATTGGCAGCCACTCTTTTTTGATCACACCGAAACTCTCTTTGACTATCTGCCTGCAGATAGCCAAATCATTACTGTCGGCAATTTGGAACCAGCGATTGATCAATTCCTTACTGACACCGCTTATCGCTACGAGCAGCGCAAAATCGATCCACTGCGCCCACTCTTGCCACCAGCAGAATTGTGGCTCAAGAAAGATGAACTGTTTGGCTTACTTAAAACCGTTGCCGTTATCCAACTAGAACGCGAACGTATTGAAGAGAAAGCCGGACGCGTTAACATGCCAATTTTGGCGCTGCCTGATTTAGCGGTAAAGCATCAGCAAAAAGAACCATTGGCGGCACTGCGCCAATTCACAGAACAATTTGCCGGCAAAATTCTCTTTTCGGTCGAGTCTCAAGGTCGCCGTGAAGCACTGTTGGAACTGTTACAGCCGCTCAAACTCAAGCCCAAAACAGAAGCCAATTTCCAACAGGCATTAGCAAGTAACAGCAAATACACTCTTGTTGTCGGTTCGGCTGAACACGGTTTTATCTTTGGTGATAATCAAGTCGCCTTGATTTGTGAGAGCGACTTGCTTGGCGATCGCGTTCTACAACGGCGTAAGAAAGATCGTAAAGTCACAACCAATAGCGATGCAGTTATTCGTAACCTTGCCGAGCTTAAACCCGGACAACCGGTCGTGCATATCGAGCACGGAATTGGGCGTTATCTCGGTTTACAGACTCTGGAAGCGGGCGGCATCACTACTGAATACGTGGCATTGGAATACCAAAATGAGGCAAAACTCTACGTTCCCGTCTCATCTCTTAATCTCATTAGTCGTTACTCCGGTGGCGCAGAAGAGTCAGCACCGCTGCATAAATTAGGCGGTGAAGCTTGGGTTAAAGCGCGTCGCAAAGCAGCGGAGAAAGTTCGCGATGTTGCAGCAGAGCTGTTGGATGTCTATGCCAAACGCGAACTCAAGCCTGGTTATAAGTTCCACTTGGATCGGGAACAGTACGCTACGTTCAAGAGTACCTTCCCATTTGAAGAGACCGACGACCAAGCGATGGCGATCAATGCCGTGTTATCTGACATGTGCCAACCCAAAGCGATGGATCGACTGGTGTGTGGGGATGTAGGCTTTGGCAAAACCGAAGTGGCAATGCGCGCTGCGTTTGTCGCCACCGATAATGGCAAACAAGTGGCAGTGTTAGTTCCAACCACCCTACTTGCTCAACAGCATTTTGAAAACTTTCGCGATCGCTTTGCCAATTTGCCGATTCGTGTTGAGGTGCTATCCCGCTTTAAATCAGCCAAAGAGCAGAAACAGATTCTGCAAGAAGTGGCCGAAGGTAAAATCGATATCGTTGTGGGCACACATAAACTGCTCTCCAGTGATATTCAATTTGCCGACTTAGGTTTGTTAATTGTCGACGAAGAACACCGTTTTGGCGTGCGTCAAAAAGAAAAAGTGAAAGCGATGCGCGCTGATGTGGATATTTTGACCTTAACCGCAACGCCAATTCCACGTACGCTCAATATGGCGATGAGTGGCATGCGCGATCTTTCGATCATCGCCACCCCACCAGCAAGACGCCGCGCGGTAAAAACCTTTGTTCGACAAAGTGAAGAGAGCGTAGTGCGTGAAGCCGTATTGCGCGAAGTGGCTCGTGGTGGACAAATCTATTTCTTACACAACCAAGTCGAAACCATCGACAAAGTGGCTGCCGATTTGGAAAAACTGGTGCCAGAAGCTCGCATTACCGTCGCACACGGGCAGATGCGCGAGCGTGAGCTAGAAAAAATCATGAATGATTTCTACCACCAGCGTTATAACTTGCTGGTGTGTACCACCATCATAGAGACCGGTATCGATGTGCCGACCGCTAATACGATCATTATTAATCGAGCGGATAGCTTGGGCCTAGCACAATTGCATCAATTACGTGGTCGTGTGGGGCGTTCACACCATCAAGCCTATGCCTATTTGCTTACGCCACCACCTAAAGCGATTACCAAAGATGCGATTAAACGGCTTGAAGCCATCGCCTCACTCGAAGACCTCGGTGCTGGTTTTACCCTAGCCACTCACGACCTTGAAATTCGAGGTGCAGGTGAACTACTCGGCGAAGAGCAGAGTGGTCAAATCCAATCGGTCGGGTTCACGCTCTATATGGAGATGCTTGACCAAGCAGTTGAAGCACTAAAATCCGGTAAAGAACCGACACTCGATGAACTGCTGCGCGAGCAAACCGAAGTAGAAATGCGTATGCCTGCTCTATTGCCAGAGGATTACATTCCTGACGTCAACACTCGCCTATCCATGTACAAACAGATTGCCAGTGTCGCGAGCGAAGATGAGCTAGTAGAGCTGAAAGTGGAATTAATCGACCGTTTCGGTAAATTGCCTGATGCGGCGCAAAACCTACTCGCCATAGCGCAACTTAAGCTGGATGCAGGCCAACTAAAAGTGCGTAAAATTGAAGCACATGACAAAGGCGGGTACATAGAGTTCTATCCAAATGCTGACATTAACCCAATGTTTTTGGTTAAACTACTGCAAGCACAACCTAAGCAATTTGCGATGGATGGCCCGACCAAATTCAAATTCACCTTGCCATTAGTGGACAGGCGCGAAAGAATGAGTTTTGTCGCAAACATGCTAAACGAATTTGAGCAGAATCTTCTGCCAGCAGCCTAATGCTGTTTTTTGAGCAACCTCTGTTGCAATCATACTGATAGCCTTTGGCACACATGACGGAGTCATAATGAAAAAGCTGATCCCTTTACTTCTTCTTTTGGTGGCAATGCCTAGCTTGGCACAGCGGCAATTTGACATCGAGGTGATTATTTTTAAACGTGCCGTAGACGCGGAAAAAGTAAGTGAATCATGGCCAAATACCTTGCCAACGATTAACGTCGATAATACAGGTAACTTTGCCGATAACGCTTATTTAGAGAAAAAGGGCGTGACTTTATTGCCAAGCAGTGAATATCAATTAAACGCTCAAGAGCAAACGCTAAAAGACCACGCAGGTTTCGAAGTTCTGTTGCATACGGCTTGGCGTCAAGGCGATGAGGGTAAATCGCAAGCACCGATTTTCCATATCCAAGCCGGTAAGAATTACGCTGATTCATTTAATCCAGATGGCAGTGCTCGCCAGCCGCAAAGTGACGCACCAGCGCCAGTTGAAGGTGTTGTTGAACAAACCATGCCTGCTCCAATTTATGAGCTCGATGGAACCTTGCAAGTCTATGTGCAGCATTATTTGTACGCAGAAACGACTTTGGATCTGAAAGAGCCAAGTACCCGTGATGTGGTTTTGAAAGACAAACAGCTGGAGTTGGAAGTCAGTCCTGATGATCAAGATGCCAATGTGCAACTCGGCCATTTAGAGTCGGTTTCTCCAACTCAAGAAGTAGAGACATTCCTCAAAAGCTATCGTATGGAACAAAAACGTCGCATGCGCAGTGGTGAAACCCACTATCTTGACCACCCTCTCATGGGTATGATTATTCAAGTACGCCGTGTCGACGATTCGACTCAAGCTGCACAATAATAACTGAGTGGCACCTAAGGGTGCCTCTCTCTTTTGTGCATAAAGGATTGGTGATGACACCTGATTTTCATATTGTGACCCCGCGATTGATATTACGCTTGATCGTATTGGATGAATCCGATCAACTAGAGCACTGTATTCAATCCTCCCCTTCTCTCCATCGCTGGATTGATTGGTGTCATAAGGATTTTTCTCATAATCAAGCAGAACGCTTTATTTTGGCGACGCGCTTAAACTGGGTCAAAGCAGAAGCCTACGGATTTGGGGTCTATCATCGCCGTACGAAACAGTTAATTGGTATGGTGGCGATCAACGAATTCTATCCCACGTTCAATATGGCAAGCTTAGGTTATTGGATTGGTGATGAGTTTCAGCATCAAGGCTATGGCAAAGAAGCGTTAAATGCACTGGTAGAGTTTAGCTTTAGCAAGCTTTCCCTTACCCGCTTAGAGATTGTTTGTGACCCAGACAATGAGCCAAGCCAAAAACTTGCCTTAGCCTGCGGAGCGGAGTTTGAAACCTTGGCTCGTCATCGTTTTCTCTACAATAACGAACCTAAAGTAGGTGCGGTTTATTCGATCATCCCTGAATAATCTAGGTAAAGCTGTTCAAGACAAAAAAACCGCCGATAGGCGGTTTTTTCATGTCATGCACTTTCGTTACTCTTAGTGTAACTTCAAGTTTGGACGTAATACGCGGTTAATGCGACCAACCAACATCATTAAGCCAGTTTTGAACATGCCGTGTAGCGCCATTTGGTGCATACGGTATAGAGAGATATACACCATACGCGCGATACGACCTTCAACCATCATCGATCCCTTAGTAAGGTTACCCATCAAGCTACCGACTGTAGAGAAGCGACTAAGAGAAACAAGAGAACCATGATCTTTATAGATATACGGTTTCATCTCACGACCATTTAGCTTAGCGATGATGTTTTTAAACGCTTGAGTCGACATCTGGTGTGCTGCTTGTGCGCGAGGCGGAACAAACTTACCGTCTGGTTGAGTACATTGCGCTAGGTCACCGATAACGAAAATGTCTTCGTCACGTGTGGTTTGCAATGTCTCTTTCACCACTAATTGGTTGATACGGTTAGTTTCCAAACCAGCGATATCTTTCATGAAATCAGGCGCTTTAATACCCGCAGCCCAAACCATGATTTTCGCGTGAATTTTCTCACCATCTTTGGTCGTTAGACCGTCAGCTTCCGCTTTGGTCACCATGGTAGATGTACGTACGTTAACGCCAAGCTTAGTCAATTCTTGATGAGCTGCAGCAGAGATACGTGGCGGAAGTGCAGGAAGAATACGCTCACCCGCTTCCACTAAGTTCACGTTCAATTTGCTGGAGTCTAAGTCACCAAAGCCGTAGTTACGCAGCTCTGCAACCGCATTATGCAATTCAGCAGAAAGTTCAACACCCGTTGCACCACCACCGACAATAGCGATATCGACAGTGCCGTTACCTTGATTGGCGTGCAGTTTTAGAAACTCATTGTTCATTTCAGTGCGGAAACGGTGTGCCTGTTCAGGACTGTCTAGGAAGATACAGTGCTGACGAACACCTTCGGTATTGAAATCGTTTGAAGTAGAACCAATCGCCAAAACAAGAATATCGTATTCAAGTTCACGTTGTGGCATCAGTAACTCACCTGCTTCGTCGTGCTGTTCCGCTAACACGATTTTCTTCGCGTCACGGTCGATCGACTGTAAGCTGCCGAGTTGGAATTCAAAGCTGTGATTACGCGCATGAGCACGATAGCTCAACGCATCAACACCTTCATCAAGAGAACCTGTTGCTACTTCATGCAGCAATGGTTTCCAAAGGTGGCTAGATTTACGATCAACAAGAGTAATTTTTGCGCGTTTTTTTCGGCCAAGAGTACGACCTAATTTGGTTACCAGCTCAAGGCCGCCAGCGCCTCCGCCTACAACAATAATGCGTGTCACTTTACAAAGATCCTCAAAAAATAAACATTAGTAATTTTTTTTCCATTCGACTTAGCCAAACAGAAAGAATTTTGTCAGGTGTGGTAAGAGCCACACTCTTATGAGGTTCATAAACAACCGATTGATACTGAGATGCCGTAACAAAGTTAACTAACATCAAAGTTTAGGCGAGTTTTTCGCTCGCTCTTAATTTTTTTTTGATATCTATCAATTTTTTTTGATGGCAGTCATTATATAGAGCAAATCGGGTCACGCAACTAAAGAATTCGTCGATTCTGTCTCTTTTTTAGGCAAACCCACAATAAAAAAGCGGCTATCAATGATTGCCGCTAATTACAAAACGCTAAGTTATGATTACGCGTTTTTGAACGCCTTTAACAACTGAAGATGGTGAGAAATTTTAGGGAATTTATGCGGCTGTTTTTCATCCCACATGATGGAATAGTAAGGTGAGAGTTCCGCAGCAGAGTCACGACTATTAAGAATGCCATCGTCGCGAGACAAAAAGACCAAACACCGGCTTGCATTATTATTACGAAAGCCCGCAATACATTTCGTCGCGATATCTTCATACTCTTCAGGACGATCGATTTTGTCACCCATGGTCAATTCTGGATGGAGATTGGGGTTAAACAAGGCTTGCTTTATCCCACACAGAAAACCGACTCGTTCTGACCAATAAGCCCCTAATCCAACACCACAGATTAATGGTGAGGGATCATCACTGGTTTCAATCGCTTTTTGTACTTCATTTAGCAGATGTTGCATATCATGTTTAGGATGCTGAGTGCTGTAACTAATGAAACGCACATCGTCATCGATAAACTGTAACTGCATTATTTTTTCGTGGTTACCAGGGCTGGTAGAATCATACCCGTGTAAATATAAAATCATGGCACTTCCCTGCTTTAACGTTCAGATGGAAGTCAGATCTGAGCTGACGCTCTTTTAATCTACCTGACTTTCATGATGAAACAGTGATCCTACTTACATAAATTCTCTTTGATTTGAATGGCTTGTTGCTCATATATGGGATCACCACGTAAATGAAATGCGAGTAAATACCACAGCAGTGCCAACATTTGCACCCGAATGGACCATTGCGTCACGCCTTCGATCCAAGCGTCAACAGTATCTATGTCGCGCAACTGACAATAACGAGCAATATGAGCGGGATTGAGTTTATCTTCTGTGGTCAACAGCATCGCAAGATCCAAGCGAGGATCAGCAATTCCCGCGTATTCCCAATCGATGACACGCAAGCCTTGCGCCGTTTTGACTAAGTTGTGTGGCCCCAAGTCAAAATGGCATAACGTCAACTCTTCAGGTTCGAGGGTCGGAACTGAACGCCAGCGCTGATATAACACCTTTAACGCCTCATCCTGAACCGATGCCGGTAATTGCATCCAGTAATGATCAACGCGAGCGGTATAGTTAAAAGGAGCGACTGGTATTCGCTTTTTATCAAGCAAATGGATGCGTACTAAGGTTTTCAGCTGAAGATCAAACTCAGCATCATTGAATTGGTCACCATCAATCCACTCAACGAGCAGGCCTTTCTCATTAATAAACACTGCCTTCGGGCCAATCACATCGTGCTCGATAGCTTTAAGAATTTGATATTCTTGGAAACGAGAAATGGTAAAAGCGTTGGTTAACTCAGAAATCGGCCGCCACACATAATTGCCTTTATGCGGCGCCACAATTTTCCAACAGCGGTTAGTTAACCCACCAGCGAGTGTTTCTGCAAACGCTGGCGGGACATCAAAGAAACGAGTCAATGACGATAAAGTAGGATCCAGCTGACACGCTTCTACCCATGCTATCTTAGCCATCACTCGTCTCCTTAAAGGGGGCTAGCGGAATCAATTACAAGCCAAATAGGCTCTTCTGTTCTTGCTTACGAATTTCAGTTTCGTCGGCCCATTCGATAAGACCTGTTTTGAGGTCCATTAGGCGCATGGTCATCTTGTAGTACACATCTTTGTCGCTACCTGCATTTTTCACAATGCTCGATAGGTTACCGTATAACATGTACTGAGCGCCGACCATTTTACCAAACTGAATTGCTGAGTTTTGATCGACCAATTCGTCGTTGTTTTGGAATTTAAGCTGTTGACGAACGGATTCTACTCGGTCCATATCAACAAAACGGAACTTACCAGAGTTCAACATTTTTGTACTGATTGAGTCGGTGATAGATTCAGTATCGATGTGCTCACTGGTTTTGTTTTTGATCCGTTCAACAAACACGATTGGACGTTTATCGTGTGTAATCGCAGCAACCGAACCTGACATCATCATGCTGTCGACCATATCTGCGGCAATTTTTTGCAAGTCAGTTGAACCAAAGTCAGCCGTCACAGTTTCGACGCCCTGTGCATCACCATAAGTGACTTTATTGGCACAACCACCAAGTAGGACAGTTAATCCCAGTACAGCCCATAAACCTTTGTTCATTTTTAAAACCTCAAACTATGTCAATTCATTGATTAAACTGGCGAATTTGCACACGAAATTGCGTACCGTTAGGTTTGATTGATACTTCAGACAAGGTCAGATCCTCTCCGCCACGGACAATCGCTTGTTGCCATGCACTTGGCTGAGTATTCACTTCTAAACCTTGGGCATCGTACCAATAAAAACGATACTGAATAAATTGGTCACCCTTGTAATGACTGGTTAGCCTCACCACGCCTCGTGTGTGACCATTAAGTTGAGTCGTCGTGATCTCATCAACTTTCAGTCTGTCACCTAAAACATGGTCACCAAACAACACGCGTTGATTTGCGCCATCGACTTGCAAACCTGCGGTATTTTCAGCACAACCGGCAAGAAGCCCGATTGCGAGCACTGCACCCAGCCATTTTTTCATCACAATTTCCCTAGTTGTTTATGCCAAATAGTGGCGTTGTCACCTTGGCGTGATAACCAAACCAGCGTCGTCCCTTCATCAGGCACGTTAAAAGTATAACTCTTTTGCCCGACCTGCAGCGTTTGTTCCCCAGCAGAAACCACATGACTCATCGCATCGACCTGCGCGGGCAAAGTTAACCAACTGCGGGTATCCGGCTGCTCAGTGAGCGTGTTCCAGATGTTAAAGACCAGACTACCAATATCGTTGCCTTGGGTGGTGGTCTTACGTAACTCATCTTTCGCGATCACTCGTAACACCTGTCGGACAACAAGTGCGGGCATACGTTCACTTAAATCACGTTTTGCCATATTGTTCACATCCGCCAGCAACGAACCAGCAATCACTTGTTGATTTAATACCAAGTCCGCTTTTTCATGATGAGGCCGAGGTGGGTAATAAGGCAAAGCAACAGAGTACAACGCCGCTTGCCCGCGACTGTCATACAAAGGTAAAGATAATCGCCAGCCATCTAATGCATCGACAACTCCTTGTTCATCGATAATGATGACACGGCCTTGGCCCTTTTTCAGTGCCGTATTGTTGCCATAGCGCTTCACGAGCAAACCTAGGTCTTCGTTCATGCCTAAAGCTTTGGCTACACGAATCGTCCCATCAATCACAGCCCGGTTATTGGGTGCAACGGCTAAAGCACGGCGATAATCGACGTAGGCATCATTTAAATCGTGTGAAGTCTCGTAAAGTAATGCGGAGAGAAAGAAAAGATACCCATTTTGCACCGCAGACAATTTTTTACCTGCATCGGGATAGTGGGATAACACCGCGCCAAGATTAGGACTCACACCTTCATCTTCCATCTGCTGCTGAGCATTTTCTAAGTCAGCTTCACGGCTTTTACGAGCTGCTTCTTGCACTTGATTGGCACGACGCATTTCAACTAAGGCATCTTCGAACTTTTGTTGTTGAAGATAATTTAAACCAAGGTAGAGATGCAAAAAGCCCAGCTCATAGTCGGGAGCAATGTAGTCTTTGAGATTGTCATTGACGGCGAGCGAGCCGACACTATTAGCACTGCGGCTAAGCGAGATAGTGGCTTCATCTTGCTGCTGTTTAACAGCTTCATCCGATTTTTCAAATGCGGCGAAGCTTTGTGGATACTGAGTATCGAGAAAGTAAACTCGTCCCTTCTCCATGTTATCGAGAACATCACCAGCAACAAAATCATTAAAATGGTCAGTCGCCTCTGTGTAGTTACCATCCGCAACTGACTGGTAGAGGTCTTTATTTTGTGCACTGTAGTGGCTAAATAAGTTGCCGGCAGTAAAGTTAGCGCAACCACTGAGCAGTAAACTGCACAGGGCTAACGAAACGTAACGTCGATGCATCGTCACCCGTCACTCCGTCCTTTCATATTTGCTATCGACACAGTGCCCGTAAACCGGGCACTTTAACCAATTAGCTCATCAATAATGGGCCAAGTGGACGACCACCAAGCAGGTGCATGTGGATATGGTAAACTTCTTGGCCACCAAAAGCGTTGGTGTTCACAATCAAACGATAACCGTCAGCCGCGATACCTTCTTGTTCTGCGATTTTTTTCGCCACAGTAAACATACGACCAAGCGCCAGTTCATCTTCTTCGGCAACATCATTGACCGTTGGAATCAGTTTATTTGGAATGATCAAAATATGGCTTGGCGCACGAGGGTTAATATCACGAAATGCAGTAACAAGATCATCTTGATACAGAATATCGGCAGGGATTTCTTTGCGGATAATTTTACTAAAAATGGTTTCTTCAGCCATGAATTCACTCCATTAGAACACTAGGATTTAACATGTTGCCAAAGAGTATGCGCTAAGGGGTTGTAAAGCTCAATAAAAAACAGTGTTCTTGAAATTTCATACCACGGATGAACTATTTATATGGGTGCGGTCTAAACTAGCGTTCGAGAAAAAATAAGATCAACAACTTGTTACAGAATGACGTACGTCGTTACCTTTTGTACTACTTATTGTTAATACCCCGTCAAAACACGCGGTTACAGTCAGTATTCTCACAAGAGAGTCTTGTTTTTTACTCAAGCCACCATTATATGAGTAACAAGCGCTTGCATCCTACCCTTTCGATACCTTCAGATTTTTGCAAGCCACACATGAGGATAATAAATTAGATGAGCATTCATGTTGGCATTATTGACCAAGACCCAGTGCGATTGGTCACGCCGCTACTCGACAGTCGCATCGACTCTTCACACATCATTTTTGTTGGCGATAGTAGTCAAGAAGCCATGTATCTTCGGTTGCATACAGTTCTTAGTCAACGCGGTATCGGCTCGGAGTTATTTGAGATCCCATCAGGCACCAACATAGCGGAAATTAAACGCAGTGTTCGCGGACTGGTCGAGAGCTTAAAAGAACGCAAGCAAGAAATTCACCTTAATGCGAGCTGTGGTCTGCGTCACCGCTTATTGGCAATATATGAAGTTTTTCGCTCTTATCATTGGCCTATTTTCGTCGTAGAACCTTGCAGCGACCAATTGTGTTGGCTTTATCCTGACTCCAACGAAGATACTCAAGTACAAGACCATATTACCATCTCTGACTACCTCACTATTTTTGGTGCTCGTGGTGAGTTTGCTGAACAAACCATTTCGCCTCAGCTTGATCAAAAACTGTACGAACTTGGCGAACGTTGGGCGGGTAATGCCTTGGAGTTGGGCCCAGGTCTAGCCACTCTCAACTACTTAGCAACCACGTGTCGTAAAGAGCAAAGATTGGATGTTGAGCTCTCTGATAAACAGCAAGGCTATCGTGAACTTAACCTGCTACTGAATGATTTAGTTGAAGCGAACATCGCAACCTACGAGAACGGCATTTTGACCTTCGCTAATGAAGATGCGCGCCGTTTCTCTAACGGTGAGTGGTTAGAAACATTGGTGCACAGTACCGTTAAACAGATTCAAGATGATATGCCCACTATTCAAGACCGTTCGCTGAACGTCCAAGTGTATCGTCAGCTCGGCGAACGTGAAGTACGCAATGAGCTGGATGTAGCAACGGTGGTGAATAACAAGCTGCACATTATCGAATGTAAAACCAAAGGGATGCGTGATGACGGTGATGACACTTTGTATAAACTGGAATCATTGCGCGACTTACTCGGCGGCTTACAAGCTCGTGCAATGCTTGTGAGTTTCCGTCCGCTGCGTCATAACGATATTACTCGCGCTGAAGACCTTGGTCTGGCGTTGATAGGTCCTGACGAACTCAAAGATCTAAAACCTCATCTTGCTCGCTGGTTTAAAGAAGCTGGCGGTCGCGAAGAAGAGTTATGATTGAATCGAAATAGCCATAAAAAAACAAGGCCCGCATTGAGCGGGCCTTATGCTATTTAATCCAGTAAAAACGTTAGATTAACAATCGTCTTCTGTGAAATTCGATGGCAATGTCTTTTTCATCTCATTCCACAAATGGGCACTCGCAATACCATAGTGACGAATCACATTAGGAAGTTGCTCGCTTGAGCCACTTTGACAAACTGACAACAGCTCTTTGTAGAAGTTAAGGGCTAACTCACAAGACTGTGGATTTGAAAAATAGTAGCTACCAACACGATCGTACAGTTTCTTCAAGCCATTAAAGATCAAACCATAAATCTGGTTACCTGAATGAAACGCTAAACGTTGAAACAGCATGTAATCGTAAAAGTTAAAGGTTTTAGCCACCAAAATTTGTTGACGTTTCTCTTCATCTTTTTCGCCATCGTCTTTCACTTCTTGTGCGATTTTATCCGCATAAGGTGATTGAGAGACAAACGCATCCCAAGATTCTGCACGGAGCAAAGCTTCACAGGAATCAATAACGTTTTTGATAGTGCGCTCAGCGTTATCGCGATTCACTTTAAAGGCATAACGCATAAAAATTGGACTGATATTAGTACGAGCAGCAAGAAGGTCTTCCACAATGCTCGTGGCATTGTCGGCGTCCAAAGTCATCAAGGTATCCAAAATATGAAGTCCAGAGGTTTCCATAAATTGGTTTACTTTAGTAGGCTTGCCGTGTTGGATGGTTAACCAACCATCTCGTGCCAATCGCTGTAATACTTCACGAAGTGTTGTACGAGTAACACCAATTAATTCTGAGAGTTCGCGCTCGGCTGGTAAAATTGAGCCAGGTGGAAAACGTCCATTCCAAATGCTTTCAATAATATATTTTTCTGCAAAACCTGCTGGGCTTTTTGCCTTAATGACCATTAAGTACTTTTCCGGTTTCTTTTAATTATCTATCGAATGAACTCATCATACCACTATAAGCCAACTAGCGGAAACGGCCCATCGATAAAGTTGTCAAAATGTCACACCCGTCATTGACAGATCTGATGATTTATTGCGATATTGTTAGTCTATGTAACTAAAATATAACGTATTTTTATGTTTCAAAATATTACACATTCACCGTTATGTGTTTACACTATAGACAACATTCACAATAACGCACCTATAAAAATACGATAACTCTCTCTAACTTAAAAAGTTTTTTGTGACATCAATCATAAGGATTGGATGCAAGATCACCAAATCGGTTTGGCGTGAACCGGCGGTTCAGTTTGTGATATGCTCGAAGTACTTTAGCAATGCTGTAGATAACAACAAAACGCTATAAAGCGGTTTTATTGTTGATTTTCTAGTCATTTCTCGCTCTTCGCGACGATATGTTCTACGTTTTATATAGCATCGCTTTTAGGGGTAGCTTGGGGCTAATCACTTCACATACACACTCAGGCTATTAATAGACCATTATTGTTTAGCAAACACACCGCTGATGTTGATGTACTATGCTTCGATATCTTTGGGTATTGCGTACGTTAGATGCTTCGCCAATGCGAAACGTCGCGGTGATATTCAACGATTAACGTCTCATCGAGTTCTCATAGTCAGTATTTAAGCAGTGTCTATTCATAACAACAGATAAGAGTAATCATCATGCCAATATCCCTAGGAAACGCTTTTATCAAGAATTTCCTTGGAAAAGCACCAGATTGGTACAAAGTTGCCATTATTGCATTTCTAATCATTAACCCTATCGTATTTTTCTTTATCAACGCCTTTGCTGCTGGCTGGTTACTGGTGGTGGAGTTCATTTTCACGTTAGCAATGGCGTTAAAATGTTATCCACTGCAACCTGGTGGCCTGTTAGCGATTGAAGCGATTGCTATCGGTATGACCAGCCCAGAACAAGTAAAACATGAGCTGGTTGCCAACATTGAAGTTCTTCTGCTGTTGGTCTTCATGGTGGCCGGTATCTACTTCATGAAGCAGCTACTGCTGTTCATCTTTACAAAGATTCTGCTTGGAATACGCTCAAAAATCGCTCTATCTGTCGCCTTTTGTGTGGCAGCCGCATTTTTATCGGCGTTCCTTGATGCGCTAACCGTTATCGCAGTGATCATCAGTGTGGCTGTCGGTTTTTATTCGATTTATCACAAAGTAGCATCGGGGCAAGGTACCAGTTCTAGCCACGACCATACCCATGATGAATCAATACCAGAGCTTACCCGCGACGACTTAGAGCAATACCGTGGTTTTCTGCGTTCTTTGTTGATGCACGCTGGTATCGGTACCGCGTTAGGTGGTGTAACCACCATGGTGGGTGAGCCACAAAACTTGATCATTGCAGACCAAGCAGGATGGCTCTTTGGCGAATTCTTGCTGCGCATGTCCCCTGTTACCGTGCCCGTTTTCATTTCTGGCTTATTGGTCTGTATCTTGGTCGAAAAATTCCATTTGTGTGGTTATGGTGCACAACTACCTGTTGCGGTACGCCAAATACTGAATGACTTTAACCAAGAAGAACGTAAAAACCGGACTAAACAAGACGTGGCAAAACTCATCATTCAAGCACTGATTGCTATTTGGTTGATTTTGGGTCTTGCGCTGCACGTCGCTGCGGTAGGCTTAATCGGTTTGTCTGTCATTATCCTTGCGACAGCCTTTACGGGCGTAGTTGAAGAGCATTCTCTGGGTAAAGCCTTTGAAGAAGCGCTACCATTTACCGCGTTGCTGGCGGTGTTCTTCTCCGTCGTTGCCGTGATTATCGACCAAAACCTGTTTACGCCAATTATCGATTGGGTATTACACATCGAGGATAAAGGTTCGCAGTTAGCGCTTTTCTATGTAGCAAACGGCCTGTTATCGATGGTATCGGACAACGTTTTCGTTGGTACGGTTTACATCAATGAAGTAAAAGCAGCGTTACTGCATGGGGTGATCGACCCAGATCAATTTGCCCTCTTAGCGGTTGCGATTAACACTGGGACAAACCTTCCATCGGTCGCTACGCCTAATGGTCAAGCTGCGTTCTTGTTCCTGCTGACCTCTGCGCTAGCGCCATTAATTCGCCTCTCTTACGGCAGAATGGTGATCATGGCATTGCCTTACACCATCGCACTTACTGTGGTTGGCTTGCTATCTATCGTCTTTTTTGTGGAACCGGCAACGGCGTATTTCTACGATTTAGGATGGATATCACACCACGCTATGCAAGCAGTAGGCACAGCAGTATCAAGTCATTAAAATTTGCCTTGGCAATGAAACTATTTCAAGATAAAAAGCTCTGAGATTTCAGAGCTTTTATTTTTAACCAAGGATGATCCTGTGAACATTCTCTCCACACTCAATACTTTTTCACGTCAGCGCAAAGCCTGGTTACTGTTACTCCTGTGCATTATTATTTTTGAATCTTGTGCGCTGTTTTTTCAACATGTTATGATGCTTGCACCTTGTGTGATGTGCATTTACGAACGCTTAGCGATGCTCGGTATAGGCTTAGCAGCTATAGTTGGTGCTATCGCTCCACAAAACAGCTTTTTCCGTTGGATAGGTTTGGCAGGTTGGGGCGTTGCAGCGATTAAAGGGTTAACCTTGGCGATGCAACATGTCGAATACCAGATGAACCCATCGCCATTCCATACTTGCGATCTCTTCGTTACTCTGCCTAGTTGGCTACCATTGAATCACTGGATGCCTTGGATGTTTGAAGCTTACGGCGACTGCAGCCAAATCGTATGGCAGTTTTTAACCTTATCTATGCCACAATGGTTAGTGGTTATTTTTGCGGGTAACTTAGTTGCTTTAGCTATCATCATCATCGCTCAATTTAGTCACAAGCGTTAATTGCAATAAGCCCCTACAAAATAAAAAGGGCGTTTATCTTCAAGATAAACGCCCTTTTATGTTTCTGAGTTTTAGCTTACAGACACTTAATCACGCATGGGTGCCGGAGCCAATACTTCTCGGTTACCGTTATGCCCCGGAGCACTTACTATCCCCTGAGCTTCCAGCTGCTCGACAATACGAGCGGCTCGGTTATACCCGATCTTAAAGCGACGCTGCACGCCAGATACTGAACCACGACGAGTTTCCACAACATGCTCTACCACTTGGTCAAACAGAGGATCAATCTCTTCATCTGATTCCATTCGCTCGCCCGGCAGCATCATCTCTGGACTTTGATCGCCGGATGTAATTTCATCGATGTAATTAGGTTTGCCGCGCGCTTTCCAGTTATTAACCACTGCATGCACATCATCATCCGATGCAAATGCACCGTGGACACGGATGGTATGGCTAGAACCTGGTGGTAAATAGAGCATATCACCCATACCAAGTAGCGATTCAGCCCCACCCTGATCAAGAATGGTTCGTGAGTCAGTTTTGGTTGAAACAGTAAACGCAATACGCGCTGGAATGTTGGCTTTAATGAGACCAGTGATGACATCTACCGATGGACGTTGAGTTGCCAAGATTAGGTGGATACCTGCCGCACGTGCTTTCTGAGCCAAACGTGCAATCAACTCTTCCACTTTCTTACCAACGACCATCATTAGGTCAGCAAATTCGTCAACGACCACCACGATATATGGCAGCTTTTCAAGCAATGGTGGCTCAGGATCCATACTGTCCCCTTCACGCCACAATGGGTCATGAATTGGATGACCGGCTTCTGCTGCCATTTTGAGTTTTTCGTTAAAGCCCTTAAGGTTACGTACACCCAATACAGACATTAACTTATAGCGACGCTCCATCTCGCCTACACACCATCTTAGTGCGTTAGACGCATCTTTCATGTCGGTTACAACTTCCGCCAAAAGATGGGGAATCCCCTCATAAACGGACAGTTCCAACATTTTCGGGTCAATCATGATAAAGCGAACATCTTCCGGCGTTGATTTATACAACATACTCAGAATCATGACGTTAACACCAACCGATTTACCTGAACCTGTGGTACCCGCGACTAACACGTGTGGCATTTTGGACAAATCGGTGACGACAGCATCACCGGCGATATCCTGCCCAAGTACCATAGTCGTGGGTGATTTAGAGCGTTCAAACTGTTCACTTGCAACCACATCTGATAGATAAACGGTTTGACGTGTGATATTAGGAAGTTCAAGACCAACGTATGGTTTGCCCGGAATCACTTCAACAACACGTACAGCAATTGCTGACAATGAACGCGCCAAGTCCATCGACAAACTCGAAATACGACTTACTTTCACACCCGGTGCTAAGTCGAGTTCGAAGCGAGTAATGACGGGACCAGGGAAAATATCCACCACTTTAGCTTGGATTTTGTAGTCGGCCAGTTTTGACTCAACCAGACGTGCGATTTCTTCCAACGCAGCACGGTCGATGAAATCTTCACGCTTTTCTGGGTGATAAAGTAGTTCAAGAGTTGGCATAGGTTCTGCGGGTTTCGGCAATACCGTCTGCTTTTGCATCAAAAATGGGTTTTGACTCGCTGCGGCATTGGTTTGTGCTTCTGCCACCAAGTTTTGGAAAGCTTTTACATCTTGATCCGGCTCGTCATCATCATCCGCTTGGTCTGCAATGTAGAAATCCGAGTCACTATCATCATCGATATCAAGATGGGAAATACTAGGTCCCACATCGTCATCGGCATCGATAGAAAATTCAGTTTTAGCAAGCTCATCCTCGTCGTCATGCCAAGGCATCTCTTCATCATACTGATTCGTTTGAGATTCGACTTGTTGAAGAGATTCAACAGCATAGTCATCGTGCTCACGCGCATCCATATCCAGTTCAGCGATAGTGGCATTGAGCTGCTTACTACGTGGCATCTCATCCTCATCGTCCTCATCATAGGTGTAAGTAGGCTCAGGTTGAGCATGCTGTGGCTCAACAACGGCTCTCTCTCTACGTTCAGGAACATGAATATTAAATCGACGCGCCGTCTGCACCACTTCTGCATACTCATCTTCATCAGCAACTGGAGCGACGCCATCCCCCTGCCCTTGCGCGACAAGTTCAGGTTCATCATCAAGATTGGCAGCGATAAGCGGATCATGTTCTGCAGGCGTATCAATAACAGCAAGGTCACCTGCAATGTTAGGTTCAGCAAGATGAGGGGTAATAACTTCTTCTTTTTCACCACGCATGCGATTGGCTAACCATTGGAAACCGCTGATGCATTTTTCACCGAGACGCTCAACAATACGTAACCAGGAAATCCCCGTTAGCAAAGTAAAACCTGCTCCCCATAAAAACAGCATGGCAAGCGTCGTACCTAAAACGTTCAGCGTTGGAATCGAGAGGCTGGTAATGACATCACCAATCACCCCCCCAGAAGAGAAATACCAAAGGTCATCAAAGTTGATGTCAGCTAGTGCGCAACTGGTTAGCATGAGCACAATCAGCCCCAGCAAACGGGTGCCCCAGAGCATCAAATCAACAGGTTCATCCACCGACCGTTTACGCAGAGTAATCCACGCACCTAATGTCAGCAGAAATGGAATTGGATAGGCCAGTGATCCAAAAACAAAAAACAACGTGTCCGCCACCCACGAACCTAGCAGGCCACCTGCGTTGTGGATATTGCTTCCCCATGCAGTTTGCGACCAAGAAGGATCGGCGGGGTTAAACGTAAATAGGGATACGGCCAATAGAACTGACGCCAATACAGCTAGAATCAGTCCACACTCTTTTAATCGTTCGACACCATTAAGACGAAAGATCGGTGATAGCTCACCGGTTTTCACTATGGTCTCTACTTTTTTCTTGTTCTCTTTGAACATAAACCAACTTGATTATGACTTGAGCCAATATGGTAAACAATATACGCATATTCTGGGTGTGAAAACAGTCCGAGCGGCCGAAGCCGCTCGATTTGTCAAAAGATTTAACCATACCTAGGTCAAAAACCCAATTAGCCAAAGTCAGAATGTGGCAAGAAGTTGCACTTTTTAGGGCAACTTCGCTTAACGAGTTTTAATTACCAGTTGGTTGGATTGTTTGACTTCTTCCATTACCACGTAAGTACGAGTGTCGTTCACGCCAGGCAAACGCAGTAGCGTATCCCCAAGCAGTTTACGATACGCACCCATATCTGATACGCGTGTCTTTAAAAGATAGTCGAAATCACCGGAAACAAGGTGACACTCTTGAATATCATCCAGCTTTTGCACTGCCGTGTTGAATTGTTCAAACACATCTGGAGCACCACGGTTCAGAGTAATTTCAACAAACACCAGTAACGAAGCATCCAGATATTGTGGATTCAGTAATGCTGTATAACCTGTGATATAACCTTGACGCTCAAGACGTCGTACACGCTCCAAACACGGTGTAGGTGAAAGCCCCACGCGCTTGGATAACTCTACGTTTGAAATACGACCATCTTTCTGCAACTCATTGAGTATATTGCGGTCAATACGGTCTAAATCCTTGGACGGCTTCTTATAGTTGTCTACCATTTTTTATTCCACCTTATTACTTCCTTGCAAACATATATGCTACAACTTATTAAAATTTAGCATCAAATATAAACAACCAGCAACTATACTAGTGTTAAATTCGTACTAACACTCTATAAATAGTTAATACAACCATACTTTTTCGAGGGGGCAGAATGATCATTGGCGTGCCGAGAGAAATCAAGAACCACGAATACCGAGTCGGAATGGTTCCTGCTAGTGTCAGAGAACTGGTCTCACACGGTCACCAAGTGTATGTAGAAACAAATGCCGGTAACGGCATCGGCATTTCAGACGATGACTACATCGCTGTAGGTGCATCCATTCTACCCAAAGCTGCAGACGTCTATGCGCTCGCAGATATGATTGTAAAGGTTAAAGAACCTCAAGCTATCGAAAGAACTTTGCTAAAAGAGGGGCAAATATTATTTACTTATTTGCACCTTGCTCCAGATTTTCCACAAACTGAAGCGCTTATCAAGAGCAAAGCCATCTGTATAGCCTACGAGACTGTAACAGATAATATGGGTCGGCTACCACTACTAGCCCCAATGTCCGAAGTCGCTGGAAGAATGTCCATTCAAGCAGGTGCGCAAATCCTTGAAAAATCCCAAGGTGGGCAGGGATTGCTACTTGGTGGTGTTCCCGGCGTCGCACCAGCCAATGTCCTTATTCTTGGCGGTGGGGTCGTTGGAGCTAATGCAGCACGAATGGCTGCGGGTTTGCGTGCCAACGTCACAGTACTCGATCGCCATCTTGACACATTACGTCGGTTAGACCAAGAGTTTCAGGGGCGAATTCAATTACTTTATTCCACAAAAGAGGCAATTGAGCAACAAATACTCGGTGCGGACCTCGTCATTGGTGCGGTTTTGATACCTGGAGCGGCAGCACCAAAACTTATCACAGCAGATCATATCCGCCAGATGAAGCAAGGAGCAGCGGTTGTCGATGTAGCAATTGACCAAGGTGGGTGTTTTGCAACCTCCCACCCGACAACCCACGATAACCCGACATTCATCGTTGACGGTGTCGTACATTACTGCGTCGCCAATATGCCCGGAGCTGTGGCAAAAACATCCACCTATGCACTTAACAATGCCACGCTCCCCTACATCATAAAGTTGGCAAACTTAGGCGTGAAAAAAGCTCTATTGCAAGATGAAGGATTACGTAATGGACTGAATGTCTATTTAGGACATATCACATGCCAAGAGGTCGCCGTCGGCGCTAATTTACCTTATGTGTCAGCATTAGAACTGCTCAACAATTAAAACGAACCAAAAGCTCCTGATAGCGACTCACTGCTTATCAGGAGCGTTTTATCCCTTGAATGAAAAAATTGCGCGGGGTAATGGCACGTGAGCAAAACTCACTGACCGTGACATCGTAACCATGCTCGTCAAGGAACAGCATGCGATCGAGTACTAACCACCACTCCAATAAACGACGAAATGCCCCTTGCACTGCACTCAACTTTTCCATCAATTGGAATTGCTGCTCGCCAATGCTTTGGTAATGACACCAATCCACTGCTGCAGGCAATGTCCAGCCTTTCTCATCACAAGCCCATCGGCAAAAATGCGTAAAGCCTAAATCGAGCAATGATTTTTTGATACTGGGGACTGTTTCATAATCGCCAAAACCAAGCACATCTTTGCCTAGTGCTTGAAACCCTAGGCGATACACCATTTCCGTTTGGCGATGACGCCGTACACGCTCTCCCCCAGTTACCGTCTCTTGTAGGGGAATACGTAATTCATTGCGCGACAGTAACAAAGCACTTTGCTGCGCCGTCACAGATAGGGGTTGATAGGATTCGCTCTTAATCAAATGGTAACAGCACGGAGAAAACGAGATTGCTTGACAGTGATGCTCAACCGCATGTTTGAGCATCACCGTATGTAAATCGCCACAAGCGTGCAAAGCGACAACGTGTGCTTTAGATTCAAAGAGTGTCTTGGCATTCGCATCAAATGCATCACCTTGCACAAAGCACATCGGCAAATGCTGCTGATCAGCAAATGCTTGCCCATCGTTACATAATGCTTGCTGAAATTCGAAACTGACTACCGGAGCTTGATAACGATAAGCCAGTAATCGGCCAAGATATCCTTTGCCTGAACACCACTCAAGCCATGGTCCTTTAACGCCAGATTGGCGATCAATTTCTTGAGTGATCGCCAGAATCTGAGCCATTTTACGCCCTGGAACACCGGTCAATAATCGAGACTCAGCACCCTGTGGCTGTTGGGCTATTTCTGTCGGCAAAACAAAACTGTTCAGAGAGTGTTGCAACTCAACTATTTCAGGAAAAAACGGACTTAACTCGGCAATGTGAAGTTTTGCGTCATCTTGTAATGCTTCAACGTGTTTGAGATCAAGCTTAGTGAGCCAATCGATCAATTGAGGCATGTTCTGCTGCCATGCGCTAGGATAGCCGAAATGCAGAGACTGTAAAAAAGGTTCAAAGCGCCAAAAATCTTGTTGTCGCAGCAAAAACTCAGTGAGTTGGTTAAAAGTCGCTTTCATACCGCCCCCAAAACGTCAGTGGCGGTATTCTAGAAGTCAGAAAAAAAAACTCAATCGAAATTGCTAGCGGGTCGGTAAAACAATGTCTTTAAACATCTCATTAATTTCTGAGTTTGATTTGAGTGTTATCGCTTGTTCAACCACGGGACGAGTTAAATGCGGCGCAAACAACTGCATAAAATCAAACATATAAGAACGTAAAAAGGTGCCACGACGAAATCCAATACTCGTAGTGCTATCACCGAACATATGCCGAGCATCGATAGCGACTAAGTCGCTGTCGGCAACCTTATCGATTGCCATACTGGCAACAACACCCACACCAATGCCCATGCGCACGTAGGTCTTAATGACATCAGCATCTGTCGCAGTAAATACAATGCGTGGTGTTAACCCTTCGCGATGAAATGCAGCATCCAACTCCGAACGCCCAATAAAACCAAAGACATAAGTGACTAAAGGGTATGCAGCTAAATCGGATATGGTCACTTTTTCTTTGGTAGCAAGAGGATGGTCTTTAGGAACCACAATCGAGCGATTCCAACGGTAACATGGGAGCATAACGGCATCTTCATAAAGGTGCATTGATTCCGTTGCAATCGCAAAGTTAGCTGAACCTTTAGCAATCGATTCAGACATTTGCGCTGGCGTTCCCTGATGCATGTGCAGTGACACGCGAGGATATTGATGAGTAAATTGTTTAATGGCGGAAGGAAGTGCGTAGCGGGCTTGAGTATGGGTGGTAGCGATGTGAAGTGACCCCATTTGCGGATGGGTGTGCTCTCCTGCGACAGACTTGATGCTCTCCACTCGTGACAAGATTTCCGTCGCTATCCGTACTATTTCATCTCCAGCATGCGTGACTTGCGTGAGATGCTTGCCGCTTCGTTCAAAAATCTGTATCCCCAGTTCATCCTCTAACATCCGAACTTGCTTACTAATACCCGGCTGAGACGTATAGAGACTCTCGGCCGTCGCTGAGACGTTTAGGTTATGATTAACCACCTCAACAATGTATTTTAATTGTTGTAACTTCATGAACTATCCCGATTTTCCCTAAAGTGGACACAATACTTATGACACCGTATTTATATGAAATAGTTATATCGTGTTCATGCTGCTTTTCAAAGGATAAACCGCAATTAGTTGCAACAATTCTTAATCTTTTTATGCATCCTATGGAAAAATTGCCAAGTGTCGCCCAAACTCAACATTCAGATACGGCTTTCTGTTGATAAAACAGTAATAATGAAAAATGTAAATTTGTGGGTGTGTTGATTAGCACGGATAGTGTATCCTTGCTAGTTGTTGGTCATTCGAAATAATGAAGACTTGGATTATATGAATATTGGTTTAATCATCGCTCTAGTTGCTGTATTGCTCATATTGGTGCTAGGTTACAACATTATGCTCCAGTATAAAGTGCGTCTAGAAACCACAAAGAAGCAGGAAGCGGCAAAATACATTGCTATTATCGATGCAACAGAAGATTTGATCGGTAACGCGCATCACATGCCATTTAGTAAAGATCTCCTCGTTTGTCTGAACACCAGAATATTGGATGCTCTCGAGACGATGTATGAGATAGATCCCAAAGACAAAAATTTGGAACAACGAATTGCCAATATGCGCAATCAAGTGGACCAACTAAAAGCGAATCATCCTGGCGGTGAAAGCACCTCGTTCAAAGTCCCAAGCAGCGATAAACAAGCGCTATTGATGCTGAAGTTGGTAAAACGCCTGCGTGACACCATTCGCAGCGAACACAATAAAGGTCGTTTTGATACTCAATCGTTCGTTGCTGAAAACGCACGTCTTGAAAACATTCAGATCAAAATCAACATTGAGAACGTCATCAAACGTTCCAATGATGCGATTGTGCGTGGCCAACCAGGAACTGCGTTACAACTGCTACGTAAAGGTATTGACGTATTGAGCGCAAAAAATGACGCTTACTCAAACCAAGCACGCGAAAAACTTCAGACGATGTATGACGAACTGGAAAAACGTCGTCAATCTAAGAGCGAAGCAGAACTTCACCAAATCGAAGCCAATGAACACGATAGTGACATGGAAGCGCTCTTCGGTGAGAAGAAAAAATGGTAACATTAAGCCTCGTTTAACAGGCATCATCACTTATTTAAAGGCCGTCAACGACGGCCTTTTTTACTGCTTATTATTATGATTATTCAAGAAGACGCTATCCAACAATTGCTCCAACCCATCAATCAGTTTTTGCAATGCTCAACCCCTGATGAATGGATCACTGAAGCGCGAAAACCAGAAAACTTACGTGTATTACTGCTCGATCACTTGCTGTGTGAACTCAAAGCAGGTCAATCCGCCATGTACCTTATTCGTAAATACGCTGTTGATCAGACCAGCCAACATTCATTGTTAGATTGGTTTAAGCCTTATGAGGATTTCGCCTACCGTGATTTAGGCTCGATTGAAACATTGAAAGGGAAAAGCCAAATATCCAAAGCTATCATGGCAAAATCGGATTCGCCCTATAGCCAAGATTTGATTGATAAAATGGTATTACTCATCAAAGAGGAGCTTCACCACTTCTATCAAGTACTTGAGATTATGGAGCAACGTGGTATCGCGTACGAATCGATTCCTGCAAGCCGATACGCTAAGGGCTTACTTTCTCATATGAAGACTCATGAGCCACAAACACTTATCGATAAATTGATAGTAGGTGCTTACATTGAAGCTCGTTCTTGCGAGCGATTTGCTAAGCTTGCCCCTTATCTTGATGAAGATATGGCACGATTTTATATCTCTTTGCTACGCTCAGAAGCTCGCCACTATCAAGACTATTTGACCCTTGCAGAACAAATCGCAGGAAAAGATATTAGTGAACGTATTGCTTATTTCGGACGTGTAGAAGCAGAACTCATTTCAACTCCCGATCAAGAGTTCAAATTCCACAGTGGTATCCCCGCATAATTTGCGAAGCACACCAATGAAAAAAGGGCAGTATGAATACTGCCCTTTTCGTTTAGTAATCAATACGAGAGTTACACTAGCGTTGCGTTAATATCAAGCAACACTTGGGCAGGGTTTGCTGCTTGAGTAATTGGGCGACCAATCACAAGGTAATCTGACCCTTCTTGTACTGCATCATATGGGGTCATAATACGGCGTTGATCACCAGCTGCAGAGCCTGCTGGGCGAATACCAGGGGTAACAAGCTTAAACTCTTTACCAAGCTGACTTTTCAGCAATGATGCTTCCTGGGCAGAACACACCACACCATCGAGGCCTGCGTTTTTAGTTAATGTCGCCAGTGTAATCACCTGCTCTTGTGGCAAACGGTCGATACCAATACCTTGCAGATCAGACTGTTCCATACTCGTTAGTACGGTTACACCAATAAGCAGAGGGCGATCTTTACCATACGGCTCTAAAATTTCACGTGACGCCGCCATCATGCGCTCACCGCCACTAGCATGCACGTTCACCATCCACACACCCAATTCAGCCGCAGCACGAACTGCTTTCGAACAAGTATTGGGAATATCATGAAACTTCAAATCTAGGAATACTTGAAATCCACGACGATGTAGCTCTTTAACAAAATCTGGACCGAATAAGGTGAACATCTCTTTGCCCACTTTAAGACGACAGGTCGCTGGATCGATTTTATCAACAAAGGCAAAAGCATCTGCTTGATTATCATAATCTAAAGCTACAATTACTTTTGGATCGTTCATTTGTACTCCTAACTTATTTACACTAAAAAAAATATCCTCCGGCATAGCCGGAGGTTTTTCATATGCGCCTATAAGGCTCTCCTACCAGCAGCGCCCTAGCAGGCGCATCGTGATCTGACATTTGCATATGACTATTTCTTGCGACCCGTAAACGGGTTACCTGAATATGGGATCGACAGTTGCTCTCCCATTTTATCTTGATCTAATTGATGCTTGATGTAACTTTGGATCTGGCTTGTATTTTTGCCGACTGTATCAACGTAATAACCCCGGCACCAAAATTCTCGATTTCGGTATTTGAACTTCAAATCCCCAAATCGCTCATAGAGCATCAAACTACTTTTACCTTTTAAATATCCCATAAAACCTGAAACACTCAACTTCGGTGGGATTTCTAAAAGCATATGAACATGATCTTTACAGCATTCAGCCTCGAGTATATTCACGTCTTTCCATTCACATAGCTTTCGCAAGATTTCTCCAACTGCTCGACGTTTTTCACCGTAGAACACCTGCCTTCTATATTTGGGTGCGATTACACGAATACTATATGATATTTACAGTTCCATCTTGTGTGAGCTAAGCTCTTCTCGTCCCCCATATTGGGACCCCCTTTCAATTTCTGATTAACTCTTGTAGTTGCCAGACCACAAGGTATTTCTAACAAATTGAAAGGGGTTTTATAACTGACTTATAGCTATAAGCTCAACGGAACCCCCCAGCCAAGCTGGGGGTTTTCTCTGTACAAAAAAATGCAGCCCATAGGCTGCATAATAATTTCAATACCATTATTCCCCATCCAATCCACGGATAGGTTTGATGCATCCCCAGCTCTTACATGAAGGGCAATGCCAATAAAGTGAATGTGTTGAAAAACCGCATTGACGGCAACGGTAATGCGGCTTCGCTTTAAGTTGTTCACCAACCAATTTTTGCAGCGTTAACAAACTCTCTTTGGCACGACCCTCTTCTGCCTCAGCAATGTGGTAATCAATCAGACGGTAGAACCCCTTCATCGTCGGGTTCTTAACTAACTGACGAGTCAACAGATCCTGAGCAGAAGCTGTGCTTTCATGCTTCGCAACCAAATGCGCTAACATCAGTTCCGCTGATACACCCGCATTATGAGCAATACATTCACGCAAGAAGCGAACTAACTCATGTTCTTGGCCTAAGTGATAATAACAGTCAGCCATAATCGGCAACACTTCCCCAATAAAATCGATATCTTGGGTTACCACTTGACGCAAATATTCCACGGTGTGCGAGTAATCTTCGTGCTCTAGATACAATTTACCTAAAGAGATACTGGCGCGCACGCACATAGGATCGATTTGTAACGCTTTCTTAAAGAGTTGAATCGCTTTGTCATGATGCCCTTCCCCTTTCTCTTGCATGGCAAGTTCACACCAGAAATGCGCGATATTGGTTTTGTTTTTATCTCGCCCCATCTTAACTAAGGCTTGAGCGCACTCAATGGCTTTATGCCATTCACGAGTCTGCTGATAAATCGCTGTGAGCTGCTGCAGAGCCGATTCACGATGCTCTGGTTCATCAACCAATTGTTCAAAAATGCGTTCTGCACGGTCCAAAAAGCCCGAAACCATATAGTCCTTAGCCAATTGTTGTAGCGCTAAGTTCTTTTGGTCAATCGTAAGACCGGTACGTGAAATCAAATTTTGGTGAATGCGAATGGCACGGTCAACTTCACCGCGGGACCGAAAAAGATTGCCTAATGCAAGATGGGTATCGATGGTATCGTTATCGACTTGCAAAAGTTCAATGAAGTGATCAACCGCCTTGTCCGATTGATCAGACAATAGCAAGTTCAACCCCGTCACATACTGACGAGAGATTTGGTGAGATTGTTTCTGTTTATCTTGCTGAGCACTGCGGTGCCCCATATACCAACCATATGCAGCAGCGATTGGTAATAACAAGAACAGTATTTCTAACATTAAAAAACAGCCTTATCCTATCAAATCAGTTCTGATCTGCAGAGACATCGTTCTTGGCAGTCTGCTTTTTTAATTGTTTATTCAGTTTACGAATTTTAAATTTTGATTTGAGATGCACACCCACAAAGAGTATCCACGCCAATACAAACCCAACAACAAAAACGCTTCCAAGTAATGTCGAAAGATGGAACTGTCCCTGAGCCAACAAATAGTTAAAAGTGACTACTTCTTGGTTTTGAGCTCCCAACGCTAACGCGATCAGAAACAGAGCCAGAATGAGTACAATTTTTATAATTTTCATACGCGTCACCTATTCAGGAATGAGCCCCCATGATTATGCAGGAAAATCGCGCCACAAACCACGTCTAATCGGCATTCATGCTATAAAAAAGCGGCACGCTTGTAATAGCATGCCGCTTTTAAGAAATGCGTTTAGTAATCAGAGACTTTCGTTTACACGTTCGCGCAATTCTTTGCCAGGTTTAAAGTGTGGAACGTACTTCCCTTCCAACTCCACTTTGTCACCAGTTTTAGGATTGCGGCCAACACGAGGCTCACGAAAATGTAAAGAGAAACTACCGAAACCACGAATTTCGATGCGCTCTCCATCTTCCAACGTAGATGCCATATGTTCAAGAATGTCTTTCACCGCATCTTCGATCTCTTTTGCAGACAAGTGAGTTTGTTCAGCGCAGAGTCTTTCGATCAATTCAGACTTAGTCATAGTTTCCCTCTTTGAGTTGTTCACACTCATTATAGTAAGTAATGCCAATTCCAACAAACACTTGAGAGCTATTGGTTAAAAACTTCACGCTTTGATATTGGAATTTTGATCCAGTTTACACAACTTTGCTAAACACGTGTGTAAAAAATGCGCAAAAGTGATGTAAGAACAGGAATTACTTCTAAATTATAGACAAAAAAAAGGAGCCAGGATGGCTCCTTTTTCATCAAGGTCGATTATTCGCCTTTAGCAGCTTTGAAAGCGTCAGCCATAGCGTTACCGAACGCAGCATCTTCTTGCTTGTTCAGAGTAGCCATAACTTCTTGCTCTTCAGCTTCGTCTTTCGCTTTGATAGACAGGTTGATTACGCGGTTTTTACGGTCAACGCCAGTAAATTTCGCTTCAACTTTGTCGCCAACGTTAAGAACTAGAGTTGCATCTTCAACGCGGTCACGTGAAGCTTCAGAAGCGCGGATGTAACCTTCAACGCCATCTTCAAGTTCGATAGTTGCGCCTTTAGCGTCTACTGCAGTAACAGTACCGTTAACTAGAGCACCTTTCTTGTTGTCAGCAACGTAAGCGTTAAATGGGTCGTTTTCCATTTGTTTAACGCCTAGAGAAATGCGTTCACGCTCTGCGTCTACTGCTAGAACTACTGCAGAGATTTCGTCGCCTTTCTTGTATTCACGTACTGCTTCTTCTCCAGGAACGTTCCAAGAGATGTCAGATAGGTGAACTAGACCGTCGATGCCGCCTTCAAGACCGATGAAGATACCGAAGTCAGTGATAGACTTGATCTTACCAGTAACTTTGTCGCCCTTAGCTTGCATTTCTGCAAATGATTGCCATGGGTTAGCTTTACACTGTTTTAGACCTAGAGAGATACGACGACGTTCTTCGTCGATATCAAGAACCATAACCTCAACTTCGTCGCCAACATTAACAACTTTAGAAGGGTGGATGTTCTTGTTAGTCCAATCCATTTCTGAAACGTGAACTAGACCTTCAACGCCTTCTTCGATTTCAACGAAGCAGCCGTAGTCAGTTAGGTTAGTTACGCGACCAGTCAGTTTGTGACCTTCTGGGTAACGAGCTGCGATTGCAACCCATGGATCTTCGCCAAGCTGTTTCAGACCTAGTGATACGCGAGTACGTTCACGGTCGAATTTAAGAACTTTAACAGTGATTTCATCACCAACGTTAACGATCTCAGATGGGTGCTTAACGCGTTTCCAAGCCATGTCAGTGATGTGTAGAAGACCGTCAACACCGCCAAGGTCAACGAACGCGCCGTAGTCAGTAAGGTTCTTAACGATACCTTTAACTTCAGTACCTTCTTGTAGAGTTTCAAGAAGTTCGTCACGCTCAACGCTGTTTTCTGATTCGATAACAGCACGACGAGAAACAACAACGTTGTTACGTTTCTGGTCAAGCTTGATAACTTTGAACTCTAGCTCTTTGTTTTCTAGGTGAGCTGTGTCACGGATAGGACGTACGTCTACTAGAGAACCTGGTAGGAACGCACGGATACCGTTAAGTTCAACAGTGAAACCGCCTTTAACTTTACCGTTGATGATACCAACAACAGTTTCAGCTTCTTCGTATGCTTTTTCAAGAACGATCCAAGCTTCGTGACGTTTTGCTTTCTCACGAGAAAGTTGAGTTTCACCGAAACCGTCTTCTACAGCGTCTAGAGCAACATCTACTTCAGAACCTACTTGAACTTCTAGTTCGCCAGCAGCGTTTTTGAACTGTTCAGCTGGGATAGCAGATTCAGACTTAAGACCTGCGTCAACAAGAACGTAGCCGTTTTCGATAGCTACTACAGTACCTTTAACGATAGTACCTTGTTGGAATTCAGTCTCGTTTAGAAACTCTTCAAAGAGTTGAGCAAAAGATTCAGTCATTTAAATAATCTTCAATTTAAGTAAACGTCCACGGGTATCCTACCTCATGGGGTTATTAACTTCGCTAGTCATCATCCTTGCGACCAACGCTCTTTACTTCCCCGATGCAATTAGGCTCGTGGAAGCTTAGATTCAATGTAATTCAGTGCTTGAACCACCACTTCGTCAATCGACATTTCTGTGGAGTCAAGTACTAGCGCATCCTCTGCGGGGCGTAATGGAGCCACCGGGCGATTACGATCACGATCGTCACGCTCTTGGATTTCGCTTAAAAGGGCGTCAAATTTAACATCTAAGCCCTTAAGTTGCAACTGCTTAAAGCGTCTGCGCGCACGTTCTTCTGCACTTGCATCAAGAAATATTTTGACTTCCGCAGCAGGGAAAACCACTGTTCCCATGTCACGGCCATCAGCGACTAAACCAGCACCATCAGCAAAGGCACGTTGGCGGCGAAGTAGTGCTTCACGAACACGTGGCAATGCGGCGACTTTTGACGCTGCCATACCGGTTTCTTCTTTGCGTAGTTCACCAGAAACGTCTTCACCTTCTAAGATCACACGCACAAGATCGCCTTCTGCGATAAATTGCACATCCAGGTGAGTCGCTAATGGAACCAACGCCTCTTCTGATTCAGTATCCACACCGTGGTGAATTGCGGCCAAAGCCAACACGCGATAAATAGCGCCAGAATCGAGCAGATGGAAACCAAGTTTTTTTGCCAATAACATACAGAGCGTACCTTTACCCGCTCCGCTTGGTCCATCGACGGTCACTACCGGTGTTTGAGAGGACATGTTTTACTCCACTTAGTGTTAATTACGCAGCCTCAACTGACAGCGTTTTACCGGCCCGAAATTATAATAACAATCGCGTCTATGTGCCAGTTTTGAATCATCGCAGTGATAGATTTTGTCAGATAAAAAAAGCCCAATCACAATAGATTGGGCTTTCTGTGTCAAACCGCTCAACATTACAGCAAAATGCGTTGCTCGTTTTTCTTGATGATCGATTTACCGATACCTTTCACTTTGGCGAGGTCATCCTTGGTTTTAAATGGACCGTTTGCTTCACGATATTGCACTATCGCTTTGGCTTTCGACAAACCTACACCTTTGAGTAACGTCGATAGCTCCTCTGCAGAGGCTTTATTCACGTTGACCGTGATCTGAACTTGTTCGCTTTTTTGTGTGCTATTGGTCGCGGCTTGAACACTCGGAATACCTAATAGCAACAAAGTACTGAGCAGTAAGTGTTTGTGGTTCATTGTTTGTTTTCCCTATTGTGTCTTAATGGACGAATGCATCCTACAAACAAGATGGAAACTTACCGACTTAGCCTGCTAGAAAATACGACGGGCTCCATTAGGAGCCCGTCTTTCATCACATCAACAACATAATATGCTGGGAATTACTTCACATAATATTTGATGTCAGTGTTAGCACGTAGAATGGCTAGAATACCTGCCATATCTTGCTGTACCGAAATTTGGGTCAATTGCTGACCAATTTGTTTTTGGTACTTGCTGTCTGCATGCGTAGTGACTTTTTCCAGCTTAACTACAACAATGTTGTGTTCTGCATCGGTAGCACGAGTGTATGTCGCTTTACCCTCTTCTGGTTTAGCCATCGCAAATACAGATTCAGCCAATGGTGAATTACGGTCGATCGTTTCCACATCACTGAAATTCAACTGATTCGCTTTTAACAGTGCATCATCACCCTTAGTCAAAGCAACAACTAACTGATCCGCTAATGTAGCCGCAGCTTCATTCGCTTTAACATCCGTTAATTGCTTAACCACTTGCTCTTTCACTTGTGTCAGCGGAAGGACTTGCTCTGGACGAGATTCTTCAACACGAACCACCACAACATGTTCAGGAGCAATCTCAATTACTTCTGAGTTAAGGCCGTCTTCTTTCACTTCAGGTGTTGCCAGTGCCTTCTGTACGTCGTCGCCTTGCAGTAGCTTTGGTGCATCTTGAGCTGAAACGAAATCAGTCGTCACCACTTTGCCGCCAACCGCTTTTGCTGCTTCGTCTAAAGAGTCTGGTGATTCAAATGCCACTTTTTCCAGCTTACTTTGCAAGTCGTAGAATTTATCCACTGCTTTTTGCGTTTCAAGCTCGGTGCGAATTTGAGCCGCAACGTCTTTTAGTGGTTTAACTTGACCAGCTTTAACTTCATCTAACTTGATGATGTGGTAACCAAATGCCGATTTCACTACACCTGAAAGCTCACCGACTTTAGTCAGTGCAAATGCCGCTTTCTCAAACTCAGGGTCCATAGTGTCATGTTCAATCCAACCTAAAGAACCACCATCCGTTGCGCTACCAACATCTTGAGACTCTTTCTTCGCTAACGTAGCAAAGTCCGCACCCGCTTTAAGTTGGCTTAACACTGACTCCGCTTTCTTCTCATCATCTTTGATCAAGATGTGGCTAACTTTACGCTGCTCAGCGGTCGAGTATTTGTCTTGGTGCTCTTTGTAGTACTGTTGAACGTCTTGATCAGTCACTTTAATCTGAGATTGAAGTGCTTGTGCAGAGAGTTCAACGTAAGAAATTTTTGCTTGCTCTGGACGAGTATAAGCTTCTGGATGTTCTTTGTAGTACTGATTGATTTCGTCATCGCTCAACTTAACTTTTTTCGCGAAATCGGCTGTTTTTAGCGTAATCGTACGAACATCACGAGTTTGGTTAATCAACGCAGCCTGTTGGTCAACTTCACCTTTTAAGCTGAAAGCACTGCCCTGCAGAGCTGACATCAGTTGGTTACGAACAAGGTCTTGGCGTAGATACTCAGCAAACGAGTCTGGCGTAAAGCCAACACGACGCAGTGCTGATTGATAAAGCTCTTGGTCGAATTTACCATCTTTTTGGAAAGCTGGGATTGCAAGCAATTGTTGACGCACTTGGTCATCACTTACACGCAAGCCAAGTTTTTCAGCTTGTTGTTCTACCAAAAGATTGTTGATCATGCGATCAAGAACGGATTTACGGAAAGAGGCAACGTAAGCAGGGTCACCCAGAAGATTAGAAAAATAATCGCCTAATTGCGCTTGCATGCGATTACGTTCGTTCTGATATTCCTGTTCAAATTCAGTACGACTGATTTGGCTGTCCCCGACTTTCGCCGCTGCATTGTTGCTACCAGTGACTAAGTAGCTACCGATGCCAGCAAAAACGAAGGATAGGATGATGAGTCCAAGAATAACTTTAATCGCGATGCTATTAGCGCCTTCGCGTAGTCGATCCATCATAGTGTTACTGCTCTCCGGATTAAGAAGTGAGATACTTCGTTCAAAATTGAATAGCGCGATAATAACAGAAAAAGAAATGCGCATCAGTAGGATGCGCATATTTTAAAAAGGTTCGATTTATTTGCTAGGAAAGGTAACTAGCATCAGTCGAATTAGTTGCAAGCGTCTTTAAGTGCTTTACCAGCTTTGAATGAAGGCACTTTAGCTTCTGCGATTTGGATTTCGTCACCAGTTTTTGGGTTACGACCAGTGCGAGCTGCACGAGTACGAACCTGGAAAGTACCGAAGCCAACAAGAGCAACTTGGTCACCTGATTGAAGAGTATTAGTTACTGCTTCGATGAATGCGTCTAGGGCACGACCTGCAGATGCTTTAGAGATATCAGCATTCGCTGCGATTTGTTCTACTAATTGTGTTTTATTCACTGTGATTCCCCTTTGGTCACCAATTATTATTTTGTTCGGTGCCTGTTCGTTCCATTATTTTCCAAAAAGCGGCGCAACCCTTGTCATTAAAGGGCTTGCGCCACAGGACTTAACGTTAGCTGGCAAAAAAAACGCTGACAAGCCTTTTTTTGACTGATCAGCGTAATCTTTTACTTATTTTTGCTGCACATCACTATTTTACAGGCTCTAACTCAACGCCTGTTGGGTCTTTAACCAGTGCAACTTTCAAAACTTCATCAATCCAACGCACCGGACGTACATCCAGATCAGCGATAACATTGGCTGGAATCTCTTCCAAATCACGTTCGTTATCTTTTGGAATTAGAACCGTTTTGATACCACCACGGTGTGCGGCAAGCAGTTTTTCTTTCAAGCCACCAATTGGTAGAACTTCACCACGCAGAGTGATTTCACCAGTCATCGCTACGTCAGCTTTAACTGGGTTGCCTGTTAAGCTCGAAACCAACGCTGTACACATCGCAATACCCGCACTTGGACCATCTTTAGGTGTTGCACCTTCTGGTACGTGCACGTGAATATCACGTTTTTCATAGAAGTCAGCATTAATGCCAAGCTTATCTGCGCGAGAACGTACTACTGTCATTGCTGCTTGGATAGACTCTTGCATCACATCACCCAATGAACCAGTTTGGGTCATCTTACCTTTGCCTGGCATCGATTGTGCTTCAATAGTCAGTAGGTCACCACCGACTTCTGTCCAAGCTAGACCAACGACTTGACCAATACGGTTATGCTCATCCGCTTTACCGTAATCAAAACGTTGTACACCTAAGTAATGTTTTAGGTTTTCCATGTTCACAGTCACGTGCGAAATCTCTTTGTTCAGCAGAATATTCTTCACTGCTTTACGACAGATTTTTGAAATCTCACGTTCCAGGCCACGAACACCAGCTTCTCGGGTGTAGTAACGAATGATGCCGACAATGGCGGAGTCTTCAATGGTAATCTCTTTTTCTTTCAGACCATTGCGCTCAATTTGCTTGCTCACTAAGTGACGTTTGGCAATGTTCAATTTTTCATCTTCTGTGTAACCAGAAAGACGAATCACTTCCATACGGTCAAGCAGTGGACCAGGGATGTTCATTGAGTTAGAAGTCGCAACAAACATCACGTCAGACAAATCGTAATCCACTTCTAGATAGTGGTCGTTAAACGAGTTGTTCTGCTCTGGATCAAGCACTTCAAGCAATGCTGAAGCTGGGTCACCACGCATGTCAGAAGACATTTTGTCGATTTCATCCAATAGGAACAGTGGGTTTTTGACGCCAACTTTCGCCATTTTCTGAATCAACTTACCTGGTAACGAACCAATATAAGTACGACGGTGACCACGGATTTCTGCTTCATCACGCACGCCGCCCAGTGCCATACGTACGTATTGACGACCGGTTGCCGCTGCAATAGAACGGCCAAGTGAGGTTTTACCTACACCTGGAGGACCAACAAGACAAAGGATCGGGCCTTTGAGTTTGTTGATACGACTTTGCACCGCGAGATATTCAAGAATACGTTCTTTCACACGTTCTAGACCATAGTGGTCTGAGTTTAAGATCTCTTCTGCTTTAGACAGATCTTTCTTCACTTTCGAACGTTTATGCCAAGGAACGCTCACCATCCAATCGATATAGCTACGAACTACCGTGGCTTCGGCAGACATAGGTGACATCATTTTCAGTTTTTGCAGTTCTTGCTCAGTTTTTTCACGAGCTTCGGCTGGCATTTTTGACGCTTCGATTTTCTGCTTTAACGCTTCGAATTCGTCTGGAGCATCGTCCATCTCACCCAGTTCTTTCTGAATAGCTTTCATTTGCTCATTCAGATAGTACTCACGTTGAGATTTTTCCATCTGCTTTTTCACTCGGTTACGAATGCGTTTTTCAACTTGCAGCAGATCGATTTCAGATTCCATTTGACCCATGAGGAATTCAAGACGTTCTGTTACGTCCAGAATTTCCAACACTTTCTGTTTATCGGCCAATTTCAACGGCATATGCGCAGCAATCGTGTCAGCAAGACGCGCGGCTTCGTCAATTCCGTTAAGCGAGGTCAATACTTCAGGTGGGATTTTTTTGTTGAGCTTGATAAAGCCTTCGAACTGATTAATCGCACTGCGAACAATCACTTCTTGCTCTTTATCATCAAGTTCTGGCGTGATTAAAAAGTCTGCCTCAGCAAAGAAGTAATCACCTTCGATGAATTTCTCGATTTTGGCGCGTTGTTGCCCTTCTACAAGAACCTTTACTGTACCGTCTGGTAACTTAAGTAATTGCAAGATTGTGGCAACGGTACCAACTTCAAACAAATCAGATACTGTCGGCTCATCAGTCTCCGCCTGCTTTTGTGCGACAAGGAGAACTTGCTTGTTGTTATCCATCGCCGCTTCAAGGCATTGGATGGATTTTTCACGACCAACAAACAAAGGGATAACCATGTGTGGGTAAACCACTACATCGCGCAGAGGTAGTACGGGGATCTCGATACGCTCGGAACGTTCCAAGTTCATATTTTTCTCTCTTCCGCTTCAATTCATATGGCAGTATATGGGGGCTAACTCACTGGAATCAATGACAGAACATAAAAAAAGGAGGTATTTCTACCTCCTTTGCTATTTTCTTAACCGAAGTTACTCAGCGCCAGCAGCTTGGCTGTCTTTACTTGAGTAAATCATCAATGGTTCAGATTCACCGTTAATGACGGATTCATCAATCACCACTTTACTTACGTCGGTCATGGAAGGAAGTTCGTACATTGTTTCCAAAAGTACATTTTCCAGAATAGAGCGCAGACCACGAGCACCTGTTTTGCGTTTCATTGCTTTAGCAGCAATCGCTTTCAATGCGTCTTCACGGAATTCCAAATCTACGTTTTCTAGTTCGAACAACGCGCCGTACTGTTTAGTCAGTGCATTCTTCGGTTCACATAGAATTTGGATAAGCGCAGCTTCGTCCAGTTCAGTCAGGGTTGCCGTTACAGGCAAACGACCGATGAACTCTGGAATCAAACCATACTTCACTAAATCTTCAGGCTCAACTTGAGTAAATAGCTCACTCAATGATTGACTCTGATCTTTAGAGTGCACTTCAGCAGCAAATCCGATACCCGTTCCTTTTGATACACGTTGTTCAACCACTTTATCTAGGCCAGCAAACGCACCGCCACAGATAAATAGGATCTTAGATGTATCAACTTGAAGGAACTCTTGTTGAGGATGTTTACGGCCACCTTGTGGTGGAACAGATGCAACCGTGCCCTCAACAAGCTTCAATAGTGCTTGTTGAACGCCTTCACCAGAAACATCACGGGTGATGGATGGGTTTTCTGCCTTACGAGAAATCTTATCGATTTCATCGATATAGACAATACCACGTTCAGCTTTAGCCACGTCGTAGTCACATTTTTGAAGAAGTTTTTGGATGATGTTTTCAACGTCTTCACCCACGTAACCTGCTTCAGTCAATGTTGTTGCATCGGCCATCGTAAACGGTACATCTAGGAAACGCGCTAACGTTTCAGCAAGAAGTGTTTTACCACTACCGGTTGGACCGATAAGCAGAATGTTACTCTTACCAAGTTCCACGCCTTCACTAGTAGTGTCACCGTTACGTAAACGCTTGTAGTGGTTATAAACCGCAACCGCAAGCACCTTCTTAGCTTGTTCTTGGCCAATCACATAGTCATCAAGGTGTTCACGAATCTGACGCGGCGTTGGTAATGCCGACGATTCCTTCTTAGGAAGAACATCTTTAATCTCTTCGCGAATAATGTCGTTACAGAGATCGACACACTCGTCACAGATGTACACTGATGGACCTGCGATTAGCTTGCGAACTTCGTGCTGGCTTTTGCCACAGAAAGAGCAGTAAAGCAGTTTACTACTACCACCCTCTTTGCTTTTATCTGTCATTCGCTAACCTCTTAGCCTTTACACATATAGGTCTGAGTGTATAACAATTTTATTCAAATTGCGTGAAGCAATTTGCAGAACTGCTACACACCAGACATCAAGTCTTTTACTTGCTATTTTTACTCACCACGGTGAGTTAGTACAGCATCTACCAAACCATATTCTACTGATTGAGTCGCTGACATGAAGTTATCGCGATCGGTATCACGTTCAATGACTTCAATAGACTGACCAGTATGCTCTGCGAGCAACTTATTGAGTTTCTGTTTGATAGAAAGAATTTCCTGAGCATGGATTTGAATATCGGATGCTTGCCCTTGGAAACCACCTAGCGGCTGGTGAATCATTACGCGAGAGTTTGGTAACGCATAACGTTTACCCTTCGCGCCACCCGCTAGTAAGAATGCGCCCATTGATGCGGCTTGTCCCATACATACTGTGCTAACGTCAGGTTTGATAAATTGCATGGTGTCATAGATAGACATACCAGCAGTAACGCTACCACCAGGAGAGTTGATGTAGAGGAAGATGTCTTTATCAGGGTTTTCAGATTCTAAGAAGAGCAGTTGAGCCACGACTAGGTTCGCCATGTGGTCTTCAACTTGACCCGTTAAGAAAATGACACGCTCTTTTAACAGACGAGAATAGATATCATAAGAACGTTCACCGCGAGACGTCTGTTCTACTACCATAGGTACTAGCGCATCAATAATTGGTGACATTGCATTTTTTTCTTGGTAGCTCATAGTCTTATATCCCTAAAATAAATGGCCCGGATGACGAATATCATACGGACCATTGTTAGCAGAAGAGTCAACGTTTCGTCAACCTTCTACGCTACATATTGCTTATTAAGCAGCAGTTTGAGGGTTCATTAGCTCATTAAAGCTAACTGCTTTCTCAGAAACTTTTGCGTCAGCAATGATCGCGTCGATTGCCTGATCTTCAAGAGCCAGGTTACGCATGTTGTCCATCATTTGTTGGTTTTGCTCGTAGTAAGCAATCACTTCTGATGGGTCTTCGTATGCAGTCGCCATTTCTTCGATAAGAGCTTTTACTTTCTCTTCGTCAGCTTTTAGCTCTTTCGTTTTAATGACTTCACCTAATAATAGACCAACTACAACGCGACGTTTTGCTTGTTCTTCAAATAGTTCGCGTGGAAGTTGTGCAGCAGCTTCTACGTTGCCACCGAAACGTTGTGCAGCTTGACGACGTAGAACTTCGATTTCTTGGTCGATCAGTGCAGCTGGAACTTCGATGTCGTTTTCTTTTACTAGGCCGTCGATAGCTTGTTGTTTGATGCTAGCTTTAACCGCTTGTTTCAGTTCGCGTTCCATGTTTTTACGAACTTCAGCTTTAAGTGCGTCAACACCGCCTTCTTTCACGCCGAATTTCGCAACGAATTCGTCGTTAAGTTCTGGAAGTTCACGAGCTTCAACTTTGTTTACTTTGATAGCGAATTTCGCTGCTTTACCTTTTAGATTTTCTGCGTGGTAATCTTCAGGGAAAGTCACTTCGATGTCGAATTCCATACCTTTAGTTTTGCCAACGATACCGTCTTCAAAACCAGGGATCATACGACCAGCGCCCATTTCTAGAGGGAAGTTTTCAGCTTTACCGCCTTCAAATTCTTCACCGTCGATAGAACCAACGAAATCGATAGAAACACGTTTGCCTTCGCCAGCAGCTTCGTCAACTTCAGCCCAAGTAGCTTGTTGTTTACGTAGAGTTTCTAGCATTTCTTCAACGTCTGCATCTTGAACATCAGCAGCTGGTTTTTCAACAGCGATGTTAGATAGACCTTTCAGTTCAACTTCTGGGTAAACTTCGAAAGTCGCTGCGAAAACAACGTCTTTACCTTCAGCAACTTCAACAGGAGCAAAAGTAGGTGCGCCAGCTGGGTTGATTTTTTCTTTTACGATTGCTTCGATGAAGTGACGTTGCATAACTTCGCCTAGAACGTCTTGACGAACTGCTTTGCCGTACATTTGAGCAACCATTTTCATTGGCACTTTGCCTTTACGGAAACCATCGAAACGACGGTTTTTCGCGATGTTGCGTAGTTCAGCTGTCACTGCATCTTCAACGTTTGCAGCAGGAACAGTAATGTTAAGACGGCGTTGTAGGCCTTCTAGCGTTTCAACAGTAACTTGCATTATATTTAAACCTCAAAACTTGCCCATTTCGGTGGGCATCGTGAGCCAAAACTTGGTTTGGCTGCATCCATGTAGTGTGCCCAAACGAGCACATAAATGTTTCAATTGAGTGTAGATATACACACCACAAGGGATCGTATATCGGACTAATGAGTGATATCTTGGCCAGCCCAAAGGCGGGGTAAAGGTATCTCCGATTAGTCTCAGAACCAAAATTTAGAGACGCGACATTCTAACGAGCTACGCTTTTCCTGTCGAGCGTCCACCCAAGATGAAGTGTTTTAAGTCCTAAAAACCCAATCAAGTGCTAAAAAAAACACCAAACTGACATGGCATGCGTTTAGAAATGGGGGCGCATTGACCTAATTCAAGCCACCTTACGCGTTTTTTTAATGAAAAATTGGTGAAATGTTTAAAAAGAGATCTCGCTCAGGTTTTAATCCGCAAATTCAGCACCTTTTCGCCAACGTTTCATGGCTTTGCAGTTATGCTTATTGCACACAGGAATTCGCAGTTGAGGCATCAGGATGCTGCCATTACGTCGTTTTAATGTCTATTTTGTGCTTATCTATCTGTTTGTGGCTGCACTTTCAGCGCATTGGGTGTGGCATTACAGTTATCAATCCTTACTGCGCGATCACACCGCTCAGTTGGAGCGTTTTTCTGCTCACATTGGCGCGAAACTCGATAAGTACGCGACCATACCTCGTTTACTCTCTAAAGATAGAGAGCTTATTGATGCGCTACTCAACCCTGCTAATTCTGCGCAGATTGAAGTCACCAACCGCTTTTTAGAACAGGTGAACGATGTGATTCAAGCCTCGGACACTTACCTACTTGACCAGCGGGGAACCACGGTTGCCGCCAGTAACTGGTCATTAGATCGTTCATTTGTCGGGCGTAACTTTGCTTGGCGTCCCTACTTTTATGAAGCCATTGTCGGTGAACGCAGCCAATACTTTGCCTTAGGCTCGACCTCTGGTGAAAGAGGTTACTACTACGCTTACCCTGTCATTTACGCCGCAGAAATCATTGGTGTGGTGGTAGTTAAAATGGATCTCGCGGCGATTGAAGACAATTGGCAAAGCCAAGACAGTTACTTTGTAGCGACCGATGCGAACAATGTGATCTTCATGTCTAGCCAGCCCAAGTGGCTATTTAAGAGCGTTTCTGATTTATCGCCGACGATTCGAGAAAAAATTCGAGATAGCCGTCAATATCTTAACAACACCATTCCGTCGTTAGGCTTTGTTGCCGACCTCACCGTCTCTCCATCTGAATGGACCAATCCTAAACAAGGATGGTTGACGGGCGATATGATCGTTACCAGCCGTCCAGTACAAGAGCTGGCACTCAACATCCGCGTGCTGACGCCTAAAATAGATCTGTTTTGGACTACCTTTGGCGCGGTGCTGATCATCACTATGATTTTTGCCATCGTGTATCTTGCTTTATTGCTCATTTATCACCGGTTAGCACGTCAACGACAAATCGAGCAAATTCAGCAGGAAGCGAAACAAAAACTGGAATTTTTGGTCATGGAACGAACTTCTGAGCTACACGCAGAAATTGAAGAACGCATTCGTGCTGAAGAGGCATTGCGTCAAATGCAAGATGAGTTGATTCAAGCGGCTAAGCTCGCCATGCTTGGGCAAATGTCTGCGAGCATCAGCCACGAGCTCAATAACCCTTTGGCAGCAATTCGTGGTTTTGCTGACAATGCCAGACGCTTTATCGCGAAAGGACAAATTGAGCGCGTTGACGATAATCTGGCTCGCATCTCCTCTTTAACAGATCGCATGGCAAAAATCAGCGACCAGTTGAAATCATTTGCGCGCAAATCGGATGCTCAAGAGCTGGTAACAGCACAACTGCTCCCCGTTATTTTGTCAGCTAAAGAGTTAGTGCAACCTCAATTTAAAGCGCATGAAGTGGATTTAGCGATTCACGCACCAGACCATCCATTGTGGGTCAGTATCAATCCTATCCAAATCGAGCAAGTACTGATCAATCTTCTCACTAATGCTCTACAAGCAATGGAAGAACAAGAGGTTAAACAAGTAGATATTCATTTAGAAGAGTATCACGGACAAGTATTGCTGTTTGTAGACGACAATGGCCCGGGTGTACCAGAAGATAAAAAGGTTCACCTATTTGACCCGTTCTACACCACCAAGAAAAACGGCTTAGGTTTAGGGCTCTCGATCTCGCATCAAATCATTACCGGACTCAATGGCAAACTGACCGTAGCCGATGCGCCTTTAGGCGGCGCTCGGTTTGTCATTGTACTGCCTTTAGTTGAAGTGCCAATCACCCTTTCATCCCCCGCTCCCCAAACTGAAGATCAACACTGAGGAGTCGTTATGTGTGACGTATTTTTTATTGACGATGAAAAAGATTTACGCGTGGCAATAGAGCAGAGCTTTGAGCTTGCTGACATTGACGCCCGTTTTTTTGCCTGTGCCGAGGATGCTCTCTTAGCACTTAAAGAGGGTGAAGCACCCGCGGTGATTATTTCTGATATCTGCTTACCCGGCTTAACTGGACATCACCTTCTTGCCACGTTAACCCATCAAGAACCTGATATACCTGTCATTTTGATCACCGGTCATGGGGATATTTCCATGGCAGTGCAAGCAATGCACGATGGCGCTTACGATTTTATTGAGAAACCTTTTGCCACTGAACGCTTAATTGAAACCACGCTCCGCGCGATTGAAAAGCGCTGCTTAACCATAGAGAACCAAAAACTCAAACGTAGCCTTAAAGCAAGTCAAACCCTAGGACCACGCATCATCGGTGAAACCTTGTGTATTCAACAGCTGCGCGAAACAGTCACCCACATTGCCGACACCAATGCCGACATTTTGCTGTTTGGCGAAACTGGTACGGGCAAAGAGCTTATTGCGAGATCACTCCATGAACAGAGCTCGCGACGCGAAAAAAACTTTGTTGCCGTCAACTGCGGTGCTGTGCCAGAAAACCTGATTGAAAGTGAGTTATACGGCCATGAAAAAGGCGCCTTTACTGGCGCGGAAGCGAAGCGCATTGGTAAATTTGAACATGCCCAAGGCGGCACGCTGTTTCTCGATGAAATAGAATCGATGCCAATGCAAGCGCAGATACGTTTACTGCGGGTATTGCAAGAACGAGTCATCGAGCGAGTGGGTTCTAATGAACTCATTCCTCTTGATATTCGCGTGATTGCGGCCACCAAAATCGATTTAAAACAGGCCGCAGCAGAAGGCAGATTTCGCCAAGACCTCTACTATCGACTCAATATTGTCACCCTCGACATTCCTCCGCTCCGTGAACGAAAAGAGGATATCCCGGCCCTATTTCATCACTTTCTGTTGGTTGCAGCGGCGCGTTACGGCAAAGCGGCACAATCACTGTCGCGCCATGATTTGCAATCGCTGCTCAATCATTCTTGGCCGGGCAATGTGCGCGAACTGCGTAACGCGGCGGAACGTTATGTCCTTTTAGGGAAACTCAGCCATCTTACCGATTCCCCTCTCGCCATGCCCGCACTCAACAGTCTTGCCGATCAAGTGGCGGAGTTTGAGAAAACCGTGATTGAGGAGGCGCTGATCGCCTGTGGTGGTCGCATCAATGAAACCATGGATAAACTGGCGATTCCGCGTAAAACCTTATATGACAAAATGCAAAAGTATCGCCTCGATAAAGATTTATACAAATCTGTTGAGTAACAACGCCATTCAAAAACACACCGCGCCGCGAATTATAACGTTAAGCTTATAAAAAAGCGCCTCATTGAGTGAGGCGCTTTCTTTTTCTCATTAGAGAAATAGGCGTGGTTATTTAGTGATGATTTCCGGCCCCATCAACATCGTTGGTAACCATGTTGAAATCAGCGGAACGTAAGTCACCAAGATGAGGAACAAGAACATAATGCCAACCCAAGGCAGCGCCGCTTTCACAACCCCTAGCATCGACATTTTCGCCACACCTGCCGTCACAAAGAGGTTCAGCCCCACAGGCGGTGTGATCATCCCTATCTCCATGTTTACCACCATGATGATACCGAGATGGATTGGATCAATGCCAAGCGCGATAGCAATTGGGAACACTAATGGTGCCACAATGATCAGTAGACCTGATGGCTCCATGAACTGACCACCAATCAGCAGCAACACGTTCACCGCAATTAGGAAGGTAACAGGTCCAAGCCCTGCATCCAAAATCGATTCGGTGATCATTTGTGGAACGCGTTCTTCCGTCAATACATGTTTTAAAATCAAAGCATTGGCAATGATAAACAGCAACATGATCGTCAGTTTACCAGCGTCAACTAAAGTCTTTTGTGTATCCTTATGAACTAGCGAGTGCAGCACTTTGACTAACGCATTGCTGTGATTCTGCTTATCGGCAAACGGCCCCATATCGCGGTAGATAAAATTGGCAATAAAGAATGCGTAGACCGCTGCCACCGCTGCTGCTTCCGTTGGCGTGAATACCCCGCCATAAATACCGCCGAGAATAATCACCACCAGCAATAGCCCCCAACTGGCATCTTTACCTGCCGCAAGCGCTTCTTTCCAGCCGACAAAAGGTTGCTTCGGCAGTTTTTTCACGCGCGCCGCAATATAAATAGCGACCATCAGCATTAATCCCGCAAGCAAACCGGGAATAACCCCGCCGAGGAACATGCGCCCCACGGAAACGTCGGTTGCCGCTGAATAAACCACCATCACGATTGAAGGAGGAATCAAAATTCCCAAGGTTCCTGCGTTACAAATCACGCCAGCCGCAAACTCTTTGGTGTAACCATTTTTGACCATCGCGGTAATCACGATACTCCCGATCGCCACGACAGTTGCAGGCGATGAGCCCGACAAAGCGGCAAACATCATACACGCGACCACTGACGCCATCGCCATCCCACCAGGGAACCAGCCTACCATCGCAATCGCAAAGCGAATAATGCGCTTTGCCACACCGCCGGTAGACATAAAACTCGAGGCCAAAATAAAGAATGGAATTGCTAAAAGCGTGTAATGCCCTTCAAAAGCGTTAAACAGGGTTTGCGCAACAGAAGCCATCGACGCTTCTGAATGCCACATCAAGAACACAATACTCGACAAACCCAAAGAAACAGCAATTGGCACACCAATCAACATAAAGCCAATAACCATTAGGAAGAGAATCAAAATTGCCATGGTTATTTCTCCTTACTTGTCGGCGAATGGGTCGTGAATGCCTCACCGGCATCGGCTAACTCGGCTTTCAGTTCGTCGAGGTCTTGTTCCGCTTCATGACCAGCAATTAAGCGGTCTGCACCACAAAATAGAATCATCCACGCAGCCTGAGCAAAGCGAAACGTCAGTAAAGCCATCCCTAGTGGTAAAGCGGTATAGGGAATAAAGCGCGGCAATTTTTCGTAGGCCTCTCCTTCATTCAACCAACCTTCGAAAAAACGCAAAATGTCTGGCATAGGAATATCGTCTGTTTCATACCAAGCTCGCTCGGAGACAAACGGATACCAGTAGTTCCAAGAGCCCACTAACAAGGTAATCGAGAACGCAAGGCAGCTTAGCGCTGAGAGTATCGCCAGCGTTTTACGCCACCCAGGGGAAACCATGTTGATCACCACATCAACACCAATATGAAAATGCTTTTTCACACCGTATGACGCGCCAACGAGCACCATCCAAGCGAACATAAACACGGTCAGCTCAACCGCCCACAAAATGTTGTCATTAAACAGGTAACGCATAATGACGTTGATAAACGTCAGCAGGGTCATCGCCCCAAGAAAGAACGCAATTAAGGTTTCTTCTACCTTATCGGTTACTGCGCCGACGCGACTAAAAAAGGATTTTTCCATGAGATACATCGCTCAATTGGTCATGGGGAATGTGGCCTTTCGCAAAAGGCCACCGAATGCCTATTTCTTGTTGGAATCCAACGCGGCTTTGATCAGGTCAGAACCGATGTCTTTTTCAAACTTCTTCCACACCGGTTTTAACGCATCCACCCATTGTTGACGCTGCTCTGGAGTGAGTTCGCGCACCACGCCACCCGCATCAATCACATACTGACGGTTCATCATTTCCACTTTGTTTGATTCAGCGTTACGCGCTTGCGTTACTTCAGTAATGATCTGCGTTAGCTGCGTGCGAACATCGTTAGGTAACTTGTCCCACCATTTCGATGAGGTCACGACTAAGTAATCGAGAATGCCGTGGTTGGTTTCAGTCGTACCATCTTGAACTTCAAAGAATTTTTTACCGTAGATGTTGGACCAAGTGTTCTCTTGGCCATCAATCACTTTGGTTTGCAGGCCGCCATACACTTCAGCAAACGACATTTTCTGTGGGTTAGCACCAAGCTGCTCAAATTGCGCCACCAGCACATCCGAGGCTTGAACGCGGAACTTCAATCCTTTCGCGTCAGCAGGAACCAAAATGGGTTTATTGGCTGAAATCTGTTTCATCCCGTTGTGCCAAAAAGCGAGGCCTTTAACACCACGACGATTCATCGCATTTTTCAGTTTTTCGCCAGCATCAGAGTTTTGGAAACGGTCTACGGCATCAACATCATCAAAAAGGAAAGGAAGGTCGAAAATACGGAACTTTTTGGTGAATTGTTCAAATTTAGACAGAGAAGGGGCGGCCATTTGCACGTCGCCATTGAGCAGAGCTTCCAATACTTTATCGTCATCATAAAGAGTTGAGTTAGGGAACACCTGCATACAGGCTTTACCATTCATCTCTTCGTTCACACGTTTTTCTAGCAGCGCAGCAGCAATCCCTTTAGGGTGTTTATCAGTATTGGTTACGTGACTGAACTTAATCACAACCTCACCTGGATCGCAGGCGGCCAGAGAGGAAAAACTGGTGGTCGCTAAGATGGAGGCAGTGAGTAGGGTAATGGGTTTTAACATTCTTATTCTCCTTAATGGTGTTTGCGTCAGCCCCATCACTGGGGTCTGCATGCCACTAAAGGAGCAATAACCAAGCCAACTTGAAACATTTTTATAACATTTGTTTCATTTCAATAACTTAGAAATTTATCGAAAGAAGTCAGCCAGTTAAACCCATTTTTCCTCATCCAAGCGGGTGAAAAAATGGGTGGGAATTGACCCACGAATTGATGTAAATGAGTCATTTCCCGCCGTGGGATTAAGGTTAAGAGGAGCAGCTGATTTCGAGTTTTTTACCCCACTCGGGAGGCAGTTTGGCCAAATGAGCGTGCTCATCATGTTCAGCGAACGGCGTGGCAAGCACTTTAGCCAGCAGTAATACATCACTCATGTCGCCTTGTTCGGCTTTTTCAATGGCTTGTTGCGCCAAGTAATTACGCAGCAAATACTTGGGGTTGACTTGACGCATTGCCGCACAACGGGTTGACCAATCCACATCCTTTTCTTTTTCACAACGTTGTCGATACGCGTTGAGCCACTGCTGAGCTTGAGTTCGATCGATCACCAAATCGAGGATTGGTTGTTCTCCGTCTCGATCAAGGCAGGATAATTGGCGTAAAAAGCGCGTGTAATCGGTGCGATTGGTCGACAACATCTCAAAGAATTGATCAAACAGTGCGCTGTCACCCAACTCTTGAGTCGTGAGCCCTAACTTTTGGCGCATCAAAACGCTGTACTCTTGATTTAATGTGGGTTCATAAAGCGCCAACGCAGCCTCTAAATCCTCCCGCTCAATGAGTGGCGAAAGAGCGTGAGCTAGCGCAGATAAGTTCCACAGAGCAACGCGAGGTTGGCGATCAAATCGGTAACGGCCTTGATAATCGGAGTGGTTACAGATGAGCTCTGGGTCGTAATCGTCCAAAAAGCCAAATGGCCCATAGTCAAAAGTTTGCCCTAATATCGACATGTTATCGGTGTTCATCACGCCATGAGCAAAGCCGACCGCTTGCCAGTGCGCGATCATCGCCGCAGTAGAGGTCACAATCTGATCAAACATGGCAGCGTAGGGTTTCTCAGCAGCCTGTGCCGTAGGGAAATGCCATTGCAATACACTGTCAGCCAACAAGCGTAGCTCTTCCAATTGATTGGTATAGAAAAAATGCTCGAAATGACCAAAACGAATATGCGTTTGCGCGACACGCAACAGCTGCGCACCACACTCTTGGGTCTCACGATACACCGGAGTTTGACTGCCAATCATCCCCAATGCACGCGTAGTTGGAATGCCTAACCCAGCCATCGCTTCACTGCAAAGATATTCACGAATTGTTGAACGCAAGACTGCGCGACCGTCGCCCATGCGTGAATAAGGCGTTAGTCCTGCACCTTTTAAATGCAGGTCATACACTTCCCCATCTTGAGCTGCAATTTGCGTTAGCAATAAGCCGCGCCCATCCCCTAAATCTGGGTTATAGACACCAAACTGATGGCCAGCATATTTCATCGCTAATGGGGTTAACTTGTCATCTGACACAAGCCCGGTAACACTCTCAAGCAGCGCAAGACTGGGTGACTCAGGCAGGCCCAATAGTTTGGCTAACGGCGCATTCCACACTAGCCATTCCATCTCATCAAGTGGCTGGGGTTTAATACGAGTGTAAAAAGCGTTAGGTAATTGACTGTAACGCGAAACTAATTGGACGGAATCCCAAATCGACATACTGCATCTCAACTCATGAACGAGATCCAAACGGTAGCAAATACCTGAGCAAAAGACTAGGTTTTATAAACTGAGACTATACTTCACTTACATGAGTTCAAAGTGACTCTCTTTACGGAGCGAATGTATGCTGTCGATCTTCGATATATTTAAGGTAGGCGTTGGCCCTTCCAGTTCCCACACTAATGGGCCAATGGTTGCAGCTGCCGATTTTGCCGACCAGCTCAGCTCTCTCCCCAGAGTCCATCGTATTCAAGTCGAACTGTTTGGTTCATTAGCCCTTACGGGCAAAGGACATCACACCGATCGTGCGGTGATTTTAGGTCTGCAAGGTCTACGCCCTGACACCCTCGACAAAGCGTCTGCTCAGCAGGCCTGGCTACGTGCTCAGGAGCAACACGAGTTGGTTCTGCCGCACCAAGGCTCCGTTTCTTTCTCCTACCAAAGCGATCTGCTTTTTGATGGCCATGCCTTACCTCTGCATGAAAACGGCATGCGTTTTCGTGCTTTTAATGAAAAAAATGCTCTGCTCCATGAGTATGTTGCCTATTCAATTGGTGGCGGTTTTGTTGTTTCCGAGCAAGAGATGCTTAACCCAGTACCGCGGTTAAGCGCCAATGTCCCCTATCCATTCAATAGTGCAAGTCAACTGCTCAAACAAGCAGAAACCCATGGGCTGAGTTTATGTGGCTTAGTGCTTGCGAACGAACACGTCGTTCGTTCAGCGCAAGAGATTGATCTTCAAGTCGACCATCTATGGCAGGTGATGCGTAACTGCATGCAAAGAGGCTATGAGCAAGAGGGCATTTTGGCCGGAGGATTAAACGTGATTCGCCGCGCCCCGGCACTGCTGAAAAAGCTCGAAGCTAACATTACCCTCGAAAAAGATCCCATGGCCATTCTCGATTGGGTCAACCTGTTTGCCTTTGCGGTAAGTGAGGAAAATGCGGCTGGCGGACAAGTGGTCACTTCCCCAACCAATGGCGCCGCTGGCGTTATTCCTGCGGTCATGATGTATTTTCACCAATTTGTCCGGCCACTGGATACCAAGCAAGTGCGTGATTTTTTCGCCGTTGCTGGCGCGATCGGTATTTTGTACAAAACCAATGCCTCCATCTCTGGAGCGGAAGTTGGATGCCAAGGGGAGATTGGGGTCTCCTCGTCAATGGCCGCCGCCGGGCTCACCTCATTATGGGGAGGCAGTAACGAACAAATCTGTATGGCAGCAGAGATCGCCATGGAGCACTCCCTCGGCATGACTTGCGATCCGATTGGCGGACTCGTGCAAGTGCCGTGTATAGAACGCAACGCCATGGGAGCCATGAAGGCGATAAACGCTTCACGCATGGCGATAAAACGCACCAGCAAAGGATTAATTTCACTAGATAAAGTCATTGACACTATGTACCAAACCGGCAAAGACATGAACGCCAAATATCGCGAGACGGCTTTAGGCGGCTTAGCCCTGCTCCATTTGGCGCCGCCTTGTGAGTAAGGCGCAGCTCGTTAGACGCGGAGCTAAATGGGAAACATGTCAGCATATCGTCATCATTTGCCGAACCGCTTGAATTGCCAAGCGAAGCGCGTCAATATGAAATAAGATTCGCAACAGAGGTAAAGGAGTAATGAGAAACCGAACCCCACGTCTTACGTTACGTGTAATAGAGAAAAGTGATTATCCTCAACTAGCAGAGCTCATGGATCTCGTATTTCCTGACGTAGGTGGAGCCTGGCCAAGAATGACCATCATGGATTTAATCCACCAGTTTCCTGACGGTCAAATTTGTATTGAAGATAATGGTCAAATTGTCGGTGCCGCACTGACTATCAAGGTTGATTACAACCGCATGTCCCTGCCCCACGTCTACACCGACATCGTAGATGAACACAACGTAATTCAGCACAAACGCAACGGTGATGCACTCTACGGTTTAGATGTGTTTGTCCACCCCGATTATCGTGGTTTACGCCTCGGTCGTCGCCTTTATGAAGCCCGTAAAGAAATTTGCCGCAGCAATAATTTGAAAGCCATACTCTCGGGCGGTCGAATCCCTCGCTATAAAGACCACGCCCACGAGATGACGGTGTTGGAATACATAGAAAAGGTGAAGCGCAAAGAGCTCTACGATCATATTCTCTCCTTCCAACTCTCCAACGATTTTGATGTTAAACGTGTCATGCGACACTACCTCCCTGAAGATGAAAGCTCCCACGGTTATGCCACCCTACTTGAATGGGATAATGTCTTTTATGAAGAAGACATCACCTCTATTCACGATGTAGAAAAATCGCTCATTCGTATCGGTATTGTGCAATGGCAGATGCGTGCGGTAGTCGGAGTTCAAGATCTCATGGAACAGGCCGAATTTTTCGTCAGTTCGCTCTCAAGCTACAAAGCCGATTTTGCCCTCTTCCCTGAGTTCTTTAATGCCCCGTTGATGGGCCTAAAACATGGTCAAAGTTCTGTAGAAGCGATCCGTTTCCTCGCCTCTTTCAGTGACCAAATCAAGCAGCGTTTTGCTGAGCTTGCCGTTTCCTACAACATCAACATCATCGCAGGCAGTATGCCAGTGGAAGAAAATGGCCAATTGTATAACGTCGCTTATCTACTGCATCGCGATGGCACCATTGATGAACAGAAGAAAATCCACATTACACCACATGAGCAGCGTGATTGGGTCATCGATGGCGGTAACCAAATTCGTGTGTTTGAAACGGATGCGGGTCGAGTTGGGATTTTGATCTGTTATGACAGTGAGTTTCCTGAATTAGGCCGTATGTTAGCCGAACAAGATGTGCAAATTATCTTTGTTCCGTTCTGGACTGATACTAAAAATGGTTATCAACGTGTGCGTCTGTGCTCGCAAGCTCGTGCCATTGAAAACGAGTGTTATGTGGCCATTGGTGGTAGTGTTGGGAATCTCCCTCGCGTTGATAACGTCGACATTCAATATGCGCAGTCAGCCGTATTTTCGCCTTCAGATATCTACTTCCCTCATGATGCCACCATCACAGAAGCCAGTCCCAATACCGAGATGATTATCTTTGCCGATGTCGATTTAGATAAATTAAAACAGTTAAATACCGAAGGTTCGGTCACGAATCTAAGACACCGTCGCTTAGATTTATACGGTAATTTTACTCAGCCACAAGCAGTAAAAAAATAATCGCCAGATTCTCTTTATTCAATCTGTCTTCTTCTAATTAAGGCCCTGATTTTCAGGGCTTTTTAGCATGAACTGTAGATACTTTTCTCCAATATGCTATTTTAGGCATAATGATTCATAACTCTTCCGCCATCGCAATACCTCCAAAGAGTCAACAATGCTAAAGCGCTAGCGAAGTCTTGAATTGGCGCTTATTAATCAGATGATTAGTTAATCTGGCTATACTTAGCTTGTAGCAATTTAACTTACCTCGAAAAAGGAGCTTTACGATGGTTCATGCACACTTCAGCCGTTGGCTGTTGCTCTCAATTGCCACCTTGTTTTCAACGTCACTTTTTGCCCAAGCAGAGGACACAGTATTGACCGTGACTGGGATTCCCAAAACCCAAGAATTCAGTCTCGACCAACTGATCAAAAACGCCGATGAAGAGATTGTAACAGCGACGCCTTGGACCGACGGACAAACCAAATTTAAAGGCATTTCTGCGCAAAAACTGCTGTCACTAACCGGGGGCAGTAAAAGCAATTTGAAAGTGATTGCCCTCAATAATTACTGGGCGGTGATCCCTTATGCCGACATTGAAAAATACAATCCTGTATTTGCCGTTGAACGTAATGGCGAAGAGATGAGCGTACGTGATAAAGGCCCAATCTGGGTGATTTATCCACTCTCTAAATTCGACCAAGTAAGCAACGAACTATTACACAGCCGCATGGTTTGGCAGGTCAACCGTGTTGAACTGACCCAACAAACCAAATAACTCATCGAACTCGTTAAAGTGGTCTCACTGCGCATGAATAAGAGTTTTATTGGTTTCATTGTGATGATATTTGCTCTCTTTATCTTCACGATAATGACACTATTTAAATTCAACAGCGTCTACGACATGCTGACAAAGAACACGCAGTTGTCAGCGTGGTCGCTTGCGCAAATGGAAGTCGAAACTCTGGAACTAATGAACCAGTTAGACCGCTATTTGCTTGATAATAATGCGTCTAAGCGACGCCTAAACCTCAAGTTTGATGTGCTATGGAACCGCTACGAAACCTTTTTGACCAGCGATGAAATGGCACAAGTTCGTGAAAATTACGATTCAAAAGCCACTATCGTAAGAGCGTTTAATCTATTAAAAACGCATGAACAAGACGTAATAAAAGGAGATCGCGACAAGTTAGTCGTATTAGACCAACAGTTGCAAGCGATGTTGCCTGATATCCGTAACTTGATGATAGTGAACTTCACTGGGCGCCAATCGATTGAACATCGCCGAATCATCGAAGAGACCAAAACCCAGATCTACCTCTCGATGGTGTTTATTTTGCTGGTGTTAGCCTATCTATCACGTCGCTATTACAAACATAACCAGTATCAACAAGAGATGGCGTGGCAAGACCCTTTAACCAAACTGAAAAACCGTAACTTCTTATTCGTTGCCATTGAAGATCAAAAAAGGTCGCAAAAGCCGATGACCTTAGTACTGTTTGATATCAACGGCTTCAAAGACCTCAATGATACCTTCAGTTACGGTTATGGCGACAAAGTGCTCTTGGCGATTAGCGACAAGCTTCGTCAATCCTGTACGTTATACGAGGGTATTGATTGTGCTCGCGTTGGGGCAGACGAATTCGCTATCCTCACTACGAATAAGCAGCTCGATATGGCAAGCTGTATCGATAAATTGGCCAAAGAGCTGTCTCATCTGCTCAATGAAATGGATCCATCACATCGCGCGACGCTCTCGTTTGGTGTGGCCACATCGCATGAACTTTCAGATACCACTCAACAATATATAAAGCGCTCGGCCAATTTATTTAACAATGCCGATTTTGCACTCAATATTGCCAAACGAAACAGCAACGGCTCAGTCATTCATTACAGCCAAGAGATTGAAGATGAGCACCGTAAGAAACGGCAATTGGCTAGTGAACTGGAAGCCTTGCTCGATTCACCCAATCAAACTCAGTTATACATGTGCTTTCAGCCCATCATTTCTGTCGTTAACTCTAATAAGTTAGGGTGCGAAGCCCTGATTCGCTGGAATAACCCCAACTATGGTTTTATTAACCCAGAATATTTGATTCGTATTGCTGAAGAAGCTGGCTTTGCTAAACGCTTGGGCTATTGGATCATGCTGCAAGTAAAGTATGCGTTAACACACGATTGGGCCCCCTTTAGCCATCGGATCGAGGTCGCGATTAATCTGTCCGACTCGCTATTTGATGAAGAATTGCCCGAGATGATGACGTCGATATTTTCGGGAGAGGAAAACTACCTCAACTCCATTGTGTTAGAAATCACCGAAACCATGACCCTAGATGAGGTTGAACGCAGTACCAATATTATCAATCGTCTTGAAGAGATTAACATTCGCATGGCACTGGATGATTTTGGTACAGGCTGGTCATCGCTGTATAACTTAAATCACATGAAATTTAATAAGCTAAAGATCGACAAATCCTTCGTGGAAAACATCAGCCAGTATGACAATCAGCACTTTTTCATTTCGGCAATCGTGACCTTATCACATCAGCTGGGCATTAAAGTTGTGGCAGAAGGCGTCGAGCAGAAAAACCAGTTGGAACGTTTAACTGAACTGGGCGTAGATGAATTTCAAGGCTACTACTTTTCTAAACCCGTACGCAAAGAGGAATTTACCGAATTTGGTATCCGCTTTTTTGCTGGGCAGTATGAGCAACGCAGAAAATCGCTTCACTAGTTTTAACGTAACATCAAGACGACTAGAACATAGCAACAAAAAATGCCTCTCAAGAGGCATTTTTACTGTGCGAACATGCGAACAATAGGCTTAGTCAGCCATCATCACACTCACACCAGTTGCCACAGAACGGCGACGTAACCACGTCATGACACGTTCTGGCCATTCAATTTCAGGCAAACAAATCCAGCCACGTAATAGTGAATAGATCACTGCTTCATCAAGTAAACTGGTCACGCCATGCTCAGGGAAAAGTAAGGCTTCAACAGCAGCGATATGCTCAGTCACTTGCGCAGCAATCGCCTCTTTTTCTGCGATTAGGCGTTCAAAGTTGAGTTCTTCAGTCTCTTTGTTCTTTTGCCATAGCTGACGGCTATTCAGAGTCAAAAACTCCCCGAGTCCCAGTTGGTGCCAACGTGGGTAGCCTACTTTTTGCAGCAACGGAAACGCTTGAGATTGCCAGTTAGCTACTGCTTCACTCACCATTTGAGGTGCGACATCGGCCAATTTAAGCCCAAGCAAATAATGGATAATATCTAAGCTTTCACCCATTGCGCTACCATCGGCTTTCACCAAGATTGGCACTGCTTTTTTACCAATGAGTGCCGTTGGTGTGGCAAGGTCATCGTAAGCTAAAACCTTCTCTTCCACAGGAATATGCAAAAGGCCAGCAATGTAACGAACACGCGCACAGAAAGGACAATGTTCATAAATGTAAAGAGTTAACATGGAGATACCGTTCTTCAGTGAATATCGCGGCATTATGCCATAAGCAGTAGGGATATTCATGATTGCGCTCTTTTTCTTTCATGCCCTATTGCCACTTTCGTCACACACTATTATGGTGAGGGTCAGCTCAACAGTATAAGGATATGGAATTTCTCTATGAACACAGCAATATTAGGCATGTTCATCCCAACTTTCTTTTTTGTTTCAATCACTCCTGGGATGTGTATGACCTTAGCATTAACGTTAGGTATGAGTATTGGTTATCGCCGCACACTATGGATGATGGCGGGTGAAGTCGTTGGTGTTGCTGTCGTCGCGGTTTCCGCTGTGATCGGGATTGCCGCTGTCATGTTGCACTACCCTTGGCTATTTACTGTGTTTAAATGGATTGGTGCAACTTACCTAGCCTACCTAGGCATTCAAATGTGGCTATCCAAAGGGAAACTCGCCGTGAGTTTTGAAGACAAGCAACATTTTGAAGGCAGTGACCGCGATTTAATTGCGCAAGGATTCATTACCGCGATTGCTAACCCAAAAGGTTGGGCATTTATGATCTCCCTGTTGCCACCGTTCATTGATAATTCCATGAGCCTCACGCCCCAATTGGCGTTTTTAGTCAGCATCATCATGGTATCGGAATTTTTGTGTATGTCTCTTTATGCCACGGGTGGTAAGGGGCTACGTAAAGCATTAGGTCAGGCGAAAAACGTGCGTTTACTCAACCGCGTTGCAGGTTCTCTAATGATTGGTGTGGGTATTTGGCTCTTCTGCAGTTAAGGTTTCCTTCCCCATTCGAAAAAACGCCCACAACAATGTGGGCGTTTTGCTTTTCTCTTTTAGCGATTGCGCTAAGAGATTTGCTTAATAAGCGTAGGCTTCAGACTTATCAACTTGAACCGATAATTGCAGTGGTCCAGGCAGTGGGTTTGAATCCTTGGTGGTCAACGTAATGGTATCGTCCGCTTTCATCGTATTAGAAAGCAAGATGTTATCTGAGCTGTCACCAATTTCTACGCGGTAAGTACCAGGATCAACCACCCAGCTATCACTGTTTTGCACATAGTAAGCAAAGGAACGCGCATTAAGTGGAATAGACACTGTTTTGCTCGCGCCGGCTTCCAAATAAATTTTGCTAAAGCCTTTTAACTCATGCTCTGGGCGTTCAACGCTGGAGCTGAGTGGCGCAATATACAGCTGAGGAACCGCATAACCCGCTTTGCCACCGGTATTGGTCACAGTAAAGTTGGCGTACATGGTGTCATCTCCCAACACTTTGCTCGAAGAGAGTGACATATCTGAGAAAGTAAAATCGGTGTATGACAGGCCAAAACCAAATGGATAGAGCGGCTTATGGCTCGATGCTTCATAACCACGGTAACCAAAGAACAGCCCTTCAGAGTAGGTCATGCTGGTTTTCGCATCATCACCCACGTAGTCATCGGGATCTGAATAAGAGGCATAGCTCGGGTTAAATTTCACTTTTTTGTCCAAAGTGATTGGCAACTTGCCTGATGGGTTCACATCACCATACAGGATTTCCGCCAAAGCCTGACCACCGTATTGACCGCTGTACCAAGCATGTAGGATACCCGGAGCAGTGTTTGCCCATGGCATCATGTTCATTGCACCGCCACCATGCATCACAACGATGGTATTTGGATTAGCAGCGATCACTTTGTTCAGCATCACTTTTTCTTGATCTGGTAGATCAAAACCTGGGTCAAAGCCTTCCCCTTCATACTCGTAGTTACGACCTACCACAGCCACAACCGCGTCGTAATCAGCAAGATCGGTCGGTGGAACCAATGATGCCCAGCTAAACTGAATACCATTTAGCCCGCCAAGGTTCGATTGGAAATATTGCTCACGGCTGTATTCCAAACGGAATGAGTAAAGACGACCTGCCACCAGTTTCGGTGTTTTCACTGTTACCGGCACTGCGTTAGGTACATCTGACGCACGCGGTTCACCATCGCTTTCCATCATCAAATTGCCATTCATGTACAATTTGAATGGGCCATCGGCACGCACTTTAAACACATGCACACCATCGATAGTTGGACGCAATTTGCCGCGTAAACGAACAGAGAAAGCACCTTGAGTCGGTGAAACATCACTTATTTCACGTACCCCATCTTGTGCATCACTTGGAATCGAGGTGCAATCAAGACCACTGTCATTATCGCTATCATCATCGGTACATGGGTTCACGACTTCGTTGGTCATCGCAGTCCAGTCAAAGTTAATGCCTAACTCTTTACGAGTTAGCACTGGGTCACCAGAGAGATCGGTGTTATCGAAATACTCTGCGGTCACACCCACTTCACACTCATCATCTGCACTGGTGCAACTTGGTTGTACAAACAGCGCGGTACTTGGCGTAAGAGACATACTTTTGATAAAAGTGACATTATCTGAATTGGTATTCAGCTGCTGTAGACCCGCCAGTTCCGTTACATAATTATCGTCTGGATCTGAGTTAGCCGTACCGTAAGGAGAGGTTGGTGCTTGTTGTGCGAAATTGCCGATGACCGCAATCTTCGCCGATTTACTCAATGGCAGAATTTTCCCGTCATTGCCTGACTCGTTTTTCAACAACACAATCCCTTCACGGGCCGCATCTAACGAGGCTTCTTGACCATATTCTGGGTAATCCAAAGTATGAGCAGCATAGGTCGCTTCATCAAAGCCATAACGAACCAGTGCACGTAAGTTACGTTTCACTTTATCGTCAATCACGTTTTGCGTTAGCGCGCCGCTTTCCACGTAAGGCTGCAGAGTCGATTCGGTGAATTTCAAACCGGATGGCATATCTAAGTCAGTACCTGCCCATGCGCCTTCAAAACCATGTTGAATCGAGTTAAAGTCTGACAGAACAAAGCCTTGGTAACCCCACTCACCTTTCAAAATATCGGTGATGATGTGATGGTTTTCACAAGCGTATTCACCATTTATTTTGTTAAAGCCACACATGATGGACGCGATATCCGCGTTTTTCACTAGGGATTCAAATGGCACTAAATACATTTCACGTAAGGTGCGTTCGTCCACATTCACATCAAGATAATGGCGATTGGCTTCTTGCTCATTGGCGATGAGGTGCTTAGCACCCGCTTGAACACCCTGTACCTGAATACCATTAGTAATGGCTGGCGCCATAACCGCACAGAGGAATGGGTCTTCACCACAGATCGATTCTGCCGTACGACCATTGAATGGAGTACGGTATAAGTTCACCACAGGAGACAACACTTGCTCACCACCAGCGCTACGCGTTTCATAGGCCAGCGCCATGCCAAGTTGCTTCGCTCGGTTAATATCCCAAGTCGCCGCTAAAAGAGTTTGGGATGGGTAGCTTGCACCAAAAATGGTGCTATTGACGTACACTCCCATCGAAGAGTCATAGGCGACGGTACCATCGATACCAAAACGGGAGTTGGTTGGAATCATGTGACCATCGTCAACACGAATAAAACTGTATTTTTCTGACTGGGACATGTTATCCGCAATCGCACTGACTCGGGCTTCCACTTCTGCCCATGTTTTCCCATTGTAATCGGCCTGCGCTGCCACTGGCACCACCCAAATTGCTAATGAGACTAGCGATCCTAGCTTGCTTAATTTCATCGTCTTACTCATCACTCTTATTTGGTTTTAACGCTCAGTGAGTCGTCGTGTTTTGGAGAAACTTGCAACAACTGCTGCTGTTTTGTGTTGTTCTTTTCCACGTAATCACTCGCGTACGTAATGTTATCTTTTTTCTGTTCGTACTCTGCACGCGCTTGTGAATCACTCTCATTTTGAGTGCTCTGTGCATACACTGCCACAGGTTGAGCAACCATGAATGCGATACCCAAAAGGCTCCACTGCTTTTGAAAACTCATCACCATCTCTCCTTACTAGATGCTAGTGTCGTCAATCGGTTGGGCTTGTTCTTTGTCTAAACTAAACCAAACCGTACAGTTATATTAACCACGGTAAATTACTGTAAACAAGATGGAACTTCTTTTCGGGATGAGCTGTCAAATCGTACCTAAAGTATTCTGTCAGGTTGAAGACATCGTTGACGTACAGCTATATAAATCATTGAGTTATCTATGATTCGTTCGCATGCATACATTAAAACTAAGAGGCATTATGAAGGGATAACTGAGTGTTTTATCTACAAATGAGTACCATTATTGCACTAACCTAACACTCAGCTTGCAGAAAATTTTCATAATAAAATCAATTTATTGGAATCTGGATCTAAAAACCTCTTCGCGATGAAGAGGTTTTTTTTCCACTAATGACGACTATTCCGCACTACCAAAATCGGGCATCCCCTCTTTCCAAGAGAAGTATTTCATCCGAGTGTGACGGTTCGGGTCCCACAAAGGGTCACCTTCAATCTCGGTATAATCTCGCGCATGGTAAACCAACACATCACGTCCCTGTTCGTCTTTGGTAAAACTGCTGTGCCCAGGACCATACACTTTGGCTGGCCAATTAGTGCGAAATACCGGCACTGGTGATTTATGCCAATTCTCTGCTTGTAACAAGTCGGCATTTTCATCAACCCACAACATTCCCATGCAGTAGTTTTCATCTGTGGCACTGGCAGAATAGGTCAACCACACTTTGCCGTGACTTTGGAGCAAGTAAGGGCCTTCGTTAACCATAAATCCACGTGTTTCCCACTCAAACTCTGGAACAGAAAGTAGCGTTCCGGGCAATTTGAGCTGCGTCGGAGTGACCATTTCCGCAATATAAAGATTGGAGTTACCTGCAATACTCGGATCTTTTTGCGCCCAGATGTAATAGTCCTTGTCCTGATGGTGGAACACCGTTGCATCAAGGCAAAAAGCATCAATACCAGAATCCACCTGACCGACAAAGGTCCATTCTGGTGTCATCGGATCAGAGCTTAAGTTTTCGATGGCATACATCCGATGCTGAAACAGATCATCTTTGATTTCACGGCTTGGCGCTGCGGCAAAATAGATCATCCATCGCCCTTGCACGAAATGGATTTCTGGAGCCCAGACTAACTCTGAATAGGCCCCTTGATCCGGTTTATGCCAGGCAGTGATGATCTGTTCTGGTTCAGCCAGACCCGTTAAGGTTTTAGCACGGCGCAATTCAATACGATCATATTCCGGTACTGACGCGGTAAAGTAGTAGTAACCATCATCATGCAGATACACCTGTGGATCGGCACGTTGAGCTATGATGGGATTGTGAAACGTCATTGCGCTTTCCTTCTATTTCAATACGATATGAGAATGACTAGGATCCACCTCTTGAGTGCCAGAAGCTGACTCATCAGGCATGTTTTCCATCATTTTGTGGTAATAGGCATCAGTAACTTTGTATTTGAACATCAGTGCGCCCATCAAGAAGTGGAACACCCCTGGAATGATGGTCAACATAAGAGCAATACCAGTTAATGCCATTGCACTTTGTTCTTGGTTAGGTACGTAATCAAAGAAGGTCAATAGCCAACCGACAATCGCACCCGCAATCCCCATCCCAAATTTTTGAGCAAAAGAGATCCCACCAAAAGCAAGGCCAGAGACACGTTCACTTGAACGATACTGTCCGTAGTCCACCGCTTCAGCAATCGCTGACCAGAAGACCGGAGCGTGCAAATCCACCACAAAGCAGATGAGGAAGTAGAAAACAAAGGCTAACGTGACATCATCACGTCCAACCGTGAGATACATCAGAGCGCTCAATACCATGACCAAGATTTGGCTATAGCGGAACAATTTGACTTTACAAAAGCGTTTCGTGATCCAAGTTGATGCCACCATAGCAAGAATGGCCGCAGTCACCCCAGTAGCAAGAAACGCAGAGATCATACCGGCGTCACCACCAAGGTAATATTTGGCGTAATAAGCTCCAACCGAGCCACGAATAACGTAACCTACCGTGCCCGTTACACAGACCAAAAATAGAATCACCCATTGGTCATTTTTAAATAGCAGACTCATCTGACGCCATAATGGCAGCTTTTCTACTTGATGTTCTAGGCGTTCTTTAGTGGTAAAGAAACAGAATAAGAATAATAGTGTCCCCATTAACCCCATCAGTCCCATCGCATATTTATAACCAGCTTGAACACCACCTTCGCCCCAAGACGCAGCTAATTGCGGAACTATAATTGTCACCAGAAAAGCGGCAATTTTAGCAAAGAACAGACGATAGCCATTGGCGGATAAACGTTCCTGAGGATCATCGGTTAATACACTAATTAAGCTAATATACGGAATAGTGACCGCGGTGAACATGATGGTAACTAAAATATAAGTCGCATAGGCGTAAGCCAGTTTTTCGTTATATCCTACGTCTGGTGTGCTAAACGTTAAAAATACAGAGAGACCAAACGGAATGGATATAAACAACATGTATGGACGATAACGTCCCCAGCGGGTATTTACTTTATCAGTGATGAGCCCCATTACTGGATCAGTTACGGCATCGATAAGGCGCACCACAATAAACAGCATCGCCAAATCTTGAGCATGAATACCAAAAATATCGGTGTAGAAGAAGGTAATGATCAGCATCATGGATGAAATAACGACGTTGACCGCCATATCACCAGAGCCAAATCCCACTTTTTCCAGAACGGAAAGTTTGTATTTATACATAGAGTACCTCTTTGAAAGGCAAGACTTTTTATAATGTTTCTTACTTATAAAGAGTTACTCAACAGTTTGATGTTAACCTATTCCAACTCGAACAATTACAGCCATTTTGTCCATATATTCAGCGAATACTACAACGCATAAGATCACAATTTAATGGCTTACTTTAAAAAGGGATTTAATTTAATGTGGTTAATTCTCTAATTGAAAAAGTATTTCCCGATATAAAAAACGACACGCCTTAATGCGTGTCGTTTTTCTTAATCAATACATCGTTTTTAGACGTAGCATAACTCTATATTCAAATCAGTGCCTTACCTAAGCGCGAATGCATTCTCGCTGAAACAGCATCTTGAGTTGACTGGGCTACAACTAAATGATTCCAATTAGGAAAGCAAAGACCAACATAACAAGTCCTACAATCCATAAACCTAAAAAGCTGTAGCGAATATGCTCTTTGAGCTCCACATTGGCCAAACCTATACCGAGGAATGTCGCAGGGACAAGAGGGCTAATCAACAGCGCTAGGTTTTTCCCCACCAACATGGCGATCGCCATGGTTAGACCTGAAATGCCGTAGTTTTTGCCAACTTCAATTGCCAAAGGCAACAGACCGTAGAAGTAAGAGTCGGTGCCAAGCATAGTGCCTAATGGGAAAGCCAAAATCCCCATTATGATGTGTAGATACTGCGCAATCGAGGCTGGAATAACATGCAACAGTGGCACTGCCATCGCTTCCAACATGCCTGATTTACTCAATACACCAACCATGATCCCTGCAGCTAACATCACCGAGGAGACGTCAATCGCCGCTGGAGCATGCGCCATCATACGAGCTTTCTGCTGTTTCATGTCTGGATAGTTGATCAGCAAAGCAACGCAGCACCCCACCATGAATACGAAATAAGTTGGGAAGACATCGATGACCAACACAATCAGCATCAATAACAACACACCCATATTCACCCAAGCAAGATGAGGGCGTTTTAGACGTAAGGCTTCTTCATCCACCTCTTCAACTTTCACCACGCCTTGTTCATCTTCGATAAGAGAAACTTGGCCAGCGCCATGAAATTTTTTCTCTTTCAGCGCCATGAAAACCGCCAAAGCAAGAGTGGCAACGATACCAGCGCCTTGCATTGGCAACAGAATGTGCCATAAATCACCCGCATCCATTTTCAGTACAATGGCTTCACGCATAACGGGCCCACCCCACGGCAATAGGTTCATAACCCCCATGCCACACCCAACAATCATCAGCAATAAATGCGGACGAATGTTCAGTTTCTTATAGATAGGTAACATCGCAGGAACCGTCACCAATACCGTGGTCACGGTCGCACCATCTAAGTGAGAGAAGATACCAATGATCGCCGTAGCAACCGCCACCGCCACCACATTGGTGCCCGCTTTGCTCACCAGCTTATTCACCAAGCCATCAAACATGCCCGCATCAGACATGACACCAAAGAAGGTCACAGAGAAAATAAACAGCACAGCCATCTTGCTGGTTTTGGAAATGCCATATTCGACAAAACCAACCACATCATGAATGGAAAATCCAGCGGCGAATGCTGCGATAACCGGAATGGTGATAAACACCACGACAGGAAGTGTTTTACTTTTGAACAGCAAAAACAGAATTGCAAATAGCATTAAAAAGCCACAAATAGCCAGCAGCATAGATACCTCGTTAACATCCGTTGTTATTTTTATATCGCCAAGGAGGTTAGCATTGAATATTTATTTCGTTTTTTTCAATAAAGCAGATTTGTGACATCACGCAGAAACAATCCTTAGAATGTTAAAAACCATGACATAATTGTATAAAATATGTTTTTAATTAATTGATTTTAATGACGCATATGATCGTTTTTATACCAATTACGATCTCGTTATAAATTATCATTATATGAGAATTCAACTAAATTGCATTTGATAAGCAGATAAAATATGCAATAAAAATTCATAATTTGAATAAAAGGCAAAGACTATCGAAAGATAAATTTCACACTTTCATGCTCCATGGTCTCAATCTCGCTTACCTAGCTAACGGGAAATATTGCGCACTTTTCAACCTGTTTGCATTTCTTTACCTTACCTAAACAGCAAAAAAATTAGTCAATATGATCAATCTATTGCCCTATTTTTGAGTGAATCAACCAGCCTATGCTCATTAAAAAGGTTCATTAAAAGGGTTCATTTGGTGTTTGACTTTATTTATGAACCAATCTAAATTATGAACCATAACATCAAATGAACAATAAAAGGTCCTCAAATGACAACTTACCTATACACCAAATTTTCACCTAAAAATGAACATTTCGAAGCTCAACTGGAAGAGCTGAATCAACAGCATCCACAAGCCACATTATTTAAAGATGTGGTAAAAGGGCGCATTCCAGCGATGGAACGACCTGAATTCGCCACGCTGTTTGCCAAACTCGTTGAGCAAGATACCTTAGTGGTTTACTGGTTAACGGCATTTTCTAAAGAGATGAGCCAATGCCAAGAAGTAATGCAAGCACTGCTCGCGAAGAAAGTCACTATCCAAACCATCAAACCTGCACTAACGATTGCACCAGAAAGTGAAGCAAGCAAGATTGTATTAAATATGCTCGAAGGCTTTGCTGGCGCAGAAACACGCCATCGCTTACGCGCAGCCCATCAAGGACGTGAAGCCTTGCGTGGTGATAAAGCAGCGTGGAAGGAAAAATTCCGTGGACGTCCAGCAGATCGTGAAAAACATCAGCAGATTGCCACTGGCTTACTTGACGGTAAAACCTTAGAAGAAGTCGCACAAGAGTGTGACTGCAGCTTATCGACGGTGAAACGCGTAAAAGCAAAAATTGCCGAGCACGATGAAATGGGTGGATTGCGCCATCGTGGTCGCGGGCATCATGGTGAAGGCCGTCATGGTCGCTCGGGTGAAGGACGCTCGATGAGAGGTCATCATCGCGGTGAACGTGGTGAAGGGCGAGAACAGGGTCGCGGCAAACTGGGACGTGGCAATATGGGCAGAGGGAAACCAGAAGACAATACCAGCGCACAATAGTCACTCTCCCGATAGAGATGACTTTCCCACACCAACACAACTAACAACAAAAGGTGCATCACTGCACCTTTTACTTTTAGTTAATCCTGAGCAAACGCTTCTTTGACTGGTTGTGCAACATGGACTCGGCAGGTCAGCACAAACAGTACCAACATCGCGACCATAATCCAACCTGATAAGGTAAAGAGGAAGGTGTAACCCGTTTTCACCGCAATCATGCCGTAAATAATTGCCCCTAACCCATTACCGATATCCAGCATGTTATAAAACGTTGCGCTGGCTGCACTGCTTTTTTCAGCAGGAACTCGAGTCAATATTTGGGTTTGTAACGCTGGGAACAAAGCACCTAGCCCAAAGCCGTAGGCTAAAGAACAGAGTAAGAACAGTGTCTCGGTATGAATATGAGCAATCCCAAAGAATGCCACCATAAACAGAACTGTCCCTGGAATAACGACATAAGGCGCACCCAGTTTATCGTAGATACGACCGGAGAATAGACGCGAGATAAACACGCAAATCGTCGATAGCAGGAAGAACAAACCAGGGCTACCAATGCCATTTTGCTGTGAAAAAATGGAGACAAAATTCAGTACACAGCCATAACCAATACCAAAGAGAAGTGTCAACACTGCTGGAATACGCGCCCCTTTCACTGCAAATTGGTCAAGGTAGGAAATCGCCATTTTAACCGTGGATGTTTCCTTAGGCAGTTGGTTTTGGAAACGACAAAAATAGGTCCACACTAAGGCAATCACTTGGCTAGCTAATGCCACATAAAAGACATAGTAATAATCAAAATCCAGTGCCAGCCACAAACCAATGGCAGGAGCCACTGCCATGGCAACGGTCGTGCCTAGGCCAAAGTAGCCCATACCTTCACCTTTACGATGCGCGGGAATAACTGCCGCCGCTAACGTGGCATAGAAAGTAGTTGCGATACCAAAGCCAACCCCATGCAGTAAACGAACCTCTAATACCCCATTCACTGACTGACACAAACCGTAGCCAACAACACAGATCAGCGAAATAAGAATCCCAACAAACAGAGAACCAATCGTGCCAAAGCGTTTTTTTAGTACATCAGAAAAGAGACGAATAATGATGGCAGAAAAGACAAAAATGCCAGCAACCAATCCAACTTGGGTAGCACTCGCCCCCATTTTGGAAACATACAAAGGCAAAATAGGCAGTAATAAGTGAAAACCACCAAAAAACAATCCATTGGTGACAATCAACGCAACAAATTTAGCATTCCACAGTGACTGCGAATGCTCTGATTGAACATTAGACATAACGAATCCTTGCGATCCTCGTTGCTATATCGCGTGCTGGCGTCTTGGCGACAAGATCGAACCAACCGTCAGATATCCAACAAGAATAAACAAACCATATAATGAAACGAGAATGGGCAGAAAAACGGACTCTCGTGATTTGCGCTAAGCTGGCCAATCTAATCGATGAGGAACAAACATGATTGGTGTAGCGCGAAACTGAATAACATCAGTGAAAGGAAAACAAGGAGACGATCATTTCAGCTTGGGAAACTGTCATGATTGACACCTGAGTAACTCAGCATGAAACCTCCAAAATGTAACCTGTACACGACAATATTGTAAAAATAAGCTTGAACAAGCAGTTTTATTATTGGAAGAGCGCCCACATTGGTCAATATCAAAAAATGAAGCATTCCTATCCAATAATAAAAACTGTTATGCAACTAGACTTTTAATTCAACTCTAGTTTGCCACCACAAATTGCCGTGAAAGCAATTCTTTAGCAACGGTAATCATATGATTGAGTGTTGGGTTTTCTGCATCTTTGCGCCACACCAGTTGAAGATCTAAAGAGAGCTTTTTTAAATCTTCTAGCTCTAATACGGTAAGCCCTTCCGGTGGTTCACTGATGGTTGAGCTAGGCACAATGGTACAACCGACACCAGAGTTCACTACCGATAACATAGTGACACTGTCGTTGCCGGTCTCGACGATGTTGGGCACAAATCCGTGTTGATTAAAATAGCCAATGAGTCGGTCGTAATAGTTGGGGCTATTCTCTCTATCAAACCAAACAAAATCATAATCTTTAATATCAGCTAAGAATCGAGGCGGATTTTTTACCATGGGAGAATCATCTGGAGCCACCAGCACTAGATGGTCGCTATAAATGTTGAGCCGACCAAAATCAGCACTTTCAGGAGGGAAAATTAATATTCCTAGATCAATCACTCCCTCTTGGAGCGCCACCACTTGCGGCCCCGATAACATGGTATTGAGTTTGAGCATGACGTTAGGATAACGACGACGAAATTCTTTCAGTAGAACGCTCAGCTCATTTACCCACAGCAGCATCACTGTGACCCCAAGTCGTAACTCCCCACGCATTCCTTTTTCGGTGCGTAAGGCATTACTTTTTGCCTCATCTAAACTGTTCAGTACTTTTTGCGCGTCTTGGACAAACGCTTCTCCCGCTGGCGTCAGCGTTACACCACGAGCTTGTCTTTCTAATAGTTGTACGCCTAATGACTCTTCCAACGCACGAATTTGCCGCGTTAATGCCGGTTGAGCAATGTGAATACGCCGCGCTGCTGCGGAAAAAGAACGTTCTGCTGCGACCGCTAAAAAATAGCGAAGTTGTCTGATTTCCATTTCTGAGCTCCTGCCATGCCAATCCGGTATGGCTTCTCTACTTATTTAATATTTTTCAACTGAGGTGTTGGATGTAACACTGACTTAAGGAGATCGACTTAAATCATAGGCGGTTAGTTACCTATGGTAATGCCACACAAGGAAAGTGATATGAAAGGTTTTTTCGCTCAACATCAAGAACAATTCACCGCATTAAGAAGAGAGTTGCATAAGCATCCAGAGCTTGGCTTTGAAGAATTTGTCACGGCAAAAACAGTACAAAATACTCTGACTCAACTCGATATCCCGTTCACCACAGGTATTGGACATACTGGTATCGTCGCCACCATTACCGGGAAATTACCTGATAATGGCCGACGCATCGGTTTACGCGCCGATATGGATGCGCTGCCACTGCAAGAGAAATCTAACCATCAACACCGTTCGCAAATCGATGGATGCATGCACGCCTGTGGTCATGACGGACACACGACAATTCTTATCGCCGTTGCGCATTATCTTGCGCAACATAGAGATTTCGCCGGCACTATCTATTTAGTATTCCAACCAGCGGAAGAAGGCCGTGGTGGCGGTGACCAAATGGTCAAAGATGGCCTATTTACACAATTTCCAATGGATGAAATTTACGGTCTGCATAACTGGCCATATCTTGCGGCAGGCAAAATTGCCGTATTGGATGGCCCGGCAATGGCGGCAGGCGATCGCTTATCGATCACGGTAAAAGGGAAAGGCGGTCATGGCGGAGCAACACCGCATCTCACCATTGATCCTATTCGTATCGCAGCGCAGCTGATTACTGCTTTGCACTCGATTGTGAGCCGTGAAATCGCAGCGAGTGAACAAGCCGTATTGAGTTTATGTGCTATAGAATCTGGCGATTTAGAGGCATTTAATGTCATTCCAGATACGGCACAGATTAATGGCACGGTGCGCACCTTCCAACCAGAGGTGCAAGATCGCATGGAGCAAGCGATCCGCCGTGTCTGTGCTGGGATCGCCACCACCTTTGGCGCGGAGATCATCGTTAACTACGAACGGATCATTCCAGCCACCGTCAATGATCTGGCATGTGCACAATTTGCGCGAGACACGATCGAACGTGTTTTCCCACAAGGTACATTAGATCGAGAAACTCCAGCCACTTTGGGAGGCGAAGACTTCTCCTTCATGCTCAATCAATGCCCCGGAGCATATCTATTCTTAGGCAGTGCTCGACACCCTAATGATGAGCCTCTGCATAGCCCTAATTTTGACTTCAATGATGAAGTCATCGGTATTGGCGCTGAATTACTCACTTCAATCGCACTTAACGCAGTTAGCCAAACCAAATAGCGAAATCACTACTCGATGGTCAACACTTATGGAGGGACCCATGAAGAACCGTCAATTACCTATGCATCCTTTGATGATGCTTTATTTTGCTGTCTGTGCTCTAGCCATGATTTGGCCAGGCGCAACCTTAGCCAATAAAATCGAACCTATGGTGATGGGCTTGCCCTTCTTCCTCTTCTGGTATTTAGCTTGGTTGATGGTCACTTTTGTTGGCCTCATCATTTGCTATAAAACCGAGGAGGATGACGCATGAACAATTCATCACTGCTCATTACTGGCATCACAGTCGCCTATCTCATCATTATTTTGCTGGTCGGGATCAGCGCTAAACGCGGTCAGAAATCGACCCTAGAACACTACATCGCAGGTGGACGTAAAGTCGGTTTCGTCGTGTTATTTTTCATCTTTGGCGCTGAATGTTTTTCCGCCTCAGCCTTTTTAGGAACGCCAGGCTGGGCATACAGTAAAGGCATGCCCGTGCTTTATATCATCGCCTATCTCACCTTAGGAATCATTGTTTGGTGGTTGATGGGACCGATTATTGCCAAATCTGGGCGCAAAAAAGGGCTATTGACCCAAGCTGAGTTTTTTACTGACCGCTATCCGAACAAGGCACTGGGTGTGTTTATCGGTATCATCAGTTTGTTAGCCATGATTCCTTACCTAACGGTTCAAATTGCGGGTGCAGGCATGCTATTTCACAGCGCAACTGGCGGCATCGTGCCTTTTTGGCTTGGCGCACTGGTCGCCACAGCGGTCGTTGCCATTTATGTGTTTATCAGTGGTCTCAATGGGATTGGATGGACCAACCTATTACAAGGGATCATGATGGTGGGCATTGCGTGGTATATCGGTATCGCCACACCAGAGCATTTCTTTGGTGGTATTGGCCCGATGTTTGAACAACTTAAAGACAAAGCTCCAGAATTCCTTACGATGCCGGGAGCGAAAGGCATGGGTTGGGGCGCCTTCTCAACCGCGATTTTGGTCAGCACGCTGGGTATTGTGATGTGGCCGCACATCTTTATGAAGTTTTATACTGCGGAAAGCGGACGCACTTTAAAACAAGTGTTTGTCTTCTATCCACTGTATGGCCTCATTATGGTGCCACTGTTGTTCATTGGTTTTGCTGGGATCTTGGTATTTCAAGATGCGCCATTAGCCAAAGCAGATGACGTGTTATTGGAATTGGTGGTGAACAAAGTCGGATTCTCCGATTGGGTTATCGGTATCGTGCTGTCAGGTGCACTTGCGGCAGCAATGTCTACTGCATCGAACTTAGCGCATACCAGTGCTTCTATTTTCGCCCGCGACGTTCTTGCGCCCTTCCCTAAGTTCAGCAAAATGAGCGAAAGCCAAATGCTGCTAACAACGAAAATGGGCGTTATCGTTGTTTCCCTTTTGGCCTATGCCCTAGCGCTGATGAACATTCCAACCTTGGCTGCGCTGCTGCTTGCCGCTTACGGCATTATCGTGCAGCTCTTCCCTATGTTGGTTGGCGCTCTGTGGTGGAAAAAAGCGACTACTCCAGCTGCCATTAGCGGTTTGATCATCGGCTCAGCACTCACCCTTTACTTTCAACTGTCTGGTAACTCACCCTTTGGTTGGAACGGAGGTTTTGTCGGCTTGATTGTCAATGCCATCGTATTTGTGGCAATCAGTTTAAAACAACCGGCGGTTGTCGCTGAAAAAGCGGTCGTTCACGACGCTTAATCAAGCTCATTAGTGCATTCGTTCATTAGTGACAAGCTACAACAAAAAGCCCCTGCCATATCGGCAGGGGCTTTGTTTATTCTGTATTGACGGCTTACTGTTTTAAACTAGCGCGATTAATGCTGATAAACTCGGTTCGCAATCTGGGTAAGCAAAATGCCCGTTAATCCACCAAGGATATCGACCATCACGTCCATGGTTTCTAAACCGTGGTGATGACCCCAAATCTCACAGATTTCATGGCCCAATGGGATCATAACGATCAATAAGCAGTGCCAACGCCAACTTAATCTTGATAGCGCCCAAGTCGTGACAACACCAACCAAACCGAAAGCGAGAAAGTGCAGTTCAAAATGCCAAGGGCCAGCGGCCTGACCTACTGCTGGAATGTAGGCACCAATGAAGAGCACTGACAACATGACGCTAAAAAACAGCACACGCCATGGATGGGATACGGATGATAAGTACATGTTGCCCCCAAAAATAATAAACGTATTGAATATAGCTACACTGTCACCGATCAGCCATCAAATCGTAACAATGACTGGTCATCACTCGGTCTTTTTTGCGTCAAAATTGCAAAATTGACACACTTAATTGGAAAAGAGATGAGGACAATGCGCCCAAACTTTCATGCAAATGGCCTTTTAATCACAGCGACACGCGTGACAGTCCCAAATGGTCATAATGAAATCGAGCGCTTGAGTGAGTGTCGCTAAGGTGGCGCCATCTCGAATCTCTATTGAAAGTCCTTTGAGAAACGAATCGAACACCATGGCGAAACTCAATACATCCGTCGTTGCGCTGAGTTCTTGCTGGTCAACACCGCGTTGCACACAGCGTACAAGTGCTTGGCGAGTCTGCTGACGTGCTTGTTCCGCCACTTTGCAAATGGCTTGATTATCATCGTCACAGTTAAGCCCCGCCAAAACCGCCATACACCCTTTCGGTGTGTGGCTGTCTATCTGTAATTCAATCGTCTGTTTTAACATGGCATACATAGCGCTGCGAGCACTGACTGCTGTGTCTTCAAGCAGTTGATTTAACTCGCCGCAAGAGGCCATGTACTTGGCTAAGCACTCTTCAAAAAGCTGTTGTTTAGACCCAAAAGCTGCATAGAAACTTGCCGATGAGAGATTACCCAAGTGGGCTTTTAGTTCGGCCAAAGACGTAGGTTCATACCCTTTTTCCCAAAAGAGATGCATCGCTTTGGTGATCGCTTCATCACGATCAAAATTTCTTGGCCTACCCGCTCGTGCCATGTGCTTTTTTCTCCCTTGCGCTTAAGTTGGGCGAGACGTTAATCCGTTACGCTCTCCCTACAGACTTAATTAGTTTGCTTGATCAGCCATTAACTTGGCTAGATTCCTGCGCTTCATCTGCCTCAATAAGCTCAACAATTTCACCATTTTCTTGTTGTTCTGCTTCTTGAGTAGCTAATAACTCGCGTTCTGCTTTAGAAACGTAGCGAGGTTTGTTGCTACGATGCAGACGTGAGTTCATCTTCTTTTGCTTCTGCTTATAGATCTGGTTGATCTTTTTCTTGCGGTTCATTATGAGGCATCCTCGGGTAAATGGCGCAGTAAAATAGCAGAAAGCTTCTGCTTATTCTACGGATCCTTTTGGTCATCAATCTTAAACAGGATTTATGAATAGCGCTCACGACTGCTACTCAAATTATCCTCATTATGCCATCCCCTATTTGGCTTACACTCGCCAATCATGCACGTACTGTTTTAACTACTTACGCACGCAGCGCAACATCATTCGGGTCACGTAACTCTCGATTAAACGTAACGCAATCAATACCCAACTCTTCCCATTCCCGATACGAGTTCACTCATGAAACAAACACAGATTTCCTATGCCGGAGCGGCTCTCTCTTTAATGACCACCTATTTAGCATCCGGAACCCCGATTCCCCTCTATGGGCGCTATCAAATGGAAAACGGTGTCAGCTATATGGCACTGTCGCTCAGTTCCGTATTGTATTTTGTTGGTGCCGTCACCGCGCTGCTCTTTTTCGGCCGAGTATCCAACTTTTTGGGTCGCAAACCCATCGCGCTTGCCACCATACTGCTCGCGGGCGCATCCACCTTATGTTTTATGACAATTACTGGGGCTACTCCTTTAATCATAGGTCGGTTATTACAGGGGCTAGCATCGGGTTTAGCCTCGACTGCCATGGCAGCTTGGGTGGTTGATAATACCCGCGCAGTGCCGCGCTGGTTAACCCCTGCGATCTTGAGCTGTGGCCCAATGACAGGACTGACTATTGGCGGTGTGGGTTCTGGTGTGCTGGTTGAATATGGCCCTGATCCGCGCCACTTCCCTTTTTATATCGTATTGGTGCTATTGCTATGCTGCCTTGCTTTACTCGTGATGAGCACCGATTCCGTTATTCATAAGTCTGGGGCATTAACATCACTCAAACCCCAATTAGCGCTACCTAGCTCAGCGCGAAGCGCCTTTCCCGTCGCGGCTTGTACTTTTGTCTGTACTTGGGCTTTGGGTGGGTTCTTTCAAGCATTTGGCCCTGCGATGGCACAGCATAACTTACACTCATCAAGCGCGGTCGCTGCTGCTTTTGTCTTCGCCGCCATTATGGCACCAAGCTCAATTGGGGCTTCCCTCGCCGGTCGAGTTTCAGCCATCACGGCACAAAAGGTAGGAATGTACAGTTTCACGCTGCTATTGGGTGGGATTTTGTTTTTCCTCTACCAAGGCATGCTCATTCCCTTTGTGATCACCAGTATCTTAGCTGGCATTGCCCAAGGGGGTGTTCTTACAGGAAGCATTCAAACCTTAGTCACCGATTTGAAGCAAGACGAACGTGCGAGTGTCCTATCGCTTATCTACACTTCCTCCTACATCGGAGCGGCAATTCCAACCCTGATTGCTGGACGAATGTCTGAATCCTATTCGCTCTTTACTGTGGCGTGTGGCTATGGGGTGTTGGCGCTACTTGGCTGCATTTATGTCTATGCTTTTCATCGACAAAAGGCAAAAACACTCGCCACACAGGAGAGTCATTACTCATAAGACTGCATAGTTAGTGACATCAGAAATGAGATAGGTAAAATGAAAAAACCCCGAAAACTCAAAGAGTTCTCGGGGTTTAAATTTGATGGCACGCCCTACAGGATTCGAACCTGTGACCACCTGCTTAGAAGGCAGGTGCTCTATCCAGCTGAGCTAAGGGCGCGCTACAGGGACAGGATTATACGAGTTAAAGAGGGTAAATCAACGGATTTCTCTAACAATCTGTTTCAAATGACGAATTTTTTACCAATAAATGCTAATCCGATTAAAAACACCCCAAAGCAAACGTTTGCCTATGGATGTTCGCTAAATTATCTGCGACAATGCGCGCAAAAATTTCACGACCCAAGTGTTAAGGAAAGTCATGACTGCCCAAAATATTGATGGAAAGCTCATATCTCAAACGGTTCGCTCAGAAGTTGCTGAGCGTGTTAAAGCACGTCTTGCCCAAGGATTGCGTGCTCCGGGCCTTGCTGTTGTCTTGGTAGGTGAAGATCCTGCATCACAAGTTTATGTCGGCAGTAAACGCCGTGCTTGTGAAGAAGTCGGTTTCATTTCTAAATCATACGATCTGCCTGTAACCACAACCCAAGACGAGCTACTCGCTTTGGTTGATGAATTAAATAACGACCCAACCATCGACGGCATTTTGGTGCAGCTGCCACTGCCAAAAGGCGTCGATTCAACATCAGTGCTAGAACGCATTTCTCCAGCAAAAGACGTGGACGGTTTCCACCCTTATAACGTTGGCCGCCTAGCGCAGCGTATTCCAGTGCTACGCTCTTGTACGCCAAAAGGGATTATCACGCTACTTGAACGCTACGAGATCGAACTACGTGGTAAACACGCGGTGATTGTTGGGGCATCCAATATCGTTGGTCGTCCTATGACGCTAGAGCTGCTGCTTGCTGGTTGCACTACCACCACTTGCCACCGCTTCACTCAAGATCTAGAACATCATGTTCGCCAAGCCGATCTACTAGTGGTTGCAGTAGGTAAACCGCATTTCATTCCTGGTGAGTGGATTAAAGAAGGTGCTATCGTGATCGATGTCGGTATTAACCGTCTAGAATCAGGCAAGTTAGTCGGTGATGTGGATTATGATATTGCCCGTGAAAAAGCGAGCTTTATTACTCCAGTACCTGGCGGTGTTGGTCCAATGACAGTCGCAAGCTTGATTGAAAACACCTTAATCGCTTGTGAGCTTAACGAGGCCCAAGGCTAAGTTTCCCCCAATGCTCCTAAAGATAACGGCAGTCCAATGACTGCCGTTTTTTTATCCTTATCTGATAGCTAGCGTTGATAACCAGTGATTTCACGCACCCAATCTATTGCTCCTTGAGGGTCAGTATCGGCGCAGTGCCCCCCTTCCCAGAAATAGGCCGCATTCACTTGCTTACCATGTTCCACTAAGCCAGCAGCAAGGTTGGCTAATACCGTAGGTGAGGTATTGTTATCTTTTGCCCCTGTCCGTAACCACCAATATTGCGCTACGCCACTCTGTTTGTTTTTCAACAAAAACGTCATCGGGTTCATCATCTGCGTTAACTGCACCATTTGTGGTGTCAGTGCCGCATGGGTGTTATTAGTCGCTTGGCGCAGCGCGTACTCACTAAAATGGTTCGCATCCACATATTCAGAACCAAACAGTTTGTTCTCTGGCGCACTTAAGTCCAGTGTATCGAAAGCTGGTAGCCCTTTTAGCCGTCCCATATCCGCGACAAAATCTGCCCACGTAAACTGCGCATGCTGACCATCCCAACGAATCCACGGGTGGAGATCGAGATAGATTTTTTGATCATCATGAGTTAATCCGTTGAGATAGCGCTCTAATGCAGGAATGAGGTAACGCGATTTCAAGTATTGGCGATAATTGGCAGTGGTTAAGACACCAAAACCTCCCACACCTTGTAATTGGAGACGGTCAAGATAGTTGCCAAATTGCTTTACCAACTCTTTCGATGGTTTTTGATTGACCAGACTCCCCTGCAAAGGCTCTTTACCAAACATCCACTCATAGGCTCCGTCAGCATGTTCAAGGTCTGTTATAGGGCTATAGCAAGCAGAAGCGAAAATGGCATCGCTCGCCTTCGCTGCCCCAATCTTATCAAGATAAGCTTGATATTGGTTTTGGTTACCGGAAGCGCCCAATAACGCCGATAGTGCCCCACCAGCGCTGCAACCGAATGAGATAATCCAGTTTTCATTGCCCGGAATGGTTGCCGAATTGTAGTGAAGGTAGCGAACAGCTGCTTTTAAATCGACTATCGCCACTGGGGCTTTGCCAAAATATCGCCCATCGACAGATTGGTTATCCCAACCACGAACGCCAGGTGTCACAACGACATAGCCTGCCGCTAATGCTAAGTTGGCTTTATCCGACCCTATGCCAGGGAATACGGACTGCTCGCTCCTAGCCTTGTGGCTGGGCGGCATCTGATGGTCATCCATTGGCTCCATCGCATCTTGTGGCCTTGGTTGCACCATTCCCAAAGGCGGACCCATTCTCCGATCCAATGGCGTACCCGGTGGCATTTCGCCGATAGGTGGACGAGGAGGGTGTTGGAAATGGGCAATTGGCGAATGTTGCGCTTTGCCAAGCGGCTGATTACTGGCTGACATATAACCGCCAACGGTAATGTTAAGAATCACTGGCGCTTGCGCTACATTGACGCTTTGGCGATCAATCTCCACGGGCACGTCTATATTCAAGCTTTGATAGCGCAGATCGATTGGCTTAGTGACATAAGGGATCGATTGGTAGTGATGAACGACTATGGTTCGCTCTCCATGTTCCGTGTGGACATGGATTGTTTTGACCTGATAGTCCTGCATAGGAAAAGCAAGCGAAGTCTCGGCCAATGCCGGTAACGAAATTGAAGCAAAGCCAAGCATAACGCCAATCGCTAAGGCCACTTGACCAATGGAAACAGAGTGAGAATGATTCATATGAGACACCTAAATCAACTTATGCGTCGACTATAGGTGAAAGTGCATCAAGAGAAAGGCGGGATTACGGAGCTTTACACTCCCATGCAGAGGATTTACGTCGTAGAAACAGATTGAAATAACCAATCGGCCTACCCAAAGGTAAGCCGATTGAACTGTGTTATGACAATGACAAGAGCAGTTAGAACACCATTGCATCTGCTAGATGAGAAACAGCCAAAGCAAAGTAGTACGAGCGGTTCCATTTCATCAAGACGTTATAGTTGCTGTATACCAAGTACACGCGACCTTTTTCGTCATCAGGAATAATCAGCCACGCTTTAATGTCATCGTTTAATTTTGGCAACGGATGACCATCATAGCGAGTCACACCTAACTCGTTCCACTCATGCAAATATTTGCCTTTATCCGCTTCGCGTCCAGCAAGATTCACATCAAACCCGTGAGGCAATTTTACTTGGCGTCCCCACGTGCGACGATCATTCCAGCCAGATTGACTGAGGTAATTTGCTGTTGATGCAAACACATCGACTTTACTGCCCCAGATATCCTTTTTACCATCGCCATTACCATCAGCCGCGTAGGCCAAAAATGAGCTTGGCATAAACTGACATTGCCCCATTGCCCCTGCCCAAGAGCCTTTCATCTCTTTAGCATCAATATGACCCTGCTGCAGGATTTTCAGAGCTGCCATGGTTTCATTGCGGAAAAAGGCTTCACGGCGGCCATCATAGGCCATGGTCGACAACGCATCGATCACGTTATAACCACCGGTTAGAGAGCCAAAGTTACTCTCAACCCCCCATAGGGCGACAATAAACCTTGGCTGCACACCATACTTTTCACCAATGGCTTGCAAATCGTCATAGTACTTTTTATAGAGATTTTTCGCCTGTTCAACCTTCCAACTAGGGACAGCACGAGGAATGTATTCGTCTAAAGTCAGTTTTTTCTCTGGTTGATTGCGATCAGCGACTACCGCTCGTGGGCGGTATTGAACGTCAGCGAAGGCATCCTGAATCACTTTATCAGAGATACCCTCCTGTTTTGCTTGCTGTTTTAAACCTTCGATATACTGTTCAAAACCCGCATTGTCTCCGGCTAACACTGGTGAGGCGAGTGTTATACCTAAAATAATCGAAAGTAATTTTCTCAAGATCTCCTCCTTGAGCGGTGAGGCATTTGAAGAGCGCTGCCCCAGCTACCACCAATCCTGGATACTTCTCAAAACAGTTGGTGCTACTTAGCTTGCTGACGCGCCCTCTCTTGTTTATATTTTTCTAGTAAGTTCTCTGGTGGTGGCGGCAGTTGCAGGAAAAAACCTTGCTCATTTAAAGCGTTTTTCACTTTTTCCACGTCAACGAGCGCCAATTGGCGTTTTTCCAGATTGACTAGCATGACAAAACTAGGTTTACCGAACATCTGCATCAGAGTGTCAGGTACTTGTGAAAAATCGTCTCGTTTTGGCACATAGAGATAGGTGCCTTCTTTCTTAGAACTTTTATAGATAGAGCAAAGCATGACAAGCCTTTTATTGTAAATAAGCCGCTTTTATCGCGTTTTTGTACAGAAACCGTCAAGTTTCAATAAAATTGCCAGCAAATCACTTAAAAGGTTGTAAGATAACTTGCTGTGGTCTGTTATGGAATATAACATGACAACCCTAGTCTCAGGCAACGCCCTTTCTTAATTAGCCATGAGTTTATGAGGTCAAAGTAACGATGTCTAATATACCTGACCTAAAAGGTAGTAGTTTTACTTTGTCAGTATTACACCTTTCTGACAATCAGGTCGCCAATAGCGTAGAATTTTTAAAACAGAAAGTGGAACAAGCCCCCGCTTTCTTCGCCAGCGCACCTGTCGTTATCAATATCGCTAAAGTGACGAGTGATATTGATTTTAGTGCATTGAAACAAGGGATTGCTGACGCAGGATTAATTCCTGTCGGAATTACCGGATGTCATGATAAACGCACGCAAAATTTGGCAAAAGAAGCTGGATTTGCAGTGATGACCACCAGCAACTCTCCCACCAATGCACCTGCACACATTGCACCGACCAAAGTGATTCACACGCCGATTCGCTCCGGTCAACAGGTGTACGCGAAAGATGGAGATTTAGTCATCCTCAATCACGTTAGCCCTGGCGCTGAAGTGATTGCCGATGGTTCAATCCATATTCATGGGACCTTGCGCGGCCGGGCAATTGCTGGAGCGAGTGGTCAAAAAGAAGCAAAGATTATCTGTCAAGATTTACAGGCTGAACTAGTCTCTATTGCAGGGAACTATTGGCTTAGTGACCAAATTGAAAGTGAGTTTTGGCAAAAGAAAGTGATGCTTAGCATGAATGAAGAATCACTTCATTTTGAACTACTTACTATATAAGTTTGAAAGGAAAAGAAAAAATGGCACGCATTATTGTCGTCACGTCAGGAAAAGGCGGTGTAGGTAAAACCACCTCTAGCGCAGCGATCGCGTCGGGTTTAGCATTGAAAGGCAAAAAGACGGCGGTGATCGATTTCGATATCGGCCTACGTAATCTTGACCTGATCATGGGCTGTGAACGACGCGTTGTTTACGATTTCGTTAACGTAATCAATGGTGAAGCAACCCTAAACCAAGCGCTTATCAAAGATAAACGCAACGAAAATCTCTACATCCTGCCAGCTTCACAAACTCGTGATAAAGACGCTCTTACCAAGGATGGCGTTAAACGTGTTTTAGACCAGTTGGACACCATGGGTTTTGATTTCATTATCTGTGACTCACCAGCGGGTATCGAGCAAGGTGCATTGATGGCACTCTACTTCGCCGATGAAGCGATTGTGACCACCAACCCTGAAGTCTCTTCTGTCCGTGACTCTGACCGTATTCTTGGCATCCTAGATTCGAAATCATTGCGCGCGGAAGAAGGCAAAGAGCCGGTAAAACAGCACCTGCTGTTAACTCGTTACAACCCTGCTCGTGTTAACCAAGGCGAAATGCTGAGCGTCAACGACGTCGAAGAGATCCTACACATTCCTCTACTCGGTGTGATTCCAGAAAGCCAAGCGGTATTGAATGCATCAAACAAAGGTATCCCTGTTATTTTTGACGATGAGTCAGATGCAGGCCAAGCTTATGATGACACCGTGGAACGTTTACTCGGTCAGGAGATCGAATTCCGTTTTCTGACTGAACCTAAGAAAGGAATTTTTAAACGACTGTTTGGAGGCTAATGACGTATGTCACTACTTGAATTTTTCCGTCCACCGAAAAAAACAACGGCCAGCTTAGCCAAAGAGCGTTTACAAATTATTGTGGCTGAACGTCGTAGTGGGAGCGATCCTGCGCCGACTTACCTACCACAATTAAAAGAAGACATTCTGAAAGTGATCGCCAAATACGTTGCGATTGACCCAGAAATGGTTGAGTTGACCTTCGATCACAAAGATGACGATATCTCGGTGTTGGAACTCAATGTCAAACTACCTGAAGAAGAACGCTAAACTCCGTTTCTTAGTTAAGTAAAAATGCCAGTCAGTGACTGGCATTTTTTATGGTTACCGTTTCAGCCACTTAGCTAAAATAGTGCTCAGCAATGTATTGCTCAAACTCATCGCACATGGTTTCCATCGATTCCACGTTCGAAGCCAACTCTTTCGCCCCATCCACAACACGAATGGTCGCGTTCAAATCAGCAGGAGCAGACTGCTCTCGAGTTGCCAATGCGGCGATTTTTTTCTGTTGCACTTGCCATGCTTCTGCAACGGAAAGGTTACAGGTATCCGCTAAGTATTTAGCGTTAAAGCCTTCACCCGTCAGTGCGACGATGGTGTCGTTGTGAGATAGGCTATTACCACGACGCCAGTAGTGTTCAGCCAGCAAAGGACCAATTTCTGGGTTATCGGTGAGATAACCAAAACGCTGCAGGAAGTAAGCACGAGTTTGGTACACCGCCATATGCGCCAGCAAGTAACCATGATAAGCACACGCTGATTCATCAGAGAGCAGATGAGGAATCGCCATCAACGGACGCGGACTGCACGCCAAACCGAGAATTTTTTGTTCACATTCACGGGCTAATGCGGTTGCACGTTCAGGTGTTAACTCATCGTCACTCAGTTGATACAGCGCACGTTCAAAGTAAGGCACCACTAAGATGCTGCGCTCTTCATACGCTTTAAACGGCTGGCGACTTTGAATCATCGCTTGAATCACTTCGTCTGGTACTGGGGTGCCATTCACATCCAATGCGTAGGTTTTTAGCCAATCTGCATCGGTCAATAAGCTGTCGCAGAACATGGATTGAGTTTCAGCGTAAGCCATTGACGTCGGTGCAAACTCTTGAGAAAAACATGGCGCATTCAATTTCACGTTGGCAAAGTGCGCAGCATGGCCACCTTCATGGAACAAGGTGTTGATACCGTCGTAGCCACTACCCACTTGGTCTGGTTTAGCGTTACTGGTGAAATTCACCTTTGCCGCTACCCATTGGTCTTGGTCATAAAATGATGGAATTGGACCATGGCAGAAACCGTTAGGGTATTTACCTTTACGATCAAGAAGATCCAGTGTCAGTTCTGCACCAGAATAATCAATGTGTAAACGACCAAACGATTCAGCCCAACGGCGCAATGATTTAGCAAATGGCACATAAGGGTCCAGTTCACGCATCACATCGCCAGCAAACGAGTACACAAAGTTATGACCAGCTAACGCAGTGTCCCCTTTCTCGGCTGCTAGAGCGGCTAAACTGCGCTGATGTGCAGAGCGAGTACGCTCTTCAAAATCATCGAGGATAGTGAACAACTGCTCACTGGTCATCTTTTCGCCTTTGGCGACAGAGTAGTCGAAGAAGGTTTTAAAACCTAAAGAGCGAGCAAACTGGTTACGCAATTTAATCAGCTCAATAAAACCATTGTTTAGCGCCCATTGCTCCAAATCCAGCAAGGCCTGGTGGGCACTTTTACGTACTGATTCATGGTTGTTAGTTCGCACAGTTGAACCTAATGAGACCAGAGACGCTTCGACTGTCTCACCTTTCTCATTTTGATAGCTCATCGCGTAGGCTTTTTTCTTTTCAAACAGATCAGCTTCAAACTGAATCAGTTGATCTTTGAGTTCTTGAGCCTGCTCAGATTCAATGGCGTGCGCTTCAAACATCGCTAGCCAGCCTTTTAGCCCTTGAACGGTTTGCGCTTTTTCTGCTGCATCGCTGATATGTTCAGCTTGCGCTAATTGGTCACGAACGTCTTGAATTTGCTGGGCAGTGCTGAGGAATTTAGTCCACGCGGTTTGCGCTTTGGCTGAACCTTCATGGTCATCGCTGATGCCCATATAGGTTTCCCAGAAAAAATCTTCCTTGACGCGGTGAATGTTCAAATAACGGTGGTTAAGATCGTTAAGGTATTGGGTTGCAGTCATGACTATCCTTCTTTTTGTTTCCTTGTGGGCCTTGAACATCAAGGCCAAAACGACAATAACCGCTCAAAGAGCGGTTATGTGCTAAAGCATCATACTTTCTGGTTGAGCTTATCGCCAACCAAGGCCAAACGCCAACCTTGCATAATATCGGGCAGTTTGGCTGGATCGCGATCTTTTTTCCACACCCAACTCAAAAGCTGATTGAGTTGTTTTTTCGATGCGACGAATTCCGTGGCGAGCCCTTTACTTTCAGCCGCTGCTTTAACGATATCTTTCAATTGCTTAAACAGTTGCTTATAACCTGGATAATCCATCAAGGGCACAATCGCTTCAGGGTATTCTTCCGCTGGAATCGCAAGGGAAGTTTTGACAATCGCGGCCAATTTGGCACCATGGCGACGAATGGCATGAGGATCGATTCCTGCTTCTTCCATCGCTTTCGGTGTTCTTAAAAGCTCTTTCGCGATCAGCAGCATTTCGTTTTCACGCAGCACAAAGTTCAGCGCGAGATTACGTTTAATCGCCTCTTGGTGACGCCATGTGGCTAACGGTTTCAATGCGGCTAACTCTTTTGGCGTTAATTGCCACGCCCCTTTGACATCTAAGTAAGCATTTTCTGGATTGGCAACACGCGTACGTTTCATGCACTGTAAATGCGATTCTTGCCACGCTGCTTCTAACCAACCCGCTTGTTCAACCTTCACGCGCAACGCATCATAGATGGGCATTAAATAAAAGACATCGGCTGCTGCATAATCAAGCTGCTTTGATGTAAGTGGTCTAGCTAACCAATCGGTACGAGACTCGCTTTTATCCAATTCCACCCCAACGTATTCACTCACTAATGCAGCAAATCCCGTTGATAAACCGTAGCCCAAAAAGGCGGCCATGATTTGAGTGTCAACCATAGGTGTCGGTACACAACCAAATTCATTGAAGAACACTTCAATATCTTCACCGCAAGCGTGCAGCACTTTGAGCACAGCGGTATCTTGCAGTAACGCCACAAATGGCGTCATATCGGTAATGGCTAGAGGGTCGATCAATGAGGCATTTTCGCCATCAAACAGTTGGATTAAGCCCAATTGAGGGTAGTAAGTTCTGACTCGAACAAACTCCGTATCCAACATCACGACATCGGTCTCGCGCGCCACTTTGCAGATACGTTCTAATTCGCTATTGGTTGTTATTATCTGATATTTCACTCAAAGCTCACTTCTGTGAATTGGGGACTGGCACTGAAATAACAATGCCGGCGTCTTCTGCCGGCATTGTAACACTGTTTGCTCTGGATAACTGCTCTGACAGGCAGAGTGTACTCACCCAATCTCGATTAAGCGGATTTTTGCTGCTGCTCGTTCTCTTCACGCAGCACCCGACGCAAGATTTTACCTACGTTGGATTTAGGCAGCTCGCTACGAAATTCGACAATTTTCGGTACTTTGTAGCCGGTTAAATGTTCGCGACAGTGAGCAATCACCTCTTCTTTAGTCAAGCTTTTATCCCGAGCAACGATGTACACTTTGACCACTTCACCAGAAATTTCATGGGTTTGACCAATCGCAGCTACCTCAAGCACTTTATCATTGAGCGCGATGACATCTTCAATTTCATTTGGATAGACGTTAAAGCCCGAGACGAGAATCATGTCTTTCTTGCGATCCACGATGTACATCATCCCTTGATCGTCAAAGCGCACGATGTCTCCCGTCGATAGCCAGCCATCTTCGGTCAGCACTTCACGAGTGGCATCCGGTCGCATCCAATAACCTTGCATTACCTGTGGGCCACGCACTTGTAGCTCACCAACTTCATCGTGACCAACCACTTCACCTTGCTCATTGACAAGACGTGCTTCTGTTGACGGCACAGGCAAACCAATCGCACCAGAATAATCGGTCAGATCATAAGGATTACCTGCGACAAGAGGGGAACATTCGGTTAAACCGTACCCTTCCAGTAAATGGATTCCCGTGATCTTTTTCCATTTATCGGCCACCGCACGCTGCACCGCCATGCCGCCACCTACTGATAACTTCAAATGGCTAAAGTCCAAGGTATGGAAATCCATATTGGACACTAACGCATTGAAAAGCGTGTTAACGCCGGTAATGGCGGTCACATCATGTTTATCAAGTTCTTTGATAAAACCGGGAATGTCGCGCGGGTTGGTAATCAGCAAGTTTGCCCCGCCCATTTCAACAAACAGCAAGCAGTTCACCGACAGTGCAAAAACATGGTAGAGCGGCAACGCTGTCACCACCAGCTCACGGCCTTCACGCAATACAGGCCCGTAGGCGCCTTTGGCTTGGAGTACGTTCGCCACCATATTACGATGAGTCAGTACTGCCCCTTTAGCGACGCCGGTAGTACCGCCGGTATATTGCAAAAAGGCAATATCATCACCGGATAAATAGGGTTTCACATACTGCAGGCGACGGCCTTTGCGAATCGCTTGGCGCATCGAGATCGCCCCCGGAAGGTGATATTTCGGCACTAGGTGTTTAACGTACTTCACCACAAAATCGACGATAGTGCCTTTCGCGCGCGGCAACATCTGCCCAAGGCTCGTCAAGATAACGTGTTTCACTGGGGTGTGAGCAACAATCTTTTCCAAGGTGTTGGCAAAGTTCGACACAATCACAATGGTTTCGATGTTGGCGTCTTTAAGCTGATGTTCCAGTTCACGCGGGGTATAAAGCGGGTTAACGTTCACCGCCACTAAACCGGCACGCAAAATACCAAACAGTGCAACAGGGTATTGCAGCAAGTTGGGCATCATAAGAGCGACACGATCGCCCTTTTTCAGCTTCAATTCATTTTGTAGATAAGCAGCAAAAGCACGGCTACGCTCTTCCAATTTACGGAAAGTCATCACCGTGCCCATGTTGATAAATGCAGGTTGGTCAGAAAATTTTCTTACCGATAACTCAAACATCTCAACAAGTGACTGATATTGATCGGGATCGATGGTTTCAGGTACATCACTTGGGTAACGTGAAAGCCAGGGTTTATCCACTGTATACTCCTCGTCATTGGCATTAATTTGCTTTATTATTTTGATAATACTATCAGCATAGCCAATTGGCTTGAGTATCTGTTACTCAAGCCCTTCGTTAATTTTGTTAACCAAGCCAAGAATCAGTTCAGCGACCTGTTGCGGTTGCTCCAGATGGCAATGGTGTCCACCTGCAATGGTAAACACTTCCGGTTTTTTCTCCGTCAATTCGGTGCATTGTTGATGTAAATAAGGATATCCTTCCTCACCAAGAATGACTCGGTCGACACAAGTCACCTGCTTCATAATCTGTTTTGCATGGGCCGGACTCATCCGGTACAAGGCATCACATTTTAATTTTGCATCACAACGCCAATACCACAGGTCACCAACTTGACGCATCCCACGCTCAATGACCGGAGCAATCAAGGCGGGAGGAATCTTGTTGACCTGAGAACGATGACGAATCGCCGTTTTCACACTGTCATAACCACGGGCTGGAACACTGCGATATTGGTGGCGGCTAATTACCCCCTCACGCATTCGTGCTACACAAGCATCTGGGTCTTCAAACAGTGGCGCATAACCCTCAATTTGAACTAATCCTGCGACTTGCTCAGGAAAGGCGGCACTATAGCAAGCCGAGATTAAAGCACCAAGAGAGTGACCTACCATAATTCGTCTATTTGGCGAAAAATGTGGCATTAATTGATAAATGTCGTCCACATAATCGTGAAACAGATAGAAATTGCTACCTGCTTTATTCGTGGATAACCCGTGCCCAGGGAGATCGATGGCACATAAATGGTATTGAGGGGCGAGCTGATGAAAAGCTTCCATGATTGTAAAAAAACTGGCAGCGTTATCTAACCATCCATGTAAAAACACGATGGTGGTATCTGCACTTTTTGCATCGCCGATTTCGACGGCAGCAAGCTCACCATCAGCCAGTGCATACTTCGTTTCAGTCAACATTATTTAACCGTTTGAATTACGCGACCTTCATTAGAATCTTTTTCGAAGTGTCGACAGTAAAACCCCCGACATGGATAAAAGTAAGGACCGACATCATCCATAATGACGCGCTGTTCCACTTTCCACAGGTGATAGCCTGACGCTTTCATGGTAGGGAAGGTGTAAGCATAATCTCCGACTTTTCCTTGCTCACTAGCTGCGGTTTTGCCAACGAGGGTCACCAAGCGGCCAGGAGCATAAGTCACTGGGTCGAGAAATCCTTTTACATAAGCAACAAACCGACCTTGCGGTTCTTGGCTGATGTCTGGGCGTCCTGCTTTATCTATAGGGAGATTAACAATTTCCAAACGAGTGCTATTCGCCTGATTGGAAATTCCCGCAATTACTCCCCCTAAACGGACTTCACTATCGGCAGACGGTTTCGTTTCGGTCCAGGTTGAGTAATCTGTAATAACAGCCGTGTCGCTTGACGCCAATTCAGGCGGTAAAGAGGCACACGCTGTCAACAATACGATTGGAAATAAGCTTAGGAGACTTCTCCATCTCATCATATACATAGTTAATCCTCTAACTTGCTGATTAGATGTATATATCGACGCCTAACATCTGAGCAAGTTCCTCTTTTTTTGCTCGATTCATGACATCCATATACTCTTCCATTGCTTTTCGGGCTCGGCCTTCCGGCAAATCATAATGCAGTTGAGCACCGCGAATATCCGCCTCATCAACATGGCGAATAGATTGAGAAACGGCGGTAGCCAGTTTCGAAGGAGCCGCTAATTCGGTGCTTTCACTCTTCTTGCCTTGGCCCTTTTTCGCTTTGGAGGCACGATTAGGACCGGGGATGGAAGGCGGTAAACCGTTAATTGATACCATACAGTTCCTTTAGAGGTTGAGACGAGGTGTGAACCACCTCATCTCAACGAGGTTATTCACGTCCTGGCAACTTTTTCCAAGCTACGTTATCACGTAAATAAACCGGACTGGATTCTTCCACCGGAACAGTGTTGCCTTTTTGCCATTCAAATTTAGCAAGGAAAGCAATATCGCGCGATTCTGGATACAAAACATCGGTGGTAGAACGTTGAAGCCCGATCTCTGCCATCTCAGTTTGGTAAGCATCCCAACCTGTGCCAACTTGTGCCCAAGTGTTGCTATCGTGACGCAAATGCGCTGCTAAGTCACTTGGTGGTATCACACATTCATCGTCAAGTGTGATCCAGCTACCATCTTGCTGACGTTGATATTGAGCCCAGTAGACTTCATTCATCCGCGCATCGATGGCACAAGCGACGTTTTCCACACCATGCAGACGATAAGCACCTTGTGCCATAGCTGCTAACGTGGAAATACCAATCATTGGCAGATCAGCTCCCAACGCTAGGCCTTGGGCGATGCCGATGCCAATTCGAACCCCGGTGAAGCTACCAGGACCACGACCATAGGCTAACGCATCAACTTCAGCCAAAGTTACACCGGCTTCTTTCAACACTTCATCCACCATAGGTAGAATCTTTTTCGTGTGATCGCGCGGAGCTATTTCACTACGGGAGAAAATCTCATCCCCCACCATTAATGCAACGGAGCACATCTCTGTTGCGGTATCGATGGCAAGAATTTTTGCGCTCATGGATATCTCTAATTTGTTTCTGTTTCTGATAATGTACGAAGAAAGTCGGAAATTACCTGCAAATCTCGCGTGCGCGGAATCGGCGGTAAACTGGCGAGGAAGATACCGCCATAATCCCGAGTCACCAAGCGGTTATCACAAATGATTAATGCGCCACGGTCTTTCTTATCTCGAATAAGTCGTCCTACACCCTGCTTTAACGTAATGACCGCTTCGGGTAATTGTACTTGAGCAAAAGGGTCTCCCCCGCGTAACCGACAATCCTCTATGCGAGCTTTCAGTAACGGGTCATCAGGAGCGGTAAAAGGAAGTTTGTCGATGATAACACAGCTTAGGGTATCGCCTCTAACATCAATTCCTTCCCAAAAAGCCCCCGTTGCAACGAGCAAAGCGTTACCTAACTCTAAAAACTCTGCCAACGTCTTCTGTTTGCTGGTTTCACCTTGCATCAACACTGGAAGCGTCAACCGCTCACGAAACTTCTCACCTAAATCACGCATCATGCTGTGCGACGTACACAAAAAGAAGCAGCGGCCTCGGTTCTCTTCAATCACTGGCGCGAGCATACGCACCAATTTATCCGCCAATCCTGGGCTATTAGGCTCAGGCAAATAACGAGGGACACAGAGTTTGGCTTGATGTTCATAATCAAACGGACTTGGCAGTGAGAATTGCGCTTTCGGTTTAATGCCTAAACGCTGGGTAAAATGGCTAAAATCGTCGTTCACGGCAAGAGTTGCCGAGGTGAAAATCCATGCGCCCTGCTTTATCTCTATCTGTTCGTGAAACTTATCCGCGACCGAGAGCGGCGTAATGTGCAACGAAAAATGGCGGGGTGTGGTATCGAACCAGTAGGAATAACCGGTGATCGACACATCGCAAACGCGTTCTAACCGAGCTTTAATCAAGCAGGCACGCTCATAAGCCGTATCGAGCAGTTGACTACGACCCAAAGCCATCTTTAATACTTCGATGGCGAAATCTAAGCTCTCTTTGAGACGTTCCACTTCTCTTGATACCGAAGGCGACACAATGGCATCGCGCCAGTTGCCCCGATAACCGGGCTCTCCAAGCACAATACGTAAATCCATCGCGCTATTTTGGAGCTTCTCGGCCATCTTCTGGAGTTGGCGCATATCTTTCGCTTCGGTGCGATAGCCAATCTCGATATCTTTCGCCAGTTCCTGAATTTGGCGGCTCGACAAGGATTGGCCAAAATATTGGCTGGCGATATCAGGAAGCTGATGCGCTTCATCGAAAATAAAAACGTCGGCTTCAGGGATCAGTTCGCCAAATCCTGTCTCTTTGATCGCCAAATCGGCAAGAAACAGATGGTGGTTTACCACGACTACATCCGCGTCCATTGCCTTACGGCGGGCTTTAGAGACAAAACAGTCTTGATAACTTGGGCACTCTTTACCCAAACAGTTGTCGTTGGTTGAGGTAATCGAAGGGATGATCAAACTGTCTTCAGGCAGAGAGTCACACTCGCCCAAATCACCAGTTTTGGTCTCGGACGACCAACTGCGCACTTTGACTAATTGACTGAGCAGTGTTGGGTCAGATTCATTGGTATGGCTTTCGATCATCTGCCGACTCAAACGGTCAAGACAAAGATAGTTTGAGCGTCCTTTCAGTAATGCCGTTTTACCTAAAAAACCTAACGCATTGACCATTAGCGGTAAATCACGATGGTATAGCTGTTCTTGCAAGTTTTTTGAGCCGGTACTAATGATAATTTTTTTACCACTTAGCAGCGCAGGAACCAAATAAGCGAAGGTTTTTCCGGTTCCGGTTCCCGCTTCAACAACGACTTGCCCATCAGTGCGAATCGCTTTCTCGATGGCTTGCGCCATGTCAATCTGAGCTTGGCGAGGTTGGAATCCGGGAATCGCTTGCCCTAAAGCGCCCTGTTGAGAGAAGGTTTTAGCGATCATTGCCTATTCATGGTGGAAAAAAAGATGGCGAGATTATGGCAGGTTTCTGTTGACGGCGCGACTTCGATTACATGCCGCCAACAGTCAATCAATGGCTAACTTAAAATAAATTATTCACTATCTTGAGGCTGACAACCTCTGTTTTTCGTTCGTCATCGTTTTTCATAGAGTCACTTTCTGTTGAGGTAACGGGTTAACCAAGCGGGGGCATCAAAACCGATTCCCTGCTCTTGTTGCATCAGCAGCACTTTGGCCGCAGCACTGGGCGAAGCTTTGGCTTCCCACATTTGGTCAAGCAATTCGTAGTCTATGTTGTTATCTCCCATGAGAGCACTAACACGTTCGATGTAGAGTTTATGAGCGAGTAGATCTTTGTCCATAACAGTCACCTTGAGACAGCGTAATATTACCGTTTTGTCTGATTTAGACGGCATTTTCCTTACCGACACTTCAGGTCACCTAACGTCACGACGAATGCTTTTTTCTATAGAGGTTGAATCTATTCTGATTATGGATTAATTATAGTGGCTATTCTCGAGCACGCCTCTGCCGTTTAGGCCACTCGATTTATTTTTTAACGATAAAAAAATTCTTTCACGGAAGTCGTATTTGATGGAAAAGAAAACCCTGCTGACACACTGCAGCGATGAGCCAGGGCTCATCTCAAAAATCACCAACATCTGTTACAAACATCAACTGAACATCATTCATAACAGTGAGTTTGTAGACAACACCTCTAGCCAGTTCTTTATGCGTACCGAGCTTGAAGGGTATTTCAATGACGAAACCTTCTTAGCCGACCTAGACCAGGCGTTACCTAAAGGTGCACAGCATCAGTTGGTCAGTTCAGGGCGTAAGCGCATCGTTATCCTTGTGACCAAAGAGTCTCACTGCTTAGGTGATATTCTGATGAAAAACTACGATGGTAGCTTAGACGTTGAAATTGCAGCGGTTATTGGTAACTACGATAAACTGCAAACGCTGACTGAACGTTTTGATATTCCTTACCACTTTGTGTCACACGAAGGTTTGACCCGTGATCAACACGATCAACAAGTGCTTGAAGTGATCAATCAATATCAACCAGATTACTTGGTATTAGCGAAATACATGCGCATTCTGACGCCAGAATTTGTTAACCAATACCCACATCGCATCATTAACATTCACCACAGCTTCTTACCAGCGTTCATCGGTGCGAAACCCTATCAGCAAGCTTATGATCGTGGTGTGAAAATCATTGGTGCGACAGCACACTTTGTGACGAGCAATTTGGACGAAGGCCCAATCATCAAACAGGATGTCATTCCTGTTGACCATACCTTCAGCGCACACGATATGGCGCAGGCCGGACGTGACGTTGAGAAAAACGTCTTGAGCAAAGCCTTGGGTAAAGTGCTCAATGATCATGTTTTTGTGCTGGGTAACAAAACCATCATTCTGTAAAGCTTCCACGCCCAGCCTCGCTGGGCGTTTTTGCATCATTTCTCATCATACCCGCTATCATTGACATAAAACTGACTGACATTCCTAACCAACCCTAATGCCGGACGTGGTTGTTTGGGTATACTAGATCACGTAGGATATTCTTATCTCAACTATTATACCCAAATGACCTCAAGATGCAGACTTCAGAGCTTCATCAACGAGCACAGGTCAAGCTCAATGACGGCAAGAATGGCATTCCCTTTCAACGTCATTGGGCGCAGAAATGAGCTTGTTGAGGTTACTTAGGTATATTTACTATTCGTCACTCACTAACCTCCTAGTGATGGAGCACTAATGAAAAAGTTATTTCGATTTATCGGCCTGATTTTTAAAGGGATATGGAAAACCATTACCTTTATTCGAGTCGCCCTGCTCAACCTGATATTTTTCGTCATTTTGGGCGCTATCATTGTCGCCTATAAACAGGCTTCTGGACCAACTGAAAGCGTAACTTCAACCCCCTCTGCATTGGTTCTCAATTTGTCTGGCCCGATTGTCGAACAGAGCACCTATCTCAATCCGATGGATTCACTAACTGGCAGTGTCTTAGGTAATGAGATGCCAAAAGAGAACGTTCTGTTCAAGGTTGTCGACACGTTACGTTACGCGAAAAACGATCCGAATGTGACCGGGTTAGTGTTGGCGTTACGCGATATGCCAGAAACCAGTTTGACCAAATTGCGTTATATCGCGAAAGCGATTAATGAATTTAAAGCGTCAGGTAAACCGGTCTTTGCTGTCGGCGATTTTTACAACCAGAGCCAGTACTATCTTGCCAGCTATGCGGACAAGATCTTCCTAGCTCCGGATGGCGCAGTGATGCTGAAAGGCTATAGTGCGTATTCGATGTATTTCAAAACCTTACTCGATAAGTTAGACGTCACAACCCATATCTTCCGCGTTGGAACTTATAAGTCAGCGGTAGAACCTTTCATGCGCGATGATATGTCTGATGCGGCTCGTGAATCCGCCTCGCGCTGGTTGGGGCAATTATGGGGCGCTTACATCGATGATGTTGCCAATAACCGCCATATCAAAGTCGATACGTTAACCCCAGATATGAAGCAATTCCTAGCTCAATTTAAAGCAGCCAATGGCAATCTTGCAGAACTCTCTCTCAAAGCAGGGTTGGTTGATAAGCTTGCCACACGTGCACAAATTCGTACCGAATTGGCGAAGACTTTTGGCAGCGATGGGGTCGATAGCTATAACGCCATCAGTTACTACGACTACTTAGGTCAAGTCCCTAACGTGCCAAACACCGCTAAAGATCGTGTTGCCGTGATTGTGGCAAGTGGCACGATTATGGATGGCTCGCAGCCACGTGGCACTGTTGGTGGCGATAACCTTGCCGCACAACTGCGTGATGCACGTAATGACAAACACGTGAAAGCCGTTGTTCTACGTGTCGACAGCCCTGGAGGCAGCGCATTTGCTTCGGAAGTGATTCGTAATGAACTGGAAGCATTAAAAGCCTCTGGCAAGCCTGTCGTCGTTTCAATGTCGAGCCTTGCCGCATCCGGTGGTTATTGGATTTCCATGAGCGCCGATAAAATCGTTGCTCAGCCGACTACACTCACCGGTTCTATCGGTATCTTTAGTGTGATTACCACCTTTGAAAAAGGGCTATCTAAGATTGGGGTCTCCACTGACGGTGTGGGCACGACGCCATTTTCTGGTGTAGGGGTCACGACAGGTCTGAGTGATGGAGCCAAACAAGCGCTGCAAATGGGTATTGAGCATGGTTATCAACGCTTTATCTCATTGGTAGGTGAAAACCGTCATCTCTCGCTGAAACAGGTAGATAGCATAGCTCAAGGCCATGTTTGGACCGGCCAAGATGCGCTACGTCTTGGTTTAGTCGATAAACTGGGTGATTTTGATGATGCTGTAGCGTTAGCGGCACAATTGGCAAAATTGCAACATTATCAATTGGATTGGATTGATGAACCATTGTCACCAACCCAACAGATTCTGCAAGACATCCTCAGTGAAGCCCATGCTAGCCTTGGTGTGAATATCGAAAGTTGGATTCCTGCGGCGTTGAAGCCAGCCGCGAAACAGCTAACGGAGAGCGCGAGCATCCTGAGCAGTTTTAACGACCCACAAGGACAATACGCGTTCTGTTTGCCTTGCCAAGTAGAATAAGGATTGACAAAATGTCGACACTGCCGCCACTTGGCGGCCGTTTTCTTTTCTCACTTCACCACGACGCAAACGTTTAACTAATTTGCATAATTATGCACCAATAATCGCTATTCATAAGCAAAATAAAATCATGCGCTTTTTCTAGCACCTATTTTTATTCTGAAACTTTTCGCTATAATCCCCACTCTGTTCCCTACTACATGAGTGATTTCTAGCAATGGCCAGAAAACATATCTATATCGCCTACACAGGCGGCACCATCGGTATGACAAAGTCAGATCATGGCTATGTACCGGTAGCTGGATTTATGGAAAAACAACTGGCAAGCATGCCAGAATTCCACCGTCAGGAAATGCCTGAATTTACCATTCATGAATATGATCCGTTGATTGACTCATCAGACATGACACCGGAAGATTGGCAAAAAATTGCTGACGACATCCGTGATAACTACGATAAATACGATGGTTTTGTCATTTTGCACGGCACGGATACGATGGCGTACACCGCGTCAGCTCTATCATTCATGCTGGAAAATCTTGGCAAACCAGTGATCGTTACTGGTTCACAAATTCCACTTGCGGAATTGCGCTCAGATGGTCAAGCCAACCTATTGAACGCACTACACATCGCAGCAAATTACCCAATTAACGAAGTGACCCTGTTCTTCAATAATCACTTGATGCGCGGTAACCGCAGCGTGAAATCGCATGCCGATGGCTTCAATGCGTTTACTTCACCAAACTTGCCACCGCTACTTGAGGCGGGGATCAACATCCAAGTGGCTAACTTCGTGAAAGTAGATGACAAGCCACAAGGCGCGTTCCGCGTACATAACATCACACCACAACCTATCGGTGTGATTACCATGTACCCAGGCATCTCCCATGAAGTGATTCGCAACACGCTACTTCAACCAGTTAACGCCATGATCCTGCTGACGTTTGGCGTGGGTAACGCACCGCAAAATCCTGAACTGCTTGCTCATTTACATGAGGCTTCAGAGCGTGGCGTGATCGTGGTGAACTTAACCCAATGTCTAGCGGGCAAAGTAAACATGGGTGGCTACGCAACAGGTTGTGCCCTGCATGACGCAGGCGTGATCAGTGGTTACGATATGACACCAGAGGCCGCTCTGGCGAAATTGCACTACTTGCTAAGCCAAAATCTCACTTACGAACAAGTCAAAGAGCAAATGCAGCAAGTTCTGCGTGGTGAAATGACACTCTAAGTGTTGGTTGCTTTACGAAAACGAAGCCCCGTGATGACGGGGCTTTTTATTGAGTAACGCCTTTATCTGGTTAAAGTTTGCGCTATCGCAAATCGCTATTTGGATTTACTCTTATTATATCTTCTTGATTAGATTGAAAACGTTTTTTAAGCTCAGCTTTGGACTTGAAGACGATTTCACCCTCAGTGCTGATACTCATGTGATCGGGATTCACATTGTGTTTTGCTTGATACAACATCACAGCTTGCATACAAGAATCTCGCTGCTCAACAGAAAGTGGTGTACCTTCAGGCCACTTCCCTGTTTCAACGGCGTATAGCAAACGCTCGTAAGCTTCTGGGGTAATCGCATTAATCAATTGATCTCTGTCCATGACGTGTTCTCACTTTACGAAAGGATGAGCCCTACCGCTCAACTCTGATGAGTAACACCATATCTCGCTGGAAGTTTGAGTCAAGAAAGGCTAAATAGTTAAGTGTTATCGATCACAAGCGAACTCTATGAATAGCATAAAATTTGCAGCACTTGTGCTTGTCACCGCGAGCATGAGTGGGTGCTTTGAAAACCGGAACAACACAGACAAGCTCTGTGCTGAAAATCCCAACTTGCGGTGTGAACGTCTCAACATCTCCGATGGCCAATGCCGCGTAGCACGGACGGATTTGATTTGGCATCGTTTCGAAGTATTGAAAAACGATACCGTGGACAATAAAATTTCTGAGTTCCACTACCTTGCTAAGTACAAAAAGTGTATGGAATTGGCATCGCAAATTCGAGCGATCGACCAAACCGAATTAAAGCAAATTCGTTTTCAAGCAATGCAAAATGCCGCTGAAGATCAACATGACTTGATTGAAGCCATTCGCCAAAGTAAAACCCCCCAAGCGTATTACTTCCTTTGGAGCCAGATTGGCGATAAAAGTGCGCAGCGAGAATTTTTGCAGATGGAAGGCAAACCGCAGCTAGAATCCACTGAAATGCAATACGCACTAGCGACCTTCTATACTCAGCGTGACCATAAAAAAACGATCATTTTACTCAATCACGCGCTAGAGCTGGCGCCAGACGATAACGTGAACATCGACATTTTCAAATCGCTCGCGAGTACGCATCAACTGCTTAACCAGAGAGAATATGCCTACATTTGGGCCAAGGTGAGCCAACACTATGGCGTACAAATTGCCTCAGCTAAAGATCTGCAACTGCTCTATGGCTTTAGTGATGATGAATATGGTGAATTAGATAAAATCGCCGACAATGTGGTTGCCGCATTGAAGGTTGGTCAATACCACGCCTCAATGATCAAAAATCAGTTAGCGGCTCTAGCAACACCCGATCCTGCGCCTAACGAATAGTTTGAACACGAACTAGTTTTGCATAACAGCCCTCACCTCTGGAGTGAGGGCTTTTCTTTTCACCACACAAAATCATGGTTGCTACAACACATGTAACGTGCTGCAAAAGTGAAACAAAAAGATCATTTTTTGTTAAAAACTAACGAAACTGAGTTCACACAATACCGTTCACCTGTGGTTTGCGGACCATCAGGAAAAACGTGGCCTAGGTGGCTATCGCACGCTGCACATCGGATCTCAGTACGCACCATTCCGTGACTGAAGTCATCTATATAGCGAATCGCCTCAGCACTGATCGGCGCATCAAAACTAGGCCAGCCACACCCTGAGTCATATTTGTTCTCAGAAACGAATAACGGTGCCTGACAGCACGTACAGTGGTAGATCCCCGTCTCTTTGTTATGCAACAAGGTCCCAGAGTATGGCATCTCCGTTCCTTGCTCGCGGCACACTCGGTATTGTTCTTCTGTTAAGAACTGACGCCAATAGTCATTTGATTTTAATTTATTTTCTTCATTATTGTTCACGTATAACTCTCTTATTCTGGCTGATGGTTTTGTCAATTTTTTCTAATAAAACTTGCATCACAAATGATTTGTAGCACATACTTTTTGACTATGCTATGGCAGATGATTTATTGACAAATTACCTAACATAACATGACATTTTTCGTTAGCTGGCAGTCTATCTTTCGTTGTCACGTGCAAAAAATAATCAGTCGTGACAGATTGTTAAAAAAAGCACCGCTTTTTTTTGACTTTAAACAAGTTAAGTCGGATTATCTGTTGCAGACAAAAGCTGGATTCTGTAATTTTACTACCAGTTATCTTTAATCAGAAATTAAGTTGTGGAGCAACTATAATGACTATCAAAGTAGGTATTAACGGTTTTGGCCGTATCGGTCGTTTCGTATTTCGTGCAGCACAAGCTCGTACTGACATCGAAGTTGTAGGTATCAACGACCTTATCGACGTTGAATACATGGCTTACATGCTAAAATATGACTCAACTCACGGTCGTTTCAACGGCACTGTTGAGATCGAAGGCGGTAACCTAATCGTTAACGGTAAAACTGTACGTGTAACTGCAGAACGCAACCCAGCTGACCTTAAATGGGGCGAAATCGGTGTTGACGTTGTTGCTGAAGCAACTGGTCTTTTCCTAACTGACGAAACAGCTCGTAAACACATCGAAGCTGGTGCGAAAAAAGTTGTTATGACTGGTCCTTCAAAAGACGCAACTCCTATGTTCGTTATGGGCGTAAACAATGAAACTTACGCTGGTCAAGACATCGTTTCTAACGCTTCTTGTACTACTAACTGTCTAGCACCTATCGCTAAAGTTCTAAACGACAACTTCGGTATCGTTTCAGGTCTTATGACTACAGTTCACGCAACAACAGCAACTCAAAAAACTGTTGACGGTCCTTCTCATAAAGACTGGCGCGGTGGTCGTGGTGCTTCTCAAAACATCATCCCATCATCAACTGGTGCAGCTAAAGCTGTAGGTAAAGTTCTTCCAGAACTAAACGGCAAACTAACTGGTATGGCATTCCGCGTACCAACTGCTAACGTTTCAGTTGTTGACCTAACTGTTAACCTAGAAAAAGCAGCTTCTTACGACGACATCAAAGCAGCTATGAAAGCAGCTTCTGAAGGCGCTCTAGCTGGCGTTCTTGGTTACACTGAAGATGCAGTTGTTTCAACTGACTTCAACGGCGACACTCGCACTTCAATCTTTGATGCTGCAGCTGGTATCGCTCTAACTGACAAATTCGTTAAAGTTGTATCTTGGTACGACAACGAAATCGGTTACTCAAACAAAGTTCTAGACCTAATCGCTCACATTTCTAAATAATGTAGGCTGTTAGCTTAGCACTATTAAGAGGGCAGCATTTCGCTGCCCTTTTGTCATTTCAGAACCAACATCAACGAGTACACAGACTGATGTAATTGACATAAAAACGTTCCGAGCGAGCGTTACATTAAGGTACTGATATATGGACTTACAAAAACTTCCTGTCATCTCTACACTTTCCGATCATATTGACGTCGTACAACACGACCAAGTCAAATTTCTTCGTATTACCCATCCTAAACTTACCGCGGGTATTTCCCTGTACGGTGGCCATGTTGTTTCATTTAAACCAACCGGTTTTCAAGACCTTATTTGGATGAGCGACGAAGCTATTTACGATGCAAAACTACCATTACGTGGTGGTATTCCAATCTGCTGGCCTTGGTTTGGCCCAATTGCTTCACCTTCACACGGGTTTGTGCGTAATCAACAATGGCAGCTTGTAGAACACCGTGAAAACGAAAATGGCGTTGTGGTATGCCTTGGTCTTCAAGATAACGCGGATACCCAAGTCATTTGGCCATATCGTTTCGATGCCAAACTCTACGTCGAAATGGGTGAAACACTTAAAGTCACCTTAGATGTGAAAAACACCGATGAAAAACCTTGGACCTTCTCCGGAGCGTTGCACTCTTACCTAAACGTGGGCGACATCCATCAACTTGCCATTACTGGCATGGGTGATCGTTACATCGACAAGCTGCAAGACAGCAAAGAGTGTGAAGGCCCCGAAGTACTCAAATTGACCGCGGGTATTGACCGTATTTACACTCAACCAGCAGCTGTGATTAATGTCTCAGATCCGGAATTTGATCGCCAACTGACCATCGAAAACCAAGGTCATAACTCAGCGGTGCTTTGGAACCCTTGGGCCAATGGTGCTGCAAACATCAAAGACATGAGTAACAGCGGCTATCTCACCATGATGTGTGTTGAATCGACCGTATTCGCACCTTGTATCTCTGCTGGTATCACACTAGCACCGGGTGAATCACATCAATTGATCACAACCATCGCTCAACACTGATGGCTTGATGCGCTATTTGATAAAGGACAGCTGCGCTGTCCTTTTTATTTTGAGCTTGAACCGTTAAACTAGCGCCTTTCTTTTTTAGACCGAGATCTTTATGGCTTATCAATGTCCATTATGCCAGTTACCTCTGGCGCAAGCCCAACAAGCCTATGTATGTGCAAACAATCACCAATTTGATGTAGCCAAAGAGGGTTATGTCAATTTGATGCCTGCTCATCATAAACGTTCTAAAGATCCTGGTGACAATAAAGAGATGACTCAGGCGCGTCGCCGCTTTTTAAATGCCGGGCACTATGACCCAATGCGTAACCGTGTTGCAGAGCTCTGCTCTCAATATCTTAAAGAGAGTGGCCACCAGCTACTCGATATTGGTTGTGGCGAGGGCTACTACACTACCTTTGTCGCAGAAGCATTAACCCAGCAATACCCAGAAGCACAAACGTTTGGCTTAGACATCTCTAAAGTGGCGGTTCGCTATGCGGCAAAACGTTACCCCAATTGCCAATTTGCCGTGGCATCAAGTCACCGCCTTCCGTTTGCCGATAACTCGCTTGATGGAGTATTACGTATTTACGCACCATGCAAAGCAGAAGAGCTGGCACGTTGTGTCACCGCTAATGGGGTTGTCATTACCGTGACACCTGCGCCGCATCATCTTTATCAATATAAAGAACATATCTACGAAACCGTGCGCCTGCATGATGACAAACCAGAAGAGATCGCGGGATTTCAATTAGTTCATAGTGAACAATTGCGTTATACCATGGCGCTCAGCAGCCAAGATGCGCTGGATTTGCTGCAGATGACACCTCTTGCATGGCATGCCAGTGATGAGTTTCGTCAATTCCTCGCTCAAGTGGACTCTTTCGAGAGTGAGGCGGATTTCACGTTACGTGTTTACCAACGTGCGGCAGATGAACCACAAGCTGCTGAATAAATTCGATTATTTCTTAGCGACTACCCCACCAGGTGGCGGTAGTCGTTGATGTAACACTCAGTTTTGTCACTCAAAAGAAAGATTCATATCACAATTTTCTTTCCCCAATCTCTCTCCGCCCAGAAAACTCCTCCGGTTTCAATTATTTCGGCACAATGTTTGCTGGTAAAATTTATGCTCAGATAGTGTAAAAAGTTCGCAAGTTTTCTGCTTGTCGGTCGATAAAGCTAACTGAGGATAGACTTAGGAGAGAAGTATGAACCCAGTAGGAGCAGGATCAGCAAATCTGTATTCCACCCAAACGGTGAAATCTCATACATCGACTCGCCCTGGTAATACCACCACGGCTACAGCGAATACATCACTTATCGAACGCAACGAAGGCAGCGACAAAGTTACTCTCTCTTCGGAAGGAAAAGCTTTGCTTAAAACCTTAAAGCATATTGATAAAACGGGAACGCTGGAAACTGTGGATAAAGAAAAAACCATCGGCGATAAGGTTGAATCCTTCACTTACGGAGCACTCGGGTTAGAAAAACCTGAACAAAAGGCGGAAGAAGAAGATAAAGATAACTCTTACTCAGCTGGACGTTACCTGTCTGCCGCTGCCACTATTGGCGGCCTCATTCTAGCGATTGTCTAACTGACAAAGATATTCTCTGTTCTTTGGTCTAGCTTCAAAACAAAAGGCACATTGAGTGCCTTTTTTATTGCTCATATTTACCCTTTTTACCCAGTGAGTCCTAACTCGCTTGGCTAAATTGTTGCTTAAATTGCGCTTTCTTCTGATACATATTGTGGTCAGCTTGGGCGAGTAAATCATCAAGGCTAATCCCCTGCCCCATAAATACTGCATGACCAACAGAAAATGAACCGTGGAGGCAAATATCACCCCATAAGAATGGGTTACGTTCAAACTGCCGCGTGATTTTATAATTGATGATTTCAATTTGGTCACAAGATGACACGCCACGAATCACAACGATAAACTCATCTCCTCCCATACGCGCCACCACATCCGTTTTGCGTACACTACGAGTTAAGTTGTCGGCGATGTATTTCAGATATTCATCCCCGACGTTATGACCATAGGTGTCATTAATCTTTTTAAAATCATTAAGGTCGATATTAAGTACCAAGAACGTGTCATCTGTCGAACGTCTATCAATCAATTGCGTCACATAATTCAGCGCATAACGACGGTTTGGAAGACGAGTCAGATCATCGTGCATAGCACTTCGATGGGTAAACAGATAATGACGATAAAGCAATGTACAGACAAAATAGATCAATAGACAGATGCAGATAACGCTTACTTGAATCAAGCGCTGAAACATCACCACTTCAGGCGCTGCCGCAAAGTTAAAGTAGGCATAAAGTGTCCAGCCACCGCTGAGTAAGCTCACATTCAAATGGAAATCATTGTGGGCAACAAGATCCGGATTACCATAGAACACCCCTTTTGGGGCACTAAGCGCAATTTGCGCGTTGGGAATCGACGCTATCCCCGCATCCACAATCAGTTTTTGATAATCGATAACCACACTGACCGTACCCCAGTAATCGCGGTTATAAGGAAAGTCAGTGAAAATCGGATAACGGGCAATGATCGCTTTGCCCCCTTGAACCAACTCAAGTGGGTGCGTGATATAAACACTGCCCTGCTCTCGAGCTTGTTTAACACTTTCATATTGAGCGGGAATATTACGAAAATCGACTCCAAGTGCCTTCTCATTTCCTTTGATCGGATAAACTCGCGTTATCACATCGTTTGGTGCTAAAGCGATGTTTCTGACATAGGACGATTTACTCATCAGTTTTTGAGCAATCATATCCCAATGTTGCATTGAGAAATCAGGGTCGATGGTGACCATCATTGCCAAGCTGTCGGCTAGATAAGTGTCCATATACACTTGAGATTCTATATTGGAGCGCACGACAGAAAGCTTATTCATCGCGGTTTCTTGTTCAGCGCGCACATGCCGTTCAACCAGTAGGTCAGAGATCAACAGCACCATCACAATGCTGATAATTAAGTAAACCATTGAAAAAGAACTAATAGTTACTTTTTCTTGATGTGTAAGTCGTTGAGATATTTTTGTCATCAAATTGTCTTTATTTTGGTACCTATTACTGATCGAATCACAATACAATCAAGGCAATAATTGATGTTTTAAGTATAGTCGAATGTGTTCGACAATCCGCAATTTCGCTCGTCCTTTGAAATGTGATGCCAAACACAAATCACTGCTTATACCTCCTTTGCGTTTTCTTATTGAACCTGAGGTTGCTCTCCTTTTTTTAGCCACTGCACTCCCTTTCCTGACAAATCGATAACTTAGTCTATTATTTAAACAATCTTGGCGAGTTTGATGACTTTCCACTGACTTCATAACAATACGGCAGTGACTGCCGAAAATCTCTGTCTGGTATGGCTGATCCAAATAGAACAAGACTTATGCCACCTAGCATAAGCTATTGAAAAATAGGATTATCTATGTTGAAAAGTGCCAAAACCATTTTCATCATCCAATTGATACTTGCCATTTCCATCGTGCTGGGAATCACAGGCTACTTGGATTACAAAAGCTCTAAAACGGATCTTTACGACAAGCTTAATGTCGCGATTGATAACGTAGAGCATCGATTAAGCTTGAGCTTACCAGCCTCTATTTGGAACTTTAACTTAGACGCTGCCAAAATGAGTATCGCTTCAGAGCTGCGCTCCTCAGACCTAAGAGCGGTCAAAGTCCTCAATCCACAAGGCCAAGTGGTGCTGTTTGTGGCATTAGACCCAACCGACCCAAACAAACTGATCGATATTCCCAACAAAGAAGATCCGTTCAGTCAGGATTTAATGGCCACAACCGAGTTGGTCTATAGCGAATACGGCACCGAAAACAAGGTTGGCAATGCGACGGTTTACTACCATGCACATAACGTTGAAGCGCAGCTAGAAAGCAGCTTGAGGTACAACATCTACCAGGTGATCATTTTGGACCTCGTGATGGTATTTATTCTTATTTTCTCTTTATCCACTACCTTGCTACGTCCACTTAAAGAACTGACTTATCGAATATCACAACTTGCATCAGGAGACGGTGATCTTTCCCATGTGATTCCTGCAGCCCGTTATCTTGAGTTTCAACAAATCACCGACAGCATTAATCAATTTACTCGCTCGTTACGGGAAATCGTCGCTGACGTGTCTAGCTCTTCAGTGCAATTGAAAGATTCTGCGGAAAGTACCGAGCAGATGGCTTTGGAAGGCGCACGACAAATTGACTCACAGCAAAATTCGCTATCCCGTGTAGCCGCAGCGGCAACACAAATGAACCAATCCATTGCCACCGTAGCAGACACCGCTACCATCGCCGCTACCCAAGCCACAGATGCAGCTCATCTGATTCAATTAGTGATTAAAACCATCGACGAGTCTTCTACTGAAATTTTCAACATGCGTTCAGAGATGAATAACGTGAATGCTGAGATGCATAAGCTACTCGAAGAAGGTCGCAAGATTTCCACTGTGGTGAATGTGATCAATGAGATTTCAGAACAAACCAACTTATTAGCACTGAATGCAGCGATAGAAGCCGCTCGTGCGGGCGACCATGGGCGAGGGTTCGCTGTGGTAGCCGAAGAGGTGCGTAACCTATCGCAAAAAACCAGCGAGTCCACAGAGCAAATCCAAAGCAACATTCGTGCTCTTAGCGGCGCAACCGAATCTGTAGAAAAAGAGATTAACCGTATATCGACACTGCTTGAAAAAACCGCTACCCAAGTATCGGAATCACAGCAATCGGTTGTTCAAGTTACGGATAGTATTTCGGAAATTGCTCAGCAAAACAGCCAAATATCACAAGCCACAGAAGAGCAGCGCTTAACCATTGAGGATGTAAGCCGCGCAATTGTGGAGGCCTCAGAAGCGACCCATGAGCTTGCATCAGGTGCCAAAGAGACCGCAAGTCGAACCAAGGATGTGCTGCAACTCAGTTCTGCCATTCGCAGCCACATGCAGAAGTTCAAAATATAAATCACACTGGAGAGTGAGTATGAAATTTTCTTTGGGTTTAATCCTGAGCTGGTTGCTCGCCATACCGATGAGCTTCGCTGCTACCATTACTGCATCGCAAGATCCGTGGCCACCCTTCATTACGAGTGACCCCAATATGCCGGGTATTTCAGTCGAAGTGGTCACCGCAGCGATGAAGACCCAAGGCTATGATGTACAATTTAAAATCATGCCGTGGGCACGTGCCTTGGACGAAGTGAAAAACGGCCGTGTCGATTTGCTGCCCGCAACCTGGTACACCAAAGAGAGAACGGCTTATCTAAGATACAGCTCTCCCTACATCGAAAATGAGCTGAGCTTTATTAAGCTGGCAGATAACCCTTTTGAATACGACGGATTAGCCAGCCTTAAAGGATTAAACGTGGGTATCGTGCGTGGTTACGGTTATGACGGTGAATTTATGGCCGACACAGGGTTCAACCGTCCAGAATCTGGCGACCTTGCCACTAACTTGAAAAAGCTTTTATCTAAGCGTATCGATTTAACGGTCAAAGATAAAATTGTGTCGCTATCGATTATGAAAGAACAAGGTATCGATTCTTCTCAGTTTGCTTTCACCCAAAAATCCATGTCGCGCAATCCTGTGCACGTGACCTCTGGCATCGCCAATCCTAATTCTCAAAAATACATCGACGCATATGAGAAAGGAATTGCTGAAATCAAACAAAATGGAACGTTCGATGCCATATTGAAAAAATATGGTATTAAGTAGCGCTAGTTTGCAGCCGGTTAGCGAAATAGAAAAATGCTAACCACAACGAAAAGAGAAGCCTTGGCTTCTCTTTTTGCTTTTCACTATTTAGACACACAGACACATGAGTCCAAGGAAAAAAAATATCCTCCGGCATAGCCGGAGGTTTTTCATATGCGCCTATAAGGCTCTCCTACCAGCAGCGCCCTAGCAGGCGCATCGTGATCTGACATTTGCATATGACTATTTCTTGCGACCCGTAAACGGGTTACCTGAATATGGGATCGACAGTTGCTCTCCCATTTTATCTTGATCTAATTGATGCTTGATGTAACTTTGGATCTGGCTTGTATTTTTGCCGACTGTATCAACGTAATAACCCCGGCACCAAAATTCTCGATTTCGGTATTTGAACTTCAAATCCCCAAATCGCTCATAGAGCATCAAACTACTTTTACCTTTTAAATATCCCATAAAACCTGAAACACTCAACTTCGGTGGGATTTCTAAAAGCATATGAACATGATCTTTACAGCATTCAGCCTCGAGTATATTCACGTCTTTCCATTCACATAGCTTTCGCAAGATTTCTCCAACTGCTCGACGTTTTTCACCGTAGAACACCTGCCTTCTATATTTGGGTGCGAATACTATATGATATTTACAGTTCCATCTTGTGTGAGCTAAGCTCTTCTCGTCCCCCATATTGGGACCCCCTTTCAATTTCTGATTAACTCTTGTAGTTGCCAGACCACAAGGTATTTCTAACAAATTGAAAGGGGTTTTATAACTGACTTATAGCTATAAGCTCAACGGAACCCCCCAGCCAAGCTGGGGGTTTTCTCTGTACAAGAAAAATGCCCACAGGGGTGGGCTTAGGTCAACGATCACTATCCAATCAGCAACCTCAAAGAGGCAAATCGAGTAACAAGTCTACTTTAAAGCTAGTCGAGGATAGTGCGGTGGTAAATATTGAAGAACACTTTTTTCACCTTTGATAAAAATGGTGAATTCATTTCAACATCAATAATAGAAATTGCGACTATTTATGAACCTAAAACCGGGGTTTAATAACCCAGTTCGAGTTTAATGGCCCAAATTCGGGTGGTTCAAAATGTGGTCCTCCCAATCGATCACGTCAATTTCGTAAACCACTTTATTACGTACGCTTTCGCCACAATGATGCATCGCGTCTTTTGAGCCAGTGATAAGTGGATGCCATTCTGGTAGCGGTTCTTTTTGTGACAACAAACGATAAGCGCAAGTTTCTGGTAACCAGTTAAACTCATCGATGCGCTCACGTGTGAGCTTGGTGCATTCCTCACCTGAGGCAAAGCGATTTGGGTAATCTTTACAACTGCAAGTTTGATTATCTAGCAGGCTACACGCGACGTTGGTGTAGTAAACCTCGTCGGTATCTTCATCCATCAACTTATGCAGACAGCATTTACCACAACCATCACATAGAGATTCCCACTCTTCTTCCGTCATCTGTTCTAGAGATTTGGTTTGCCAAAAAGCGTGTGTCATAGGAATTCTCGTTTGATTAAGGTAAAAATTTGGACGGCATTTATACCCGTCCTCGCGTGAAAGTGCAACCATCTTGCCAGAACAGTCGCAAGTGCATATCGATCCTGTCCTCATTTTCTGGTAGGATTTGCGCCCTTTGATTCTCAGATCGCATTCAAGTATAGGTATAAGATGGATTGTCGACTTGGCTGTGGTGCATGTTGTATTGCGCCTAGTATTTCATCCCCAATTCCCGGTATGCCTAATGGCAAACCTGCTGGCGTGCGCTGCATTCAACTGAATGAAGAAAATCTGTGCAAGCTATTTGGTAAACCAGAGCGTCCCGCAGTCTGTCACCATTTCAAAGCCGATCCCGATATCTGCGGTAGCTCTAATCAACAGGCGATAACCATCATTACCGAGCTGGAATCGCTGACGTAAATCTACTGAGTTTGCAAGGTCTGCAGAAATAGAAAATCCTCCACTTGGGAGGATTTTTAGTATTGAGTCTCTCAATAATTGGCGCATCAAACTCAGAGTTTATGACGACCTAAGAGAGAGTGAGACAAGGTTGTACCATCCACCAGCTCCAGTTCACCACCCACAGGAACCCCGTGAGCAATACGACTGGCCGTCACACCGTGTTCACGACACAGTTCAGCGATATAGTGAGCGGTTGCTTCCCCTTCTACAGTTGGGTTAGTCGCCAAAATCACTTCGCTAATACCACCTTGTTGCAAGCGAAAATCCAAGACATCCAAACCGATGTCGCTAGGGCCAATACCATCAAGTGGCGATAAATGCCCCATTAGCACAAAGTAGCGCCCAGAATATTGACCCGTTGCTTCTAATGCAGCGATGTCGGCGGGACTTTCCACCACGCAAAGCTGACCGTTTTCACAACGTTTTGGATTATTACAGATATTGCACACTTCTTCTTCGGTGAACGTTCGGCATTCACGACAGTGACCAATTTCCACCATCGCTTTACTTAACGCATCCGCTAACTGAAGTCCGCCTTTTCTATCGCGCTGTAACAAATGAAAGGCCATACGTTGCGCCGACTTGGGGCCAACCCCAGGTAGACAACGTAAAGCCTCCATCAATTGTTCCAGCATAGGACTGGTTCGCATGAATAACCTTCGCTGTTATTAGAAAGGTAGTTTCATGCCTGGTGGCAATTGCATGCCGCCAGTCACAGAGGCCATTTTTTCTTTTTGAGTCTCTTCAACACGACGAGCAGCATCGTTAAATGCAGCTGCGATCAAGTCTTCTAACATCTCTTTGTCGTCTTCCATCAAGCTTTCATCGATGTTAACGCGACGTACACTGTGACTACCAGTGATAGTAATTTTTACAAGACCAGCACCAGATTCACCGGTGACTTCCATGTTTGCAATTTCTTCTTGAAGCTTTTGCATACGCTCTTGCATTTGCTGGGCTTGCTTCATCAGGTTGCCCATTCCGCCTTTACCAAACATTCTATTCTCTCTGGTTTCGTCTTGAATTGTTGCACATTAAGTGGGGGTGATTATTGAAAAAAACAACCCCACTCCGGTTAAACAGGTCGCACACTCTCTTTATCTAGCACCGCTTGAAAGCGTTGCTCAATAAAGTGGACATTCGGGTCACTGGCTAGGCTATCCATCGCTTGGGATAACTTACCTTGGTACAAACGCTCTCTCAATTCTAGAGGGGTCTCACCTTCTTCACCAATGTTGACGCTCAAATGGCACTGCTCTCCAAGTTGGTCATTGATCGCTTGAAGAAGTTCACTTTGTGCTTTGTCATTATTGAGGTGAGCATGAGTTGGGCGCAATACAAGCTCGATTGACGTTCCATCCTTACGATAAAACGAATTCAGCGCCAGCTGTTCAACCAGCTTCGCCGTATCTAGCTTAGCAATGAGCGCTGCCCATTCACTCTGCTGTACGGACTCTTGAACCAATTTCTGTGCCATCGCTGGCGTCTTTTCATGTTCAAGAGCTCGTTTTAATTCAGTTGGTGTGAGCTCAGATTTTTTCTCAGTGCGCATTTCTGGTTGGGAAAAGCGCCACTGGTAATCTTGCTCATCCATGATCTCGTCTTGATCAACATCTGTATCGTCAAAGGCATAGTCTGGCGACACCTGAGTAGGTTGACTGACTTGTCCACGTTGAGCAACACGCTCAATGACCGTGGTTGGCTTGTCAGATGTCGCTTGAGCCTTTTTTGTGCCTGTCTCTCCTTTAGCCGCCAGTCCCTTACGTTGCGAACGTAACTGGTGACGCAGGCTACCAATCTCTGAAGGTCGCTGCTCTTCCGCTACCTTTGCCGGTTGAGGGGCTACAGGCGCTGGAGCTGGAGCTGGAGCTGATGCGTATGGAGGTGCAGGTACCGATTGAGGTGCCGCCATCGCAGGTTGTGGTTGAGCAGGAGCATTCAACGCAGGAGATGCCGAAGGCATCTGAGCAACCTGCGGTGCAGCCTGTGCCCCCGAATTCATCGGTGTTTGAGGTGCAGCAGGTCGCGCTGCAACTGGCGTAGGCGCCGTCACAGATGCGGCTTCAGGCTTAGCCACAATGGCTTGCGCGGTTGGAGATGCAGGACGAAATGCCATCATACGCAGAGCAATCATCTCGATCCCAATCCGTGCTGTTGGTGACAGCGGTAGATCTTGGCGACCTTTCAACGCGATTTGGTAGTAAAGCTGTACATCTTGTGGCGAGAGCATTTGTGCAATCGCACGCACTTTATCCGCATCTGGCAGATCTTTATCTAACGTCGATGGTAGTGCCTGAGCCATGGCCACACGGTGCAGTTGACTGGCTAACTGCTGCAGTAACCCATCCCACTCCACTCCGATTTCCGCGAAAGACTGCAGAGTGTCCATCACCGTTTGTGTTGAATAAGAGCCAATAGCAAGCAATAAATTCAGGGCTTGATCGGTATCGAGCGTGCCCAACATATGGGTCACAATATCCGCTTGAACGTTGCCATTACCTAACGCGATGGCTTGGTCAGTCAGACTCAAAGCATCACGCATACTGCCGTCTGCAGCATGAGCAAGCATCGCTAAAGCACGAGGCTCACTGGCAATGTGTTCTTGCGTTAAGATATGCGTCAATTGCTGTGAAATCGCATCCACACCAATTGGCTTTAAATGAAATTGCAAACACCGGGACAAAATGGTCACCGGTAACTTTTGCGGATCCGTGGTCGCAAGAAGAAACTTCACATATTCAGGTGGTTCTTCTAACGTCTTAAGCAAGGCGTTAAAGCTGTGACGAGAGAGCATGTGCACTTCGTCAATCAAATAGACTTTAAAACGACCACGCGCAGGCTTGTATTGCACGTTATCTAGCAACTCACGCGTATCTTCAACTTTAGTGCGAGACGCCGCATCGATCTCTAAAAGATCAACAAAACGTCCTTGGTCGATTTCTCGACACGTAGCGCATTGACCACAAGGATTGGCGGTAATACCTGTTTCGCAATTGAGTCCTTTAGCAAAGAGTCGAGCGATTGAGGTTTTCCCTACGCCTCGAGTCCCGCTGAACAGATAGGCATGATGCAGCCTATTTTGCGTCAGGGCGTTTTCTAAAGCGGTTAAAACATGGGATTGACCTACGACTTCACTGAATCGAGTTGGTCTCCATTTACGCGCAAGAGCGAGATAACTCATGAATACTTCCGTTTTGGGTGTTTAGTGGCCTTCGAATTCACAGATGCTGTAAACGTTTAAGCCTAAACTTTCCAAACGCTTGTCACCACCAATTTCTGGTAGGTTGATAACAAATGCAGCATGCTCTACTTCACCACCCAATTGGCGGATCAGTTTCGTTGTGGCTTCGATAGTACCACCTGTTGCAAGTAGATCATCAACGACAAGCACTTTGTCACCTGGCTTGATCGCATCAACATGGATTTCCAGTGTATCAGTACCGTATTCCAAATCGTAGGTTTGAGCGATTGTTTTCCGTGGCAATTTGCCTGGTTTACGGACAGGTACAAAACCCACACCCAATTCAAGCGCCAATGGTGCACCAAATAGGAAACCACGAGCTTCAGTACCCACAACTTTGGTAAAGCCCATTGCTTTATATTTGTCCACTAGCAATTGGATTGTCGCGCGGTAGGCTTCTGCATCTTCTAGCAGACTGGTTACGTCACGGAACAAGATCCCTGGCTTTGGATAGTCTTGGATACTTTTAATGCTTGATTTGATAAGTGAAAGAGTTTCGGTTGTCATAATTACATTAACTTCGATTGAGACAATGCTCCTGTGAATACTCACAACATTGCTGTTTAAAATTCTTCGCCCGTAATCTAAAGATTTCCAGACGCTGAAAAAACAAACGCCCACTCGAAGAGTGGGCACACTTCCTCATAATGCTAGTGATTTTCGCGCCTGTTAGCAACAAGCTCGTGCGTCGGTAGCTTAAGAAACCAGCTTATCAGAATCACAAAAACCACAAAAAGTAGCCCTTTGAGCCATATATTCGGCACAATATAAATGGAAAAACAAAAACTTAGTGAGATCATTATCGCACCGCGTTGTTTGACTACTTTTGATACAGCTCGCTGCTCTTGCCATGTGGTTAGAATGGGACCAAAGATTTTATGTTGATGTAACCAGCGGTGACATCGAGGGCTGCTCTTCATAAAGCAGTAGCTCGCTAAGAGCAAAAATGGGGTCGTGGGTAACAAGGGCAAAAAGATCCCAGCCACGCCAAGTAGGATGGCAATACTCCCCGCTCCAGTCAGTAACCATTTTTGAATCATTTGCTCTATACCAAGTTCTATCAATCACGTGGCTCATGCTAACCAGAGAAACAAAGAATGTCTTTAGACGGGAAAGATACAGTTACAATTGAGAGTTAGGGGCGGCGAATTCTGAGCGGTGACTCAGAATCGCGCCACAATAGATTAAACTTAGACAATAAATTGAGCTTAGATTTCGTAATGGTCTTGCTCGGTAAAAATATCAAAACTAAAGCTACTTGAACCGATGCTATGTAAGGTGAGCTTACACCCTTGGCGAATTTGCAGCTCTTTGACCAAGAAGTTTTTCAGGCACTGGTTACCTAACTGCACATCACCTGAAATATGCATTTGCTTATTTCCATTTGACCAATGGCAATCTAAACCTGCTGGCAAAATTGACAAACTAGCATCATTAAAATCCACCAAACCAAACAAGGCAGACACAGGCTGAGCGCACTCAGAACAGCCGATTCCGCGTTCCAAAATAGTCGCAATGTCTTTCAAATCAACACTCGAGCTACGTAAGTTACGCAAATAATCATGAAACAACGCTCTAACTAGCAACGTCGTGCCAACACCTCGCTCCTCACCGCTGGCAGAGTCGATAATGTAAAACGCCATTTGACCACTCATAAGCCAACTGTAATCAAACACGAGCGGTAAACTTTCTGTCGACTGCAACAAACGGTAACTGCAGTGCCATGCGCCTTGAGAACTGTCATTCTCTGGTAAAAGTGCATGTAATAACTCTTTGGCTGCGTTAGGATTTTTACGCAAATAATCTAGGTGCCAGTGAAGCTCTCGCTCTTCTGGCATCTCACCACCACCATCGACACGGAACCATTGACTTGAAAAATCACGCTGATCCGACAGAGTATTCTGAGTATCTTCCAGCGTGCTCTCAATGGCACAGGCTAAATGTTGATGATTACTGATCGGCTTGGGCAAAAAGTCCTTAATACCAAATTTCAATGCTTTCGCTACATCGGACATATCTTCCGTAGCAGAAACCACAATTAAAGGAAGTGATGGATAAGCAATGCTCACCTCTTCAACAAACTCAATCCCGTTTAACACTGGCATGGATAAGTCACAAAGAACAAGGTCTGGGGGCGTTTCTTTCAGTTTGCGCAGCCCATCCAAACCATCTTCGGCTTCAATAACGATATAGCCTTGAGCGACTAAATATCCACGAGTGATACGGCGAAAGATCGGATCATCATCAACGACCATGATGACCTTAGGTTGAACAGCTTCAGACACAAGCGCATTCGCTTCATCATCAATCCGAATTTCTTTATACATAGCTTCAACCTCACTATGCTCTTCCTGTTCACAAAATTTTTTATTGTTATAGGATAGTTTCATACGTTACCTATTAAGGTAGTCTTGAAATAACATTTATACAAATATTCCGGATTTCCGTATAGTTGCAAACTATACGTACGGAATATGGCATATCATACTAGTCGTTGATATGTCTCAAACTTTGATGTCCTATATGCGTATAAATTACTCCTTCTTGTAAAATAATGTGTCAGGAACTATGAAATTAGATGACCTAAACCTCTTTCGACTGGTTGTCGAAAATGGCAGCTACACCGCTACTTCACGCAAAACTATGATCCCTGTAGCCACCATTACCCGACGCATTCAAGCGCTTGAAGATTCGTTGAATCTAAGACTATTGAATCGCCATGCTCGTAAGCTGTCTCTTACTGAAGCCGGTGAGCGTTTCTTTGGTGAATGTTCTCCTCTGCTAGAGCGCCTTGCTTCTATGGCTGAAGAGATCACCGATGAATGCCGTGGTGCCTCAGGGAAAATTAAAATTTCTGCTCCGTCAAACCTTACTCGCCGTTTGATGATGCCAATGTTTATTGATTTCATGCGTGCTTTCCCAGAAATCAACATTGAACTTACCACCAGCAATCACGCGGACCAACTTGACCCAACTGAATGGGATGTCATCTTCCGCGTTGGTCCACAGCGAGACTCAAGTCTAATTGCCCGTAAAATCAGCGAAGTTAAGGACATTTTGGTCGCAAGTCCTGACTACTTAGCGAGAAACCCAACCCCTACTCATGCAGAAGATCTCACACAACACTCTCTGCTGAAAGGGTACCCATTGATTAAATGGCAGCTCACCGATAGCAAAGGTGAAACTGTCGTTAACTTGGATAAAGCACGTTTCCAAGCCAACACGATTGATGTAGTACGTCACGCCTGCTCTCAAGGATTAGGTATTACCTTGATGCCAGATGTCATGTTAGAACAGTACATTCAGTCCGGCGCGTTGGTGCGCGTACTGAGCGACTGGTCGGCCAACCCTCGTGATATCTATATGCTTTACAACCACAAAGACCACTTACCAGAAAAAGTGCGTCTGTTTATCGACTTTGTGATTGGCTACCACATCCACTGATCATCATCAGTATGCAACAACGAAGAAGGGCCTAATGGCCCTTCTTACATTACAAATATTCGACAAAATCCCCTAAGGAACGAGCCGGTGCTGGCATTTCAGTTCCCATTGGCGTGCCCAAATAGAGGAAGCCGACAATCTCATCTTCTCCTTCCACACCAAAGGCTGAACGCACTTCTGGGTGGAACATCCAGTTACCAGAACGCCAAATACCTTGGAAGCCCTGGGCAACTGCTGCCATCTGCATTGCTTGAACCGCACAGCCAGCTGACAAGTGTTGTTCAATCGCTGGCACTTTCACGTGTGGTGTCACTTTAGCAATAACGGTTATCACCATTGGGGCGCGAAACGGTGCATTTTTCACTTTCGTGATCACCGCTTCATCACTGTTATCCGCAACGGCCGCTTTAACCAAAATAGCAGAGAGTTTTTGTAACCCACTCCCTTGAGCAATCACAAAGCGCCACGGAGTTAAATTACCGTGGTCAGGAGCCCTCAGACCGGCACGAATAATATTTTCGAGAGCTTTACCTTCTGGAGCAGGGGCCTCCAGTTTTGCCATTGAGCGGCGATTTAACAGTAATTCAAGAGCGTCCATAACCATTCCTAACATCGAGTTACAATACCAACTGCTGTTTATTCAGCCAGTTTTATACCACTTATTGATAATAGTGACATAGCTTAGCAATTTCATAACAAAAAAAGCGAGTGATACACTCGCCTTTTACATTCTAATTCCGATTTAAACCGCCGTTTTTATACCGCTAAAGCATAAGCTAATAAAAGTGCTCTCCTTTACCCGCTCTATCGAGTAATCCGCTGCACGGTGCAAAACGAGGCCCATACAACTCACAATATCGGTTCATCAAGTCAATAACTTTGGGTAACCCAAGCTGGTCCATATAGGAGAAAGGCCCCCCTAAAAACGGCGGGAAACCGATCCCAAAGATAGCACCAACGTCACCATCGCGTGCAGAAGCGATCACCTGTTCGTCTAAACAGCGCACTGCTTCATTGAGCATAGGTAACACGCAGCGCAGCGAAATCGTTTTGGGCGTTAAATGGGTTTCCGTTGATAACCCAAACATTCGATAAACCTTACGATCAACCTCTTTTCGTTCACCTTGCCGATAAACATAAAACCCTTTCCCCACTTTGCGCCCTAACCGACCACTAGCTAACAAAGGCTCAAAAATATCGGGACCGGAAAAACGAGGACCGAGATTGTCGACTAAGTTTGGAATCACTTTTGCGCCAATATCAATCCCAACCTCATCTAACAAAGTAATTGGCCCGACAGGAAAACCGAAGTTCACCAACGCAGAATCAATCTCGTCGATGGGTTCACCATCCATCATTAATTGCGCCGCTTCATTCATGTAAGGTGCCAAAATGCGGTTAACGTAGAATCCCGCACTGTCTTTCACCACTATTGGCGTTTTACCTTGGCGTCTAGCAAAACTCACCGCCAGTTGAATCGCTTCGGGTGAAGTTTTCGCGTGTGGAATCACTTCAACCAATGGCATTTTATCCACTGGACTAAAGTAATGCAGACCAATAATTCGTTCAGGATGTGCAGCGTTTGCTGCAATCGCGTGAATGGGGATCGAGGAGGTATTAGAGGCAAACACTAATTGCTCATTGTGAGTTGAGCGGGTTTCAATCTCTTGCACCATCTGCTGCTTCAGTTCGATATCTTCAAATACTGCTTCAATTACTAACTGACAACGATCCAGAGTATTAAATTCGGTACTCCCCGAAAGACGCGACATGACATTTCGCATCTGATAAGAGGTGATCTTCCCGCGCTGTTGCTGCTGGGCTAATCTTTCATAACTGTAGCGTAACGCAGAAGCAATGCCCTGATTTGCCACATCTTTGATGCGTACATTCATTCCAGCTTTAGCAACGCTGACGTAACTGATGCCCGCCCCCATAAACCCACCGCCTAGCACCAACGCATGAGTCAACTCTCTAGCAGCTTCCGCTCCTTGCTGCTCTTTTTTCAGCTGAGTGGTCGCAAAGAAGAGCTTACGCAGCGCTTTGGATTGCTTGGTCATCACCAACTCACCAAATTTAAGCGCTTCTAGCTCTAGTCCTTTCTCAAAACCCGCTTTACTGCCCTGACCAATGACATCCAAGATGGCATCAATCGCGGGATAGTTACCACGTCCTTTCTTGAACGCTTGGGCTTGGGCTTTATCCAACACCCATTGTCTTATCCATTGAGATCGCGCCAAAAGACGTTCAAACCAAGGCAGAGTTTGGGACACCCTTTTATGCTCCAGCCAAAGCTGAGCAACGTCCAACAATACGCTATTAGCGACCATCACATCGGCTAAACCCAACTTAACGGCTTTTTTTGCCGCTACAGTTTTGCCAGTCAACATCATATCCAGCGATGGCAACAAGCCAATAAGTCTTGGCAAGCGCTGTGTACCACCAGACCCAGGCAGCAGCCCCAATTTCACTTCAGGCAACCCTAACACCGTGATGGAATCATCAGAGCAAACACGATAATCACAGGCCAAAGCCAACTCTAGTCCGCCACCAAGACAAGGACCATGAATGGCGGCGACCGAAGGGAAAGGCAATGCTTGAATTCGCGCAAATAATCTCTGTCCACGTGAAGCAATCTCTTGCGCTTCACTGGCGCTAGCGCAGGAGTGAATCATATTGACATCAGCACCGGCAATGAAGTTGTCGGCCTTGCCCGAATAGATGATCAACCCTTTGACACGATTTTGCTGAGTTTCGAGATCGGTTAGGATCTCCTCAAAATGTTCTATCGATTCGCGCTTCAGCGTATTCATTTTCTCGTCAGGCACATCGATACACAACCACGCAATAGAGTGGTTATCAATGGAAAATTGCAGTCCGGTTTGCTCGTTCATAGCTCAGCCTCCAACACCATTGCAACGCCTAAACCCCCAGCAGCACACGCCGTGGTTAGCCCTAACCCGCCACCGCGTTTACGTAATTCATATAAGGTTTGAGTAATCATTCTCGTGCCTGTCGCCGCAAAAGGGTGACCATAAGCAATCGACCCACCCTGGACATTAAAGCGTTCCCAATCCACCTCACCAACTTGAGCACTGCGGCCAAGATGGGCGGCAGAAAATGCATCGCTGCCTAGCGCTCGTACATTAGCAAGCACCTGTGAGGCAAAGGCTTCATGCATATCAATTAAGGTCAGATCTTTTAAGGTAACGCCTGCGCGATCCAACGCGATCGGCGTAGCGTAAGCAGGCCCCATCAGCATATCTTGCAGCACTTCAATTCCGGCAAAGGCATAAGAACGCAAATAGCCTAACACTGGCAAACCAAGCTCTTTGGCTCGACCTTCTTTCATCAGTAATACCGCCGAACCACCATCCGTCAAAGGTGAGCTATTTCCCGCCGTCACAGACCCATAGCGACGATCAAATACCGGCTTCAACATAGCGTAATCATCGAGGGTATTCTCTGGCCGTAACGTATTATCTTGCTCAAGCCAATGGGCATAGGGTTCTGGGAAAGCGACCATCACCTGCTGGCTCAAATCACCGCTACTCCATGCTTGTTGAGCTAACTGATGGGAGCGAAAGGCGAATTCATCTTGGTCTTGACGTGCAATATTGTGGGTTTTCGCCATCTGCTCAGCAATTTGTCCCATCGAAAGTCCGGTCGAGTAATCGGCGATAGGCAGTGGAACTGGCAAAAGATCGCGTAAATGCAAATGACGCAGCAAAGAGAGTTTATCGCCCCAAGTTCGCTTTTTGGACATGGCGAGCAATGCTGCCGCGAGAGGCTTTGACACTCCAATAGGCAATACGGAGCTGGAATCAGCCCCACCTGCAATCCCGGCTTGAATCGAGCCCGCCATAATGCTTTCTGCCACAGAGGCGACCGCTTGGAAACTGGTCGCACAAGCACGGGAGACACTGTAAGCATCTGTCGTCACCGCCATCCCCGTACCTAAAACTATTTCACGGGCAATATTAGGCGCTTCTGGCATTTGAATGACTTGACCAAACACCACTTGGTCTATCCACTTGGGGTCAACGTTGGCACGTAACAATAATTCTCGCACCACCATTTTACCGAGTTCAACAGCAGGAAGCGCTTTTAGCTCCGTACCTTGGCGAGCGAAAGGTGTACGCAGCCCAGCAACAAAGGCGACACGCTCTCCAGAACGCGTCTTCACACAATTCCCTTGATGAGTCATGATAAGTCCTTAACATGAAGGTCCGACCTGAATAACTTCAAGTGTAATCAGAATGTTACATTTCGCAAATTGGGGTAAAAATAAACGTGAGTAGCAACACCATTTAAATTGGTATTGGTTATAGCCTTCCCTTCAATTGGCTATTTACGCTAACTTTGACATGTGTAAATCCGTTATTGATCCACACAAAATATAATTTATATATTGATAAAGCATGGTCGGCTTAGAAAAATATTTCTGTGCGTAATATGGTTAAATAAAAATAGGAATTGGTATGAATAGGTACTATTCAATGATCGTGCGGAACTCACCAACTTGCTGGCAAAAAAAAAACCACACAAATCGTTGTGTGGTTGGAATTTATAAAGCAATTAACTTACGCCAATTGAAAAGTAATCAGTTTCCTGATTAGGAGAAAGTAAAGTCAGCCTTCAAAAGGAAGTGTCATCTTGCTCAACACGCTAGTCACAAGGACTAACTAGATGACAAGTGTTACTATAACGGCTTCAGAACAACAAAATTTGAATTAGATCAATTTTAGTGTGATTTATTCGAGGTATGAAATTTAAAATTGATTCAAAACAATCTCTGTGCAGATTGTGCTTTACAAGGGTGAAACACCATTTCTTAACGATTTATTACGTCAAGTTTCGCTATTTTCTTCTTTTAAAAACTAGGGAATTTCATCGTCATCTCAAATAAGGTTTGTCATTTAAAACCAACCCAAACTTCACTTTTAACCATTTAAAGTAAAAGAGTGACTCAAGTGCATAGATAATGCATTTTAACTACTGCATAACCCGCAAAATGTAAACGATAACATTATTTCCGCTCACACATTAACCGCCTAACGTTGATAGAGTATTTACTCTATATAAACGATTTTTTCGACGCATTTACGCCAATTCGCCATCATTTCCACAATTTTATCGTTTTTTTACCCATTAGTCGCATTGCCAAAAGGGATACTAACGTCTAGTATCAGCGACCCACTGAGTAATTGCTCAAGTTAACGCCCAAAAGAGGCGTAAAACCATAGGAAAAACACATGAAGAAGACGCGTCTGTTTAAAAAGACACTGGTTGCATTGACCGTTGGTCTCGCGACACAGCAAGCAGCTGCTGCGGGTTTCCAACTCAACGCACAGTCTGCGACGGGCCTTGGCCGTGCTTTTGCTGGCGATGCCGTAATAGCTGACAATGCTGCTGCAATGGCTCGCAACCCTGCCACTATGGCACTATTTGACAAAACCTCTCTCTCTTTAGGTTTTGAAACCATTACGACTGATATCAAAGTCAAAGATGCAACCTATTCACGTAGCATTACAGGTTTAGGTACAAAGATCAGTGAATCAGATGCAGACTATTCTGATGCTGGCAGCACATCTATCGCACCAAACTTACATCTAATTGTTCCAGTGAACGACAAATTCGCTTGGGGTGTTGATGCATACACAAACTTCGGTACAAAAACCTCTTTTTCCGATAGCTATTCTGCCGCGGAATATGGCGGCCTAACCGACGTTAAAAGTTTTAACTTTGGTTTGGCTGGGTCTTATCGTCTAAACGAGGCGTGGAGCTTTGGTGCTGGACTAGACGTAGTCTATGGTCAAGGTACGATGAAACGCGCCGTTCCATCATCCAGCAGCAACTTAATTGACGTTGACAAAGCTGATGGTTGGGCTGTCGGCTATAACGTTGGTACTGTATACGAAGTAAACGAAAACAACCGTTTTGGTTTGGCGTATCACCACAGTCCAGAATTCAAAGCAAAAGACGACAATGGTCAAGAGATCACCTTGCCGCTGCCTGATATCGCTGAATTCTCTGGCTACCACCGTATCAAAGATACGCGTTTTGCCGTGCACTACAGCGTTCAATGGATCGGCTGGAGTTCATTTGATCAAATTGATTTTGATAACCTAGATTCTAGTGAAAGCCAGCTGGCAGCAAGCAGTACTTCCTACGCTAAAAACTACCAATGGAAAGATGGCTGGCACTATGCTATTGGCGGAACCTTCTATCTGAATAAAACTTGGACACTACGTGCCGGTTACATGTATGACACTAGCGCACAAGATTCTGTGACCTCTATTTCTGTTCCAGATTCAGATCGTCAATGGTTCTCGACTGGTGTAACTTACCAAATCAATGAAAAATCCAACATTGATTTTGGTTTTACCTACTTGATGGGTAAAGATACCGACGTATCAGAGTCGCTTACACTGCCATCATCAAGCTCACCGACCAATTACGTTACAACTAATGTAACGGGTAAGACTCGCGCAGACGCTATCCTGATGGGTTTGCAATACAGCCGTACTTTCTAAGTGTTTGCTGCATAAAAAAGGTCGCTTAGCGGCCTTTTTTATTCCCTCAATTCAGCGAATTTCAAGCAATGCTATGCAATCAATCCACTTGAACAGTGATGCGAATTGCAAAATCGTCATCTACGCATACCTCTATAGAATAAATCTCAACTAATCCACACTCCTTACATTGCCAAAATCTGAGTTCACTAACTAGATTTACTGCAGTTTCTCCAGCGAGCGGAACGCTATCGTCCCCAAGTGCTCCACACTGCGATAGTCCGCTCAAAGGAGCTTGTGATATTTGCACTTATTTGCAGGCATTGATTCTGGGAGTTTGTAATGAAAAACACCTTTACCTTAGCGCTATTAGGCACTTTAACCTCTGCAATCTCCCTCCATGGCGTAGCCAGCGAGTCGAGCCACGGCGCAACCACTGAAGCAGTCGCAGACAGTGTTATCGCGGAGCAACGCACCCAACTAGCAGAAAACACCAAGAACAAAGGGTTTGGTCCTCAATCTCCGCGTGATATCGATAATACTCAAGGCAGTAATACCATTGTGTTTGGTATGGCACCTGAATACCAAGACCTCAACCTGTGTAATATCCATTTTCACAAAAATGCTGAACACAAAGGCGGACAATTTACGACTTACGCAGGGAACGGTGATGGTCACGGATACATGAGTGGCTTCGTTTATGACGGCAAACTCTCTTCCGATGAAAAGCACCCCACCGAACATGAAATTTGTCCGAGTGAACATGGGGCTTTGCAACCTGGTGACACCATTGAAGTTCACTATGTGCACTCATCCGCCAACGTGGGTCCTGGGCCAACCTTAGGGGCATGTTTAAGCGAGAGTATCAACAACCCACAACTGCGCGTTGAAGCTCAGGTATTTGTGTTAGTGAACGACCCATATGCGCTTGATTTTAATTACTTAATGGCAACTGGTAAGAAAAAAGGCCGCGAGCAAGCTCTGAATATTCCATCCCATACTGGTACTCCAGTGCTCTACTCTGGCTCTACCACTGGGCCGAGTTACAACGAAAAAGGGTCACCATTCCAAGTGACTTGGAGCGTGCGCCCGAACGTATCTAAAGTGAATATTGAAACCGTAGGCCAATGGTGTAAAAGCAACGTATTCAAAGAAGATCACGCCCACGGCGTGCGTAATCTCGTGATTAACCCTGACCTATTATCACCAATCCGCTAAGTCGCTAAGTCGCTAAATCACTATTTTCCAGTATCACGTGAGAGAAACCTGCAGCAGCAGGTTTCTTTTTATATGCTGCAGTTAAAGTCTGATGATTATAATGTGGCGAATATTCGCTCTGCGGCCTCTTCTAGCAAATCCAGTACGTGCTCAAACCCTTCATCACCCCCATAGTAAGGGTCAGGGATCTCTTCCTGCTCCATACCAGCCTTAGTCAGCAACAAAGAGAGCTTATGCTGATAAGCTTTTGGACAATGGTCAATTAAATAGTCCAAGTTCTCTTTATCGGCAGCTAAAATCCAATCGAAATCAACAAAGTCATCCGCAACCACTTGCCGAGCGTGAATGCCGTGAAACGAGTACCCTCGACGCTCACCTTCACGACGTGCTCTCTGGTCAGGCGCTTCTCCTTGGTGATAGGCAATGGTGCCAGCCGAATCGATACGAACAGAGATACCTAGCTGCTGGGCTTTAGCGCGAAATACCGCTTCAGCCGTTGGCGAGCGGCAAATATTGCCCATGCACACAATCAAAATTGCCTTCGTTTTCCCTGCCATACTTATCTCCTCTTTCCACTCCATAGTCATACACTGTCATGATGCAATACCACGAAGTGCTATCAAGTCATCTCCCTGATTTTTGCCAGTGTTTGCTCGGATAATATTAGGTTATGATGCAAAAAACAGAACAAGAAAGGAATAGTCATGTCTGAGGACAGCATTAAGCAAGAGCGTCACAAGGCTCGCCAACAAAAAGTAAAAGAGAAAGTCGATGCCAAAATCGCCTCTGCACAAGAAGTGAAAGGACTACTTTTAGTCATTACCGGTAATGGCAAAGGTAAATCCACTTCGGGCTTTGGCATGATTACTCGCGCGATTGGTCATGAGAAGCGTTGCGCTGTGGCGCAGTTTATTAAGGGCACTTGGAACAATGGCGAGCGCAATGTTTTAGAAAAGCTCGGGGTTGAATTCCACGTCATGGCGACAGGGTTTACTTGGGAGACGCAGAATAAAGAGACCGACACCGCCGCAGCGCAAGCCGTGTGGCAAGAGTGCAAACGTCTGTTGCAAGACGACACCATCGATGTACTGCTGTTTGATGAGTTAACTTATATGGTTAACTACGGCTACATTGAGCTAGAAGAAGTGATCACTGCACTACAAAACCGTCCGCACATGCAGTCGGTGATCATTACTGGCCGAGCAGCGCACCGCGAGTTAATTGAGATTGCTGACACTGTCTCTGAAGTAAAAAACATCAAACATGCGTTTGAATCTGGTATTAAAGCGCTTCAAGGGATTGATTGGTAAATTTTTCTCAACTCTCTTGTTAAAAAGGTCAGTGAATGACTTCACTGACCTTTTTAGGGTACTCAATTGGATGTGGAAAATGACATCACACTTAGTTAAACAAGCCTTTCAATAAACTGTTGACCGCCTTCTTGGTTTTCTCATCTTTGATTTTATCGTCGAGTTTCTTTAAGCCACGATCGAGCTCTTTTTCCGCCTTTTTCTTCATCACATCATCCATTTTCAAACGAAACTTAGGCTGTGCCCAAGCACCGTGAATTTGCAGCGGTATGGTCACATCGCGTAAATCATCAATCGATTTACCACCTTGACCTTCAAGTGAACCAACGATAGAGGTTCTAAACAGCATATCCATGGTCTGTTTAATGTAGTTGGCATCCCCCTGACCAGCGATACGCAGTAATGGCGATTGCATTTGTAGGTCCTGTGTCGACATATTGCCTTGATCAAATTTGAGTGTGGCAGTTAACGCGCTGAAATCGGTTTTCTTCGTATTCTCTTCCGTTACTTTTTCGCCTTTGATGCGGGCATAAGTGGTGCGAATCAAATGAGGAATATTGATCCCATTAATCGCTCCATCAGCAAAATTGATCGCCATCGTTCCGGTTAGGTTTTGCTTAATCGCTTTGGGCGTTAAACCACTGCCAGCAATATCAAAGGTGATATTACCTGTTCCTTCGAGCAGATCTTTTTCAGCCACATCGTGGAGTAACGGCAGAACTTTGACATTGGTCATCGCCCCTTTCGCTGTGTAATGTGCCGGCGCTTGATGGGCATCCAGTAAGGCTTGCAGTGTCATTTTCCCTTGGTACAGATCAGCATTGAGATGGTTAAGTTTGACCTGACCTTGCAATACCTTCATATCCACATCAACGTTTTGCAACTGCATATTTTGCACTTTAAGCGCACCGATTTTCACGGTGCCAGCCACATCTAGATTATTTAACGCTGCTAGGTTCGGTTCTGGTGTATCGGCTTCTACAGCGTCATTGGTTGCAGGTTTCTGTTTCTCAGTTCCCGATTGAGTTGAAGATGATTCATCACCCTTCGCCGCTTTTACACCAAGAAAAGCGTCCACATCGAACTTAGGACTGGTTAAAGCAAAGCGTATTTTGGGTTGTTGCAACAACTCAACACTGGCTTGCCCCTTCCACTGTAAATCGTTGGCTTTGAGACTATCCAGCCACAGCTGAGCTTTCCCAGCGGCTGAGTCATAAGCCAGTTTAGCCTGTAAGGATACATTTAACGGCGTTTGCGGCAGAGAGTCACCAGTAACCGTAGCATCCAACGTCAGTTGATCCACGCTCACTTTGGTCAACGCTTTATTGACCATCAATGACGCTTTTCCTTGCGTGGAAAAAGTTAAATCTTGTTTAGCTCCTGAGAGTTGATAATTGAGCTCGCTGGCTTGTCCGATCGCAAATTTGGGTAAGGACAACTTAAGCTCTTTCAACGCCATTTGTTGGTCATCATAGCTGGCCGTGATCTCAGTCTCTTTGAGCGCCGTCATCAAGGGGTCTTCAGCTAAGCGAATCTGGGTTGTTCCTGAAAGTGCGAACTGTTGCTGATTGTGTTGCCCTTTGGCACCGAAACGCAAATTCGACCAAGTTCCGACAGCAAACTCCGTTAGGTTCAACTGCACATCGTGCAACTTGGTGTAGGACTGGGTTTGCTGATTTTGAATATCGAACAAGGCATTAACGACTTCAATCCCCTCGAGTGAGACTTGCCAAGGCACTTTTTTCTCAGAGGAATTGGCCGCGGAAACAGTTACCGTACTCTTCTGGCTATCGCTGCTTGTTTTGGTATTCTCGGCAGGAGCGGCTTTTTTATCGGCTTGCTCAGCGGATGTCTTTAACGTTAAAGCATCGAGGTTAGAGGTGCCGTTTTTGAGGGTTTCAAGATGGACTTCAGCACCTTCTAGGCGCACTTTACCGATTTGTAATTGATGCTCCATTAAGCCAAACAGAGAAATATCAATTTCCACTTGGTCTACTTTAAACAAATTCACCGAGCTAAAACCGCTAGGATTCTTCAGCTCAGTTTTGCCCAATTCAAAACCGATCGCAGGGAAAAACTGCCAGCGAATATTGCCGTCGATCTTAAGATCTAGGCCAGTCTTAGCCTTAACCTGATTAACTAACAAGGGTTTAAATTGATTCGGGTTGACCAACACCACCAGCGCTAAAGCGCTACCACAAACCAGAATAAAGACAGTCAACACAATCAGGGACAGTTTTTTCATCGGTTCTTCCTTGTTAGCTACAGAAAAAGAAAATGGCACTCAAAGTGCCATTCATCTTAAAAGAAATATAACGCTAAATTGCTATTAATGCGTAAATTTTATGATTTTAGCAATTTAGAGATGTGCGCTTTTAACACATCGATCGCAATACGGTTTTTACCACCACGAGGAACGATGATGTCCGCATGCTGTTTAGACGGTTCGATAAATTGCAGGAACATAGGACGAACTGTTTTTTGATACTGAGTCAGTACCGAATCCATAGTACGACCACGTTCTTCAACATCGCGTTTCACACGACGCAGCAAACAGATGTCTAATGGCGTATCCATAAACACACTGGCTTGCATCAAACTGCGTAGACGTGGATCGGTTAGCAGCAAGATCCCTTCAAGAATGATCACTTTCTTTGGTGTTAGCAAAGTCGTGTTTTTAGTACGAGTGTGCTCAGTGTAGCTGTACTCTGGAACATGAACTTCTTCACCGCGAAGTAATTGTTCTAAATGTTCACAAAGCAGATCGTGATCCAATGCACTTGGATGGTCGTAATTCGTTTTTACACGTTCTTCCATACTCAGATGGCTTTGGTCTTTGTAATAGCAATCTTCTGTGATCACCCCAATTTGATGATCGCCCACTTTCGCGCGTAGCTCGTTATAAATAGTACTTGCGATAAGGCTCTTACCAGAAGCAGAAGCGCCAGCGATACCGATGATGACGCATTGATTATTATCAGACATGTATGTGTACCCGATACGTGTAAATGTGAGGAATTAAGATAAACCGCCTGATTATAGGGAGATCGCTAGTCAGATACCAGTTTCGAATGGCCAAAATACAGTGCTTTTCGCCCAATTGATTAAACAAAAAGCAGAGTAAACGATTACATTCACTCTGCTCAAAGTTAGATCTGCATCACAACTAGACTAAGGTTATACCAATCGCGTCCGGTTTTACCGTTCCTTGCCAAAAAAGAATCGAGCTGATTCGTTCTGCCAAGTCTAAATAATAACCCGCATGCTCACTTTCCGGGCGACGAGCGACCGTTGGAATACCCGCATCAATATCTTCACGCATCGCAATATGCAGCGGAATTTGTGCCAGAAGAGCTAAACCATATTCACCGGCTAACAGCACCGCCCCACCGTTGCCAAAAATATGTTCTTTTGTGCCACAGTGACTACAGATGTGATAGCTCATGTTCTCAATCAATCCGACCACGGGTACGTCGACTTTTTCAAACATCGCCGCCCCTTTACGCGCATCCGCTAACGCTAAGTCTTGAGGCGTAGTCACAATCACAGCCCCAGTCACCGGAATTTGTTGGGCGAGCGTTAACTGAATATCCCCCGTACCCGGTGGCATATCAATCACCAAATAATCCAAATCGGGCCATTGGGTTTCATTTAAAAGCTGCTCTAGCGCTTTCGATGCCATTGGGCCACGCCAAATCGCCGCTTCCGCTTTATCAACCAAATAGCCAATAGAATTGGTGTATAAACCGTGCGCTTCAACAGGCTTCATCCAACGATCATCCGCCACCAGCGGTTTTTGACCTTCGGTACCGAGCATTAAGGGCACTGATGGACCATAAACATCGGCATCCAATAACCCTACTTTGGCACCAGAGTGAGCAAGGGCCAGAGCCAAGTTGACTGCGGTGGTCGATTTACCAACACCACCTTTCGCCGACGTGACAGCAATGATGTTTTTCACCCCGGCAATGGTTTTAGCCACCGGCGTTGCTAAGGTTTTGGTTTTTACCGAGATGGTATAGTCAAATCTCGATACCTCTCCTTTTTGCAGCTGGTTTTGAATCCATGCATCCAACTCTTTGATCAGACCATGAGCGGCAAAAGGGAAAGTAATCTGATAAGCCTTAGGGCCAGATTCGGTCACTAAATGAGGTTGATTTGCCCAATCTGCAATCAGATGGGAATGGGAAAATTGATTTAGCCAGGCGCATAAATCTTGTTTGGACGTCAACGAATGCATAGGTCCTCCTTTTTGCTCGTATGCTATCACTCAATGTGCATAGAAAGAAGCCTGAAAAAGTTAGACATTCAACACTCCTGCGCCTTGGAGTTACTGGCATCATAAGGTAGTATTAACGACCAATCTTTTTATACCTATCAAGAAAGCGAATAATTAAGTATGGCAACTGAACCAAGAAAAATTTTGGTAACTTGTGCCCTTCCGTACGCTAACGGTTCTATCCACCTGGGTCATATGCTTGAGCATATCCAAGCGGATATTTGGGTACGTTACCAACGACTACGTGGCAACACTATTAACTTCATCTGTGCTGACGATGCTCACGGCACGCCAATCATGCTTAAAGCGCAACAGATGGGTATGACTCCTGAAGAGATGATTACCAGCGTTAGTGAAGAACACCAGAAAGACTTTGCTGGCTTTGATATCAGTTTTGATAACTACCACAGCACTCACAGTGATGAAAACCGTGAGCTGGCTTCACACATCTATCTTGAACTGAAGAAAAACGGTTTTATTTCTAGCCGCACTATCTCTCAACTCTATGATCCAGAGAAAGAGATGTTCTTGCCAGACCGTTTTGTAAAAGGCACTTGCCCTAAATGTAAGGCAGAAGACCAATACGGCGACAACTGTGATGTTTGTGGTGAAACCTACAGCCCAACAGAACTGATTAACCCTCGTTCAGCGGTGTCTGGTGCTACTCCAGTATTGAAAGATTCAGAACACTTCTTCTTCGACCTGCCTCAGTTCGAAAGCATGTTGAAAGAGTGGACTCGCTCTGGTTCGCTACAATCCGAAACTGCGAACAAAATGCAAGAGTGGTTCGAATCAGGTCTACAACAGTGGGATATCTCACGTGATGCGCCATACTTTGGCTTTGAGATCCCTGGTGAAACCGGCAAATTCTTCTACGTTTGGCTAGACGCACCTATCGGCTACATGGGTTCATTCAAAAACCTATGTAACAAACGTGACGACCTAGACTTCGCTGAATACTGGAATAAAGACAGCTCAGCTGAGCTTTATCACTTCATCGGTAAAGACATTGTTTACTTCCACAGCCTATTCTGGCCAGCGATGCTAGACGGTGCAGGTTACCGTAAACCAAACAACGTTTTCGTCCACGGCTACGTCACCGTCAACGGTGCGAAAATGTCTAAATCAAAAGGCACTTTTGTTAAAGCAAGTACGTACCTGAAACACTTAGACCCTGAATGTCTTCGTTACTACTACGCTGCAAAACTGAACAGCCGCATTGATGACCTTGATCTTAACCTAGAAGATTTCTCACAACGCGTTAACGCAGATGTCGTCAACAAGATTGTGAACCTAGCTTCACGTAATGCTGGTTTCATCACTAAGCGTTTTGATGGTCAACTCTCTGCGCAATTTGCAGAGCCAGCGCTATACAAAGAGTTTGCTGATGCAGCTGAACGTATTGCTGAGCTATTTGAAACTCGTGAATTCGGTCGTGCAATTCGTGAAATCACTGCACTCGCTGACAAAGCAAACCAATATGTTGATGAGAAAGCACCTTGGGTTGTGGCGAAAGAAGAAGGTCGTGATCAAGATCTGCAAGACATCTGTACTGTAGGCATTAACTTGTTCCGCGTGCTGATGACTTACTTGAAACCGGTTATGCCTGCTCTAGCTGAACGTACTGAAGCCTTCCTAAACCAAGAACTGACTTGGGATAGCATCGCAACACCACTGACAGCTCACGCAGTTAGCCCATTCAAAGCGCTGTTCAACCGTATCGATCCAAAAAATATCGAAGCGATGATTGAAGCATCAAAAGAAGAAGCAGCAGCCGAGAAAGCAGCCATTGCAGCAGCCGCGCCTAAAGTGACACAAACTGAATTGGAAAAAGATCCGATTGCAGCTGAAATCGAATTTGACGATTTTGCTAAAGTGGACCTTCGCGTTGCCAAAATCATCTCTTGTGAAGCTGTGCCAAAGGCTGAAAAACTACTTAAATTCCAATTAGATATTGGCGGTGAAATTCGTCAAGTCTTCTCTGGTATTAAAGCAGCTTACAATCCAGAGGATTTGGTAGGTAAATACACTGTGATGGTTGCCAACCTTAAACCTCGTAAAATGAAGTTTGGTATGTCTGAAGGTATGATTCTAGCCGCTGGCCCTGGTGGTAGTGAGCTATGGATTCTTGAGCCACACGAAGGTGCTCAACCTGGCATGCGCATCATGTAATCTGTGACGAATGTCCTAAGCCCTCATAGCCTCAGGTTATGGGGGCTTTTTTATGCCTCTTTATGCTTCAAACGCACTAATTAAGTGCACCAATTAGAAAAGATTACAAATAACCTGCTGATTTTTATAGGTGTAAAGATTGGCACTATGCCTGCATAGTTATACAGACAGTTGGGTATGACTGACAAGGAGTTGGTTATGTTTGTATTACTTTCTATGATCATCTCATTGGCCATCTTAGGCCTGATGTTTTTCTATGCCAAACAGCGAGAATCCTCAGCTCAGCGTAAATACGATTTGATCGTCGATTTGCGTGAACTGCTTGTCCTATGCCGCCAGCACCGTAGCGCGACCCATCATGTGTTGATGTTTGACGAAGATCGCCATCTCGAACTCAACGAGTTGCAACAAGCCTTGATGAATCAATCACAGCATCTGATCGGTATTGCGCACTTCGATAACAAACCTATGTATCGTATTTTGCAGCGCAAGCTCGACAGTCTCACCAGTGACTGGCAAGAACGCTCAATTGCCCGCAATCAAATTGTGCATGGCAAAGCGATTCGCCACTGTATGTTTCTACTGGATGAAGTGATGCTGGCATGGCTGGTTGAATCGGGACGTGAAGAGCTAAGTGACGAATACCACATTAACTGGCAGCAGATTATTGATGCTATGGATGCATTAACGCAACTGCGTATTTGTATTGAAGATCTCGATTCGGCAGAAGGACGTAGGCGCTTTGCCCACTACGTTGACACTGTGCAGCGTAAAATTAACCAGTTGTCGATCATCAGTGCATTAACGATCGCTTCGCCAGGTTGCACTCATGCTTTAGAGGTGTTGAGCGATTGGGAAAAAGATCAAACGATCTCATTGAGCACTCAAGAGTTATATGCCATTTCGTCAACATTGTCGCTGACCATCGCTCATGTTTACGATCATATGCTCAGTGAACTGTTGGAAACTCTTTACCAACCATTACCCAAACTGCTGATCGCTTGAGGTAAACAGAGACCTTTAAAAGCAACAAGGCCGCTAAATAGCGGCCTTGTTTAATACAGGATTAGATGATTAAACCGACATTACAGAAGCTTACGCGCTGTTTCCACAACCACTTTAATGGAACGAGTTTCCGCCAATTTTAGTGTCTCATGGTCTGGAGTCTCTTTTTGAGTGCGGTTAATGATCACACCAGCGACACAGCCCGCTTTAAGACCTGAACTCGCACACATGGTTAGCAAGGTAGCTGATTCCATCTCAAAGTTAAGTACACCCATCTCCTGCCACTCTTTCATTGAGCCTTGGAAACGACGTACAACACGACCAGTAAAGGTGTCGTAACGCTCTTGACCTGGGTAGAAAGTATCACTAGACGCAGTCACGCCAGTGTGAACTGTTGCGCCACTTTCGAGAGCAGCAGCCTTCATTGCTGTCGCAACATCAAAGTCGGCAACCGCTGGGAATTCCATTGGCGCGAAGTGTAGGCTTGCACCATCAAGACGGACAGAACCTGTGGTCACAATCATATCGCCGACATTTACGTGGGGTTGGATAGCCCCCGTTGTCCCTACGCGAAGGAAAGTACGCACACCGAGTTGCGCCAATTCTTCAACCGCGATAGAGGTTGATGGACCACCAATACCTGTCGAACAAACCACGACAGATTTACCTTCAAGCTCAGCACGGAACACGGTGTATTCACGGTGGCTAGCGAGGAATGTTGGGTTATCCATCAGATTGGCAATCTTTTCAACACGCGCAGGATCACCAGGGATGATGGCCAGCGTTGCCCCTTTTAAGTCTTCTTGAGTTACACCAAGATGGAATACAGCTTGAGTCATAGATACTCCTTATTGCGGCTTGTTCAGCTCTCTCATTTATAACGGGTACGGGCTTACTTTATCCGACCAGACCAATTTTAAAGCCGACGATTATCACAAAATTCACAGTAATAAATTTCACTATTACATTAATATGTGACTTTAATCACAATAAATAAGGGCAAGTGACATAGCCCAGCAAAGAAAAAGGTGCTGATAGCAGCACCTTTCAGTATAGAGCGATTCTAAAAATCAGCTGTGCTTGGGTTTATAACGAAGTAACCGTAACGCATTAAGTGTCACGAGCGCCGTAGCGCCACTGTCGGCCAATACGGCAACCCAAAGCCCCGTAATACCTAGAAGGCTAGTGACGAGAAAGACGGCTTTAAGCCCCAAAGCAATGGTCACATTTTGTTTGATGTTACGCATCGTCGCTCGGGATAACGCAATCATGTTCGGCAACTCAATCAAATGACTGTGGGTGATCGCTGCATCGGCAGTTTCAAGCGCCACATCCGAACCACTCCCCATCGCAATACCAATGTGTGCCTCTTTCATAGCAGGTGCATCGTTAATGCCATCCCCTACCATTGCGACATGGCGCTGCTGTGCTAAAGAGCGAATACAAGTGACTTTATCTTCAGGCAACAGCTGAGCTTGGTAGCTCATTCCTAGTTTACTGGCGATTGCCGCAGCGCTACGCTGGTGATCCCCAGTTAACATCACAGTGTCAACACCGAGGTCTTTTAGCGCGGAAACGGCACCTAGTGCATCATCGCGTAAGGTATCTTGCCAGGCAATGACACCAATAATCACCTCATCCACCGTAACGTACACGGCTGTTTTACCCTCACCCTGCAATCGTTCGATCGATGCCAGGGCTTGCTCTGGCGCATCGGCGAAATGATTTGGCGCGATCAGAGTAATGTGCTGACCATTGACCAATCCAGTCACGCCTTTACCAGCAATCGCACTACGCTGCAGCGCAGGCTCAAAGGCGACACCATCTTGCTTGGCTTTACGAATAACCGCTTGGGCAAGTGGATGGCTTGCGCCAACTTCAACCGCTGCCGCCATCTGTAATACTTGCGCTTCACTCCAAGCATCAAAACCTTTCACATCGGTTACTTGAGGTTTACCTTGGGTCAGCGTTCCTGTTTTGTCCAACGCAACTTGGTCTATATGCGCCAATTTTTCTAATGCCGCACCACCTTTAATCAGCACACCAAACCGAGCTGCCATGGCGAGCCCAGAGGTAATGGCAGCAGGTGTGGAAATCACTAATGCACAAGGACAGGCAATCAACAACATGGCTAAGCCACGATACACCCATGTATCCCATGGCTGAGCAAATAGCAGTGGAGGAATCGTCACCACCAGCAAAGCGACGACCATCATCAAAGGCGTGTACCAACGGCTGAATTTTTCGAGGAAACGTTCGAGCGGAGCTTTGCGCGATTCCGCCTCTTCGATCATATGCAAAATACGATCGATCGCATTTTCCCCTTGGCGCGAAGTCACTTGGATTTGAATCACTTTATCGATGACGACAGAACCTGCTGACAAAGACGCCCCTTGGGTATGCTCAACAGGAATAGACTCACCTGTGAGTGCACTTTCGTCCATACTGGCTAACGCATCCAATAGCTTGCCATCGGCAGGCAAACGCCCACCAGGTGCCACTTCGACGATATCGCCCACCGTCAAAGACGCAATATCCGTTTCAACACGTTGCCCATCGACAATTTTGATCGCTTTTTCAGGCAAGAGTGCCATCAACGCTTGCACACCACTACGCGCTTTTTCTGCGGCAAAGCCTTCAAGTCGTTCACCGATCAAAAAGAGCCACAGCACCATAGCGGCTTCGGCGGTCTCGCCTAAATAGAGCGCACCACATGCTGCGACCGTCATCAAGGTTTCAATGGCGAAAGGTGTACCTGCTTTCGCTAATTTGAATGCCGAGACAGCGATAGGGAAAAGACCAACAAGGCAGGTCAACACATAGAGCCATTGCGCGGCTGATTCTGAACTGAAGCTGACAACAAATGCTGCCAACATGCCAATACCTAAGCCAAGTAATCGCAGATTATCTGACTGTTGATACCAAGGTTTAATCTCATCCGATGAAGGAGATGGTGAGTCGAGAGAAACTATATTAAAACCCGAGCGACCTACCGCCTGTTCGACCGCGTTTTTGGTCTGTTCATCATCATGTTCAACCACCAGTTTTTCAGTGCTAAACACGACTTTGGCTACAACGATATCAGACAACTGCCCAACTGCGTTTTCAATTTTGCGCGCACATGAAGGACAATCCATCCCAACGACACGCCAACTAGAGCGATATTTACCTTCTCGCCGAGCAGGTTCTCCATCATCGCCACCACCGCCTTCCGGTGAATGAGCATCCAGTGCCAATGCACCTTGCACCGCACTGCCCGATGCTGGACGAATAGAGAGAATTTTAGGAGAGGAATGACAGCAAGATTCCTGAGATTTAACAGGTTTTGCACTGCGAGTAGAGCAACAATCAGTATGTTTGGTACACATAAATAAGACTCCTTATCAATTACATTACCAAGCATACACTTTGGAGTTAACTCTAAGGTCAAGCAGTTTTTTACTGCCCTAGAAAAAGGAAAGGGGCTTACGCCCCCGACACCTTTAGACTGGATGTTTAAAACAGCTCACCAGATTTTTTTCTACCGCTTTAAGCACTTCTGTGCGTGAAATCAGTCCTACCAGTTTTTGGTTATCCACCACCGGATACACTTTAGGCTTACCCACTTGCATCAAATCCGCAAGCTCGATGATACTCATATCAGGCGATACCGTAAGCACTTCTCGGTGCATACAATCCCCCACCACATGAGAGTCCTGACAGTAGTAACTGGCCTTCATCAATTTATCCAATAGATCCTGCTCGGAAATGAAGCCAATCACATGCTCCTGATTATCAATCACTGGGCCACCTGGTCTATTGGCTTTTAACAGCTTGGTCAAAGCAGCAGTCAGCGGCATGTCGGGGGTAAACGTAACAGGCTGATACGTCATATAATCTTTTACTTGTATTGAGTCCATAGCAAATCGCCTCCTTAGCGAGCAACCGACCGTTGCGGTTACTGTAAGTGTTGACCAGTTTTAGCGTTTTGCTAAATGGGAATCATCAATCAGTGTGATAGTTTTTACCAATAAAAAGGCTGAGTTATTCACTCAACCTATATAAATCAAGATCATCCACGCAAACTAAAGATGATTATTTCCAACGTTCAGCAGCTTGTTGATCGCATTCTCGCGACTCTATCCAGCGATTTTCATTGGCAGTGCGCTCTTTCTTCCAAAATGGAGCCTGAGTTTTCAGGTAATCCATAATGAATTCGCAAGCAGCAAAGGAAGCGCTACGGTGGGCACTCGTTACGCCGACCATTACAATTTGGTCACCTAGGTCCATATCACCGACACGATGGATAATACAAACACGAAGCAGTGGCCAACGCTTCGCCGCTTGATGGGCAATATCGGTTAACGATTTTTCTGTCATGCCTGGGTAGTGTTCTAGATGTAACCCTTGCACTTCGTCACCCAAATTCATATCGCGCACTTTACCAACAAAGGTCACGATTGCGCCTGCGTCGGTGCCTTGCGCCAATGCTGCATACTCATCCGCTAAGGAGAAGTCCTGCTCTTGGACCGATACTTTCAGTTCCATATTAACCTCCGGTTACCGGTGGGAAAAACGCGACTTCATCCCCTTCACACAAGCTATGGGTCATCGGGACAATCGATTGATTCACCGCTGCGAGCAACTTACCTGACTCCATCGCCAAAGACCATTTACCTGGCTGCAATGACAAATGTGCCCGCAAATCATCTACGGTCGCAAACTGGTTGTCGAGCTCGAGGCTATCGCAGCCCACAAGCTCTCGAGTTTGTGCAAAAAAGAGCACCTTAATCATGCATCCACCTTAAAGTGACCTGATTTACCACCGGTTTTCTCTAACAAGCGCACTTGTTCGATCACCATGTCTTTTTGCACCGCTTTACACATATCATAGATAGTTAGCGCAGCTACCGAAGCAGCCGTTAACGCTTCCATCTCAACGCCAGTTTTACCTGCAAGCTTGCATACGGACTCAATACGTACTTTGTTTTCAGCCGTGATCGCTTCTAAATGCACTTCAACTTTAGACAGCAACAGCGGATGGCAAAGCGGAATCAGATCCCAAGTTTTCTTAGCGGCTTGAATACCCGCAATACGCGCAGTCGCGAATACATCACCTTTGTGGTGCTGACCAGAAACAATCATATTTAAGGTTTCTGGAGCCATACGCACAAAAGCTTCTGCTCTGGCTTCTCGTACCGTTTCAGCTTTCGCAGACACGTCGACCATGTTGGCTTCACCAGAGGCGTTGATATGAGTAAATTGGTTCATCTCATGCTCCTATTACAGGTGAGGCATGAAGTTACATGGACGATGAGTCGCATCCAACTGATCTTTAATAATTTTCGTCCAGCCAGTGCGGCAAGCGCTGGTAGAACCTGGCATGCCAAAAATCACCGTGTGGTTAGCAAATCCAGCAACCGCACGAGATTGAATAGTCGATGTTCCAATCTCTTCATAAGAGATCATACGGAACAACTCACCAAAACCTTCAACTTCTTTATCAAACAAAGGCTTAATTGCTTCAGGTGTGCTATCACGTGAGGTAAAACCTGTCCCGCCAGTGATCAAAACGACTTGCACATTTTCATCCGCAATCCACTGTGAAATAACAGCGCGAATTTGATAAATGTCATCGATCACGATTTTTTTGTCTGCAAGATGGTGACCTGCGTCTTTTAGCTGCTCAACAAAGTATTGGCCAGAAGTATCGTTCTCTTCAGTACGAGTATCAGAAACAGTTAGAACGGCGATGTTTGCCGGTTGAAATTCACTTGCTGCGTGACCCATAAGTTCACCTTCAATTATCAGATTTATTCCACGGTACTTGTGCCATTTGGCAAAAGCATCAATTCTTTGCTCGCCCTTTGACCTTTGGGATTAGCGTAAATAACGCTTAACCACCAATTGAGGCTAAATGCGGCGTCATGCCAGTATTCCCGTCGTGCAAGAAGTGGCTAACAGACTTAGTTTGTAAATGTGATTGGATACGTTGAATCAAAGCTGGCTCTTGTTCATCCGCTTGCATCAGGTCACGTAACTCAACGCCCTCTTCACCAAACAGACAGAGATGTAACTTGCCAGTCGCCGAGATGCGCAGGCGATTACAGCTCTCACAAAAGTGCTTCTCATAAGGCATGATTAAGCCAATTTCGCCCTGATAATCTGCATGCACAAAGACTTGGGCAGGACCATCATTACGACCACGAGCTTTAAGAATCCAGCCGTTCGCAATCAGAGTGTTACGAATCGATGTACCAGAAACATGGTGTCGGTTGAAGAGATCATCCATTTCACCCGTTTGCATCAATTCAATAAAACGCAATTGGATTGGACGGTGTTTTATCCATTGCAGAAATTGAGGCAGCTCTTGATGATTGAGATTTTTCATCAAGACAACATTCACTTTGACCTGGTCGTAACCCACTTCAAATGCACGTTCAATTCCTGCCATCACCTGATGAAAACGGTTTTGACCTGTGATTTGATGAAACATACGTGGGTCAAGACTATCTAAACTCACATTAATATGAGTTAAACCTGCGTCACGCCACTCACCAACCAGCTTTTCCATTCGGTAGCCATTGGTGGTGGTTGCCACTTTTTCGATCCCAGGCGTCTGCGCCACGACATTAATGATGTCGGTAAAATCTTTGCGCAACGTCGGCTCACCGCCAGTAATACGGACTTTAGACGTACCACAATCGGCAAACGCATGCACGACACGCTTGATCTCAGGCAGAGTTATAAAGGATGAGTTACGCTGGCCCGAAGGACGATATCCATCAGGAAGACAGTAAGTACATTTAAAGTTACAGACATCTGTAACAGACAAACGCAAGTAATAGAACTTACGTTCGAATCGATCTTGAAATTGTTGCGCCACGAAACACCTTTCCAAACACGGGAGGCACCATCATTTCTCATCGTGCCCTCGTGGCATTATTGCCACTGGCTTCAGCACCGTATCCACGTTTAGACTTAGGTGATGAAGCTCGGAGTTATGGCAACTGGTTGCATTACATGAACTGTTCTACAATCAGCAGCTGGAGGCTAAAATACTTAAAAATTGTATGTCTTTCCACCCCTTAATCAAAAAAAAGATCGCTCCTACCTCACTTTTTTGGCAAAGCCATACCGCTTGTTAAAGAAATGACCTACATTGTGCTCACCTTCGTTAACCAAGCAGAATCAATGACCTTACATCATAGTCACAAAGTCGTCGCCATTGGTGGTGGCCATGGTCTTGGCCGAGTGTTAGCGGCACTGAAAAGTTTTGGCGACAACGCCACTGGAATCGTCACCACCACAGATAATGGCGGTTCAACAGGACGTATTCGTGATTGCCAAGGTGGGATCGCATGGGGCGATACCCGCAACTGCATTAATCAATTAATTACCGAACCCTCGATCAGTTCGATGATGTTTGAATACCGTTTCAAAGGGTCTGGTGAGCTCAATGGGCATAATTTGGGGAATCTGATGCTGACCGCTTTAGATAACCTATCGGTACGCCCCTTGGACGCGATCAACCTGATCCGTAATATGTTGAAAGTCGACGTACGCATTGTGCCAATGTCAGAGCATCCGTCTGATCTAACGGCTCTTTCTCGTGATGGTGTGCGTGTGACTGGCGAGACCAACGTCGACGAAATGGAAGGCGATCTCATCCGTTTAGATCTCGAACCTGAAGTACCAGCGACAAAAGAGGCAACTCAAGCGATATTGGAAGCCGATGCAATTATCTTGGGACCAGGAAGTTTTCTTACCAGCTTAATGCCACCGCTATTGCTCCCTGAGATAGCCAATGCCATTGCGACCAATCAAAATGCTAAGCTGATTTTTATCGAAAATCTCTCTCCAGAATTTGGCCCTGCAGGGCGAATGTCTCTACAGCAGAAACTGGAATGGTGTGAGCGATCATGTCACGCGCGCAAAATTGATGTGGTATTGGGAGAGAAAGCGCACCCAGAACTGGATACGCTTTGGAATTGTGTCACTCAAGAATTGGCTTCGCCAAATCGCGCTTGGCGCCACGATCGCATGAAACTGCAAAAGGCGATTGAAGACCAGTTAAGGTAATAGTTGCTGATAACGCGCGAACGTTGCTTTCAACAGTTCCATCATCCGCTCGGCTTCGGTATTCACTTCGAACTCCAAGCCGAGTTTGACCATTCCATCGATTTCTACCGCTTTAGCACACAGTCGATCTGCCCCAAAACTTGCCGCACTGCTTTTTAACGCATGACTGATCTCTTTGAGATACTCATACTGTTCAGCTCCACTAATTTGGCTAAGCTGCTGCTCGTAACTGGTCAATTCACCAAGAAAAATTTCCAACAACACAGGCACGTTCTCTTGACCAATTTCCTGCGCTAAACCATCGATTTTACCTTGATTTAAAAAGTCCATAAGCGATTATTTTTCCTTCTCTTTTTCTTTTTCGTTCCAACTTTGCAACTTACGATAAATGGTAGATGGGCTCACATCCAAATACCCAGCTGCTTTAGGAATATTGCCTTCACAAGCTTCAATGGCTTTTTCGATGGCTTGTTTTTCAGTTAACCACAAAGGGAAAATGTCATGCACTGACACCGGACCACGCTCATTGCTTTCGGTCACTACCTCAGCACGAGGTTCAATTGGGCGGTTTAATGGCGGTGGTAACATATTGAGGGTAATTTCACGTCCTTCGTTGAGCACAACGACGTTACGCAACACGTTTTGCAACTGGCGTACGTTACCTGGCCATCCATAGTGTTTAAAACGCTCTACCACTTCAGCATGCAGACGAACAAAACCTTTACCCTCTTCTTTTGACATAAAGCCCAGCAGTGAGTAAGCGATTTCAATCACATCATCACCACGTTCGCGCAGTGGTGGCAAATGCAATGGGATGACGTACAAACGGTAATACAAGTCCTCACGAAAACGACCTTCCTGTACCTCTTTCCAAGGATCACGGTTCGTTGCACAGACAAAGCGGACATCGACGCTCTTCATTTTGGACGAACCTACTTTTTGGAAGGTACCTGTTTGGATAAAGCGTAATAATTTGGTTTGTAGATCCAAATCCATTTCACACAATTCATCCAAGAACAACGTGCCACCATCTGCGGCTTCGGCTGCCCCTTGGCGATCCGTTGCTGCGCCAGTAAACGCCCCTTTCACGTGACCAAACAGCTCACTTTCGATCAAATCTTTCGGGATTGCAGCACAGTTAATCGCAATAAACGGTTTATCACCACGTTTACTCGCCGCATGAATAGCTTCAGCACATACCTCTTTACCCGTACCACTTTCACCAGTGATAAAAATACTCGCCTTACTGGTTGCTGCTGAGTCAATCGTGCGATACACCGCCTGCATAGTCTGACTACTACCGATAAAACCTTGATAATTTTGGTTACCAGGGTCATCAGTTTCATTTTTTAATTTGCTTGCCTTGCGAATGGCATTATTGACCGTGACACGCAAGCGGTCCGCTTCGCAGGGTTTAATGAGGAAATCTTGTGCACCATGACGCATTGCTTCCACAGCAGTATCAATCGAACCGTGTGCTGTCATGAACACGACAGGGACATCAGGATGCTTGAGTTTCACTGCGTGCAATACATCCATACCAGTCATATCTGGTAAACGCAGATCAAGTAGAATCAGATCCGGCTCTCGTTGAGCAATACTTTCGATGGCCTCTCGTCCGGTCCCAACTACCTTGATATCAATTTCCAAAGGCAATAGATAGGAACGGTATAGCGCCGCCACCGACGCGGTATCCTCAACCATGAGCAGATATTTTGCTTTTTGAGTTGGGTATTCTAATTGCATAACCTAGCCGTTACTGTTTTATTTGCATTTTGCTCATAATAATCGCATTAGGGATTGCATTTTGCAAATCGCAATTCCAATTTTGACCGATTATCGCAATGTCGTCACATTTTTTAATGATTTAAAGTTGGCATAGGATATGCATTATTAATATCGACCCGCAAGGGTCACCTAGCCAACTGACGTTGTTAGTGAATTCAATATTCACAGAATTACAGCCAATAGAGATAATTTCTATTGGCTATTTTTTTATCTTAAAAACGTCGTTTAGACACAAAGTCTAACTGTTAATAATGAATTTTGTACGTAGCGCTTCAATTTGATCGCGAATTTGCGCAGCTAGTTCAAATTCTAGATCTTGGGCGTGTTTGTACATCTTCGCTTCTAACTTGTGAATTTCTTTGTCCAGCTGCTGTGGCGTTAATGTGTCATAGCTTCCAGAAGGTTCTGCGACCTTGTTCAAAGGCACCAATTTTTGAGATTTTTGTTGTCGTGACTTCGTCACATCGCCCAGTTCCATAATGTCTTTCACATTACGTTTTAGCGCCTGAGGGACAATACCCATTTTTTCATTATAGGCTTGCTGCTTTTCACGACGACGATTGGTCTCATCCATCGCTTTGCTCATCGATTTCGTGATCCTGTCTGCGTATAGGATTGCTTTGCCTTTAATGTTACGTGCAGCACGTCCAATAGTCTGAATCAACGAACGCTCAGAACGTAAGAAACCTTCTTTATCGGCATCCAAAATGGCGACTAAGGAGACTTCTGGCATATCCAGACCTTCACGTAACAAGTTGATGCCGACCAACACATCAAATTCACCTAAACGTAAATCGCGGATGATCTCAACTCGCTCTACCGTGTCTATATCTGAGTGTAAATATCGCACCTTAACGTCATGTTCATGCAGGTATTCTGTCAAATCTTCAGCCATGCGCTTAGTTAATGTCGTCACTAATACACGTTCATCTTGCGCTGCGCGCAAACGAATTTCAGAGAGTAAGTCATCAACCTGAGTCGCGACAGGACGCACTTCCAATATTGGGTCAAGCAAGCCGGTAGGACGCACCACTTGATCCACAATATCTTCGCCCGATTTTTCCAATTCGTAATTACCTGGCGTCGCAGAGACAAAAATAGTCTGTGGTGCCAACGCTTCAAACTCATCGAACTTCAAAGGACGGTTATCCAGCGCTGATGGTAAACGAAATCCATACTCTACCAGCGTTTCCTTACGCGAACGGTCGCCTTTAAACATTGCCCCGATTTGGGGCACAGTCACGTGCGATTCGTCGATAACTAACAAGCCATCGTGAGGTAAATAATCAAACAGTGTTGGCGGCGGCTCCCCCTCAGCGCGCCCACTCAGATAACGCGAGTAGTTTTCGATCCCGGAACAAAAACCGAGTTCGTTCATCATTTCAATATCGAATTGGGTACGCTGACTAATGCGTTGCTCTTCTAATAATTTATTGTTGTCCAATAAATATTGCTTACGCGCCTGTAGCTCCACTTTGATATTTTCTATCGCTTCTAGAATCCGATCACGGGGGGTAACGTAGTGTGTTTTCGGATAAATAGTATAACGCGGCAAATCACGCTGTTTAACGACACCAGTCAGTGGGTCAAACACACTGATACAATCCACTTCATCGTCAAACATCTCAACACGTACCGCATCTTGTTCAGATTCTGCAGGGAAAATATCGATGACCTCCCCTCGCACCCGAAACTGACCGCGCTCGAAGCCAATATCATTACGCGAATACTGAAGTTCAGCTAATCGTCTTAACATATCACGCTGCTCAAGCACATCACCACGGCGCAAGTGCAACATCATTTTTAAATAAGAATCAGGGTCACCCAAACCATAAATAGCCGACACAGAAGCAACGATAATTGCGTCTTTTCGTTCCAGTAACGCTTTGGTCGCTGACAAACGCATCTGTTCAATGTGGGCGTTTACTGAAGCATCTTTTTCAATAAAAGTGTCTGTCGTCGGAACGTAGGCTTCTGGTTGGTAGTAATCGTAGTAAGAGACGAAATACTCAACAGCATTGTTGGGAAAGAAACTTTTCATCTCACCGTAGAGCTGTGCGGCAAGGGTTTTATTGGGAGCAAGTAATATCGTTGGACGTTGAGCTTGGGCAATCACATTCGCTAACGTAAAGGTTTTACCGGATCCAGTCACACCAAGTAAGGTTTGATGAGCTAAGCCCGCATCTAAACCTTCTAACAGTGATTGAATCGCTGTAGGTTGATCACCAGATGGCTGATAGTCAGAGACCAACTCAAACGCTTTATTCATTCTTCCTTCACTCTCTTTCTATTCTCTTATCACTATATTGTCGCTGTTAGTCGAAGCGCATGGCAAGTTGTTCTTTGTCTGCTGCATGCTAAACATAGTGTTTCACTCCATAGACGCCACGATAAATCGCTCTCCCAAAAGAACGCAGCAGTGAGCAGAAAAACATACCAATATGGGTAGATTAATAAAAATAACTCTGTTATTATCCGTGCCCCTGTCAGGATCCCCTCCTTAAATAGCACGTAAAATAATCCACGGTTTTTCCCCAGTTTTTCTAAAAATGACATTTCCATAACATTTACGATCAATTTCTTTTATCTGAAAAATTATTGTTATTAAGTCAATTTTAAAAAATAAAAACAATAAGTTAATCACAAAAACACTCCCATTTGTATAATTATCCACAAGACACTTTTTAGCCAAAATCTAATTACCCAGAAACAATTAACATGGTTATCCACAATTTTAGTGGATAAGTAAACCTAGCTCAGATGGGATAAGGTCTGCAGAAAAGTAAAGCGTTTATTTGCGAAAAAACTTTAATTTTTTCAACAGCAACAGGTTGACATGGTGGTGAGGGATCGTTAACATCCGCACCGCACTAAGCAATTCCCCCTTAGTTCAGTCGGTAGAACGGCGGACTGTTAATCCGTATGTCGCAAGTTCAAGTCTTGCAGGGGGAGCCAAATTCCAGAAAAAGCCCAATCGAAAGATTGGGCTTTTTCCATTTTTAATCTCTGGTGATTATCAAAACTCCGCATGCGGCATCACTTCAGTTGTGCTATTGAGCTTTCGTTGTCATCTAGTTTCATTTTCATCTAGTGTGTTACTTGGCTGCACTCTCGCTTCAACACCGTACCCCACCGAACCAACTAAAGACCTACTGTTTATGCAACCGTCTCTCAGTTGCAACATATGAATAAGATGTATGAATCTTGTTTTTTACTTTCGCAATTTTTCTATATATCAACAATTTTGACTGGTTTTGCGTATACTTTTTATTCTGCTATCTAAAACCTTAGCTTTCCTTGGTTGTTATTGGTTAGACAAAACTGGATAATGCTGGGATCGGAATAACACTCTTAAATAACTATGACCGAATATGTGTTGTTGTTAATCGGTACCGTACTGGTTAACAACTTTGTACTGGTAAAATTCTTGGGCTTATGCCCTTTCATGGGCGTGTCGAAAAAGCTGGAAACAGCGATTGGTATGGGGTTGGCAACCACGTTTGTCTTAACTCTCGCCTCCGTGTGTTCGTATTTAGTAGAAACCTACATTCTCCAACCTCTGGGGATCGAGTACTTACGCACGATGAGCTTCATTTTAGTCATCGCTGTTGTTGTGCAATTTACTGAAATGGTTGTGCACAAAACAAGTCCGACTCTCTATCGTCTGCTTGGTATTTTCTTACCGCTGATCACCACCAACTGCGCGGTGTTAGGCGTTGCGTTATTGAACGTCAACGAAAACCACAACTTCATCGAATCGATCATCTACGGATTCGGTGCCGCCGTCGGCTTCTCTTTAGTATTGATTTTGTTTGCGTCGATGCGTGAACGAATCAACGTTGCCGATGTGCCAGCACCTTTTAAAGGTGCCTCCATTGCTATGATCACTGCCGGTTTGATGTCGTTAGCCTTTATGGGCTTTACCGGGTTGGTGAAATTGTAATGAATACCATCTTAATTGCTGTCATCGCCCTCGCCGTTCTCGCCGCGATATTTGGGGCGATTCTCGGTTTTGCATCCGTACGCTTCAAAGTTGAAGCCGATCCTATCGTTGATCAGATCGACGCGATTTTGCCGCAAACTCAATGTGGTCAGTGTGGCTACCCTGGTTGTCGTCCATACGCAGAGGCGATAGCCAATGGCGATGCGATCAATAAATGCCCTCCAGGTGGACAAGCGACCATTGAAAAACTCGCCGACCTTATGGGCGTTGAAGTGCAAGAATCAGCACACGATCTTTCAGAGAATGTTAAAAAAGTCGCCTTTATTCATGAAGATATGTGTATTGGCTGCACTAAATGCATTCAAGCCTGCCCAGTTGACGCCATCGTGGGTGGGACAAAAGCGGTACACACTGTCATTAAAGATGAGTGTACTGGCTGTGATTTATGCGTAGCGCCTTGCCCAACCGATTGTATCGAGATGGTTCCTATTTCTGTTACGACAGATAGTTGGAAATGGCAGTTAAACGCTATTCCTGTTGTTAATGTTACCGACACTGAGCAACACGCTCAGAAAAGCGTGAAGTAAGGGCTGGTATGTTGTCATTAATCGAACAGATCAAATCCGGTAAACTCTGGGACTTTCCTGGTGGTATTCATCCGCCAGAGAACAAGACTCAATCAACTCGAGAAACCTTGGTACAAGCCAAAATTCCTCACGAATTGATTTTGCCAATTAAACAGCATATTGGTAAAGCAGGTGACCTACTTGTTGAACCCGGCACTTACGTACTCAAAGGTCAACCACTGACCAAATGCAATACCGCATTTACCGTGCCCGTGCATGCGCCAACGTCAGGCACAGTGGTTGCTATCGAACCACGTACCGTCGCTCACCCATCAGGTTTAACTGAACCTTGTATCATCATCGCGCCTGATTTCGCAGATACATGGTGTGAACGCCAACCGATGCCAGATTTTACTCAAGCATCGCCAGAAGATTTGATTGAAAAAGTCCGCCAAGCGGGCATTTCCGGCATGGGTGGTGCTGGCTTCCCAACAGCACGTAAGATCGAATCCGGTCAATCCAAAATAGAGATGTTGGTAGTAAACGCAGCAGAGTGTGAACCTTACATCACTGCCGATGACATGCTGATGCGCGAACACGCAGACGAAATCATTGCTGGCATCAAGGTCGTCGAACATATTCTGGCGCCCAAAATCACCATCATTGGTATTGAAGACAATAAGCCACAAGCAATTGCTGCCTTACAACAAGCGGCTGAACATGAAGAAAACATCGTCATTCGCGTAGTACCAACCAAGTATCCTTCTGGTGGCGCTAAACAGCTGATCAAGATTCTCACTAACTTGGAAGTGCCAAGTGGTGGTCGCTCGACCGATATCGGCCAGATGGTGCTCAACGTGGGGACTATTCAAGCGATCAAACGCGCGGTGATTGACGATGAACCCTTGATTCGTCGTGTCGTGACCTTAACCGGGAAAGCATTTAAGCGCCAACGTAACGTTTGGGCACTGCTGGGTACGCCAATTCAATCGCTATTGGACGAGTTTGGTTACAAAGCCGATAAAAAAATGCCACGCCTGATTATGGGTGGTCCGCTTATGGGCTTCACTTTGCCCCATGCACAAGTGCCAATCACCAAAATCGCTAACTGTATTTTGGCTCCGACACGTCGAGAAATCGCGCCGGCGCGCCCTGAACTCTCTTGCATTCGTTGTAGTGCTTGTGCCGATGCCTGCCCGGTCTCCTTGCTACCACAGCAATTGTATTGGCATGCAAAAGCCGAAGAGTACGACAAATGTGAAGAGCTGAATCTAAAAGAGTGTATTGAATGCGGTGCTTGTGCCTACGTTTGTCCAAGCGATATTCCACTCGTTCAATACTATCGCCAAGCGAAAGCCGAAATTCGTTCCCGTCGTATCGAAGCAGATGCGGCAGAAAGGGCTAAACAGCGTTTTGAAGAGAAAAAAGCTCGCCTCGAACGCGAAAAAGAGGAACGCGAAAATCGCTTCAAGAAAGCGGCGGAAAATCGCCGCACTGAAATGACCCAAACGGGTGGCGGTGACGCCATTGCCGCAGCCATTGCACGCGTGCAAGCACAAAAAGCACAACCGGCATCAGAAGCAGCAGTGAAACCTGCCGTTGCCGCCGCGATCGCAAAAGCCAAAGCGAGACAAGCAGAAGCGATGCAAACCGGCGCACAAGAGCCTGATAACAGTGAAATGGCAAAATTGCGTGAAGAGCGTAAGCGCCAAGCAAGAGAGCGAAAAGCACAAAAGGCAGCTGAAGAGGCAACAAACGCGGGTGATAGCAATCCAGCCGACGATAAGAAAGCATCTGTAGCCGCAGCGATTGCTCGCGCTAAAGCGCGTAAAGCCGCGCAGGAAGCTGAAGTACCAGCTGAAACCAGCGCAGACGTTGCACCAGCTCAAGCAGAACCCGAAGCGGCCGATCCGAAAAAAGCGGCCGTAGCGGCAGCGATTGCTCGTGCTAAAGCGCGTAAAGCCGCGCAGGAAACTGACGCTCCCGCTGAAACCAGCACAGATGTTGCGCCAGCTCAAGCTGAACCCGAAGCAGTTGATCCGAAAAAGGCGGCCGTGGCTGCTGCAATTGCTCGCGCTAAAGCACGTAAAGCCGCGCAGGAAACGCAAGCTCCAGTTGAAACCAACGCAGATGTTGCACCAGCACAAGCGGAACCCGAAACGGTCGATCCGAAAAAAGCGGCCGTAGCGGCAGCGATTGCTCGTGCTAAAGCGCGTAAAGCCGCGCAGGAAGCTGAAGTACCAGCTGAAACCAGCGCAGACGTTGCACCAGCTCAAGCAGAACCCGAAGCGGCCGATCCGAAAAAAGCGGCCGTAGCGGCAGCGATTGCTCGCGCTAAAGCACGTAAAGCCGCGCAGGAAACGCAAGCTCCAGTTGAAACCAACGCAGATGTTGCACCAGCACAAGCGGAACCCGAAACGGTCGATCCGAAAAAAGCGGCTGTAGCGGCAGCAATTGCTCGCGCTAAAGCACGTAAAGCCGCGCAGGAAGCTGAAGCCCCAGCAGAAACCAGCGCAGACGTTGCACCAGCACAAGCGGAACCCGAAGCCGTCGATCCGAAAAAAGCGGCCGTAGCGGCAGCAATTGCTCGCGCTAAAGCACGTAAAGCCGCACAAGAACAACAAAATAATCCAACTGAGGAGAACGACTAGTGGCCTTTTTTATTGCTAGTTCGCCGCATACCCATGTCAAGCGTCGCACCGCTGATATCATGAAATGGGTCGCGCTATGCGCCCTACCTGGTCTTGGTGTGCAAACCTACTTCTTCGGTTATGGCACACTGATTCAAGTGATCTTTGGTACTTTAGTCGCTTTAGCAATTGAAGCAATTGTGATGAAGTTACGCCATCGTTCTATTGCCGGTTCATTGGGTGATTTTAGCGCACTCGTGACTGCGTGGTTATTGGCAGTTGCGATTCCACCGCTTTCTCCATGGTGGGTCATTTTTATCGGTTTATTGTTTGCGGTATTAATTAGTAAGCAGCTATATGGTGGTTTGGGACAAAATCCATTTAACCCTGCGATGGTGGGTTATGTGGTACTCCTTATCTCATTCCCAGTACAAATGACCAGTTGGATGTCGCCTACTCAATTGGCGCCAGATAGTGTCTCATTTAGCGACTCGTTCTCTCTGATTTTTACTGGTTTTTCTGTCGACGGACTCTCGCTACAACAGATACGTACTGGCATCGACGGCATTACTATGGCTACGCCATTAGACGCAATCAAAACTTCGATCAAAGCAGGTCATAGCATGACCCAAGCGATTAACCAGCCGCAATTTAGCCATTTGGCGGGCATTGGTTGGGAATGGGTTAACATTGCTTATCTTCTCGGTGGTTTGATTTTACTGCGTTTACGCATTATTAACTGGCACATTCCAGCCGCTTTCTTAGGTGGGGTACTTGTGACAAGTATCATCGCAACTCTAGCAACACATGGCACAACGGCGTCACCGCTAATTCATCTATTATCTGGTGCCACTATGCTAGGAGCTTTCTTTATCGCGACCGATCCAGTCACCGCTTCCACGACCAATAAAGGTCGCCTGATTTACGGTGCATTTATCGGTGCCATGGTCGTCATCATTCGTAGCTGGGGTGGCTTCCCTGATGGCGTCGCATTTGCTGTATTGCTCGCTAATATGTGCGTACCAATGATTGATTACTACACCAAACCAAGAACTTACGGGCACTAAGGACATTCATGTTAAAAGCTATTCGCAAAAACGGTCTGACCCTCGCAGTCTTCGCCTGTCTTTCTACGGGAGTGGTTGCGTTAACTAACTTCCTGACATCGAGTCAAATTAAAGAGCAGGAAAAGGCTCAGCTTTTGTCTATTTTGAACCAAGTTATTCCACCAGCAATTCATGATAATGAACTAGCCAACACATGTACTTATGTGACCGCGCCAGAGCTGGGAACAACAGATTCCATGCCAGCTTACATTGCAACGCTCCAGGGTAAACCAACGGGTATCGCCATCGAATCGATTGCACCTGATGGCTACAGTGGCGCCATAAAAATCATTGTGGGTATGAATGCAGAAGGCGTTATCACCGGCACTCGAGTGCTCGCTCATCAAGAAACCCCAGGGCTTGGTGATAAGATCGATCTTCGCATAAGTAATTGGATCTTAAGCTTTACTGGCAAACAAGTAACACCAGAAAATTTAGATACATGGAAAGTGCGTAAAGATGGAGGCCAATTCGACCAATTTACTGGCGCTACCATTACCCCTCGCGCGGTGGTCAAAGCGGTTAAAAATACGGTACAGTATGTCAATGAACACCGAGATGAACTGTTTAGCCAAGCGCAGCACTGTGAGGTGAAATAAGATGAGTGACAATAAAATCTTAATGAAAAATGGGATGTGGGATAATAACCCTGCCCTTGTTCAGTTACTCGGATTATGCCCTCTCCTTGCGGTGTCATCGACGATTACCAACGCACTGGGCTTAGGCCTAGCCACCCTGTTGGTATTGGTGAGCTCTAACGTGACCATCTCTTTGGTGCGTGAATATGTGCCCAAAGATGTGCGTATTCCCGTCTTCGTCATGATCATTGCTGGACTGGTTACTTGCGTACAATTATTAATGAATGCTTATGCTTACGGGCTTTACCTTTCTCTTGGTATTTTCATTCCGTTGATCGTAACCAACTGTATCATCATTGGTCGTGCTGAAGCATTCGCTTCAAAAAATGATGTATTGCCGTCCGCTTTAGATGGCTTCTGGATGGGCTTAGGTATGACATCAGTACTTGCTGTACTCGGTGCATTACGTGAAATCATCGGTAAAGGCACTCTATTTGATGGCGCGGATCTCTTACTTGGTAGCTGGGCCAAGGTATTACGCATTGAAGTGTTCCACTTCGATAGCAGCTTTTTACTTGCTCTGCTCCCGCCAGGTGCCTTCTTTGGTGTCGGTTTTCTAATTGCCGCTAAAAATGTGCTCGATAAAAAATTGGCTGAACGCCAACCAAAAACAGAAAAGCCTGCCATTGAACGGGCTCGCGTTACTAACGCGCAATAACGATGACAATAATGACGAATTTGACCTCGCTCATGTATGTGAGTGAGCGTCAAACGCACTGGAAGCAGCCTCAAAATGAACAACACAATACGCAGAGAAATTCTCGAGCGATTGCGGGAAAATAATCCCCATCCGCAAACAGAACTTAACTGGTCAACACCATTTGAACTGTTGATCGCCGTACTACTCTCAGCTCAAGCAACTGACGTTAGCGTTAATAAAGCCACTGACAAGCTTTATCCCATTGCGAACACACCGCAGGCACTGCTCGATCTCGGTGTCGATGGGGTTAAAGAGTACATTAAAACCATTGGTCTATTTAATTCGAAAGCTGAGAACGTTATCAAGACTTGCCGCATATTAATTGAAAAGCATGGCGGTGAAGTACCTGAGAATCGTGAAGCCCTCGAAGCCTTGCCAGGTGTTGGTCGTAAAACCGCCAACGTCGTATTGAATACGGCGTTTGGTTGGCCCACTATCGCAGTAGATACGCACATTTTTCGCGTGTCCAATCGCACTAAATTTGCTGTGGGTAAAAACGTTGATGAAGTGGAACAAAAGCTACTGAAAGTGGTTCCCGCTGAGTTTAAGGTCGATGTACACCACTGGTTAATCTTACACGGTCGCTATACTTGCATCGCGCGTAAACCACGCTGCGGAAGTTGCATCATAGAGGACCTTTGTGAATATAAAGAAAAAGTCTACCCTGAAAATTAGGAGCAATTATGTCTAACAGCCGAATTCTTCACACCATGTTGCGCGTTGGCAACCTAGATACGTCGATTGCCTTTTATACCGACATCATGGGTATGAAACTATTGCGTAAAAGCGAAAACACCGAATACAAATACACCTTGGCTTTCGTTGGTTACAGCGATGAGTCTGAAGGTGCCGTTATCGAATTAACTTACAACTGGGGCGTTGAAAGCTACGACCTAGGCAACGCATTTGGTCATATTGCGATCGGCGTAGACGACATCTACACCACTTGTGATGCAATTAAAGCAGCAGGCGGTAACGTGACTCGTGAACCTGGTCCAGTCAAAGGTGGCACAACGCATATCGCCTTTGTTGAAGATCCTGATGGTTACAAAATTGAACTGATTCAAAACTCACAAGCAAGTTCAGCGCTCAAAGGCTAATTAGCTGGTCAACGTAATATAACGGATCAAAAAACCGCTATTTTTTAGCGGTTTTTTTATTCTCTTTTGCAGCACGAAATTCACCACAATGATATTTACATGATAATAATTATCATTTAATCTAAATGCCAATTGAGTCTTTAGGAGAGTGAACTCATGTCCATGAAAGAGTGGGAAAAGCATACTTTGCTAGCCGATAGCGCTATGCAACAAGCGGATCACCTACGCGGCATTTTGCACTATCAACAGGCACTAACCCTAAGTGAACGTATCAGTGACTATGAAGAAATTGAGCTCGAAGATCGACTATTTATCTCAGTGATCTCTTGCCATAATCTGGCTGATTTTTGGCGTCAGATGGGGGATGAACAGTATGAGCTTAAATACCTAGAGTTGGCCTCGGAACGCATACTCACCCTTGTACCTCAGTGTCATAACAGCAGTTGTGAAGCCTTTATTGACTCTTTAGGGTGCTGCAAAAAAGCCCTCGTTGAATTTATGAAACGCCATCCAAACCCGAAAGTCGCACAATCGGTAAAAGATGTGGATAGCGCAACAAGCTGCAATATCATCGCGCGTTTTCGCTTGAATTAATCGACTAGAAAACCTAAGGGTGGCTACTTAAGCCACCCTTACTCTTGAATCTGAATTAGTAGTACATCTCACTGCGCCCCAGCGAAATCACCACGCGACGGTTTTTCTGTTTGCCGATCGGTGATGCGTTATCAGCCACTGGACGACGTTTACCGTAGCCTTCCACTTGAATTCTGTCTTGCGCTAACCCTAGTGACTCAAAATACTTACGTAGTGACTCTGCCCGTTTTTCGGAGAGATCTTGACTGACATCTTTGGTATCCATGGAATCGGTGTAGGTTGCAACCAAGACCAAATCGATGTCTTTGTTATAGCGAATATATTCTGCAATCTGAGCCAGGCGTTTTTGCGAAGCCTTGTTAAGCTCAATACTGTCGCCTTGGTCATAGTGCAAAATGGTAAACGATATATCCTCAAAGCCGTAAGGCAGCAATTTAGAGATACACGTATTGAACGCATTATAGGGTTGTTGAAACAGCACCGAAGATAAGCCGATTTCAATCCGCTTATCAGAACTTTGCCATTCGTTGTAACTAAACGTCGGATAGCGCCCTTTCTCCAGTTCACTGAGCATAGTCCACGCCGTTTGCCCACCCACATAGCCATCAAACTGCTTAAAGAATTTCAACGTTGTTAAACGATCTGCACTCTCCCCAGGACGCCACGCTGGCGGGAGAGAAACAAGGCTTACATCGCGAGTTTCACCCATTGGGCGTAGCATTTTTAGTTCAAAGTCGAGATTAATTTTTTTCCCTGCGTGCGAGGAAAACTCTGCATCACCGAAATTAGGAATTGTATGAATAAGACGACATTCCAGCGGCGTATCTGTCGCTAGAGTCCATGTTGACTGTTCTGGTTTTGCCACATAATGCATTTCGAATGCGTTGGCAAAACAAGGCGTCATCATAATTGCCGCCCCCAGATATAATGCAACCTGTTTATTCATAAGAACTTTTTCTCTTTATGTAACTTCTATCAAAGGCAATGAATTGCCATACAACGTGTGACTAGCTGAATAATGCAAAAATCCCGCCAATCTGCATAGTGGCTCCACTAGGATTATCACTATACTTTTCGACTTATTCGGAATATTGGCGCTGTTGCCACAAACTAAGCAGAGACTTACGGCACCTAAGTGTACTCGTTACAAAACACTCTGCTAATCAAAACCAATTAATTGCCCCTAAAAACCTCAGTTTGGTTTTTCTTGTCGGCATTATCTGTAATAATGCTGCCCCTGTCACACATACTAGGGCACACATGAAAGAAGTAGATGAAGCACTCACCCTGAAAAAACGCTTTCGTGGCTATTTTCCAGTGGTTATTGATGTAGAAACAGCCGGATTCAATGCAAACACTGACGCTTTGTTGGAAATATGCGCAGTCACTCTGCGTATGGACGAACATGGTGATCTCCATCCTGCCTCGACTATTCATTTTCACGTTGAGCCGTTTGAAGGCGCAAACATCGAGAAAGCAGCACTAGAGTTTAATGGCATCTACGATCCATTTAGCCCTCTGCGCGGTGCAGTCAGTGAAGAGCATGCTTTGAAAGAGATCTATAAGCAGGTCAGAAAAGAGCAAAAAGCCGCCGATTGTAGCCGAGCCATCATCGTTGCCCATAATGCGACCTTTGATCATAACTTTGTGATGGCAGCCAGCGAACGATGCAAGATGAAGCGCGTTCCATTTCATCCATTTGCTCACTTTGATACAGCAACGCTGGCGGGGCTTGCCTATGGTCAAACTGTGTTAGCTAAAGCTTGCCGTAGTGCGGGAATGGATTTCGATAATCATGAAGCACATTCAGCCCTTTACGATACCGAGCAAACCGCTCGATTGTTCTGTGGCATCGTCAATAAATGGAAAGCACTTGGTGGCTGGCCTTTATTGGCAGACGACGAAGAAGAAAACGCATAACAATAATCACTATGTCTCGTGATTCCACTTTATGAGAGTCGCTCGCTGAGTATTACTCGAGAGTATAAGAGACACAACCGTTCGAGAAGTATATGAATCCTGTAGTTATTTCTGTCTGCATAATGCTGCTGCTAGCATTAATGCGAGTCAATGTAGTGGTGGCACTCACCTTTAGTGCCATTGTCGGTGGATTGGTATCAGGCATGAGTCTGACTGATTCTGTTGCCGCGTTTGAAAGCGGCCTTGGTGGCGGTGCTACTATCGCCCTAAGTTATGCCATGTTAGGGACATTTGCTGTTGCTATCTCTCGCTCTGGCATTACTGATTTGCTAGCACAATACGTGATCAAAAAGCTGCATGGTAAAGAGAACAATGCCGCAACGACTGGCCTAAAATACGGTGTATTGGTGGCACTGTTGCTAATGGCTATCTCTTCACAAAACGTGATCCCAGTGCATATCGCCTTTATTCCTATTTTGATTCCACCTTTGCTAGGCGTCTTTGCCAAACTGAAACTTGATCGTCGTTTAATCGCTTGTGTACTTACCTTTGGTTTGATTACGCCTTATATGGTGTTACCGATTGGATTTGGTGGCATTTTCCTCAACAACATTTTGTTGAAAAACCTGCACGATAACGGTCTACCAAACGTCACTGCTGCTCAAGTGCCGACCGCAATGCTGCTGCCGGGCGCGGGCATGATCGTTGGTCTTCTGATTGCCGTATTCTTTAGTTACCGTAAACCTCGCGAATATCGAGTAACTGAGCACACTTCGACAGAACAAAAAAGTATCACCATCAATAAAAAGCACATCGCCATCGCGGCTCTTGGTATCATCGCCGCTCTAGCAGTACAGCTAGTGACAGGCTCGATGATCATCGGTGCTCTGGCTGGCTTTATGGTATTTACTTTTGGTGGGGTTATCGCTTGGAAAGAGACCCACGATGTGTTCACCCAAGGCGTTCACATGATGGCGATGATTGGCTTTATCATGATTTCTGCAGCAGGTTTTGCGGCAGTAATGAAAGAGACTGGCGGTGTAGAATCATTGGTTCACGCCCTATCAACCAGTATTGGTCATAACAAACCACTGGCTGCACTATTGATGCTGGTTGTCGGTCTATTGGTGACCATGGGTATCGGTTCGTCTTTCTCAACCATTCCTATTATCGCGACCATTTACGTGCCGCTCTCTTTAGCCTTTGGTTTCTCACCAATGGCAACCATCGCTCTAGTGGGCACCGCTGCCGCGCTAGGTGATGCAGGCTCTCCTGCTTCCGACTCAACGTTAGGTCCAACTTCAGGACTAAACGCCGATGGTCAGCATGAACATATTTGGGAAACCGTGGTACCGACGTTTATCCACTATAACGTGCCTTTGATTATCTTCGGCTGGATTGCAGCAATGGTGCTGTAATCAATTCTAAGAGATGGTGAAAAAGCAGCGCACTGGCGCTGCTTTTTTATTGCTCTTCGCTACTCGCTGCCTGAGAGACGGCTTATCGTCAGTGATCGACATGTGAGCGCAGATTTTTTTAACAAGCACTTAATACGGCTGCTTGAACTCAAACAACGAACATCATAAATGACGCGCAAATAAAAAGGGCTTGGAATCTCCAAGCCCTTCTTATTATCCATTTTTAATGTAAGGCAATATTATGCGCCTTCGTTGTACAACTCTAAACTCGCAAGGTCTTGCTGAATTTCACGTTGTACTTTTGCGTCATCGTTACGCATTGATTCTAGATAGTCTAGGTATTCTTGGTTGATATCACCTGTCACATACTGACCATTGAACACTGACGTTTCAAATTGAGTAATCTCTGGGTTACCAAGACCTACAGCTTCAACCAAATCTTCCAACGTTTGGAAAATCAGCGCATCAGCACCAATCTGCTTACAGATGGCATCTGCGTCACGACCGTGTGCGATCAGTTCAGTTGCGCTAGGCATATCAATACCATACACGTTCGGGAAGCGAATTTCAGGTGCTGCAGAAACCATGTACACTTTCTTCGCACCAGAATCACGAGCCATCTCAATGATCTGTTCAGAAGTCGTACCACGTACGATAGAGTCATCCACCAAAAGTACGTTTTTGTCTTTAAATTCAGAACGGATTGCGTTCAATTTACGACGAACAGATTTCTTACGTTGTTGTTGACCAGGCATGATGAACGTACGGCCAACATAGCGGTTTTTCACGAAACCTTGGCGGTATGGTTTATCGATCGCTTGTGCGATACGTAATGCGATATCGTTAGAAGTTTCTGGAATTGGAATAACCACATCGATATCTAAGTCAGCGTATTCAGTCTTAATGCGCTCACCCAATTTAATGCCCATTTCAACGCGAGCGCTGTAAACAGAAATTTTATCGATAAATGAGTCTGGACGAGCAAAGTAGACGAATTCGAAGATACATGGGTTCAATTGTGGGTTATCAGCACATTGCTGTGCAAATAGCTGACCATCAAATGTCACGTAAACCGCTTCACCAGGTGCGATATCGCGTACGAAATCAAAACCAACAGCATCTAACGCAACAGATTCAGATGCTGCCATATACTCGGTACGGCCGTTCACTTCACGTTTACCAAGGCATAGAGGTCGAATACCATGTGGGTCACGAAACGCAATCATACCGTGACCGATAATCATAGCAACAACCGCGTAAGCACCTTTGATAGTACGGTGAACGTTAGCTACCGCACGAAAAACATCATCTTCATTCACGTTGCCGCGAACGGTATCAATTTCATGAGCAAGAACGTTCAATAGAACTTCTGAGTCAGAAGTGGTGTTGACGTGACGACGATCTTTATCAAACACGCGTTGACGAACTTCACTCGCATTAGTGAGGTTGCCGTTGTGTGCCAGAGTAATACCGAAAGGAGAGTTAACATAGAAAGGTTGAGCTTCAGAAGCGCTTGAACTGCCTGCTGTTGGGTAACGAACATGACCAATACCCACTGTACCTTGTAGTCTTTGCATGTGTCTTGCTTCGAACACATCCTTAACTAAACCGTTCGCCTTGCGCAGACGGAAACGATTGCTTTCTATGGTACAAATACCCGCGGCATCTTGGCCACGATGCTGCAATACCGTTAATGCGTCATAGATAGACTGGTTTACAGGCGTTGTGCCCACGATTCCAACAATACCACACATGTGCTAATCCTCGATTTGCGACAATAACTGGCGCGGTTAAGCGCCAGACATAAAACTTGATGATGACATTATGTGCTCAAAGAACGGCTCTATAATCGGTTTAAATTTAGGCACGAGTTCTGAATTTTGCCACCAATCGGCTGCGGCAAAGTTAGTGAACGTGTCAATAAAGACTAAAGCGGCTGCAACGATTAAAACCCCGCGCAGCGCACCAAACACCACACCTAAAACTCGGTCTGTACCAGATAGACCCGTCTTCTGCACTAATTGTGCTATCACGTAGTTAACAATGGCTCCGACAATCAATGTGGCAACAAATAAAATACCGATCGCTGCCCCATCTCGGAATGTCTCATTTTGGATATTGGTTAAGTACACTGCCAAACGGGAGTAGTACTGTGAAGCAATAAAAAATGCCCCAAACCAAATCACTAACGACAATGCTTCCCTAGCAAAGCCACGAATCAAACTGATCAAAGCGGATAGCCCGATCACACTTAAAATGACGATATCTAACCAATTCATGAGTTTTTACATCTTAAGTTGGCGCGCATTTTAACAGAAAAATGCGCGACGCAAACGTTTTCTTATGGGTTTAGTGGTTTAAATTTGAGCAATTGACCTTTTGCACCGGTAATTTTTTCCAATTCACCGAGCTGACGCTCCAATTTACTCTTTGACACATCTGGACCAACAATTACTCGTGTAAAACCATTTTCCTGTTTCACATGAGCCTGATAGCCTCTTTTTTGTAAATCCTCTACAAGTGTCTTAGCGTTGTCGGCATTCTTCAAAGCCATCAATTGAATCAACCAAGCATCATCTTGATAAGTGTTGGTATCAGGGACATCCTTCACTTCTGTTTTGAGCGGCTTATTGGCTGGAGCTTTACTTTGCTCTTCTGTCACCGTTACCGGCGTTTTTGGCAAAGCAGCTTTGTCTTCAACCGGGTTGAGTACCTCAAACTGCTCGGCTTGACTGTCAAGCTCTGGCTTAATTGGAATGCTGGCGACATCGTCTTTGTAATGTGTTTTTTGTCCATCTAACACATCCGGTAATACAATCACACCAAGCGCAACTAAGACTATGGTACCTACCAAACGGCTTTGAAACTTACTCGCCATTTATTCTCCTTTACTTTGCCAATGCTCCAGCACCTCACCAACGGTGTGGAATGAACCGGCGACGACTATGACATCGTCAGCAGAGACTTGTGTCAACGAGGCTTCAAAAGCCTCTACCGGTGTATTAAATTGCTGTAGAGATTGCTCTGTATGTGGTTGAATTTTCTCCACCAGCTCATCAGCTGTCGCTGCTCGTGGTCCAGTAAGAGATGCTGGATACCAATGTTTCACTACAGGAGCTAAGATTGCCATCGTTGAGGTGATGTCTTTATCATGCAACATACCGACAACCAGATGAACTTTCTGGTTTGGATAACGAGCTTGGATCTGATCAACAAGATACTGAGCTGAATGAGGGTTATGAGCCACATCAAGCAAAATGAGCGGGTCAGAATGAATCTTCTGCATGCGTCCAGCTAACTGAGCATTTTTCAATCCAGTAACGATATCAACATCACTGATTTCCAACCCAGACGTGCCTAACGCCATTAACGCAGTGGCAGCATTAGGTAATGGTAGAGTCGGAATAGGAAGGTTTTCGAGGTCAAAACTGCCGTTGTGCCAACGCCAAGTAGTATCTGAGGTTTTCTCATAATCGAACTGAATACCAACTTGATAGAACTTAGCACCGATATCATCTGCATGGGCAGCAACGGTGGCTGGCGGTTTAGGTTGACCACAAATAGCCGGTTTACCGCCACGGTAAATACCCGCTTTTTCAAAACCGATCACATTGATGTCATCACCAAGCCAATCCACATGGTCAATCGCTAGGCTAGTGATCATTGATACATCATGATCAACCACGTTGGTAGCATCCAGACGCCCACCTAAGCCCACTTCCAATAGCAACACTTCAACTTTCTCAGTTTGGAAAATTCTCAGTGCCGCCAACGTACCATATTCAAAGAGACTTAATGAAATATCACCACGTTGTTCTTCAATGAAGGCAAAAGCAGCCGTGTGTTTTTCATCAGCCAGTTCTTGGCCATTGATACGAATACGTTCGTTATAACGAATCAAGTGAGGGGAACTGTAAACGCCAACCTTGTATCCAGCAGCCAAAAGAATCGCTTCCATTAGCGCACAGGTTGAACCTTTACCATTGGTTCCGGCAACGGTAATTACCGTAGGAGCAGGTTTGGTCAATCTCGCCTTTTCAGCCACTTTTGAAACACGTTCAAGTCCGAGATCGATAGCAGAAGAGTGAATATGAGTTAAATAATCAAGCCACACCGCTAGTGGGGATGTGGCTTGAGGGATAAGGTTTTGTTTCATCTAACGTGTAACCATATTTCAGTTGGTTTAGTTAGTGCCTACTTTACCCTTTTTTGTCCGCTTCTGGTACAGAATATGAAGCTTCATTTTCTGCAACTTCTTCAGTGACTAGCGGAGAACTGTGATGCGTCATTTTTGCCAGTAAACCAGCAACACGAGCGCGCATATCACGACGGTCAACGATCATATCGATAGCACCGTGTTCCAATAGGAACTCACTACGTTGGAAACCTTCTGGAAGATCTTCACGTACGGTTTGTTCGATAACTCGACGACCAGCAAAGCCAATAAGCGCTTTAGGTTCACCAATGTTGATATCACCAAGCATTGCTAAACTTGCAGACACACCACCCATCGTTGGGTCAGTTAGCACGGAAATAAAAGGCAGACCTTTTGCAGATAGACGCTCTAAAGCTGCGCTGGTTTTTGCCATTTGCATTAGAGACATAAGCGCCTCTTGCATACGTGCACCACCACTAGCAGAGAAGCAGACTAAGCCACAGTTGTGTTTGATCGCTTCATCAACGGCGTGAACGAAACGAGCACCAACAACAGAGCCCATAGAACCGCCCATGAAAGAGAATTCAAACGCACACGCCACCACAGGAACAGACATCACTTCGCCTTTCATTGCGATCAGTGCATCTTTCTCACCACTGCTCTTTTGTGCAGCAGCAATGCGTTCTTTATAGCGTTTAGAGTCTTTAAACTTCAGTTTATCTTGAGGTTCAAGTTCTGCAGCGATTTCATAGCGACTGCTATCATCCAAAAACGTTTCTAGACGGCGACGAGCCTTCATACGCATATGATGATTACACTTAGGACACACTTCCAAATTGCGCTCGAGCTCTGCGTAATACAGAACCTGCTCACATGAAGTACATTTCGTCCACACCCCTTCAGGAATGTTTGCTTTGCGAGAACTAACAATATGGGTTTTGTCTAAAATCTTTTCGAGCCAACTCATGGAAGACCTTTTACTATAACTCTCCCGCACCATCGCGAAAGATACAAATCGAATATTAATGCGTGAGGATTAAACCACATAACCCGCTAACTGTGCACAAAAAACTGGTTGTACCTATTTTTTCGTACCACTTCACGCATATCTCTTTGGAGTTTTTGATGCAATTTTATCCAATTAGTTCAAGTTGTCCGGCAAAAATAGCGGGCCGACTGGAACTTTAGGTAAATCAAACTCCTGTGGATAATCCACTTCCACTAAATACAGACCTTCCGCTTTAGCAGTTGCCCCTGCCAAATTACGGTCTTTTGCCTGCAATAACCACTGAATCCATTCTATTGGTTGTTCACCGCGACCAACCACGAGCAAACTCCCAACAATATTTCGCACCATGTGGTGAACAAAGGCATTTGCCTTAATATCAACCACCACAAAATGCCCATGTCTGGTGACATTTAAATGCATGACATTACGCCAAGGGCTGCGTGATTGACAATGAGCAGCTCGAAACGACGTAAAATCATTTTCGCCTAGCAAATACTGACCAGCGATATGCATTTTTTCTGCATCTAAATCGCCGTGATAATGGCTGATGCCTTTATCCAAGATAGCCGGACGGTAGGCATGATTATAAATAATATAGCGGTAGCGACGTGCAGTTGCACTAAAGCGCGCATGAAATTCATCTGGCACTTCTTTCGCCCAACGAAGTGCGATGTCCTTTGGCATGTTCGCATTTGCGCCCATAGTCCAAGCCACCATTTTTCGGTCGGCTGTTGTATCAAAATGCACAACCTGTCCCGTTCCGTGAACCCCCGCATCAGTACGACCAGCACACTGAACTTCAACCGGGTGATTAGCAACAATACTCAGCGCCTTTTCTAACGATTCTTGGACACTTTTTACTTCCTGCTGTCGCTGCCAACCATAGTAATGAGCGCCATTGTACTCAATACCTAAAGCGATTCTCATGATGTTCTCTCGTTAAAAATGGGGCTGGAAGTATAATATCAATTCGCCACAATTTCTAATTACAGAATGAAAAAGGCAGGAATTCCTGCCTTTTAATCACTCTATGCGCGCCCATTAAGCACATCAATGAGGTGTTTTGCTTGACGACGAATTTCGTCATCCCCGTCCACAATCGCTTCTTCTAGCAGTTTAATGGCACCTTTCTTGTCGTTCATCTCAACGTACATTTTGGCAAGGTCCAATTTACCAGCGGCTTCAGCGTTCAAGTCCACATCAATATTAGAAATGGTACCGATCACATCTGGGAACTCGCTTAGACCGACATCCAGTTTCAGCTCTTCATCATCAGGGTTGAAACGCTCATCGTCTTGCTCAACTTGAGCCATCAATTCATCGATCGTCATGTACTTTTTATTCGGTTCATAATTTTCGATGTTTTCTTGTTGGCCCCAGTTTTCCTTCACCACGTCAGGCGACTGATTCTGAATATCGCTGTTCCATACGGCTTCTTCATCCGCTGGAACGTCATCTGGAATTTCAGCTTGTTGCTCTGGTGTAAGATTAAAACCATTCCAATCTTCGCCACCCATTTCCAACATAGCATCGATGTCCATACCGGCACTGTCGATGGTACGAGCATCAATCGGCTTATCAAAGCGGAATGGTGCTTGCTCGCTTGGTGTTTCATCTAACCAGTTATTCAGTGACTGCTCTTGATACTCTCTATCGATATCATTTGCACTATGAGCAACAGGATTAGCTTCAGCAGGCTCAGGTTCTGTTACTACTGGTTCAGCCAATGGGTCATCAAGGTCAGCCGTATCCAGTGAAAAATCATCGTCTTCACTCTCATCAGCTACAACAGCAGGTTCGCTAAAGACAGACGCCAAAGCATCTTCTTCGGTGAATTCTGGCAACTCATCATCGCCGACTTCAAAGTCACCCAGTTCGAATTCATCGTCGTCAATCGAATCTGAAACCACTTCACCAGGCTCACTCGCAACGGATGCTAATGCATCTTCTTCAGTGAACTCTGGTAGCTCTTCATCGCCAACTTCAAAGTCACCCAGTTCGAATTCATCATCGTCAATCGAATCTGAAACCACTTCACCAGGCTCACTCGCAACGGATGCTAATGCATCCTCTTCAGTAAACTCTGGTAACTCTTCATCACCAAGATCAAAATCTTCTAACGCAAACTCATCTTCCGGCTCTTCGGAAACAACTGGTTCTGATAACTCTGCAGAAGCTTCAGCAAGCTCTTCTGGCTCCTCAGAAACCGAAGCAAGTGCATCTTCTTCAGTGAACTCTGGTAGCTCTTCATCGCCAAGATCAAAGTCACCCAGTTCGAATTCATCATCGCCAATCGAATCTGAAACCACTTCACCCGGTTCACCCGCAACGGATGCTAATGCATCCTCTTCAGTAAACTCTGGCAGCTCTTCATCACCAAGATCAAAGTCGTCTAACGCAAACTCATCTTCCGGCTCTTCGGAAACGACTGGTTCTGATAACTCAGCAGAAGCTTCAGCAAGCTCTTCTGGCTCCTCAGAAACCGAAGCGAGTGCATCTTCTTCGGTGAATTCTGGTAGCTCTTCATCGCCAAGATCAAAGTCGTCTAACGCAAACTCATCTTCTGGCGCTGCAGAAGCGACTGGTTCGGATGATTCTGCTGGTGCTTCAGTTAGCTCTTCTGGTTCCTCAGAAACCGAAGCGAGTGCATCTTCTTCGGTGAATTCTGGTAGCTCTTCATCGCCAAGATCAAAATCTTCTAACGCAAACTCATCTTCCGGCTCTGCAGAAGCGAGTGGCTCTGATAACTCTACAGGAGCTTCAGCAAGCTCTTCTGGCTCCTCAGAAACCGAAGCGAGTGCATCTTCTTCGGTGAATTCTGGTAGCTCTTCATCGCCAAGATCAAAGTCGTCTAACGCAAACTCATCTTCCGGCTCTGCAGAAGAGACTGGTTCGGATGATTCTGCTGGTGCTTCAGTTAGCTCTTCTGGCTCCTCAGAAACCGAAGCGAGTACATCTTCTTCAGTGAATTCTGGTAACTCTTCATCGCCAACTTCAAAGTCACCCAGTTCGAATTCATCATCATCAATAGAATCTGAAACCACTTCACCCGGCTCACTCGCAACGGATGCTAATGCATCCTCTTCAGTGAACTCTGGCAGCTCTTCATCGCCAAGATCAAAGTCGTCTAACGCAAACTCATCTTCCGGCTCTGTAGAAGAGACTGGTTCGGATGATTCTGCTCGTGCTTCAGTTAGCTCTTCTGGCTCCTCAGAAACCGAAGCGAGTGCATCTTCTTCGGTGAATTCTGGTAGCTCTTCATCGCCAAGATCAAAGTCGTCTAACGCAAACTCATCTTCCGGCTCTGCAGAAGAGACTGGTTCGGATGACTCAACTGGGGCTTCAGTAACCTCTTCCGGTTCGTTATCACTCAAATCAAAATCATCAAGTGCAAACTCATCATCCGATTCTTCAGCTGTCTGATTCGCAAGAAGCGATTCTTCTTCTCGCTCAGCTTCAGGTTCTGGAGTTGATTCTTGCCCGTCCAACGCGACTTGAGGTTCAAGTGTTTCCATCTGCGGCTGAGTTTCAGACACGACAGGCTCTAACCCCGCGCGATCTGCATTTTCAGGCAGCTCTTGCTCGGCCAAATCAAAGATTGCGTCATCACTTTCTAGCGGCTCAAGTGATTCTTCATCGTCAATTAACCAATCATCATCTTGAGGAACACCAAATTCATTAGCGACTGGCTCAGGCTCGTTAGAAACCGTACCTTCAATTTCTGGGTTGAAATCAAAGCCATCATCATCGGCAGCTGTTTTTGGCTCAGATTCTGCTGAGAAATCAAACTCGCCCAACAGTGGATCTTGCTCAGGTACATTACTAATCAGATCATCAATGAAGTGTTCACTATCGAACGGCTCATCTTTTTCAGGTTCTGCTGCTTGCTCTATTTCAAGCAACTCGTCAAACAGATCTACCCCTTCTGCGTCATTTTGAACGGCTGGAGTATCTTGCTCCATTTCAATCAGTTCAGGGTCTTCAGATAACTGCAAATCATTGATAGGTGCTTGATCGTCATCGATAAGTTCATCGAGTAACGCAGTACTACCATCAGAGAGGTCTAAATCGAAATCCTCTTCCAGATCGCCAGTTTCTTCGTTAAGCAATTCATCTAAGGTTTCGCCCGCTTGCAACTTTGCCAGCAAGTCATCATCTTCCTCAGCATGTTTTGCTTCTTCAGGGTCTTGCAGTAGTTCATCTAATAACGCGACGCTGTCATCTTCAACAATCGGTGCACTGGTATTAACGACTTGTTCATCCAGTAGCTTATTGAGTAACTCTTCTTCATCGGAAGCAGGCGCAGTAGTTGCGAAAGCACTCTCATCAAGGGCTTCTTTTTCCAACGTTTCTAGATCGGCTTGCGACTCTATATTGCTAAACAGTGAGTCCAGCTCATCATCAGAAGCGAGGCTATCGCTCAAATCGAGGTCATGCTCTTCGTCTAATAACGCTCCTTTGCCCAGATCAAGTTCATCTGTCGTGGTGGCATCATCGTCATCGAGGAAAGCGTCAAAATCGACCTCTTCGTCAGTTGGGTCACTCTCACCATTTGCGAGTAACTCATCTAACAACGATTGATCCAACGAATCTGAGTCTAAATCTTCACCATCCCCATCACCGGCAAGTAATGCTTCGATATCATCTTGAGATATTGAAGAGTTATCGTCGTCTGAGAGGTCGAATATGTCAGAACCAGCGTCATCTGCAGCGGCATCAAGCGTACGCTGCATTTCATCTAAACCAATTGCTGGTTCATCTTCCAGAGCCGAGGCAGATAGGTCAGCATCAAGATCCCCGTCATCACCGATACCGGCAAACAGGTCTTCTCCATCTTCATCACCCAAATCGAAGTCAATGTCATCATCACTGAGTTCAGAGAAGAGTTCATCACCATCCTTGCTGTCGGTGACTGAGTCATCAAACAACGCTTCTTCACTGATATCACTTGAATCACCAAACAGGTCTTCATCCAATTTGAGATCGTCGTCATCCATATCCATTGGCTCTTCGCCAAGAGTGATAGGTTTTTCAGTGACAATGGGCTGTTCTAGGATCTGCGTCTCATCTTCGTTTTTACCTGAACGACGGTTGAGTAGCATTACCACCAGTAACGCAATTAAAACACCAGGAATCAGTGCTAGCCCAGCGACCAACCAAGTATTAGAAAGCAAACGATCCATCGTTGAAGGCGCTAAGCGCGCAGCCTCTTCGCGCTTACGTTTTTCTTCTTGCAGTAGCTTTTCAACTTCACTGCGAATACGGTTTTCATCACCTAACTGCTGTTTCAAGCCAGTCACTTCATTTTGTACATCACTGAGCATCAAACGCAGGCGATGATTCTTCTCTTCCAGAGCCAGCAACTCAGTTTGCGAACTACTCAGCTCTTTTTGCAAAGCATCCGCTTCTTTACCCGTAGGTGCGGCCGTAGCTTGTGCTGTTGTTGACGCGACTTTTGCTGGAGTTGCAGTTGCTGCATTAGGCGCTGCAGGTGCTGACGATTCGTCTGTTTTTTCTGGCTTAGGTGTTTCATTAGTCAAGCGAGCTTGATGCGCTTGCATCACGCGCACGGCTTCTTCTGTGGTCGCGCTTTGCACTTGCGCTAATGAAGGAATTCTTAAGGTGCTACCCGGTATGAGGGTGTGGATATTCTGATTTTCAAATGCTTGAGGGTTTAGACGATAAATCGCGAGCAGCGTCTGCTGAACTGAAACTCGTGGCGAAGGACGAAGCCGAGTCGCGATCGACCATAACGTATCTTTGGCCGTTGTGGGACCAAAAAATTGGGCGGGCTGATTTTCAGCAGCGACGGCTTGCGAGTTACGTACGACTTCACTGTTGTACTGAGGGGTAGATTGAACTTGGCCCGATGGCCCTAGAAGACGAATCCCCTCCGCGCTCACAACAGAAGTCTGAGTCACGGCTGCTACTGCAACGGGCAATAGCAAACGCTTAAAAAATTGACGCATATAAGGCTCAGCTATGTGCTTGGATAAATTAAAAAGAGATCTGTTAAATATATCGGAATCATGGGACAAAACTATAGAAACAAACGCAAAAAATGTGTGTAGCTACTAATAATCGCATAAATCTCACACTAATTTGTTTCAAACCGCCGTCTGTCCTACAACAGCGTATGTAATCTTGAGAAAAAAATAAAGCCAGCATTGACGCTGGCTTTAACATTTTCTTACTGCAACACGTTATTCTGCTTCAATTTTGGCCCAAGTGTCACGCAGGCCGACAGTGCGGTTGAAGACTAAAGCATCTGCTTTAGAGTCTTTGTTATCAGCACAGAAGTAGCCAATACGTTCAAATTGGTAACCAAACTCTGGTTTTGCAGTCGCCAAACTTGGTTCAACAAAGCCTTGAACTTTTTGCAGTGAATCTGGGTTGATTGTTTCTGCGAAGTTAGATGCTGCACCTGGGTTTGGTACAGTAAATAGGCGTTCGTAGAGACGGAATTCAGCAGGAAGTGCTTTCGCCACAGAAACCCAGTGAATTACCCCTTTCACTTTACGACCGTCTGCTGGGTTTTCACCTAGCGTCGCTGGATCGTAAGTACAGTAGATAGTTGTGATGTTGCCTTCAGCATCTTTTTCTACGCGTTCAGCTTTAATAATATAAGCGCCACGTAGACGAACTTCTTTACCTAGAACCAAACGTTTGTATTTCTTGTTTGCTTCTTCACGGAAGTCTTCACGTTCAATCCAAACTTCACGAGTAAACGGAACTTCACGTTCGCCCATTTCTGGTTTGTTTGGATGATTGTGAATGTTTAGCATCTCAACTTTATCGGCATCGTAGTTTTCGATAACGATTTTAACTGGATCTAGCACAGCCATTGCGCGAGGTGCACGTTCGTTTAGGTCATCACGAATACAAGATTCAAGTGAGCCGTACTCGATCATGTTTTCTTGCTTCGTTACACCTATACGTTTACAGAACTCACGCATAGATTCAGGAGTGAAACCACGACGACGTAAGCCAGAAATCGTTGGCATACGTGGGTCATCCCAACCGTTAACCAATTTTTCAGTCACGAGTTGGTTAAGCTTACGCTTAGACATCACAGTGTATTCAAGGTTTAGACGACTGAACTCGTACTGACGTGGGTGACATTCAATAGAGATATTGTCTAGAACCCAGTCATACAGACGACGGTTGTCTTGGAATTCAAGAGTACACAGAGAGTGAGTAATGCCTTCCAGCGCATCAGAAATACAGTGAGTGAAATCGTACATTGGGTAAATGCACCATTTGTCACCGGTTTGGTGATGCTCAGCAAAACGCACACGGTACAACACTGGATCGCGTAGAACGATAAAAGAAGAAGCCATATCGATTTTTGCACGCAGACATGCAGTACCTTCAGCAAAGCCACCTGTACGCATTTTTTCAAATAGCGCTAGGTTTTCTTCTACAGTGCGGTCACGGTATGGGCTGTGTTTACCTGGCTCGGTTAAAGTGCCACGGTATTCACGAATCTGCTCTGGACTTAGCTCTTCAACATACGCTAAGCCTTTTTTAATCAATTCAATTGCATATTCGTATAGCTTATCAAAGTAATCTGAAGAGTAATGAGGTTCTCCAGACCATTCAAAGCCTAACCATTTTACATCTTGTTTAATCGACTCAACGTATTCGAGATCTTCTTTTTCTGGGTTAGTGTCATCAAAACGAAGGTTACACTGTCCCTGATAGTCCTGAGCAATACCAAAGTTCAAACAGATAGATTTCGCGTGCCCAATATGCAGATAACCATTTGGTTCTGGTGGGAAACGAGTATGCACGCTATTGTGTTTACCATCCGCTAAATCTTTGTCGATGATTTGGCGAATGAAGTTCGATGGACGAGCCTCAGCTTCACTCATCTATAGCACCTCTAGTTTATTTAGTATTGTCAGTGTGAAAAATGTCTTTGTGCTCACAGGCCAATTCAACTGGCTAACAGTGAAGAACAAAGAATATTGCGGCTAATGATCCACAATTATTAAGTATTGCACAATAAAAAGTGCGGCTTTCTTATGATTATTTATCGTTACTGGTCGAATATCCTTCGTACCAGTCACAAAAAGCCCTCCGAAGGGAGGGCTGAATAGTATGCTTGATTGCACGTTATGGCAATGTCACATTGGACAAGTCTTCACTTGGATCAATGGATTTCATCTCACCGGCAACAATTTCAGCCAATGGTCCTAGCACAACTTGAAGATTGTTATTGCCCAACTTCACAACCCCCATCGCACCAAGTGCTTTTAGCGTTTTCTCGTCAATAACACTCATATCGTTCACGGTTAGGCGCAAACGAGTAATACAAGCATCGATATTGCTCAAATTTTCATGGCCACCAAGAGCTTTAAGATACTGTCTTGCTAAGCCACCTTTCGCTTGGTTTACTGCCGATTTTTGCGTAGCCACAGCGATATCGTCTTCACGACCAGGCGTTTTCAACTTGAATACTTTGATCGCGAAAGTGAACGTCACAAAGTAGATAAAGAAGAATACGATACCGATAACCAGCAAGGTGACAGGCTTAGTTGCCAAACCCCAGTTAAGTACGAAGTCAATCAAGCCTGCAGAGAAACCAAATCCATCGAGTGTGCCAAACATGTTCGCAACAACAAGAGAAAGGCCAGTAAATACCGCATGCAATGCATAAAGCGCAGGAGCTAGGAAGACAAACAGAAACTCAAGCGGCTCTGTAATACCGGTTAGGAATGCACAGAAAGCCACAGAGAACAACACACCACCAACTTGGCTGCGTTTCTCTGCTGGTGCTGCTAGATACATCGCCAATGCTGCCCCTGGAAGACCAAACATCATGACAGGGAAGAAACCATTCATGAATTTACCAGCACTTAAATCGCCACCAAAGAAGCGGTTTAAGTCACCTGTTTTCACAGTTTCAGTAACCTGATTCACAACAGCGGTCACTTCAGGTGTCACGACATTGCTAAATTGGAAAGTGTGTTCCTGACCAACCACTAACGATTTCGCCAAGGTTGGATCAACACACAGTTTAGTAATCGAAGGTAGCGCTTGACTCATTGAATGCGCGCCGGATACCAACACTTCCTGACAGCTTCCCATCCCGAACCAGAAATAAGAGTTCAGTACATGGTGTAGGCCCACTGGAATCAATGCACGGTTAAGTAGACCATACGCAAATTCACCAATAGAGCCAGAGTTAGCGATACCATGTGCAACGCTATCTAGACCCGCTTGGATACTTGGCCAAACCTGGCCCAAAATAGCACCAGCAATGACCGAAAACACCCCTGCCACGATAGGTACTAAACGTTTACCAGAGAAAAAGGCTAACCATTCTGGCAGGCGAGTATTATGAAAAGCATTATAAGAGTGACCAGCAATAATACCGGCGAAAATACCACCGAAGAACGACATATTAATCGTGCTATCAATGGTTTTCGTTGTTGCGGTTAAAACAAAGTAGGCAACGGCACCTGCAATACCTGCAGCACCTGCGCCGTCGACAGATAAGCCGACCGCAATACCCAAACCAAATAATAGTGGAAGATTGTCAAAGATAGCCCCACCAGCACTTGCCATAAATGGGATATCAAGAAGATCCCCTTGTCCCAATCGCAGCAATAAGGCGGCAACGGGTAAAGTGGCGATAGGCAACATTAGCGCCTTACCCAACTTTTGTGCATAACCTAAAACGTTCACGTGTTGTTCTCCAGTTTGATTTCCGTATCTTAACTTCTTTATGTGTAATGAATTGTGACTTTTTTTAGTCATTCAATTTAGTCACGGCCAGTGTATTCAGTTACTGTAACTAGGCAAACTATCAGCCCCACATCTTGTGACATCAATCACCAAAATATGCTTAACTTATGTTACAAATGGCGACATAGTCGAAACTTATTTTACATTATGAAATATGATATTTTCGCGCTATGATAGAAAAGGAATATTGTGGGTAAAGCACCCATATTTAGGTGATAAAACCATCAAGAATGAGCGTTTTAATAACATCTTTTTGGTTAGTTGTTTTCTGCTTGATAACATTAGGTTATAACGTTGATGAGATGATGAGTGCAGGAAAAAAAGTTTATTTCCGTTCTCTGACCATCACGTAATCAAAAAGCTGTGTTTTACACTGAGTGGTATGCGTCGAGCTGATCATGCGAATCAGCCCCTTGCGACATGTCTCAGCGAGCATTATGAGATATTTAAGGATTTGAAGATGAAGTACGCGTTGATTAACGGCATTATCTACACTGGCTATGACAGATTAACCCAGCATGCAGTGGTGATTAATAATGACACCATCACTCAAGTATGCCCTCAAGAGGTGTTGCCTGAAGATATTGACCTAATTGACGTCAACAGTGCGATTATTGCTCCAGGATTTATCGACTTACAACTGAACGGTTGTGGCGGTGTGATGTTTAATGATGACATCTCAACTAACGCGTTGAACATCATGCATAACGCGAACCTCAAGTCAGGCTGCACCAGCTTCTTACCTACTTTTATTACTTCTTCTGATGAGGATATGCTGCAAGCCATTGAGCAAACTCGCCAGTATATGGCGCAACATCCCAATCAAGTACTGGGTTTGCACCTAGAAGGTCCTTATCTCAATCCAGAGAAGAAAGGTATTCACAATATCGATTTCGTGCGCTCCTCTGATCAAAACATGATCGACACTATCTGCGCTAACCGCGATGTGATTGCCAAAGTGACCATGGCGCCTGAAGTCAATGATCATAAGCATATTAAGCAGCTTGCAGAAACGGGCATCGTTGTATCTCTTGGGCATACTAACTGCACATACCAACAAGCCAGAGCTGGTTTTGCCTCCGGGATGACATTTGCAACGCATTTATTTAATGCGATGTCATCGATTACCGGTCGTGAACCAGGGGCGGTAGGTGCAGTATATGATTCTCAAGATGTATACACTGGCATCATCGCTGATGGGTTCCATGTCGACTACGCGAACATCCGAATCGCTAAGAAAATCAAGCAAGATAAGCTGATATTAGTGACCGATGCCACAGCTCCCGCAGGTGCTGAAATGGATTACTTTATTTTTGTAGGCAAGAAAGTATATTACCGAGATGGTAAGTGTGTTGATGAGCATGGCACACTTGGCGGTTCAGCGCTCACCATGATTCAAGCGGTGAAAAATGCAGTTGAACACGTAGGTATCGCTTTAGACGAAGCATTGCGGATGGCAACACTCTATCCTGCCAAAGCGATGAAACTTGATCATAAACTGGGCAAACTCGCTCCAGATACCGTCGCCAACCTGGCGATTTTTGATCAAGATTTTCAGGTTAAAGCGACAATAGTTAACGGTAAGTATGAGCAAAATTAGTCATGAATGGCGGACAAATCGGCAACGTAGATCTTGTAAAACAATTAAATAGCGCAGCAGTATATCGTTTAATTGATCAGCAAGGACCCATTTCTCGAATTCAAGTTGCCGATGTCAGTCAACTGGCACCAGCGAGTGTCACTAAGATCACTCGCCAATTACTTGAACGTGGTCTAATTAAAGAGGTAGCACAGCAAGCTTCCACTGGTGGACGCCGTGCTATTTCTCTAGAAACGGAAACCAAGCCCTTTCACTCAGTCGCGGTACGTCTTGGCCGTGACTATATCCAGCTAGGTCTTTATGACCTCAGCGGTAAAGAGCTTTGTTCTTTAAATCAAGACTTTCCTTATTCTGACCAACACCAGTTAGTGGAAGGTCTAATCCAATTCATCGAAGTTTTTATCAATAGCAATCAAGAGCAAATCCAGCAACTGATCGCGATTGGTATTGCCCTCCCCGGCTTAGTGAACCCAGAAAGCGGCGTGGTTGAATACATGCCTCACGTTGATGTCGACACCATGGCCATTGGTGATACCGTCCGCGACTATTTCAAAGTTGCTTGTTTTGTTGGCAATGATGTCCGTGGCATGGCGCTAGCTGAACACTATTTTGGTGCCAGCCAAGATTGCCAAGACTCCATTTTGATCAGTGTCCACCGCGGTGCAGGCGCCGGTATTATCGTTAATGGGCAAGTCTTTTTAGGCCATAACCGTAACGTAGGTGAAATTGGTCACATTCAAATCGATCCGCTCGGCGAACAATGCCAATGTGGCAATTTTGGCTGCCTAGAAACCGTTGCAGCCAACCCAGCCATCGTGCGCCAAGTAAAAAAACGGGTTGCACAAGGTTACCCAACCTCTTTAGCGAACGAAGAGAAGATCACTATCGATACGATTTGTGAGCATGCGTTAGCGGGTGATGAGTTAGCCAGCCAAGCCCTCATTAAAGTTGGGAATTACTTAGGCAAAGCGGTTGCGATTACCGTTAACCTATTCAATCCACAAAAAATTGTCATTGCTGGACAGATAACTCAAGCACAAGAACTTATTTTCCCAGCCATCTACCGCAATGTGGCGAATCAGTCGTTGCGAGTCTTCCATCGCCAACTGCCCATCGTTGCGTCACAAATTGATAAACAACCAACGTTGAGTGCCTTTGCGATGATCAAACGCGCAATGCTTAACGGCGTTTTGCTGCAGAAACTACTCGAAAACTAGTGCTACCGCACACCTTCCCGGTTTCATCACTAATCGAAACGATGAAACCGGATCAAAATGCCGCTTTCCCTTACTAAATTACTCTACTCTATAGATAAAACGTTCTCGTAAAACAGTGAATTCATCGTCTATGGAACTCATATTTATATCCTGTGCTTTTATCGCAGGTTTTATCGCTTTGCGTTGTCACTTACCGCCTTTGGTAGGATTTCTAATCACGGGTTTCGTACTGCACGCGGCTGGATATTCAGCCAATACCACCTTGGTCAATTTGGCCGATTTAGGTGTGACACTCCTGCTCTTCTCCATCGGTCTAAAGCTCGATATCAAGATGTTACTTGCCAAAGAGATTTGGGCTAGCGCCACATTACATAATTTGGCCTGCACACTGTTTTTCGCTATCGCCCTCGTTGCGCTCCAATATCTTGGATTACATAGCCTAGCCGGACTTAATTTTTATCAGTTGATGTTAATTGGCTTTGCACTCTCATTCTCCAGTACCGTGTTTGCCGTTAAGTCACTGCAAGAAAGGGGAGAAATGCACGCCACGTATGGAATGTTGGCCATTGGTATTTTGGTGATGCAAGACATCTTTGCTGTGATATTTCTATCCGCATCCACGGGTAAAACCCCCGATATTTATGCCTTAGCTCTGTTCCTCCTACCTTTGGCTCGGCCAGTTTTCTATAAGTTGTTGGATTGGGTTGGCCATGGTGAAATGCTGGTGTTGTTCGGTATTTTCTTTGCCTTAGTGCTGGGCGGCGGATTGTTTGAAAGCGTTGGTCTCAAAGCAGATTTGGGCGCAATCATTATAGGGATGTTACTTTCAGGACACGGTAAAGCGTCAGAACTCTCTAAATCATTATTCAATTTAAAAGAGCTGTTTTTGGTCTGCTTTTTTCTCAATATTGGCTTAGCTGCGCAATTGTCTGTCACTGGTGGCTTGCTTGCCTTTTTGCTCTTGCTCCTACTTCCCTTTAAAGGCGCGCTCTACTTTTGGATGTTAAGACCCCATCACTTTCGTACCCGCACGACGCTATTAGCCTCACTAAGCCTATTAAATTACAGTGAATTTGGTTTAATCGTCGCAGGACTTGCCTATCATCAAGGATGGTTACCAGCAGATATTTTGGTCGCACTGGCCATCGCTATTCCCTGCTCTTTTGTTATCTCAGCTCCCATCGTGCGCAAAAGTAATCAGATTTACCAAAAGTCAGCACCTTGGATTCATTCCCCGGTTGCAGATGCACTCAATCCTAAAGATCGTTTAATCAGCGCAGGTAATGCCCAAGTGATCATCTTTGGTATGGGCCGTATCGGCACTGGTGCCTACGATGAAATTCACTCCCGCTTTGGGAAGGTCTGCTTGGGCATAGAACTTAAAGAGGACGCAGCACAGGAACACAAAGAACAAGGACGGAATGTGATCGTCGGTGATGCAACCGATCCCGACTTTTGGGAACGGATTCTCGATACAGAGCGAGTCAAATTGGTGCTGCTTGCCATGCCACACAATCAAGCCAACAAAATCGCTTTGGCACTCCTCAAACAACATAACTATGCAGGGCAAATAGCAGCAATCGCTGAGTATCATGATCAAAAAGAAGATTTGCTCGCCAGTGGTGCTCATGCCGCTTTCAATATTTATAGCGAAGCAGGAACAGGTTTTGCGCGACATGTTTGTCAGCAGCTAAAACCTCACTTTGATTAGCTATCTAGCTAACTCTCTGAAGAAAAATAAAAAAGAGGTCAATGACCTCTTTTTTATCGCTTTTTGCTAGTTTTTTCGCCTTTAATTAAATTTTATATACAATATTTGTTGTTTTATTAAAAATCATTCACCATTATCCGTTTTATATAAATTATTACCCATTTATTGGTTGCTTTTTTTAATCAAAGTGGCAAATTGAACTCATCGGAAGAAACCAAGTAAGTAAGGAAGTCGTATGTGTTCTATCTTTGGCATTCTAGACATAAAAAGTGACGCAGCTGAGTTGCGCCCTGTCGCCTTAGAAATGTCTAAAAAACTTCGCCACCGTGGCCCAGACTGGTCAGGCATCTATTCATCAGACCGAGCAATTCTCGCACATGAACGCCTAGCCATCGTGGGTCTCAATAGCGGCGCTCAACCTCTGTTCAGCCCAGATAGAAAACTGATCCTTGCTGTCAATGGTGAAATCTATAACCACAAAGAAATTCGCGCTCGTTATGCAGGCAAATACGATTTCCAAACAGAGTCAGATTGTGAAGTCATTTTGGCGCTTTATCGCGACAAAGGTGCAGATCTGCTCGAAGAGCTGAACGGCATTTTCGCTTTCGTTCTTTATGATGAAGAAAAAGATGAATATCTCGTAGGTCGTGACCACATTGGTATCATTCCTTTGTACCAAGGTTACGATGAACACGGTAACTACTATGTGGCTTCAGAAATGAAAGCACTTGTTCCTGTGTGCAAAACCATCAGTGAATTCCCTCCAGGTTCTTTCTACCGTTCTGGAGATGCAGCACCACAGCGTTACTACGAACGTGATTGGTTTGAATACAACGCAGTAAAAGACAACCTTTCATCAAAAGAAGAGTTAACCGCAGCACTTGAAGCAGCAGTGAAACGTCAATTGATGACTGATGTACCTTACGGTGTATTACTTTCAGGTGGTTTGGACTCATCAATCACTTCAGCCATTGCCAAACGTTACGCTGCAATGCGTATTGAAGATGATGAAAAGTCAGCAGCTTGGTGGCCTCAATTGCACTCTTTCGCGATTGGTCTTGAAGGTGCGCCTGATTTGAAAGCGGCTCGTGAAGTGGCTGAACAGATCGGTACGGTTCACCATGAAATGACTTACAGCATTCAAGAAGGGTTAGATGCGATTCGTGATGTTATCTACCACATTGAAACGTATGACGTGACAACCATTCGTGCATCAACTCCTATGTTCTTGATGGGACGTAAGATCAAAGCGATGGGGATCAAAATGGTGCTCTCTGGTGAAGGTGCAGATGAGATTTTTGGTGGTTACTTATACTTCCATAAAGCACCAAATGCTCAAGAATTCCATGAAGAAACTGTGCGTAAACTGCTTGCATTGAACTTGTTCGACTGTGCTCGTGCTAACAAATCGCTGGCTGCTTGGGGGGTTGAAGGTCGCGTACCATTCCTAGACAAAGAATTTATCGATGTTGCAATGCGTCTAAACCCTAAAGACAAAATGTGTGGCAACGGCAAGATGGAAAAACACATTCTGCGCGAATGCTTTGAACATTATCTACCAGCCTCTATCGCATGGCGTCAAAAAGAGCAGTTCTCTGACGGTGTAGGTTACAACTGGATTGATACCTTAAAAGCTACTGCGGAAGCAAAAGTAACTGATCAACAAATGGAAACAGCGAAATTCCGCTTCCCATACAACACCCCAACCACTAAAGAAGGGTATGTATATCGCGAAATTTTTGAAGAGCTTTTCCCTCTTGAGTCAGCTGCACACTGTGTTCCTGGCGGCCCATCTGTGGCATGTTCTTCCGCTAAAGCCATTGAATGGGATGAGTCATTTAAAAACTGTATCGACCCATCAGGTCGTGCGGTGAAAGCTGTCCACCACGAAGCCTACTAATCAGCAGATGTCGGCTAGAGACTAAAAAGGTGCCTAAGGCACCTTTTTTGTTATTGAGCATTTTTCTCATGCAACGATTTGGTTTTCTAACCAATAACGTTAATCACTATCAATCGAAGAGGACTTTATTGCCAAATCACGGTTGGCGATGCTTATCTCGACACATTGATTAATCAATTTAATTAACATGATAGAACGTGCTTCACCGTCTGGTTCTTGATAAATCGCTTCAATACCAGCGAATTGTCCCCCAGTGACTTCAATCACTTGACCTTTTTGTGGACCAGCATCTTGAACAACTAGAAGGCGTTCTTCTTCCACCAACTTCAGCTCACTTATCAAATCACTATTAAGCTCTTTGGGCATTGCCCCAAAGCGAATGAAATCCACAACACCACGAGTTGAACGCACTGACGTAAAGGTAGGTCCTTGTTCATAATCAAATCGAACAAACACATACGATGGAAATAATGGTTCTTTAACCTGCTGACGCTTACTACGAACAATCTTTTCTATGACAACCTCAGGGTAATAACACTCTACTCCCTGATTTTCTAGGTGGAGTTTTGCTCGCAATTGCTCACCACGCTTGCAATACAATAAGTACCAACGTTTCATAAGACGACCCCACTCTTTTTTCCCAATCCTATCACATTCGCCGACACATTAAATAAGAGAACCCTTTGTCCGCTTAACCCGTGCGCAATCAGTCACTCTGTTTTCACTATCATGTGATTTTAGTCACATATTATTGGGTATTTTCCATTTTTGAAAAAATAGTTTACGCACAACAAGAGTGTGCAACAAAAAACATAACTAGATGAATTTTAAAGAATTTTATTATCAGTTCATAATTCGGTAATTTTTATAACTTGCGATTTAATTACCTAGTCTGTATACGTACACTCCGAATAAATCTCTTTATTACAACCTAAAAATAGTTGTCATTACTTTGTAATTTGTTGGGAATTTCATTTCTACAATCTTGAAATGGTTACCCGATACTTTTGATGCATAACACAACCGCGCAAGCGGACGCTTACAGGAACTTCATATGTCTGACTTGAACATTTTCAAGCAACCGAAGTCGTTCTATCTGATCTTTTCAATAGAATTCTGGGAACGATTTGGTTTTTATGGGATGCAAGCCATCCTTACTGTATACCTTGTAAAAATCTTAGGTATGGATGAATCTACGTCATTCGTACTGTTCGGTGCATTCTCTGCATTGATCTACGGTTTTGTTGCTGCTGGCGGTTGGTTGGGTGACAAAGTCATCGGCACCAAACGCGCTATCACTTTAGGCGCAATTATCCTTATGATTGGTTACGCACTTTTAGGTGTATCAACCACATCAGGACACATCGGTGGTTCTACACTTATTTTCGTTGCAATGGGCTTTATCACCGTTGGTAATGGCCTGTTCAAAGCGAACCCATCAAGCCTTCTTGCCAAAGTGTATGACGAAAACGACCCTCGTTTAGATGGTGCGTTTACTATGTACTACATGGCAATCAACATCGGTTCTTTGATCTCTATGATCCTAACCCCTATCGTTGCTGATAAAGCGGGTTACGGCATGGCTTTCGGCGTAAGTGCGATTGGTCTTGCGATTACCGTTGTCAACTTCCTATCTTGCCTAAAAATGCTTAACTCTGTCGGTTCTCCAGCAGATTTAGCACCAGCAAACAAAACTAAGCTTCTCATGGTTATTATCGGTGCTGTAGTAGCAAGCTTCATCTGTAGTTACCTACTACAAAACCTGACTCTTGCGCATGGTATTTTGGTTATTGCTGGTTTGGCTATTTTGTTCTTCTACTTTAAAGAAGCACTGAGCATGACTGGTATTGAACGCCAAAAGATGTTTGTAGCCTTTGTTTTGATGCTACAAGGTATCGTGTTCTTTGTACTTTACTTCCAGATGCCAACATCATTGAACTTCTTTGCGATTCACAACGTAAGTCATGACCTATTTGGTTTCCAAGCTGAACCTGAACAGTTCCAAGCACTTAACCCATTCTGGATTATGATTGCTAGCCCAATCCTAGCGATTATGTACGGTAAACTGGGTGATAGCCTATCTATGCCGTTCAAGTTTGCTATCGGTATGGCGCTGTGTGCCCTGTCATTCCTTGTTCTCTCTTGGGGTGCAGGCTTTGCGAATGAACAAGGCATCATCAGTTCTAACTGGTTAGTACTAAGCTACTTGTTCCAATCTATCGGTGAATTGTTAGTATCTGGTCTTGGTCTGGCAATGGTGGCTCAACTCGTTCCACAACGCATGATGGGCTTTGCTATGGGCATGTGGTTCTTAACCTCTGCAACAGCCGCGGTTATCGCAGGCTGGGTTGCGAGCTTGACTTCTGTGCCATCAGACATCGCAAGTGCACACGACTCACTAGCTATCTACGGTGATGTATTTGGTAAGATTGGTTACAGCACGGCAGTGATTGCTGTGATTACTTTCCTTATTGCACCAAAACTGACTCGTGTAAGCCGTGGCGAAAGCGCATCTAAAGCGGAAAGCGCACAAGCTTCTGCATAAGCCAGACCTGTTTTGAATAATAAAAAGCCTCGTTAATTAACGAGGCTTTTTTATATAAACCTTGTGAGCTAAACCTAGCTGTAGTACTCAACGAGTTTAGCCATCATTTCAATGTGTAAATCGCTGTCATTTAAACATTCGACATAGTGAAATTCTTCGCCACCAGCTTCGATAAAGATCTCCTTATTTTGCTCTTGAAGCTCTTCTAAGGTTTCTAGGCAATCCACAGAGAACGCTGGAGAAACAATATCCAGCTTACGAATACCTTTTGCAGGCAAAGTTTCCATCGTCTTATCGGTATAAGGTTGTAGCCACTCTTCGCGCCCGAAACGCGATTGATAGGTCATTATGATTTGGTCAGAGCCTAGCCCCAATTCAATCCGTAATAACTCAGTCGTGCGCTCGCAATGCTGAGGATAACAGTCACCATTGTCGGCATAACGTTGAGGTATGCCATGATAAGAACAAAGTAGTGCATCTCCTTGACCATATTGCTGCCAAGAGCGACGAATTTTATCTGCTAACGCTTTGATATAAGCTGGATGATCGTGATAGTCACGAATGAAAATGAGCTCCAGCACCACTGGCTTAGATCGCATCGCATTGGCAATGCCGTCAAAGACAGCAGCAGTGGTCGTTGCGGAATATTGCGGATAGAGCGGAAGGACAATAATACGCTCCACGCCACGTGCTTCTAATGCTCGAATGCCATTAGCTAAGCTCGGTTCACCATAGGTCATACCGAGCTCAACGGGTAGTGCCAACTCCTGCTCAAGCTTAAGCTTTTGACGTTTGGAGTAAACCATCAAAGGTGAGCCTTCGTCCATCCAGATAGACTGGTATAGTTTGGCTACCTTAGGTGAACGAATGGGTAAAATAATCCCGTGTAATATTGGACACCAAAGCAGACGAGTTAAATCGACAACTCGTTTATCATGTAAAAACTCGCCCAAAAACCGCTTAACTGCTTTAGCAGTAGGTTCTTCTGGGGTACCTAAGTTTGCCAGTAATACTCCGACTTTTTTCTCACTTTGCACTTTATTGACCCTTTGCATCGTAAACTTTTGTGGTACCTAACTCTGTGTATATCACAAGAAAATATCATAAAAAAAGCGACCTTACGGTCGCTTTTCACTATAGCAAAGTTTTGCGCAAATTAAGCTAGTGCTTTTTCGATATCGGCACTTACTTCTTCAACTGCTTTAGTGCCGTCGAATTTTAGATACTTAGTTTCACCAGTCGCTGCCAATTTACCGTAGTATTCGATAAGTGGTGCAGTTTGAGTGTGGTAAACGTTTAGACGAGCACGTACTGTTTCTTCTTTGTCGTCATCACGAACAACGAGGTCTTCACCAGTCACGTCATCTTTACCTTCCACTTTAGGTGGGTTGTAAACAACGTGGTAAGTACGACCTGAAGCTAGGTGTGCACGACGGCCAGCCATACGCTCAACGATAACGTTATCAGCTACGTCGAATTCGATTACGTAGTCAACGTCTACGCCCATTTCTTTCAAGCCATCAGCTTGAGGAATAGTGCGAGGGAAGCCATCTAGTAGGAAACCTTTTTCACAATCGTCTTGAGCGATACGTTCTTTGATTAGACCAAGAATAATATCGTCAGAAACAAGCTGACCTGCATCAATAACTGCTTTCGCTTGTTTACCAAGCTCAGTGCCCGCTTTGATTGCAGCACGTAGCATGTCACCAGTTGAAATCTGTGGAATACCAAACTTCTGCTGAATGAATTGAGCCTGTGTGCCTTTACCTGCACCTGGAGCACCTAAAAGAATGATGCGCATGTTCTATCCTCTTTATTAACTAAATCGTTATACCGAAGCTCACAACGTCTTGTGATTTGCATGGTAAGTTTCGGTATAAACCAATCTCATTGATGGCGTGCCAAAATACACGCCTCGCTTTTCACATTCAAGTCGCAGATTCTACCACAACTTTTTCTTGTGCTGACGAAAGTTAGACTAAAGATTGCGACGTTTTATAAGAAAATCATCGCAAATAGTTTCGTGTAAATTGGGTTAACTAACACGAAAAAAGCTCGCCATTTGGCGAGCTTTGTCTAACTCTAAAGGATTATGCCTTTACCAGCAATTGGTTAACTGCACTTAGGAACTCTGATGGATCATCCATCGAGCCACGTTCTGCTAACATCGCTTGGCCAAACAGCACTTCAACCCAACGACCAAATACTTCTTCATCAGGCTCATCTGCCATGCGAGTGACCATTGGATGTTCTGGATTGATTTCGAAAATGTACTTCACTTCTGGCGCAGCTTGACCTGCAGCAGCCAAAAGTTTCGCCATTTGTGTCCCCATTTCAAAGTCATCTGTCACTAATACTGCAGGTGTACTTGCCAGCTTGAATGTGGTACGAACTTCTTTAACACGGTCACCAAGGTAAGCTTTGACACGTTCAACCACAGATTTGAACTCTTGCTCAGCTTCTTTGTGCTTTTCTTTCTCTTGTTCGTCTTCAAACTTGCTCAGATCTAACCCAGCTTTGGTAATTGATTGGAAAGACTTTCCATCGAACTCAGTCAGATAATTCATCATCCACTCGTCGATGCGATCAGACATCAGCAGTACTTCAATACCTTTACTGCGGAACTGCTCTAGGTGAGGACTGTTTTTGGCTGCTTTATAGCTATCAGCCGTCAAATAGTAGATCTTATCCTGCCCTTCTTTCATGCGAGATACGTAATCAGCCAGAGACACTTTCTCTTCCGAGGTATCTTCATGAGTTGAAGCAAAGCGCATCAGACCCGCAATTTTTTCTTTGTTAGAGAAATCTTCTGCCGGACCTTCTTTCAATACCAAACCAAATTCTTTCCAGAAGGCAAGGTACTTTTCACTGTCGTTTTTCGCTAGACCTTCTAGCATAGTCAACACGCGCTTAGTTAATGCGCTGCGCAAGGTATGAGTAACTTTGTTGTCTTGCAAAATTTCACGAGAAACGTTCAGCGGTAAGTCATTGGAGTCAATCAAACCACGTACGAAACGCATATAACTTGGCATGAACTGAGCTGCGTCATCCATAATGAAGACGCGTTGTACGTAGAGTTTCAAACCATGTTTGTGTTCACGGTTGAACAGATCCCACGGTGCTTTGGTTGGGATATACAGCAAACTCGTGTAATCGTTTTTACCTTCAACGCGGTTATGCGACCAAACTAGCGGATCAGCGTAATCGTGAGTAATGTGTTTGTAGAACTCTTGGTACTCTTCATCTTTTACTTCCGACTTTGAGCGTGTCCAAAGCGCTTGAGCTTTGTTGACCTGCTCCCACGTTTTCTCACCCGTCTCTTTACCTTCGTCATCTTTTTCAGCAACGTGTAGGTAGACAGGAATGCTAATGTGATCCGAATATTTGGAAATCACATCACGTAAACGCCACTCAGATAAGAACTCTTTTCCCTCATCGCGCAGATGTAAGATAATATCCGTCCCGCGGGATTCTTTATTAATGGTTTCAATGGTATACTCGCCTTCACCTTTCGAATACCACTGGACGGCATCTTCGGCTGGTAAGCCTGCGGCGCGTGTACGTACTGTCACAGCATCCGCAACGATGAATGCAGAGTAAAAACCAACACCAAACTGACCAATTAATTGAGAATCTTTGGTTTGTTCTTCTGAGAGTTTAGAGAAGAATTCTGCTGTTCCAGACTTCGCGATTGTACCTAAGTTTTCAATCACATCATCTCGGCTCATACCAATACCATTATCTGAAACAGTAATGGTGTTCGCGTCAGCATCGAATGATAGCTTTACGCCCAAATCGGCATCGCCTTGATAGAGTTCTGGATTAGACAACGCTTTGAAACGCAGCTTATCCGCTGCATCAGACGCGTTGGAAATAAGTTCACGTAAAAAGATCTCTTTGTTGGAGTACAAAGAGTGAATCATCAGATGAAGTAACTGTTTTACTTCTGATTGAAAACCACGTGTTTCTTTATTCATAGTTGCAGTTTCGCTCATATCCGCTCCATAACATCTAAACATGTTCATTCCGAACCACCTCAGAATGAACGCTGAAACTTTGCTAAATAGATGAGGACTGCAAATGTAAAATCAAGGTCAATTGCAATAAAAACGATGTTTTTTGCATTTGTATTGTTTATGCTTAGCTTTGTTTTTATCAAGGAAGATAAAAAATGCTATAGTCTTAACTCGTTCTTAACTCGTTCTTAACTCATTGACATGGAATATACCTTCTCGGTAAAAGTCAAAAAATCTAATACTTATAAAAGAAGATATCGATGAGTAACATTGGTCCAAAGTTTATTCTTGATGATAGATTCACCTTTGATCCCACAAGTAACTCATTAGTTGATAAAGAAGCTGACGACGAGATTGTTCGCCTCGGAAGCAATGAGAGTCGTATTTTACTAATGCTGTCACAACGCCCAAATGAAGTCGTTACTCGTAATGAGTTACATGATTTTGTCTGGCGGGAACAAGGTTTTGAAGTAGATGATTCTAGTCTTACACAGGCTATTTCGACACTTCGGAAGAATCTAAAAGACTCAACTAAATCACCTCAGTTTGTGAAAACTGTACCTAAACGCGGTTACCAGTTGATTTGTAATGTGTATTCTATCAATGAGCCATTAAATTTCGAGATTCCTACTCCAATAACATCGGTGGAAAAGGAGTCCTTGGTTAACGATTCTACGAATGATGATGACCTCTCACCTGCCAACGTAGAAACGCAAAATAACTCAATAGAACATACAGAAACAGAGAAGCATTCTGAGACTGTTAGTTTACAAAATGATGATGAAGTAACGGTAAAAAATCAAAAAAGTTCTAAATCACCCGATATTGTGACAAAAATGTTACTATTGGTGGCGATTTTAATGCCGATCATCGTTTTAACGTGGATGAGCCCTACTCCCGCTAAATTTATCCATTTAGCCAGCTATAACGATATAGAGGTGAATGCGCCGCTAAATCAGCCTGAGTTGACTTCTTGGTTGCCTTCAATCAAGCAGTGTATTGAGGCTTACAGCGTCCGACATAGCGGGGAATCCAAAGCGAAACAAGTCATCGCGACAGGTGGTCAGGACAACGTCCTTGTACTTAACTATGTTCACCAGCCGCAGCAATCTGTGGATAACTTCACGGTAAGAATCCTTGCCAATCAAAGTGATTTATCCAACCTTTGCCGGTAATGGGATGAAAAATGACAAAAAGAATTGCTACGATTATCTTTCTGATATCATTAATTTTTTCTGCCTGGTTATACCTCGACAGTGATCTCAAAGTAGAACAACTGCTCTCTTCAAGAGAGTGGCAGTCTCGTATCGTGACTAAATTGGAAAGCGATCGTTCCGTTGGCCCATTAACTCGGGTCGATGTGTCATCCAACATGAAATACTTACCTAATGGTAACTATATTCGTGTTTCTGTGATGCGATTGTTCGCTCAACAGTCAAAAGAGCCAGATAGCGTGATCAATATATCTGAAACAGGGGATTGGGACGTCAGTGATAATTACCTTTTAGTGACACCAAAACAGTTTAAGGACGTTTCTAATAGCAAAAGCAGCGACTTTACCCCTGATCAACTTAAGCTGATCACCCAGTTCTTTAAATTAGATGCAGAACAAAGCCGTCGCATTGATATCGTCAATGATAAGACTTTACTACTGACTAGCTTGAGTCACGGTTCTCAGGTGCTGTTTAGTAACTAGTTAAATTCGAAAAGGGATCACCTCAAGGGCAGCAACGCTGCCCTTCTGTTTATATTATGGACTGGATAAATTCACTTGGCCTTTTCATCGGCTCATACTTATCAAACACCCTTGCCGCACTCTCTGGCGGCGGGGCTGGTTTACTGCAATTTCCTTTGCTTATTTTCTTAGGACTGCCTTTTTCACAAGCCCTTGCAACCCATAAAGTCGCTAGTGTCGCCCTAGGTTTAGGCGCAGCGTTTACTCACATTCGCCATCGCAATATTCCTTTAGGGATGGCAACCTACGTGACTTTAGTAGGACTTGTTGGCGTGGTTATTGGAGCCAATATCGTAGTTTATATCCCTGAACAAGCCGCCAAAATGATGTTGGGGGCTATGATTTTGGGCTTAGGCATCTACTCACGTCTTAAAAAGTCACTTGGTCAAGAAGAGCAACCGATTCGTCGCGATGCGATGGGAATGCTTTGGGGAGCGCCATTACTCATTTTCATTGGCATTATTAATGGGTCTCTAGCTGCTGGCTCTGGGCTGTTAGTCACCCTGTATGTTGTCCGCTGGTTTGGTTATAGCTATAAACAAGCCATTGCTATCACTATGTTTTGCGTTGGTTTTATCTGGAATGGTATCGGTGGTATTGCTGTGGCACACGCTGGGGCGCCTATTTACTGGCCTTGGTTACCGATTTTGTTACTCGGCTCTTTTGTTGGTGGCAGCACTGGTGCGTATCTTGCCAATCGCTATAGTAACCGAGTGATTAAAATCATATTCGAAGTGATCACCGTCGTAGTTGGGATCAAGCTATTAGTTGGCTAGAGATAGTTGGCTAGAGATTATTGTAGGTTAGAGATTAGCGGGATAATGATGAAAAAAGCGATCATTGATATTTATTACTGTCGTCAATGTAACTGGATGCTTCGTGCCAGTTGGATGGCTCAAGAACTGCTGCATACTTTTAGTGAAGAATTGGAAACTGTTGCCTTACATCCTGATACGGGCGGCCATTTTGAAATTCTATGCAATGGCAAAACCATTTGGGAACGTAAAGCAGATGGTGGTTTTCCTGAAGCAAAAGTGCTTAAACAACGTGTCAGAGATGAAATTGATCCTGAGCGTGACTTAGGCCATGCCGATCGTGTCTTGCCATCTGAGCAATAACGTTGGCGATGAGAGATGAGGATTCATCTTTAATGTGGAATCCTCATTCTCGTTAGGCAAGGCAAGTTGCAACTAATGTTTCACCATCAAACGTAATGACTGATAGTTTATCGTTTTCCAATAATCCGTAGCTGGCTGGTAAACCATTTCTGGGAAAGGTGACCGAGCCTGGATTAAAAATAATGGTTTTATCGATTTTTTCTGCAACGGGGACGTGAGTGTGTCCATGCGCAATCACATCATTTTCTCTTAATGGTGGTTGCTTGTTTTGATTGTAAAGATGACCATGCGTCAAAAACAGGCGCTGTCCATTTTCCAGCAGTACCCAGGCGTAATCGCTCATCATCGGAAAGTTGAGCAGCATCTGATCAACTTCACTGTCGCAATTACCACGCACTGCAATAATTTTATCGGCATACTGATTGAGCAGATTGGCGACTTCAGGAGGATTATATCCCTCTGGAATCGGGTTACGGGGGCCGTGATTGAGTAAATCTCCAAGTAAGACTAATGTCTGTGCACCAGATTGAGCGAACAGGGTTAAAGTACGCTGTGTAGCGGGCAAAGATCCATGGAGATCGGATGCAAAAAACAGTTTCATAAGCTACCTCTCTAATACTCAAGCATTGTACGGATTTTTAAATGGAACGCCACCCACACTATTCTCTTCGCAGCATGAAACAACTAGCGTATGATCCGCTGTAACGATCTATATTCTCTTCTTTATCATCACTCACTTTTCCGGCACATGGGCAACGGCAGGGAGGCATAATGAAAATTCTGATTACCGGTGGTACTGGCCTGATTGGCAAAGAATTAGCCAAATTGATCATGACACATGAATTGGTCGTACTTACTCGTAATCCTTATCGGGCAAGACAGCAACTGTCTTACATTAACCACGATAAGATAAAGTTTATCCATACACTTGAAGATCTTAACGATCTCAATAGCTATGATGCCGTTATCAACCTTGCTGGCGAACCTATTGCCGATAAGCGTTGGACCAAAAAGCAAAAACAAGCCATTTGTGATAGTCGCTGGAATATTACCCAAAAATTAGCCAATTTGATCAAAGCCAGTCAAACACCTCCCAAAGTGTTCATTAGTGGCTCAGCGGTTGGTTATTATGGGAATGATTCAACGGGTACGTTTGATGAACACAATGATATTCACAACGAACGTTTCTCTCACTATGTCTGCGCTAATTGGGAAAAAATTGCTCTAAGTGCTCAGAGTGAGAATACTCGAGTGGTGTTACTCAGAACTGGCGTTGTACTTTCTACTCACGGGGGGGCATTGAAAAAAATGTTACTCCCTTATCAGTTAGGTTTGGGTGGTACCATAGGCAATGGAAAACAGTATTTGCCTTGGATTCATATGGTCGACATGGTTAGAGCCATTGTGTATTTGCTCGAAAGCCCTCAAGCACATGGCGCATTTAACCTTGTCGCTCCACATCCAACCACCAATAAAGAATTTGGCCGCACCCTTGCCCATTGTTTAAACCGCCCACATGTGTTGTTTACTCCCAAGTGGTTGATTAAATTACTGATGGGGGAATCGTCAGAATTGCTCATTGACAGTATTGGTGCCAAACCTAAACGATTGAATGACATTGGCTTTCAATTTCATTTCACGCGCATAGAAGCCGCTTTGCGTAACCTATTACATTTGAATCATTAAGTAAGGTATATCGCCGTGACAGCATCCCATCCTCTTTCAATTCTGATTACTGGTTGTTCTAGTGGTATCGGCTATATGGCCGCTCATGAGCTCAATAAACGCGGCTATGAAGTGATCGCCTCTTGTCGCCATTCTGATGATGTCCAACGCCTCATAGATGAAGGCCTGACTTGTATTCAGATCGATTTAGCTGATGAGCAGAGCATCGATAACGGTGTGAAACTGGCATTGGCATTGACTGACAACAGACTTAATGCACTGTTTAATAATGGCGCTTACGGACTGCCTGGGGCATTAGAGGACCTATCGACTCAAGGATTGAGAGAACAATTTAATACGAACTTTTTTGGTTGGCATCATCTGACCACGCAACTGATTCCTCATTTTCGCCAGCAGAGCTATGCTCGCATTGTTCAAAATAGTTCTGTGCTTGGATTCGCCGCGATGAAATATCGGGGCGCTTATAACAGTTCATAATTTGCTATTGAAGGCTGGACTGACACCCTGCGTCTTGAATTGGCCAACACCAATATTCGTATCTCGCTCATTGAACCTGGCGCTATTGAGACCCAGTTTAGGGCCAATGCGTTACGTGCTTTTAAACAATGGATCGACATTGACCACAGTGTGCATCAACAAGAGTATCAAAGTCAGATTGATCGTTTATCTCGTACTCATTCACGTAACAAGTACGCACTTCCAGCAGAAAGCTGTTTACCATCGATCATTCATGCACTTGAAGCAGACAACCCTAAGTTAAGATATCGAATCACCAAACCAACCAAGATGATTGCCATACTCAAACGGCTGCTACCGGGAAAAACGATCGATAAGATCTTATTAAAATCTTCTTAAAAGATAACATTGTCATTAATCGTTCATAATTTGCACTCATAATCGATCCTGTTTCTTACCCTATTGATCTTTCTGAGAGCCGTTATGACCCTGAATCAGTGGAACTGGCTTGGTGTTATGGTCGTGGTCGCACTGTTCCTCGCGTTTTAATACCAGTCGTCACAATTAACGATCCCTTTCCAACGCCAATTATTAACAAGGCATATTGGAAAGGGATGTTTATTTTCTCACATCCGTAAACTTGCCTTGAAAAACGAATCACTTTGCCCCATTTTAGGAAAAAAGTGCGACGTTATAAGGATTTGCTATGCAATCACCATACATTATCGATGTGAGCCAAACCAATTTTCATCAAGTGCTAGAAAGCTCTGCTCACACGCCTATTCTGTTTTATTTTTGGGCACCGATGAGTCAAGAGAGTGCTCAGTTGTTGCCACAAGTACAGCAATTGGCGCAGAAATACGATGGCGCATTTACCCTCGCGATTTTGAACTGCCAGCAAGAACAAGCCATTGCTGCTCAATTTGGTATTCAAGCTCTACCGACTATTGCCATGTTCATCAATGGTCAACCTGTAGATGGTTTAGGTGGCCCTCAACCGATTACAGCAATAGAGACTATGCTATCGCGTCACCTTCCAAGTCAGGAAGAGCGTGACGTCAATAAAGCATTACAACTAATTCAAGAGCAACAATACAGCGCAGCACTGGCGCTACTTCAGCCGCTTTCTGATGAGTGGAAAAAACAAGGTGATGTGAAATTGGCACTCGCAGATTGTTACCTAGAAACTCAACAATTTGACTTGGCTGCACAATGGCTAAGTAATATTCCATTGGAATATCAGGATAACTACTATAAGAGCCTCTGCTCTAAGTTGGAGTTACATCAACAAGCGTCCAATAGCCCAGAGTTGCAAGCACTAGAACAAGCCTATCAAGCGGCTCCGCAAGATGCCAAGCTCGCCAGTGATTTGGCTACCTCATACCATGAGGTTTCCCGCGATGAAGAAGCGTTGGAATTGTTGTGGTCATTCTTGAAAAAAGACCTGAATACGCTTGATGGCGAGATGAAGAAAACCTTTATGGACATCTTAAATGCGCTTGGCCAAGGCAACAGCCTAGCCAGCAAATATCGTCGCCAGCTCTACTCACTGCTCTACTAATCACTTCTGAAATCGTTTTTTTTAAAACAATTCGTTTAGTGTGAGCAATGACAGCAGTGCCCTTTCAAATCTTCGATGATCGGGCACTCGCTATTTTCATCACCTGGACATTCGTTGACCCACTCTTGCAGTTGTTGCTGAACCAAACGCAGTTCCTCAAGCTTCTTCGTCACTTGTTCTAGCTTTAATTGAGCTTGTTGCTTCACCGCTTTACTCTGCCGGGTAGGATCATTGGCTAACTGGAGCATTGCTTTACACTCGTCCAGACTAAAGCCAACCCGCTTACAGCGTGCAATTAATAACAAATCATCGATGTGTCTTTGCTGATAAGTGCGATAGCCGTTATCGGCGCGAATAGGGGCAGCAATCAATCCTTTCTCTTCGTAAAGTCGGATCGACTTAGCGGTAAGACCGGTTTTTTCTGCTACCTCGCTGATATTCATCATAGCTCGACTCCTCTCATTCAATTGCGCTTAGCGAATCACCTCAAGTGTATCGCGGCATTTTCATCGGCTGACATTGCGCATCCACTCTAAACTAACATGAACAAAAAAGCCCTGACCAGAGTCAGAGCTTCTTTTATTAGAACAAGTTACGCGAATGAGCGAAAAGTTCTAGCTAAGCTGATGCATTTAGCAAATCAATTAAGTCTTGCTCAGTACGAACTTCAACCCCCAGTTCTTGTGCTTTGACCAATTTAGAACCAGCAGCTTCACCAGCAAACACTATATCGGTATTTTTCGATACGCTACCTGCGACTTTAGCACCCAGTGCTTGTAATGCTGCTTTAGCGTCATTACGCGATAACTGACTTAAACTACCAGTGAGCACCACCGTTTTTCCAGCTAATGGCTGTGCTGCGGCTTCTGCTTCGCTTTTCGCCGCCAATTCCGGCCAATGCACACCCAATTCACGTAAACGAGTAATCACTTGCTGATTGCGCTCTTGGTCAAAGAAAGCATTGACGTGATTCGCAACCACAGCACCAACATCTGGCACTTCAATCAACTGCTCTACCGAGGCCTGCATAATGGCTTCTAATGTGAGGAAATGCTGAGCAAGATTCAGCGCCGTTGCTTCGCCCACTTCACGGATGCCCAATGAATACAGGAAGCGAGGCAAGCTCGTCTCTTTCGCTTTCGTTAGCGCATTAACGACGTTTTGTGCCGATTTAGGCCCCATACGTTCCAAAATCGTCAACTGACCGGCACTCAAAGTAAAGAGATCGGCCGGAGTCTCAACCAACTCTTTATCTACCAGCTGTTCAATCACTTTTTCGCCAAGACCGTCTACGTCCATCGCTTTACGAGAAACAAAGTGCTTAAGTGCTTCTTTACGTTGTGCAGGACAAACCAAACCGCCGCTACAACGAGCAACCGCTTCTCCTTCAACTCGTTCCACTTCAGAGCCGCAGACAGGACAGTGCGTAGGAAACACAATCGGGCGCGAATCCTCTGGGCGTAACTCTTTTACGACTGAGACAATTTGTGGAATCACATCACCTGCACGGCGAATGATCACGGTGTCACCAACCGCCACGCCTAAACGTTCAATCTCATCCGCATTGTGAAGCGTCGCATTACTTACGGTAACGCCACCAACAAAGACAGGCTCAAGCTTCGCGACCGGCGTAATAGCGCCAGTACGACCGACTTGGAACTCAACATCATTGAGACGAGTCATCTCTTCTTGTGCTGGGAACTTATAAGCAATTGCCCAACGAGGTGCTCGAGCAACAAAGCCTAGCTCTTCTTGAATCGCGATATCATCAAGTTTGATTACCACCCCATCAATCTCATAAGGCAGATCAGGGCGGCGAGTCATAATATCTTGATAGAACGCTTTTACCGCTTCGACACTATCAACCAGCTTAACTTCAGGGCTCATTGGTAAACCCCAGCCTTTTAGCTGAATAAAACGCTCATAATGGCTATCAACTAAGTTTCCGCCTTCAATAACCCCCACACTGTAAGCGTAGAAAGCTAACGGGCGTTTGGCGGTAATACGAGAGTCAAGTTGACGCAGGCTACCTGCAGCAGCATTACGTGGGTTAACAAAGGTTTTTTCACCTTTTTTGATCGCTTCTTGATTCAAACGTTCAAAGCCCGCTTTAGGCATAAACACTTCGCCACGAACTTCGATACGTGTTGGCCAACCTTCCCCACTCAAACGTAGCGGAATGGCCTTAATGGTGCGCACGTTCTCAGTGATGTTTTCTCCCGTAGAGCCATCACCACGTGTTGCAGCTCTCACCAAAACACCATTTTCATAAAGCAAGCTAACGGCTAATCCATCGAGTTTGGGTTCACAACAAATATGAGCTGCTTTGGCAGCAGGAACACGATCGCTCATGCGGCGGAAAAACGCATCCAACTCTTCGTCATCAAATACGTTATCGAGCGAAAGCATCGGGATCTCATGGGCAACTGACTCGAATCCATCCAGAGGAGCGCCACCAACGCGCTGACTCGGTGAATCTGATGTCACCAACTCTGGATGTTGTTCTTCTAGCGTCAGTAACTCGCGCATAAGGCGATCGTACTCAGCGTCCGGAATCGTTGGGTCATCTTCCACGTAATAACGGACTGCATGGTAATTTAGGGTTTCGCGTAATTCTTTGAGTCTCTGCTCGACATTCTGCATCGTTATTATTCTCTCGAATGATGAAAAAAGGCCCCGCTCGGAGCCTTTGCACTGTATTTTATGATTAAGCGTTGGCTTTGCGAGCCTTGTAATCTCTAATCTGTTGGCGATATTCAGCAAGGCGATCTGGGGTCATTAAATTGCGCCCATCATCGAGCACATTACCACCCATATCATCCGCTATCTGCTGCGCCGTTTTAAGCATCAGTTTAAAGTTTTGCTCAGCATCACCAAAGCAAGGCAAGGTCATAAAGAAAGAGATGCCTTTGGTGGTGAAACTGTCTGGGTCATCATGCTCTAATGTTCCAGGTTGCATCATATTTGCGACGCTAAACAATACCTTACCTGTACCAGAAAGGTCGGCATGGCGATGGAAAATATGCATTTCGCCATACAGCAAACCATTTTGCTGCATGCTATCAAATAATTTGGTACCGACAAAAGGATGGTTTCCTGCACAGTGCACGTTAAGCACCAACACTTCCAACTCATCTTCTACCGGTTCAACAGTAACAGGGTCAGATTCTATTGGCGCAGGTTGCTCTACTTCATCAGATTGAGCAATCGCAGTCTCTTGAGTGACATACGGATTATCCAATGCCACAGTCGGTTCATCTACTTCAGCTTCTGCAGTAGAAAACGAGCCAATTAATGGATCAACAGCATCAGACTCGGTATCGCCAAAATTAGGTTCTTTGCGACTAGCCGCTTGAGCCGTATCTTGTTTACCTAAAGATGCTTCATCCTCTTGGTCAACATCGATTTTTTGCAGAGGTCTCTCTCCAAACTTGGATTTTCCTTCCTTCTTAGAGGTCCAAAGACCATGAAATAGTAAAGCGGCTATCGCTAGCCCGCCAACAATAATGAGTACGAATCGCAATTCCTGCATCTTAAACTCTCAGTTTCTCTACTTTTGATGTTCTGAGTTTATGTCTGTAAATAGAACGTTGTTGACCAAGTAGGTTTGTCAGTTCATCTGGCTACTTTACCAAAACTCTTACCCTATTTAGAACAACTTAATGTAAGAACTTCCATCCTTGCACTATTTTTTACCGTGCTTTTATGACTGTATTGCTCAGATACAATACAATGACAGCTGAAAAATGTTTAACACCAACCCGGAACAGTATTAATGCAACCAAAACAACGCACTGGCTTTGGCTACTTTTTTTACGGACTAGATTTGGCTTTTTCCTCAGGCATTCGCCGTTTTGTTCTTATGCCATTACTCGCCAATATCTTACTCGTCGGCGGCGCACTTTACTTTCTATTTCATCACTTAGGTGGATGGATTGATCAGTGGATGGGCCATCTACCCGACTTTCTATCCTGGCTGAGTTACCTAATTTGGCCGCTGCTTGTTATTACAATATTAGCGACCTTTTCTTATTTTTTTAGCACCTTAGCCAATTTTATTGCCGCACCGTTCAACGGATTACTGGCAGAAAAGGTTGAAGAGAAGCTTACCGGGCAAAAAGTGAATGACGATGGCATTCTTGATGTAGTGAAAGACGTGCCACGAGTTCTTAGCCGAGAGTGGCGCAAGCTGATGTACGTTCTGCCAAAAGCATTGGGACTGTTTATTCTGTTGTTAATCCCAGCGCTCGGTCAAACTGTGGGTCCGATCGCTTGGTTTATTTTTACGGCCTGGACTCTTGCTATTCAATACTGTGATTATCCCTTCGATAACCACAAAATCGATTTTCACTCAATGCGTCTGAGCTTGAAACAAAAGCAATCAAAAGCTTACACCTTCGGCATGGTCGTTTCCGTTCTCACAACAATTCCCATTGTGAATCTGTTTGTTGTCCCTGTTGCGGTTTGCGGTGCAACAGCATTGTGGGTCAATGAATATCGCGATGAATATACCCGTCGTCCTTAAGCAATTCTGGGTGTGGGGCATTTGGCAACTTAGATCGTTCAACTAGATGTAATATGAGACTATATCTTATAACTTTTTAGTCCTTTTACCTGACTAGTGAAGTGAATATGCTTCTTAGCATATTCACTTCGATACAATGTTATCGACACGATCCCGTGCGAAATGAAGGAACATCACAATGAGCAAAATCTACGAAGACAACTCTCTTACTATTGGTAACACACCACTCGTTCGCCTAAATAAAGTCAGCAAAGGCAATGTACTGGTCAAAGTAGAATCTCGTAACCCTAGCTTCAGTGTTAAGTGCCGTATCGGCGCAAACATGATCTGGGACGCAGAGAAAAAAGGTTCGCTTAAAGCAGGTGTTGAACTTGTAGAACCTACCAGTGGTAACACCGGTATTGCTCTCGCTTTCGTTGCTGCAGCTCGTGGATACAAATTGACTCTAACCATGCCTGAGTCAATGAGCCTTGAACGTCGTAAACTGCTAAAAGCACTAGGTGCAAATCTCGTTCTTACTCCAGCAGCTGCAGGTATGAAAGGTGCAATCAACAAAGCAGAAGAAATCGTCGCTAGCGATCCTGCAAAATATTTGATGCTGCAACAATTCAACAACCCTGCTAACCCAGAAATTCACGAAAAAACCACTGGTCCTGAAATTTGGGATGCAACCGATGGTCAAGTGGATGTGTTCGTCGCTGGTGTAGGTACAGGTGGTACTCTAACTGGTACATCTCGCTTCCTAAAAGCACAAGGCAAAAAAATCACTTCAGTAGCTGTAGAACCTGCTGAATCACCAGTCATCACTCAAGCACTCGCTGGTGAAGAAATCAAACCTGGACCACACAAAATCCAAGGTATTGGCGCTGGTTTCATTCCTGGAAACTTAGATTTAGAACTGATTGACCGCGTAGAAACAATCCCTTCAGATGACGCAATTGCGATGGCTCGTCGTCTAATGGAAGAAGAAGGTATTCTAGCCGGCATCTCTTCAGGTGCAGCAGTTATTGCTGCTAACCGTCTTGCGGAACTACCTGAATATAAAGATAAAACTATCGTTGCGATTCTTCCAAGCTCTGGTGAACGTTATCTTTCAACTGCGCTGTTCGCAGGCTTTTTCACCGAGAAAGAGAACGAACAATAAATACGTAGCTAAATCAAATTTTCTTGTAAAAAAGCCCCTAACTGGGGCTTTTTTGTTGATTCTGGCTCGCCCTTTGGTAATATCGGGCTGTTTTATTTTTCGCTTCAAAATAAAGAAGCGACCAAGTTTGTACTACGAACGCTTGAGAACATTAGATTTTCGGCGGGCGGTCAAGTGATCCAGGCAAGTTTTGCTAGACGCAAAGTAAACGCCACTCTGGCACATTTGCGGCTATCAAGGTAAGCTATGACTGGTCAACAATCTTACAAAAATATAAATTAATTGGGGTATATCACATGTACGAGAAGCAAGTAGAAATTACTGCAGAAAACGGTCTTCACACTCGTCCAGCAGCACAATTCGTAAAAGAAGCTAAAGCTTTTGACGCAGACATCACTGTAACTTCAAATGGTAAAAGCGCTAGCGCAAAAAGCCTATTCAAGCTGCAAACTCTAGGCCTTGTAAAAGGTACTGTAGTTACTATCTCAGCTGAAGGTGCTCAAGCTAAAGAAGCGGTTGATCACCTAGTTGCTCTAATGGATCAACTTCACTAATACGACCATTTCTATTAAAGCCATTTTGCCGATGCAAAATGGCTTTGTTGGAAATAAGGCAGAGAATAGGCTAAATATTTAGCATCTTTGTCTCTCATTTCACGTTTACAGATGACCAGTTTAAGGTAACGCTATGATTTCAGGCATCCTAGCATCTCCTGGTATTGCTATTGGTAAAGCATTACTACTTCAAGAAGATGAAATTGTCCTCAACACCAACACTATTTCTGACGCTCAAGTCGAAGCTGAAGTGCAACGTTTTTACGAAGCGCGTAATAAGTCAGCTCAGCAACTAGAAGTGATCAAGCAAAAAGCACTTGAAACGTTCGGTGAAGAAAAAGAAGCGATCTTCGAAGGCCACATTATGTTGCTGGAAGATGAAGAGCTAGAAGAAGAAATTCTGACTCTTATCAAAGAAGAAAAACTTCACGCAGACAACGCAATCCACACTGTTATCGAAGAGCAAGCGGCTGCGCTAGAGTCTCTAGACGACGAATACCTAAAAGAACGCGCAACAGATATCCGCGATATCGGTTCTCGTTTTGTTAAAAACGCACTAGGTATCAACATCGTTTCTCTAAGTGATATTAGTGAAGAAGTTATTCTGGTAGCTTACGACCTGACTCCTTCAGAAACAGCACAAATCAATCTAACTTATGTTCTTGGTTTTGCTTGTGATATCGGTGGCCGTACTTCTCACACTTCAATCATGGCTCGTTCTCTTGAATTGCCAGCGATCGTGGGTACTAACGACATCACTGCGAAAGTGAAAACCGGTGACACACTGATTATTGACGCTATCAACAACAAGATCGTGATCAATCCTTCAGACGCTGAACTTGCTCAAGCAAAAGACGTTCAAGCTTCATTCCTAGCAGAAAAAGAAGAGCTAGCGAAACTGAAAGATCTACCAGCAATCACTCTTGATGATCGCCACGTAGAGCTTTGCGGTAACATCGGTACAGTAAAAGACTGTGACGGTATCAAACGCAACGGTGGTGAAGGCGTAGGTCTATACCGTACCGAATTCCTATTTATGGACCGCGATGCACTTCCTACTGAACAAGAACAGTACGAAGCGTACAAAGAAGTTGCTGAAACTATGGCTGGTCAATCCGTTATTATCCGTACTATGGATATCGGTGGTGATAAAGACCTTCCATACATGGACTTGCCAAAAGAGATGAACCCATTCTTGGGTTGGCGTGCAATCCGTATCAGCCTTGAACGTCGCGAAATCCTACGTGACCAGCTACGTGGTATTCTACGTGCATCTGCTCACGGCAAACTACGCATCATGTTCCCAATGATCATCTCTGTTGAAGAGATTCGTGAACTGAAAGCGGCTCTAGAAGAGTACAAAGCTGAACTTCGCAGCGAAGGTTACGCATTCGATGACAACATTGAAATCGGTGTAATGGTTGAAACTCCTGCAGCAGCAGCGATTGCTCACCACCTCGCAAAAGAAGTGTCATTCTTCTCTATCGGTACTAACGACCTTACCCAGTACACACTGGCTGTAGACCGTGGTAACGAAATGATTTCTCACATGTACAACCCACTTTCTCCATCAGTACTAAGCGTAATCAAACGTGTTATTGATTGCTCACACGCTGAAGGTAAATGGACTGGTATGTGTGGCGAGCTAGCAGGCGACGAACGTGCGACTCTATTGCTTCTAGGTATGGGTCTAGATGAGTTCTCAATGAGCGGCATCTCTATTCCTAAAGTTAAGAAAATTATCCGCAACACTAATTTCGCAGAAGTAAAAGCAATGGCAGACGAAGCGCTGACCAAAGCAACTGCTGCTGAAATCCAAGCTTGTGTTGATAAATTTATTGCCGAAAAAACCAAATAATCGAAGCGATAACCATGGCATTAGACGGTGAAAAGTAGTCGTCTAATGTCATTGATTGTTATACTATACTTCGACAGAAAAAATTTTAAACGTTAGGAGCATGACACAATGGGTCTGTTTGACAAACTTAAGAAGCTAGTCTCTGACGACAGCGCTGACGCAGGTGCAATTGAAATCATCGCACCACTTTCTGGTGAAATCGTAAACATCGAAGATGTGCCAGATGTCGTGTTCGCTGAGAAAATCGTTGGTGACGGTATCGCTATCAAGCCTTCTGGCGACAAGATGGTAGCTCCTGTTAACGGTACTATCGGTAAAATCTTCGAAACTAACCACGCGTTCTCTATCGAATCTGACGACGGCGTTGAGCTATTCGTTCACTTCGGTATCGACACTGTTGAACTGAAAGGCGAAGGTTTCAAACGTATCGCTGAAGAAGGTCAAAGCGTGAAAGCTGGTGACACTGTTATCGAATTCGATCTTGCTCTTCTACAAGAAAAAGCAAAATCTACTTTGACTCCAGTTGTTATCTCTAACATGGACGAAATCAAAGAGTTGAACAAACTTTCTGGTTCTGTTGTTGTTGGTGAAACGCCTGTACTACGCGTTACTAAATAATTATATTTAGCCAATGCGATAAAAAAACGCTGCCTAGAGCAGCGTTTTTTGTTTGTATCTGATGCTAATTCAAACCAAGTGCATAACGCAGCACCTGTTTTTTGATTGGGCCAGCATGCTCTGCCACTTTAAGTAATGCGTTTCTCGCCAGCTTTAGGGGCGTTATTTCATTGCTAAACGTTTTATAAAACACATCCATACCACTTTGCATCAGCAAGTTATCAGGACGACGACGACGCTCATAAGCTTGTAGCTGGCGCAAGGTAATCACACTGTGATCTTTGGTTACCTCTAATAACACTGCCACATCCTTAAATCCTAAATTCACGCCCTGCCCTGCCAATGGGTTAATCGTATGGGCTGCATCCCCAATCACTACACAGCCATTTTTGACGTAAGTTTGCGCGTGACGACGAGTTAAAGGGAAATGGCCATGTTGCTGCACTTCGATATCCCCAAGTTCTGTTGGGAAGTAGTGCAAAATTTCTTGGCGTAATTGTTCTGGTGAAAGATGGCTAAGCTGTCTGATACGGCTAGGTGCGTCATACCATACCAAAGAGCCTTGATGTCCATTAAGAGGCAAAAATGAACGCGGTCCCGATGGGAAAAATTGTTGCCAAGTGATGTCTTGCTGCGGCAACTCTGTTGTCACGTTAATCAACATGCAGCTTTGGCGATAATCCCAAGCAGTCACGCCAATACCAGCGATGCTGCGGACTTTGGAATTCGCCCCATCCGCACCAATGACCCAAGGTGCATAGATTTGAGCACCCGACTCTAACGTGATGCACTTTTCATCCTCACCCTGTATCGATGCCAATCGGTCAGGACAGAATAGCGTGATATTCTCCGCGGAGAATTGCTGCCACAGGCCAAGTTGAATAATGCGGTTTTCCACCATGTAGCCAAGCTGGTCTAATCCTAGGTCTTCACTGTTAAAGCGAGTACGACATTCCGGATGTTCCCACGTTTCTAAACGGCGGTAAGGGCACACGCGCATACTTTCAATCGCCGACCATGCGCCTAGTGAGTTAAGCAGATCAACAGATGTCTGAGAGATCGCAGAAATTCGTACATCCATCGGTTGCTGTTCGCTATAAGCTTCAGGCGTCGCACTTTCAACCAGTGCAACTTGGCGGCCTTGCTTGGCCCAACCTAATGCTAAGGCGGCACCTACCATGCCTCCGCCAATGATTACCACATCAAACTTGTTCATATTTCATGACTTCTTACTGTATTTTGCCTCTGGTCGTATTGTACGTAGTGCCACTTTATTTGCGAATTATTTTGTGCAAAAACCTTAAGTAAAACATGGGTAAAAGCCTGATAGCACAATGCTTACAATAGATTTCGTGTCATGACTAGTCAGTCTCTTTTTAAAGAAGTACAATACGCGGCTTATTATCACCGAGGTGATGATAGGAAAGCATACCTAAGCTTCTTCCGCCTGCTATTCTTCCAGTAGAGGCAGCTTAGGTATAATCACAACCGATGAACTATTAAACGAGCGAAAGTGAGATGAGTAAGAAACTGCTAATTAAAACCTGGGGATGCCAGATGAACGAATACGATTCATCAAAAATGGCCGACCTGCTTCATGCTGCCAATGGCTATGAGCTGACCGAAGAACCAGAGGAAGCAGATGTCCTACTACTGAACACCTGCTCTATCCGTGAAAAAGCACAGGAAAAAGTTTTCCACCAGCTTGGCCGTTGGAAAACGTTGAAAGACAAAAAACCTGGTGTTGTGATCGGTGTGGGCGGTTGCGTGGCGACACAAGAAGGCGACCATATCCGTCAACGTGCTCCATTTGTTGACGTTATTTTTGGTCCACAGACATTGCATCGTCTACCAGAAATGATTAAGCAATCACAGGTAAATCATGGTCCTGTGATGGACATTTCTTTCCCAGAGATCGAAAAGTTCGACAGTTTACCAGAGCCTCGCGCAGAAGGTCCGACAGCGTTTGTTTCTATTATGGAAGGCTGCTCAAAATACTGTACTTACTGTGTAGTACCGTATACTCGCGGTGAAGAAGTAAGCCGTCCAATGGACGACGTTTTGTACGAAATCGCACAACTTGCTGATCAAGGCGTACGTGAAGTTAACCTTCTAGGCCAAAACGTAAACGCCTATCGCGGTGCAACGTTCGACGGCGGTATCTGTTCATTTGCAGAATTGCTTCGTCTTGTGGCATCGATTGATGGTATCGACCGTATTCGTTTTACTACCAGTCACCCACTTGAATTTACTGATGACATCATCGCTGTGTATGAAGATACTCCTGAACTAGTGAGTTTCTTACACCTACCTGTACAAAGTGGTAGCGACCGTATTTTGACAATGATGAAACGTCCTCATACTGGTATCGAGTACAAATCTATCATTCGTAAGCTACGTAAAGCGCGTCCTGATATCCAAATCAGTTCTGACTTTATCGTTGGCTTCCCTGGTGAATCGGATAAAGATTTCCAAGACACCATGAAACTGATTCGTGATGTCGATTTCGACATGAGCTTCAGTTTTATCTTCTCTCCTCGTCCTGGTACACCGGCAGCAGATTACCCATGTGATTTGTCTGAGGATGTGAAGAAAGAGCGTTTGTATGAACTGCAACAGCAGATCAACTCACAAGCTATGCGTTACTCTCGTCAGATGCTAGGCACCGAGCAACGTATTTTAGTCGAAGGTCCATCGAAGAAGAACCTTATGGAACTTCGAGGCCGTACTGAGAACAACCGCGTCGTCAACTTCGAAGGCTCAGCCGACCTAATTGGTCAATTCGTTGATGTGAATATCGTGGACGTGTTCCCTAACTCACTGCGTGGTGAATTAGTACGTACTGAAAAAGAGATGAACCTTCGCGTTGTTACTTCACCATCGGAAATGATGGCGAAAACTCGTCGTGAAGATGAGCTGGGAGTCGCTACTTTTACTCCATAAGCTCGTATAAACTGTCATTAGGTGCCCGGTCGCAATCGGGCATCCTAGAATGACATTATTGAGAGGCTAATTTGAGCAATAAAATCGTTACTGTCGAGATCAATCTCGAACCTTCTGATAACCGCCGCCTGGCAAGCCTATGCGGTCCTTTCGACGATAATATTAAACACTTAGAGCGCCGCTTAGGTGTTGAAATTAACCACCGCAACAACCTTTTTACTGTTGTTGGTCAACCTCATACTACCGAGGCGGCTGTCGACATTCTCAAAACACTTTATGTGGATACTGCGCCTGTACGTGGCGAGATTCCTGACATAGAACCTGAGCAGATTCATCTGTCCATCAAAGAGCATGGCGTTTTGGAACAAAATACTCAGGTGGAATCTTCTATTGCTCACGGCAAAGAAGTGTTTGTGAAAACCAAAAAAGGAGTGATTAAACCTCGCACTCCTAATCAGGCTCAATACCTGATGAACATGGTTACCCATGACATCACGTTTGGTATTGGTCCTGCTGGTACAGGTAAAACCTACCTTGCGGTTGCGGCAGCAGTGGACGCATTAGAGCGCCAAGAGATTCGTCGGATCTTACTGACTCGACCAGCGGTTGAAGCGGGTGAAAAACTCGGTTTCTTACCTGGTGATTTGAGCCAAAAAGTGGACCCTTATTTACGTCCTCTTTACGACGCTCTGTTTGAAATGCTGGGATTTGAACGTGTAGAGAAGCTTATCGAGCGTAACGTGATTGAAGTTGCCCCGCTTGCTTACATGCGTGGTCGTACTCTAAACGATGCATTTATCATCCTCGATGAAAGCCAAAACACCACTGTCGAACAGATGAAAATGTTCCTTACCCGTATCGGCTTTAACTCTCGTGCAGTCATTACTGGTGACGTCACCCAAATTGACTTACCTCGTGGCGCTCGTTCAGGCCTTCGCCACGCAATTGAAGTGTTGAGTGAAGTCGAAGAGATCAGCTTTAACTTTTTCATCGCCGACGACGTAGTTCGTCACCCTGTGGTGGCTCGCATCGTTAATGCTTATGAAAAATGGGAAGCGCAAGATCAAAAAGAGCGCAAAGAGTACGAAAAACGTCGTCGCGATGAACGAGAAGCAAAACTGTTAGAAGGACAAAAAGCCGACCTTTCAGTGACTCGTTCTGCTATCGAGGAATCAGACGAATAATGAGCATTGAACTAGATTTACAAATTGCTTGTGAAAATGAACAAGGTCTGCCAAGTGCAGACCAATTTTCTCATTGGCTCACACAAGCTGTGAGCGGCTTTCAGAAACAAGCAGAAGTGACTATCCGTATTGTTGATGAAGCGGAAAGCCACCAGCTAAACTTTGATTACCGTGGCAAAGATAGACCAACGAACGTGCTATCTTTTCCATTCGAAGCGCCTCCAGGTATTGAAATCGACTTGCTAGGTGATTTGATCATTTGTCGTCAAGTCGTTGAACGTGAAGCACAAGAGCAAAATACGCCCTTGACCTCACACTGGGCGCATATGGTTGTACATGGTAGCCTTCATCTGTTAGGTTATGACCATATTGAAGATGATGAAGCCGAAGAGATGGAATCTCTTGAAGCGGATATCATGCAGGCAATGGGCTTTGAAGACCCTTATGCTGCTGAAAAAGAGTAACACGCAGCCTACTGAATTGAGGCAGCCTGTGATATGTGCGCTATCACACGTCTGATAGCATAATATTATTGAGAAACAATGAACGAAGATAATTCGCAAAGTTCTGACGGTCCGAGTAGAAAGTCCTTCTTTGGGCGTTTAGGTCAGTTATTCCAGGGAGATCCCAAGGATCGTCAAGAATTGGTTGACGTCATCCGAGACTCTGAAGTGAATGACCTAATTGACCATGACACTAGAGATATGCTTGAAGGTGTTATGGAAATCTCCGAAATGCGTGTCAGGGACATTATGATTCCGCGTTCCCAGATGGTTACGATTGATCGTAACGACAATCTGGATTCGCTTGTCGCACTGATTACAGATGCTCAGCACTCTCGCTACCCTGTAATCAGTGAAGACAAAGACCACGTTGAGGGCATTTTGCTCGCGAAGGACTTACTTAAGTATCTGGGCTCCAACAGCTCACCATTCAACATCGATGAAGTGATTCGTCCTGCGGTCGTCGTACCGGAGAGTAAACGAGTCGATCGCCTGTTAAAAGAGTTCCGTGAGGAACGATATCACATGGCGATTGTCGTAGATGAGTTCGGTGGCGTTTCAGGCCTAGTGACCATTGAAGATGTGCTGGAAGAGATCGTTGGTGATATTGAAGATGAATTCGACGATGATGACCAACAGGAAATTCGTAAACTCAGCAAACATACCTACGCGGTAAAAGCGCTGACCACAATTGAAGATTTTAACCAAACATTTAATACCAACTTCAGCGATAACGAAGTGGATACTATTGGTGGATTGGTGACTACGGCGTTTGGGCATTTACCCGGTCGTGGCGAGGTCGTTGAAATCGACCGCTATAACTTCAAAGTGACAGCAGCAGATAACCGTCGTGTTGTGCAACTTCATGTCACCATTCCTGATATGGAATCATTACCGCAAACCACTAACGAGTAATGTTAACCCCTCTCTTACCAATAAGAGTTCAGAAAAGTTGCAGATGATTAAAGTTGTTACTCATCGCCTAAAGCGGCCCTTAGCGGCCGCTTTTATTGGCGCACTCACTACCCTTGCCTTTGCACCCTATCAATATTGGCCTATCGCTATATTGAGTCCCATGTTACTGCTGCTACTGCTAGATCAACGCACTACCAAACAGGCCGCTTGGATCGGTTTCTTCTGGGGGCTTGGTCAATTTGGGACTGGTGTCAGTTGGGTTCATGTCAGCATAGATACCTTTGGTGGCATGCCAGAAATTGTGACCATAATCTTACTGTCACTGTTAGTTGCCTACCTCGCTTTGTATCCCGCACTGTTTGCTTGGCTGTTAAATCGTTATTGCGCGAACTCAGGGCGCACACGCTTTTTCATCATGGCTCCTGCGCTTTGGTTGATTTGCGAGCTATTACGCGGTTGGGTCTTTACCGGTTTCCCTTGGCTCTGGTTAGGTTACAGCCAAATCGATAGTCCACTGGCTTCCTTTGGACCTATTGGTGGCGTCAAACTTATCACCTTTATGGTGATGTTATGTGGCTCAGCACTGGCTTACATGGCTCTTAAACGTGCATGGCGTCTAGCGGTGATTCCCGTTGTCATTCTTGCTACCGGTTTTGGTCTTACGTCAGCGCAGTGGGTCACTCCCGATCCAAACCGAGTTGCATCGATAGCTTTGATTCAAGGTAATATCGCTCAAGAGCTGAAGTGGTTACCCAACCAACGTTGGCCAACCTTGATGAAATATGTCGATCTTTCCCGTCAAAACTGGGACTCTGATGTCATCATTTGGCCGGAAGCGGCAATTCCTGCTCTCGAATACGAGGTTCAGCCGTTTTTAACTAATCTTGATCATGCCGCCCGCATCAACAACAGCAGCATCATCACCGGTATCATTAATCTCGATGAGAATAAGCGTTTCTACAACAGCATTCTTACCCTTGGTAAAACGCCAAGTGATGCTTATCACTACGACATCAATGCTCGCTACCACAAATATCACCTATTGCCATTTGGTGAGTTTGTTCCGTTCGAGTCACTGTTAAGGCCATTAGCACCCTTATTTAATTTGCCAATGTCGTCGTTTACTCCTGGTAACTATGTTCAACCGAATATCATCGCGAATGGATTTTCCTTTGCGCCGGCTCTTTGTTATGAGATTGCATTTGGCGATCAAGTTCGCGCCAACGTCAATGAGACCACAGATTTTATTTTGACACTCTCTAATGACGCATGGTTTGGGCACTCTATCGGCCCACTGCAACACATGGAAATTGCGCGCATGAGGGCCTTAGAGCTAGGTAAACCGCTTATTCGCTCCACCAACAACGGGGTTACGGCGATTACCGATTATCAAGGGCACATTGCCTACACAATCCCGCAATTCGAAACTGGTGTGTTAAAAGCCGATGTAGAGACCACTCAAGGTGTCACACCTTATTATCGATTTGGTCCATGGCCTTTGTATATTTGGATTTTGGCTACCGTCGGCTGGGCGTTACGCCGCCGTATGGCAACTAAGCCTTAAAGGCTTCATAGCAGACAAGCAAGGCGCTACTTTAGCGCCTTGTTTTTTGATTGATGGAACTAGCGAACACGATGAACACTAAGGGTTGAGCGGTTCACGATGGAACGTTTTTCCTCCACAATGAATGCACGGCATGACTTTAGTGGGATGAATGTACTCAGTTTTATGACCACATTGCTCACAGACCAGTACCCCTAAGCCAATCACATCGCCTTCTTGATAAAGCCCCTGTTGCTCTAACTCCTTGGCTAACTCAATCCATTCGATGCGAGTCTTATCGGTAATATCGAGCAAACTTTGCCAGATAGAGTTAGCAATCGTGAGATAAAACGGCCCACTCTTACTCTCCTCAAATGCATCAGCAAACTCTTTAAGGTCAGCTTTTACATAGGCAGAAATTAACGCGATTTCGTCCTTGGTCATTTCATTGGCGGCACTCACCACTTTTTCTGAGTTTTCCAATAAATGCCCTATTTCTTCAGGGCTTTGTTTTAGCCTATGAACGAATTCTTCGAGTAATGCTTCGTAACCTTGTTTCTGTTTTGGCATAAGTCACCTCCATCAATGTGGATTGGCTATTGTTGTGCTCTCCAGCTTTAGGTATTCTATGACGATCTATTAGTATCAATTCTAATTGAACTCACAAATTCCAAGATAACCGGATATCATCGATGCAAGATCAATATAACCCGCAAGATATTGAACAGAAAGTTCAACAGCACTGGGATAACAACAAGACATTTGTTGTCACTGAAGACCCGAACAAAGAAAAATTCTACTGTCTCTCAATGTTCCCATACCCAAGTGGTCGACTCCACATGGGTCACGTGCGTAACTACACCATCGGTGACGTAATCTCTCGCTTCCAGCGCCTACAAGGCAAAAACGTCATGCAGCCTATTGGTTGGGACGCTTTCGGTCTACCTGCAGAAAACGCAGCAGTGAAAAACAATACTGCACCTGCACCTTGGACATACGAAAACATCGAATACATGAAAAACCAGCTTAAACTTTTAGGCTTTGGTTATGACTGGAACCGCGAATTCGCCACTTGTCGCCCTGAATACTACCGCTGGGAACAGGAATTCTTCACTAAACTGTACGAAAAAGGTCTGGTTTACAAAAAAACCTCTTCCGTCAACTGGTGTCCTAATGACCAAACCGTACTTGCTAACGAGCAAGTAGAAAACGGTTGTTGCTGGCGTTGTGATACACCTGTGGAACAAAAAGAGATTCCACAATGGTTTATCAAAATTACTGCTTATGCCCAAGAGCTGATTGATGATCTAGACAACCTAGAAGGTTGGCCTGAAATGGTGAAAACCATGCAGCGCAACTGGATCGGTCGTTCTGAAGGTGTTGAGCTTTCTTTCCAAGTGAAAGATCACGACCAAGACCTAGAAGTGTACACCACACGTCCTGACACGCTTATGGGCGTGACTTACGTGGGTATTGCAGCTGGTCACCCTCTAGCGATTAAAGCAGCAGAAAACAATCCAGCGCTTGCCGCATTCATCAACGAATGTAAAAACACCAAAGTAGCTGAAGCTGAACTGGCTACAATGGAGAAAAAAGGGATGGCGACTGGCCTGACTGCTATTCATCCATTGAACGGTCGCGAAGTGCCAATCTATGTAGCAAACTTTGTACTGATGGATTACGGCACAGGTGCGGTAATGGCAGTTCCAGCTCACGACCAACGTGACTACGAATTTGCGACTAAATACGGCCTAGACATCATGCCGGTTATCCAACCATTGGATGGCAGTGACGCTGATATTTCTGAAGCTGCATACACTGAAAAAGGTCGTCTATTTAACTCTGGTGAGTTTGATGGTCTTGAATTCCAAGCGGCATTCGACGCTATCTCTGCAAAACTAGAAGCAGAAGGTAAAGGTAAGAAAACCGTAAACTTCCGTCTACGTGACTGGGGTGTTTCTCGTCAACGTTACTGGGGTGCACCAATCCCAATGGTAACCACTGAAGACGGTCAAGTTCATCCAGTACCTGCTGATCAACTACCAGTGATTCTTCCTGAAGATGTGGTAATGGATGGCGTGACTAGCCCAATCAAAGCAGATAAAGAGTGGGCGAAAACTACATTCAATGGCGAACCAGCACTACGCGAAACCGATACCTTTGATACCTTTATGGAATCATCTTGGTACTACGCACGTTACTGTTCACCACAAGCAGACGATATTCTAGATCCAGAAAAAGCAAACTACTGGCTACCAGTAAACCAATACGTGGGTGGTATTGAACACGCATGTATGCACCTACTGTACTCACGTTTCTTCCATAAGTTGCTACGTGACGCCGGCTACGTGACTTCTGATGAACCATTCGAAAAACTGCTTTGTCAAGGTATGGTACTAGCAGACGCTTTCTACCTAACCAACGAAAAAGGCACCAAAGAGTGGGTTTCACCAACTAAAGTTGATGTAGAGCGTGACGGTAAAGGTCGCATTACTAAAGCGATTGACAACCAAGGTCGCGAAGTTGAGCACTCAGGCATGATCAAAATGTCTAAGTCGAAAAACAACGGTATCGACCCACAAGAGATGGTCGACAAATACGGTGCAGATACAGTTCGCCTATTTATGATGTTTGCTTCTCCAGCTGAAATGACACTGGAATGGCAAGAATCAGGCGTTGAAGGTGCAAACCGCTTCCTACGTCGCGTATGGAAACTGGTCAATGAACATATCGTTCACGGTGCGGCTCCTGCTATCGATGTTAATGCGATGAATGCTGATCAAAAAGCGCTACGTCGTGACGTACACAAAACTATCGCGAAAGTGAGCGATGATATTGAACGTCGTCAGACTTTCAATACTGCAATCGCTGCCATTATGGAACTGATGAACAAGTTGACTAAAGCTTCACTTGCTGAAGGTCAAGATCGTGCCATTATGGACGAAGCACTGAAATCGATCGTACGTATGCTGTACCCAATCACTCCACACATCTGTTTCGAAATGTGGGAAGCTCTGGGTGAATCAGATATCGATCATGCAACATGGCCAACTTATGATGAAGCTGCACTAGTTGAAGACGAAAAACTGATCGTGCTTCAAGTAAACGGCAAAGTTCGCGGTAAAATTACCGTTGCAGCAGACGCTTCAAAAGAGCATGTTGAAGAGCAAGGTCTAAGTGACGAGAACGTAATGAAATTTACTGAAGGTAAAACCATCCGTAAAGTAATCTACGTTGCTGGGAAACTTTTGAACATTGTTGCTAACTAAGAGTTAAATAATTGGGATAATCTACTTGTCCTAAGTATGTCGAAGAAGTTGCCTTTCGGGGCAACTTCTTTCATCAATATCAAATACTGCGAAGAACTTAGCTTAATCTACGGCAGCTGCAGATTAAGCTAAGTCTTTCGATAACAGAGAACACAATACTAATGCGCTTAACACAGTCTTCTCCATTTCAATTTTCGTTGGTTATCCTCCTTGTTTCTCTTTTGAGTGCCTGTGGTTTCCACCTCCGTGGCGACTACGATATTCCTGATGCACTAGACACGATGTCATTCACCAGCTATGACGAATACAGCACCTTTACGCGTGTGGTAAAACGTCAATTGCGCATGAACGAAATCAACTTGGTGACGCCGGCAGAGAACGTTCCTAACCTAACACTCGTTTCGGAAAGCATTAGTGAGCGTACCTTATCGCTGTATCAAAACACTCGCGCAGCTGAAAAAGAATTAACCTTCCATGCAGTTTATCGCGTCACTATCCCAGAGATCGGCGATAAAACCTTTACTACCAGCGTTACACGTAGTTATTTGGATAACCCACTAAGTGCTCTAGCAAAATCAGTAGAGCGCGATATGTTGGAAGATGAGATGCGCAAATTGGCAGCGAGTCAAATCATTCGCCAAATGGCTCGTCTGAAAGCCAACATTGAAGCTGGCACGATGAACCTAGATAAAGATGGAGCGAAGATCTCAACCAAAGAGATGGCTCAGCAAGAAGCCGATCGTAAAGCGCAGGAAAAAGTAGGTAGTGATTTATCCAATTCAGACTCAGTCAACTGATTGAATTTGAGATCATTATTACATGAGAATTTTTGCTGATAAGCTCAACGAGTCACTCAACAAGTCAATCATGCCATGCTATTTCCTGTATGGTAATGAACCGTTGCTGCTCGACGAATCGAAAACGTTAATCGAGCGCGCAGCGTTTGCCCAAGGTTTTGAAGAGAAGCATCGCTTTAACGCAGATGCGAGCTTAGATTGGCATGAAGTGTATGATTGCTGCCAATCCATGAGCTTATTCTCGTCACGGCAACTGATTGAAATTGACATTCCAGAATCCGGAATCACCGCTGCAGTAGGTAAAGAGCTCGCAGCGCTCGTTGAGCAACTCAATCCAGATGTTCTGTTGCTGATACTGGGTAACAAGCTAACGAAAGCGCAAGAAAATGCAGCGTGGTGCAAGAGCATCAACACATTGGGATGCTTAGTGAACTGCCTTACCCCGGATCTATCTCGTCTGCCACAGTTTGTTATGAGCCGCTGCCGCCAATTAGGTTTAACCCCAGATAAAGAAGCAGTGCAAATGCTAGCCCAATGGCATGAGGGTAACCTATTTGCTCTGATGCAAAGCTTAGAAAAGCTCCGTCTAATTTATCCCGATGGTCAATTAACCTTAATTCGCCTCGAAGAGGCACTAAGTCGTAATAATCACTACACGGCTTTTCACTGGACAGATGCCTTACTCGAAGGCAAAGGTAACCGAGCACAGCGTATTCTGCGTCAGCTGCAGGCAGAAGAGTTTGAACCGATTATTTTGATACGTACGGTACAGAAAGAGCTGTTCCAGTTACTGCAGATGCAACAGATGATGACCACTACACCCCTTTCAGGTGTGATGGAAAAGTTTCGTATTTGGCAAAATAAAAGAGCGATTTACGCAGCCGCTCTGCAACGCTTAACTCCACAAAAATTACGTCATTTGGTGCAATTACTTGCTCAATGCGAAATATTGACAAAGACTCAATATGAGCAACCCATATGGCCACTTTTGCAACAACTCAGCCTCGAGTGTTGTCATACAGAAGCGAACATACCTCTGCCTTACTAAGGCGTGGTATACTGCAACGCTGTTAATTCATTTAATTCCTATTTGTATTTGAGGATATTTACTTGCAACGCGAAGAACTTACCGCATTTTTGGCAGACAAAGCCGACGACATGAAAGCAGTCGATATTGTGACTCTCGATGTACAAGGCAAATCAAGCATCACCGACTTTATGATTATTTGTACAGGCACCTCGAAGCGCCACGTTTCCTCTATCGCAGACCATGTCGCGAGCGAAGCACGTAAAGTTGGGCTACCTCCGCTTGGTTTAGACGGCGAAAATGAAGGTGAATGGGTAGTACTCGATATGGGCTCATCCATTCTGCATGTGATGCAAGAAGAACAACGCGAACTGTACCAGCTAGAAAAACTCTGGGGCTAACCGTTGAAAATTCAATTAATTGCAGTAGGCACCAAAATGCCTAAATGGGTCGAAGAAGGTTTTGAGGAATATCGCCGCCGATTTCCTCATGACATGCCCTTAGAATTGGTAGAGATCACCGCCGGCAAGCGGGGCAAAAATGCTGATATCGCTCGAATTCTACAAAAAGAAGGCGAAGCAATGTTGGCTGCTGTACCAAAGGGCAACCGTATTGTCACTCTTGATATTCCGGGAAAACGATGGGACACCGAGCAACTTGCGCAGCAGCTTGAAGCATGGAAACTCGATGCGCGCGATGTTTCAATATTGATCGGTGGCCCAGAAGGCTTAGCGCCTGCTTGTAAGCAGGCGGCTGAACAGAGCTGGTCGTTATCTCCTCTCACCCTACCTCACCCGTTAGTTCGTGTGGTGATGGCTGAAAGCTTATATCGAGCTTGGAGTATTACGACAAATCACCCATATCATCGAGAATAGGTAGAGATGTTACGTAAGCGTAGCCCAATCCGAGACTACCAAATTGAAGCACGGTTGTTCCGCAACCGTGCTGTGGTGTCTTTTGTCGGAATTATCATGTTAGTGGGCGTGCTGATCGCAAACTTGTACAACATACAAGTTAACCAATATCAGGACTACAAAACTCGCTCAAATGACAACCGCATTAAAGTGGTCCCAATTTCACCGAACCGCGGACTTATCTACGATCGAAACGGGAAATTGCTTGCTGAAAACCGCCCAGTTTTTAGCTTGGAGATCACCCCTGAAAAAGTAAAAGACATGGATGATCTCATCCAGCGTCTACAAAAAATTGTTCCTATCTCCCAAGATGATATCGACGAGTTTCAAAAAGAGCGCCGTCGTAACCGCCGTTTTGATTCCATTCCTATTTTGACGCAGTTAACTGAAGATCAAGTGGCCAAATTTTCAGTTAATCAGTATAAATTCCCCGGCGTACAAATTACCGCAGCACTGAAGCGTTATTACCCTTATGGCGATATGCTGACACACGTACTTGGCTATGTATCTCGAATCAATGACAAGGATTTAGCTCGGTTAGACCGAGAAGGTAAATCGGCGAACTATCAAGCGACGCGTGATATCGGTAAATTGGGCGTCGAAAAATATTATGAAGATGTCTTACACGGCACAGCTGGTTATCAGGAAGTCGAAGTGAACAGCCGTGGTCGTATTATCCGTACGCTCAAATACGTGCCACCTACCCCTGGTAAAGACATCGTTTTAAACATCGATATCGACCTGCAAGTGTATGTCACCCAATTGCTCGATGGCCGTCGTGGTGCAGCCATTGTTCTCGATGGTAAAGATAATGGCGTGTTAGCCATGGTATCGAGTCCTAGTTACGACCCGAATGCATTTGTCCATGGGATTTCTGGCGCAGAGTATGACCACTTACTCAAAGATACCGATCGTCCATTGGTTAACCGCACCACCCTAGGTATCTATCCTCCTGGGTCTACGGTAAAACCCTTTATTGCGGTGTCTGCATTAGAGCAAGGAGTAATAACACCTAATACGACACGTAACGACCCTGGCTATTGGCGTATTCCGAACTCCAACACTCGTCCGTTCCGAGACTGGGCACGTTGGGGACACGGCACCGTCAACGTCACTAAAGCCTTGGAAGAGTCTGTCGATACGTTCTTCTATCAAGTTGCTTTTGATATGGGGATCGATAACCTATCGCGTTGGATGCAGATGTTTGGCTTTGGTGACTATACCGGGATCGATATCTACGAAGAGAGTAAAGCCAACATGCCGACCCGAGAATGGAAAATGGCACGTTTTCATAAACCTTGGTATCAAGGGGATACGATTCCTGTTGGTATCGGACAAGGTTATTGGACGGCTACGCCGCTACAAATAGCTAAAGCAACGTCGGTTTTGATTCATCATGGTAAAGTGATTGCACCGCACTTGCTGCGTTCAACCATTAACAATGGTGAGGCGTTCTCTACGCAAAAAGACGCTGAAATTGTCACTTACCCACCGATTACCGGGGTGCCAGACAAATATTGGAACATCGCTATCAATGGTATGTATTTGGTGAACAACGGTCCGAAAGGTACGGCTCGCCATGCCTTTCACGGAGCGCCCTATACCAGTGCGGGTAAATCAGGTACAGCGCAGGTATTTGGCTTGGCAGAAGGTCAGTCCTACAACGCGAGTGAGCTTGCTGAGCACTTACGTGACCATGCGTTATACACCTCATTTGCGCCGGTGGAGAATCCTAAGGCGATTGTCACCATCGTACTAGAAAACGCCGGTGGTGGTTCGAGTCAAGGTGCGCCAATCGCGCGTAAAGTTTATGACCGCCTGATTTTAGGTACAGGCGTGAATAAGGACGATAAGAAATGAATTTAGATCCATCCTCAGAAAATCGTTCTTTTTTTCAAAAGATACACATCGATTTGCCACTTGTTCTGGCCGTCATACTGCTGATGTTCTTCAGTTTGATTATTATGTACAGCGCAAGTGGACAGAATATGGCAATGATGGAACGTCAAGGCATGCGTATGTTATTGGCGTTAGCAGTGATGATTGGCATTGCTCAAGTGCCACCAAGGACCTTTGAACGTCTTGCACCTATGCTGTTTTTTGCTGGTGTACTCATGCTCATTGGCGTATTGCTGTTTGGTGAAATTTCTAAAGGTGCTCAGCGTTGGTTGAATTTAGGTTTTGTTCGTTTTCAACCGTCTGAATTATTGAAATTGGCCGTGCCGTTAATGGTCGCCAGCTTTATCGGTAATCGCCCACTGCCACCGGATTTTCGCACCTTATTACTGTCACTTGCCATGGTATTTGTTCCTACCATATTGATCGCTAAGCAGCCAGACCTTGGCACCTCGATTTTGATCGCTGCATCAGGGGTGTTTGTTATTTTCTTGGCTGGTATTAGCTGGAAATACATCGTAGCAGCAGGGGCTGCCGTCGGGGCATTTATCCCTGTGCTATGGTTTTTCCTAATGCATGACTATCAAAAAACCCGTGTGCGCACCCTATTTAATCCAGAGTCCGACCCTCTTGGTGCTGGCTATCACATCATCCAAAGTAAGATTGCGATCGGCTCTGGTGGTTTGATGGGCAAAGGTTGGCTGCATGGAACTCAGTCACAGTTAGAATTTTTGCCAGAACGTCACACCGATTTTATCTTTGCAGTTATCGCTGAAGAGTGGGGACTTATTGGCGTCTTGGTACTACTCTCAGTGTATCTGTTTGTGATAGCCCGCGGTCTCTACCTTGCGACTAACTCGCAAACCGCATTTGGACGCATGATGGCGGGGAGTATCGTATTAAGCTTTTTTGTGTATGTGTTCGTGAATATCGGCATGGTGAGTGGAATTTTACCTGTTGTTGGCGTTCCTCTGCCATTGATCAGCTATGGTGGCACCTCCATGGTGACACTATTAGCGGGATTTGGGATTTTAATGTCAATTCACACTCACAGAAAAGCATTCTCTAAGGCGAACTGAATGACAAAAATTGCTTTGCCATACGCAGCAGCCATCGCGCTTTTTTTGGCTGGTTGTAGCTCGTCTGGACGCTACTCGATTGATAACGATATTGCGCCTAATGCGCCGATTTCGGTTGATCATATTGAAGATGCGCATCCACAAAATGAACCGTATAGCCTTGGCGGCAATAAAGACTATACGTTGGGCGGTGTGACTTATCACATCATTAAAAACACTGAAGGTTATACCGAAAAGGGCAAAGCTTCGTGGTATGGGACTAAGTTTCATGGGCATTTAACGTCAAATGGAGAAGTTTACGATATGTACTCCATGACAGCCGCACATAAAACACTGCCTTTACCAAGCTATGTCAAAGTGACCAATGTGGACAACGGCAAGACTGCTATTGTTCGCGTCAATGACCGAGGTCCATTTCATACTGGTCGCATCATTGATTTAAGTTACGCGGCAGCATATAAATTAGGAGTGCTGCAAACTGGAACCGCGAATGTAGAAATTGCTGTGATTTCTGCTGACAAAAACATCACTTCGGATGATAAAGCAGCCCAACAGCAATACTATATTCAGGTTTCATCTTCACAAAATGAAAATAATGCCCGAACTTTAGCGAAAAATTTGAGTCAAACGTTATCAGTGCGCAGTTTTGTTGATACGGTTGATGGCAGTCATAGGGTGTTTTTAGGCCCGTTTGTTGACTATTCTCTGACTCAAGAAAGTTTAGAGCGAGTAAAATCTCTCGGCTACCAAACTGCATTTGTGAAAAAGCTCATCCATTCGCGATGATACGCAAGGAACGCCATACCTAGGTAGGCACTGTTCTGCCGTATCATTTCTGATAAGATAACGGACAATTAAGTAAAAAAGTCAAACTCACCATGAAAAAAACGATCTTACATTCTGTTTTGGCGTCTTCTATTGCGCTATCAGCAAGTTTCTCAGGTTCCGCTGCTGCTTCACCAGTTGTTGTACCAGATGCTCCACAAATCGCCGCTAACGGCTATGTGTTGATGGATTTCCATTCTGGTAAAATTCTCGCGCAAAAAAATATGGACGAGAAACTTCCGCCAGCCAGTTTGACAAAAATGATGACCAGTTATGTTATCGGTCAAGAATTGAAACGCGGTAACATCAGCAACGATGATGACGTTGTTATTAGCCAAAATGCTTGGGCAAAAAACTTCCCTGATTCTTCAAAAATGTTCATTGAAGTAGGCACAACAGTCAAAGTTAGTGACCTAAACAAAGGTATCATCATTCAATCAGGTAACGATGCGTGTGTCGCCATGGCAGAGCACATCGCTGGCTCAACGGATGCTTTTGTGGATCTGATGAATGCTTGGGCGAACACCCTCAACATGAAAGACACACACTACACCAACGTGCATGGTCTGGATGATCCAAATCTTTATACCACTCCACATGATTTGGCCGTATTGGCACAAGCCATTATTCGTGATGTACCAAACGAATACAAAATCTACTCTGAGAAAAAATTCACCTACAACGGCATTACTCAATACAACCGTAACGGCTTATTGTGGGATAAAAGCATGAACGTGGATGGCATGAAAACAGGCCATACAAGTCATGCAGGTTACAACCTTGTTTCTTCAGCAACCGAAGGCCAAATGCGTCTTATCGCGGTTGTGATGGGTACTAAGAGCTCAAATGCACGTAAAGCAGAGAGCAAAAAACTGTTAGGTTATGGCTTCCGTTTCTTCGAAACGGTTGAGCCACACAAAAAAGGTGAAACCTTTATCAACGAACGCATTTGGATGGGCGACAAAGATACTGTTGCACTTGGCGTAAACGAAGATACTTATGTAACCTTGCCTCGTGGTCAAGCAAAAGACCTAACTGCTAACTTTGTACTTGAAAAAGAACTTAAAGCCCCAATTAAGAAAGGCGATGTAGTTGGCAAACTTTTCTACCAAGTTGATGGTAAAGACGTTGCTCAGTACCCACTAATGGCACTTGAAGATGTGAATGAAGGTAGCATGTTCAGCCGTCTATGGGACTACATTGTATTGTTGTTCAAAGGCTTATTCTAATCGCTTAGATTAAATGAAAAAGGCCGCTCTTAGCGGCCTTTTTTGTACCCTTGAGATCCATGCAGAATGGCTGTACTATTCTGCACCGTTATTTACTGGCAAACCTTGGAGTTTCCTATGTTGACTATCAACTCTGACGCAAAACTAAAAGATCTTCTCGAGTTCCCTTGTTCTTTTACTTACAAAGTAATGGGACATGCAAAACCTGAATTGCCAGAGCTCGTTTTAGAAGTGATTCAACGTCATGCTCCAGGCGACTACAACCCACGTGTAAAACCAAGTGGTAAAGGCAACTATCACTCAGTATCAGTGACCATCACAGCCACCTCTATTGAGCAAGTTGAAATCCTTTATAAAGAACTTGGTGACATTGAGATCGTACGTTTAGTTCTGTAGTTTCTTCAATTATATTTGATAAAACTCAACTTTATTTTAAAGCAGCTTTCGCTGCTTTTTCTATATAATTCAGTTGGTTAATTAAATTACGTTTCACAAGTGTTAAAAAAAAGCGACATAAAAAGTAGTTCAAATCGTCTATCCAGTTTATAATCCAAAAACTTTATATAAGAGCGATGGACAATAGAATGGATAGTGAGCTGGTCGTCAGACATTTAGGTCGTCAGGACTACCTACCTATTTGGCAAGACATGCATGATTTCACCGACCAACGAGATGACAATACTCGTGATGAAATCTGGCTAGTCGAGCACAACCCAGTGTTTACACAAGGGCAAGCTGGCAAAGCTGAGCACCTTCTCAATACTGGTGACATTCCTGTTATTCAAAGTGACCGTGGCGGTCAAGTCACCTATCATGGTCCAGGTCAAATCGTTGCTTATTTTTTAATTAACCTACGTCGTAAGAAACTTGGGGTACGTGAGCTGGTAACCGACATTGAAACATTGGTTATCAATACCCTAAAACATTACGACATAGAATCTGCTGCTAAACCGGATGCCCCTGGTGTCTATGTGGACGGACGTAAAATCTGCTCACTTGGTCTGCGCATTCGTAGAGGTTGTTCCTTCCACGGATTGGCACTCAATGTCAGTATGGACCTATCTCCTTTCTTGCGTATCAACCCATGTGGTTATGCAGGGCTTGAAATGGTGCAAGTGAGTGACCTTAACGGACCAACGACAGTAGCAGACGTTGAAACACTATTAGTAAAAGAGCTCGTAAACCTTTTGGGCTACGAGAAAGTTGAATTCAGCACAGAAGCCTATAATCATGAGTAAACCAATTCAGATGGAACGAGGCGTCAAATACCGCGACGCTGAGAAGATGGCACTGATTCCAGTTAAAAACATGCCAACTGAACAAACTGAGGTTTTACGTAAACCTGAGTGGATGAAAATCAAACTGCCATCCGATAGCCAACGAATCAAGGACATCAAGTCCGCAATGCGCAAGAATAACCTTCACTCTGTATGTGAAGAAGCCTCTTGCCCTAACCTAGCTGAGTGTTTTAACCACGGTACAGCTACGTTCATGATTCTAGGTGCGATTTGTACTCGTCGTTGTCCTTTCTGTGACGTTGCTCATGGCCGCCCACTGACGCCTGATGCTCAAGAACCGAAAAAATTGGCTCAAACCATCAAAGACATGAACCTTAAATACGTTGTTATCACGTCGGTAGACCGTGATGACCTACGTGATGGTGGCGCACAGCACTTTGCTGATTGTAACCGTGAAATTCGTGCATTGAATCCAACCATCCGTATCGAAACACTGGTTCCAGACTTCCGTGGTCGCATGGATACAGCATTAGAACTGCTGAAAGACAACCCACCAGATGTGTTTAACCACAACTTGGAAACCGCACCACGCTTGTATCGTAAAGCTCGCCCAGGCGCGAACTACAAATGGTCACTTGAATTACTACAAAAATTCAAAGAACAACACCCAGATATTCCAACTAAATCAGGGATCATGATGGGTCTTGGAGAAACCAAAGAAGAGATCATTGAAGTCCTTAAAGATCTTCGTTCACACGGCGTAACCATGCTGACTCTAGGCCAATATCTCGCGCCAAGTCGTCACCACTTACCTGTGGCTCGCTACGTGCCACCCGCTGAGTTTGATGAACTGAAAGAGATTGCCCTTGACCTAGGCTTTACTCATGCCGCTTGTGGCCCATTTGTTCGTTCTTCTTACCATGCAGATCTACAAGCTCAAGGCATGGAAGTAAAATAGTCGATACATCTAACGATGCACAAAAGCCGATATGGAATCCATATCGGCTTTTTTATTTTCGAGACACGCTATAGTTGCAGCTTCTTTGTAAGTTTTATACGCTGTTCGTGGCTTTGACTAAAATAAAGAGAACAGACAACGTAAAGGAATCCATTATGAACAAAATGGGACTCGTGGCGATCTTGGTAGCCGGCGGTTTAGCTGGATGCGCATCTAACGAGCAGAGAGACAATTATCAAGAAGCTTCATTTGAACTGTGTAACACCAGCGTCAAAGTGTACTCAGTCAGTGACGACGGACGTGTTCGCATCGTTTGTGAAGATGGATCTAAATTCTCACTCCAGAGCGAACAAACCTTAGAGACGATGCGTGACATTAACGCAGATTACTGCTCTGGTGAAGGTTTGGGTAAATTCTCTGAAAGCAGCAACTACTACATGTTCCAATGTAAATCGGGAGCACTGCTTAGCGTAGCTAAGTAATCTAGTAGGTACTGGTCAAACAACAAATTCCAAATACGTAAAAGGCCCGCATAATATGCGGGCCTTTTCATTATCAGCTAAGTGTTGGCAATTAAGCGTAAACAGGTAGACGTTTACAGATATCCAATACTTTCTGTTTAGTTGCATCGATCACTGATTGGTCGTTGATGTTATCTAGAACATCACACATCCAGTTTGCTAGATCTTTAGCATCTTGGATATCGAAACCACGACGAGTGATTGATGGTGTACCAACACGGATACCTGAAGTCACGAATGGGCTACGAGGATCGTTTGGTACTGAGTTTTTGTTCACAGTGATGTTTGCTGCACCTAGTGCTGCATCTGCTTCTTTACCAGTGATGTTTTTGTCGATCAGGTCAACAAGGAATAGGTGGTTTTCAGTGCTGTTAGACACAATTTTGTAACCACGTTCTTGGAATTGAGCAACCATCGCTTTTGCGTTTGCAACAACACGTTCTTGGTAAGCTTTGAATTCTGGTTCCATTGCTTCTTTGAATGCTACCGCTTTTGCTGCGATAACGTGCATCAAAGGACCACCTTGGCCGCCAGGGAACACTGCAGAATTCAGTTTTTTGTACATCTCTTCGCCAGCATTAGACAGGATCAAACCACCACGTGGGCCTGCTAATGTTTTGTGAGTTGTAGTTGTAACAACGTCAGCAAATGGGATTGGGCTTGGGTATACACCAGCAGCAACAAGACCTGCTACGTGAGCCATATCAACGAATAGGTAAGCACCTACTTTGTCCGCGATTTCACGCATGCGTTTCCAATCAACGATTTGTGAGTATGCAGAGAAACCACCGATGATCATTTTTGGCTGATGTTTTACTGCCAACGCTTCCATTTCATCGTAGTTGATTTGACCATCTTCATCGATGCCGTAAGGAATCACATTGTAGTGTTTACCAGAGAAGTTAACTGGTGAACCGTGAGTCAAGTGACCGCCGTGTGCAAGGCTCATACCTAGAACGGTATCGCCTGGGTTCAACAAAGCCATGTAAACAGCGCTGTTTGCTTGTGAACCAGAGTGTGGTTGAACGTTCGCGTATTCACAACCGAACAGTTGGCAAGCACGGTCAATAGCTAGCGCTTCTGCTTTATCAACATACTCACAGCCGCCGTAGTAACGTTTACCAGGATAACCTTCTGCGTATTTGTTGGTAAGCTGAGAACCTTGAGCTTCCATTACACGCGGACTGGTGTAGTTTTCAGAAGCGATAAGTTCAATGTGCTCTTCCTGACGAAGAGTTTCTTCCTGGATGGCAGCGTATAGCTCCGGATCGTAATCAGCGATGTTCATATCACGCTTAAGCATCTGTATCTCCTGACTCAGACTAACTGAAAGTATGGGGAAAAAACCGCACAATGACTAAACGCAAACGTTTTCGTCACCGCAATGGCGCGCATTCTACATAATTTGATCTGTATCATAAAGAACATTTTTACGAATTTATTATGCAGTTTTTTCATATTGATGGATGAACAGTTTCATAACCCTTTATGAATCGGCAGATAGGGCCTGAAGTGTCAATTATTTCGCTTTACACCCTGTAAAACGCTCGTTACATAGGTTTACCCTAATTTCCCTTCTCTATCTACCGAAAAAATCGTGTTTTTATTACTATCCGTCCATTCTGGTCAATTATTCACAATGTTAATGGAAAAACACTCACTCAAAGAAGACGCGATTGCGATTTTGACAGGTTCAATCATTACCGCTCAAGGCGTATTTTTCTTACAATCGGCTCACCTGCTCACGGGTGGCACAGCAGGTTTATCTCTTCTACTGGCTCAACTACTGCCTTGGAGCTTTGGGACACTCTATTTTGTGACCAATCTACCCTTCTATGTCCTTGCTTGGCGTCGTTTTGGTGGTGCGTTTGCTCTCAACAGCGTTATCGCGGGAGCTTTAGTTGCTGTATTTACCGATCAGTTGCGCCATTTAATTCATTTGGATGTGGTCAATGAATTCTATTGCGCTCTCGCTGGCGGGCTATTTATGGGGCTAGGGATGCTCATTTTATTCCGGCATCGCTCCAGTTTGGGTGGCTTTAACGTGATGTGTCTTGCCATTCAAGACAAATGGGGAATATCGGTTGGAAAAACCCAAGTCGTGATCGACTGTTCTATTCTTATCGTTTCGTTCTTCTATGTTAGCCCATGGCTACTAATGCTATCCGTCGCTGGCGCGATCTTAGTCAATATGGTGTTGGGTATGAATCACAAGCCCACTCGCTATACCGTTCGTTACAGTTAAGCATCCTATCCATCTCTCTATTTCACCAATCAGAGCGAAGTGTGACCAAAGCACTTCGCTTTTTAATATTGTTAAAGTATTTACTGGCACCACTTCAGATCATGCCAATCACAAATCACTGAAAGAAAACAATTCGTTGGCACAAGGAAACGCCACAAAATGGTTAATTACTCCCTTCTTTGCCCAAAAAGCCAGCATTCAATTCAAAATGATAAAAAAAGGGTTTACAGCTCCAAACAGTTTGCTATGATGCGCTCCGCACTTGAGGGATGAGTTGGGAAAACATCACTTAAGTATAAAAATACCCTGGAGGGGTTCCCGAGTGGCCAAAGGGAGCAGACTGTAAATCTGCCGGCTCCGCCTTCGATGGTTCGAATCCGTCCCCCTCCACCATATTCTTCTCTTCGTGAGAAAAACTTGATTGAACGTGTTGGGAAAACCTCAGTCAAGCTTATTCTGTTAAAGAATAGGAAAACCCCTGGAGGGGTTCCCGAGTGGCCAAAGGGAGCAGACTGTAAATCTGCCGGCTCCGCCTTCGATGGTTCGAATCCGTCCCCCTCCACCATATTCTTCTCCTCGTGAGAAAAACTTGATTGAACGTGTTGGGAAAACCTCAATCAAGCTTATTCTGTAAAAGAATAGGAAAACCCCTGGAGGGGTTCCCGAGTGGCCAAAGGGAGCAGACTGTAAATCTGCCGGCTCCGCCTTCGATGGTTCGAATCCGTCCCCCTCCACCATATTCTTCTCTTCGTGAGAAAAACTTGATTGAACGTGTTGGGAAAACCTCAATCAAGCTTATTCTGTAAAAGAATAGGAAAACCCCTGGAGGGGTTCCCGAGTGGCCAAAGGGAGCAGACTGTAAATCTGCCGGCTCCGCCTTCGATGGTTCGAATCCGTCCCCCTCCACCATATTGCAAAAGCCAGCTCATCGAGTTGGCTTTTTTGCTTTCTAGTATCGCGATTTAATTCATCGAATCCATTCACATACAAGATGTGCAGCTTAGTCATTGATTCTGAGTCCAATCAATAAAAAAGGCCACCTTAGGTGACCTCTCTCTGAAGCAGATTCTGTTACTTCTGCAAATACGCAGGAACATCAGCAATGCTGTTCAATACTGCCGTTGCAAGTGCTTCACCTTGCTCAGTCACAGGCTTGCCCGTACGTACCAGAATTTTAGTACCAACGCCGGCTGCTTCAGCCGCCATCAAGTCTTCTGCTTTATCGCCTACCATAACGGACTTTGCCATATCAATTTTTAGGTAGTCACGAGCAGAGATAAACATGCCTGGCTTTGGCTTACGACAATCACAATCTTGCTTATATTCGCCAATGCCATGTTCTGGATGATGTGGGCAGTAGTAAATACCGTCAAACTCCACACCATTGTCTTCAAAGTTCCAGTCCATCCATTGCGTTAGAGATAAAAAACGATCTTCACTATAAATCCCACGCGCAATACCCGCTTGGTTAGTTACCAATACAAGCAGATACCCCATTTGCTGCAATTTCTTCGTTGCCTCAAATACCCCTTCGATAAATTCGAAGTCGTGCTCGTCATGCACATAACCATGATCGACGTTAATTACGCCATCACGGTCCAAAAACACCGCTGGTTTAGCCAAAACTACTCTCGCTATTGAGTGAATATAGAGGAATTATTGCATAGCTTATTTCTTTCATCACTATCAAATTGCTTTCTGTTATAGCCAAATTAAGGTTTTAGACGTCTAGACGTCAAAATATCTATTGACTTGAATGGCGAGAAACCATAGCATCATCATCCAAGTTTTAAGGTTTACAAGACAATATTCTGTGGCACAACGCTTTCAGAATGGGTTTGCTAGCAAACCGTTCCCTGCACAGGTTTTCGAATGATTGAAATAAGTAATGTTAACAAGGTGTTTTTACAGGGCGAAAAGGAAATTCACGCGCTGAAAAACATCAATCTCACAATTCCACAAGGCACCATTTTTGGTGTTATCGGCTCATCAGGTGCAGGGAAAAGTACGCTGATCCGTTGTGTGAATATGTTAGAGCGCCCAACCTCAGGTTCTGTCGTCGTCGACGGCGTTGATCTGACTCAGCTGAGTTCGGCAGAACTTTCTGCTGCACGTCGTAACATCGGCATGATTTTTCAGCACTTTAACTTACTTTCATCACGTACGGTATTCGATAACGTAGCACTACCACTTGAGCTTGCAGGCAAAGATGAGAAAGTCATCGCCAGTAAAGTGAACGAGCTACTTGAACTGGTTGGCCTAGCGGATAAAAAAGAGAGCTATCCATCCAATTTAAGTGGTGGTCAGAAACAGCGTGTGGCAATAGCTCGTGCATTAGCTAGCGATCCAAAAGTATTGCTATGTGATGAAGCAACCAGCGCGCTTGACCCAGCAACAACGCAATCGATTCTCGAGCTACTTAAAGAGATTAACCGCCGTTTAAACATCACTATGTTGCTGATTACCCATGAAATGGATGTAGTAAAAAGCATCTGTCATGAAGTGGCGATCATCGGTGGTGGTGAGTTGGTTGAGAAAGGCACTGTCGGCGATATCTTTGCTTATCCAAAAACAGAGTTGGCGCATCAATTTATTCGCTCAACACTCAATCTTTCTATTCCAGATGACTTCGCTGACCGTCTTCTTGCTGAGCATGTCGCGGGCACGCATCCTCTGGTTCGTTTGGAATTCACTGGTGCCAGTGTTGATATTCCATTGGTTTCTCAAGTATCACGTAAGTTCAATATCGACGTAAGTATTCTGAATTCTGATCTCGATTACGCTGGCGGTGTTAAGTTCGGCATGATGGTCGCAGAGATTCTTGGTGACAAAGAAAATACAGAAGCAGCAATTCAGTTTATTCGTGATAACAAGGTAAAAGTTGAGGTACTTGGTTATGTCAATGCATGATTTAATGGCGTGGGTATCACTCAACAGTGATCTAATTTTAAAAGCAACTTGGCAAACCATCTACATGGTAGCCGTTGCAGGTATCGTGGGTTTTGCGATTGGTATTCCTCTTGGCGTGGTACTTCACACCACTAAGAAAGATGGACTACTTGAAAACCCAGCACTAAACCGAGTACTAGGCGCTATCGTTAACATCGGCCGTTCTGTGCCATTTTTGGTGCTGATGGTAGCAATCATTCCAGTGACAAAACTACTGGTGGGTACTTTTATCGGTACAACCGCAGCGATTGTACCTTTGACTATTGGCGCAATTCCTTTCGTGGCACGTCTGATTGAAGGCGCCATGATGGAAGTTCCTTCCGGTCTAATTGAAGCTGCACAATCGATGGGCGCAACACCTTTGCAGATCATTAGCAAGGTGCTGATTCCAGAAGCGTTACCGACTATTGTCAATACGGTGACTGTCACCTTAGTGACCTTAGTAAGTTACTCAGCCATGGCAGGTACTGTTGGTGGTGGTGGTCTAGGTGACGTAGCAATCCGTTACGGCTTCTACCGCTACGATATCGTTATCATGGCAGTAACCGTAGTATTGCTCATCATCTTAGTACAAATAATTCAATCAGTTGGTGATGCACTGGTTCGCCGTGTAGACCACAGATAAGCAACATTAAACACTATAAGACATAAAAAATTTAACAGGAGTTAGGAATGAAATTCAGCGTAAAAGCTCTATTCACCGTTGCAGCGGCAGCATCTACACTGATTCTTGCTGGCTGTGGTGACAAAACTGCAGATCAAAGCAAAATCAAAGTTGGCGTAATCGCTGGTGCAGAAGCACAAGTAGCCGAAGTTGCTAAAAAAGTAGCAAAAGAAAAATACAACCTAGACGTTGAGCTAGTGACTTTCACTGACTACGTAACACCAAACGCTGCACTAGCGGACGGTTCAGTTGACGTGAACGCGTTCCAACACAAACCATACCTAGACCAACAAATGGAAAGCCGTGGTTACAAACTTGCTATTGCTGGTAACACCTTTGTTTACCCAATCGCCGGTTACTCAAACAAAATCAAAACTGTTGCTGAAATCAAAGACGGTGACCGTATCGCAGTACCAAACGACCCAACTAACCTAGGTCGTTCACTCATGCTGCTTGAAAAACAAGGTTTGATTAAACTACGTGACGGCGTATCTCTAAACGCGACAACTCGTGACATCGTAGAGAACCCTAAAAACCTAGAAATCGTTGAACTAGACGCATCTCAACTACCTCGTTCTCTAGACGACGTAACCGTTGCGATCATCAACAACACTTTCGCAAGCTCTATCAACCTAACACCAAACAAAGATGGTATTTTCGTTGAAGATAAAGATTCACCATACGTGAACCTAATCGTTGCTCGTCAAGACAACGTAAACAACGAAAACGTGAAAAACTTCGTGAAAGCTTACCAAACTGACGAAGTTTACCAAGCAGCGCAAAAAGCGTTTGGCGGTATCGTTAAAGGTTGGTAATTCATTCTTATTAAAGAATAAAAACAAAAGGTTGGCCATGGCCAACCTTTTTTGTATCTCGCATTTGGGCTTATTTAACCCCACTTATTTCAAATGATCCCAAGAGATGTTAGAAACAATCCGGCACTGATCGCATTTGAAATGGAAAATATCATGCAGTGGCTCATCAAGTAGCCATTCGCCGCCACATTTTGGACAACGGCGAGCCTGCTCTTGCGCTAGGCTCATACCACCGACACGATACAAGTAATAGTAAGTTGGTACCTTGGTGAGATACTCAATCCGGCCGCGCAAATCCCACCCACGAATGAACATGTCACTGTCGATATCGCAAATTTCATGCAGTGCCGCGTGCTCAGCTTTGCAACTGCCCGCCATCTGGATTTCATCGCATGCCTGCCACTCTGTTTGCCACTTCACAACCGCTTTATGGTCACCATTGAAGGTTGGCTCATTATGATAGAGTGGAATAGGCAACAAGGTGTCACCACTGCGCAGTGGTGAACAGGTGTGCACATATGTTGTGTACAGGACTTGCCAACTGGGCTGAACGTTATCAGCCGCCTGTTCAGAGTTCATATCACGCCCGAGCAAGCGCACCTTAGGGGCAAGCAAACAAGCATCACTTAAACGCTCAATGCACACTTTCACAAAGTCTGAGTGATGACGTGGGTGTAAACTCTCTTTTTCTGGGCAAACGGCACGCACAAAAAATTCACCGTCGCCCATCACGACAGGAAACTCACGTCCTAAGACTTGACCGTTGTAACGTAAGGCTTCCATTAAGCCATTAATCGCTTTATCAACAGCACTGATGGTGGTGTTATCAAAACACTCAAATTCCAGTTCAACAACAAACATTCAAATTAAACCGTGGTTTTCATCGGGCTAGGCTGTAATTGAGAAAGAAAGAGATCCAACGAGGGCGCAAGGACTTCACGCTTATTGGTTCCCAATGTTTCAAGTAATACCTGCCCGGTTAAGTTACATAACGAGATCACTTGCAGTTCATCTTCCGCAGCAGCAATAAACACCGTTGGTTTTTGCTTCAAGCGACGTTGCATCACCAAGTGACCCAAAATATTCTCTTGTAAACGCTCGAAATCTTCGTCGCTCCACACTTGCAACAAAGTCAACGACTGTCCATGCCACTGCGCAGGCATATCTGCACAATATTGAGAACCGTAAAACTCAATCACATCCGCATGCAGCGTCAGTTCAATGGCTCGCTCCACATTGGAAAAATCACCTTTTTCCTCTCGAACCACTGGCTGCCAGTAGACACATTCCTCAGTGGTTTCACTGATACATGGCGACGCCAATCCAACGAGATCTGCATCGGCAGGAAGGTGGCCAAATTGTTGCTGACACTGGGCAACATAACGCTGACTAAATAGGGCAAGCGCCTTATCAATGGATGTCATATCCTTCTCCATCGTCGATTCCTTTATCCCTGCTTAATGACATAAGCGTAGGGATTGCGTAAAATTCTCAACATTCTAATCGAATTGACACAAAAAAATGAGCAAATATTCCAATGCAAAAGAGCTTGCGGGCTTAACGTTAGGTAAAAAAACAGCCTACGCCACTCACTACGACCCAACCCTTTTGCAACCTGTTCCACGTAGTTTGAACCGAAATGACCTGAATCTAAGCGCCGATTTGCCGTTTCAAGGCAGTGATTTATGGACGCTGTATGAGATTTCATGGCTCAATCAACGTGGTCTCCCTCAAGTGGCTGTCGGTCATGTTGCCATTCCAGCAACCAGTGCCAATCTGATTGAATCCAAATCGTTCAAGCTTTATCTCAACAGCTTTAACCAAACACGTTTTGCAGCCTGGGATGACGTGCAAACCACGATGGTGAAAGACCTCTCTGCTTGTGCAGGAGAAGCAGTAACGGTCGAGCTATGTTCTGTTGAACAATTCACTGGTGAAGCCATTGTCTCTATGCAAGGTGAGTGTATCGATAACCAAGATATTGAAATTACTCATTATGAATTTGATGATACTCTACTCTCTAACGCCAAAGGTACAGAGGTGGTTACTGAAACATTGCACAGTCACCTACTCAAGTCCAACTGTCTTATCACCAGTCAGCCAGATTGGGGCAGCGTAGAGATTCAATATTCTGGTAGCAAAATCGACCGTGAAGCGTTGTTACGCTACATTGTCTCTTTCCGTGACCACAATGAGTTTCACGAGCAGTGTGTTGAACGTATTTTTACCGACATCATGCGTTACTGCCAACCGACACAATTGACCGTTTATGCTCGTTACACCCGCCGTGGTGGTTTGGATATCAACCCATACCGTTCGACAGAAAACGCGCTCCCGGCGAACAAACAACGTATGGCAAGACAATAATAGGAACACCCCAATAATGATCATAACTCGCTGGCAATCTTGGTTTGCTCTGTTCATGTTGACCGCGTCGACACTCGTTCACGCGACCATTTATTCATCACCAACACTGAACGAAGCCGCCGGATTAGTCGATATTGCCCCAATCCAAGCCAAGGCCTTAGCCAGCGAGTATCTCAATCAGCGCCGCTTGACGGACAAAGCAGAAAAAACGCCGACCACCATGGCGCGAGATGAAGCAGACAGCCGTATTCGAACGCCCGGTAGCACAGTCGATGCGATGGAGCTTCTGGCTCAAGCCGAATTTAATCTTGGTAATGCCCTAACCGCTTATACCGTCTTAGAACAGGCAGAAAAGCTCACCGAGCAATATCAACTCCCATACTTAAACCTTGATGTAAAACTTCTGCATACTCGCTTGCAATGGGTTGATACCGAAAGTGCTGCCAATGCCAATCAGGCCTTAGACGGCATTGAAGCAGCATTTAAAAACATTCAAAACGCAGACCAGCTTGCGACTGGCATTGAATACAAATTGCTGATGCTACGGGCAGAAGTGGCCTCGAAAGCAGGACAAATCACAACTGCCAACCAGCTTTTTGCCAACGTTCAAAATTACCTCAACAAAATAAAATCGACCAAAACTGCCATTGATTACCACATTACCGTGGGTGAGCACTATCTCGACCACGAGCGTTACAACCTCGCGTTGTCAGAACTGTTACGTGCTTACTGGGATGCGATAGAAAATGATTCAGGGGCACAGCTGGCGAAAACAAACACCCTATTAGGTCGACTATTCTTCGAACGTAGAGTGTTAGACAAAGCGTTGCTCCATCTTTCTCAAGCTGCTGATTTTTATGGCAAATATGAAAAGTCCCCGGTATTAGCGCGCGTGCTCAAACGTATGGGTGACACCTACTTTTTGCAGGGCAAATACAACCTCGCCTTGGTGCACTATTTCAACGTCATCGACCATGAAAGTAGTAACAGCGATATCGAACAAGTGATTGAAACTCGTCTCTCCTTAGCGGCGACTTATCTGCAGCTGTATAACTACCCGCTGGCTAGCCAGTACCTAAAACGTGCTGAGGAGCTGCTAAGCTATAGCGACATTCCGCGCCTCAAAGCCAAAGTTGCACTGCTCAACGCAGGTCTCGCTTTCCATCAGAAAAAAACCAGTGACGTAATTAACTACTCGACCAAGGCCCTACAAATCAGCCGAGCATTAAATGATGCAGATCTAGAAGAGCAGGCGTATCAATTGCTCTCTGAAGGCTATGAGCAATCGGGTCAACTGGCGCGTGCACTGCAAAATATGAAGTATCACAATCATCTTGCGCAGCTGCGTCAAGACAAACTCAATCGGATTAGCGAAGATGCGTTTCGCCAGCAAAAAGAGTTCGTTGAGCAAACCTTGCACATGGCTGGTCAAGAGGAAGAGCTTAAACGCCTAAAACAGGAATACAGCAAATTCCAGAAAATTGCCTTTGCTCTATTTATTACTTCAGCGTTATTTTTCCTTTTCTTACTGCGCCGTGGTTACATCATTCAGCGCCAAAAAGATGAGATTGAAGAGCTGAACAGTAACCTATTTACTCACTCGCGATCACGCTTACGCAACCTACGTATGCTCAACGCCAAACTGGCAACCTCGCTTGAAAAGAGCAGTCGTAGTTTTGAAGAGTGGCATATTGGGGAATTAATCAATGAACCGCTCAACGACCGCTTGCGCTTTGTGATGGTGGATATCCCGTTTATGCGTAACATGTATCTGCAACACGGTTACACTGGCGGACTAGAGTTAGAACATGCGTTTGGGGCATTTTTGAAATCCAAACTGACTGGCGATCAGCGCATTTACCATTTCTCCGACTCCAACTTGCTGTACATCGAACCCAATACAGATCGAAACCGCCCACCGGAAGAGATGTTTGAGCTGTTCCAATCATGGATCAATGAATTCGAGCCTCATCGCCATCTCAATCGTAATATTCGTGTTGGGATTGCGGATTACCCATTCCTACCACGGGCTTATACAGCAATTAACGATAAAGAATTGTTAGACATCCTGCTGATGGCAACCGACATCGCTCGCGGCTTGAGCTTGCAAGAAAACAGCAGTCATTGGGTCTACTTTAGAGCGATTGATAACGCCCCTGCGGCAAGTTTTGCTTCGAATAATATTCGTCGCTCTTGTAAGTACGCAATTAATCAAGGTTTGGTAAAAGTGCAATCTTCGTATAAAAATGAAGACACCATTAAGAAACTCTTAAAAGCTGGTTAATTTTCCATCACTTAAGCAATTAGTGAGGTGACGAATCAATTTATTTTGATATTATCGCCAATAGGTCTAATCAATGAACTTTTACACCATATTCAACTAGTTTACTAGATAGGTTAGTGAATAGCGTTCTCAATAACGAAGTGCTTTAACACCGATTATTGCGCACAAATCTCCGTTTTTTTGGACTTAAGACAAAGTTTCGTTGTGGCAGATACGCACAATATAAGCATCAAAGCACTTTCTCTCTTTGATGCTTTTCGACCTTAGCATTTAATTGCATATTTCTTAGCTTCCCATCGTGATGAACTAAGACCTTTTGATCTAACTGATCTTTTTTGTTCCTTAACCAGTGGCATTGGAGCACTTGTAATGCAGCACAGTCTGGCAACTGACAACCCGACCCCAACGTTAGCAGAACAGCTACAACGTAGCAGCGAATGTTTGCTTCGGGTCCCGCATCTGCCAGAACGCGTAAAACGCGAACTACGTGACCTTATTAACTTTGCTGCATCACAACGAATTGATGACAATGAGAAAGCCTCACGCTTACTCAATCTCTATGAGATCACCATTAAGATCCTCAGTACCAACCGCGAGAACACTGCCCCGAATAACTTAGGTTTTGATGCCAGCAGTGATCAGTTAAAACGCCTTAACAAAGAGCTACAACATGTTATCACTGAGCTTGATTTCGAAGGTGAATACGGTGATTTACTGGTCGACATTCGTGCCAAATTGCTGCTCGGCGTCAGCTCTAGTGCTTTACTAGAACTGACACTACAAGTGTTGCAGTTGGTGGTATTAGGTACTGAAAATGAACGTAAAAGTTCAGAGAAGTTTCTCGAACAAACCCATGAGTCACTCTCTAATATCAGCACCAATTCAGAGCAGATCATCAGTCAAACTCGCAGTGATTTTGTACAGCGCCAAAGCTTGCATCAAGAACTTAACGGGCTGGTAAAACGCAGCCAGAACTCTCTTGCGTTAGACAAAGACTTTGCCTCATTGCTTGGACGAATGACGCCACTCGTTAAAGAGCTATCACAGCTTTCTGAGCGTTTTAATTTGTCTGAAGCACGTGAGCAAGCGTTGCTGGAACAGATCCAATACGCGAAACGCCAAATTGATACCTTAAGCGACATGACTAATGACTATCGACGTCGTTTAGAAGATCAGGCAAAACGTCTACTGCTTGATCCACTTACCAAAACGCTTAATCGTACCGCCTTCAACGACCAACTTGAGTTGGAATATCGTCGTTGGATTCGTACTCAACACAACTTACGCATCGTGTTGTTTGATATCGATAACTTTAAGCAGATCAACGAAAACTTTGGCTACAGTGCCGGAGATAAAGCGCTGAAAATCATCTCCCGTAACATTGGCAAAGAGCTTAATCAGTCCGATACCTTAGCTCGTTTTGGTGGCGAGGAATTCGTGGTTATTTTGCCCGAATATCAAGACCAAGAAGTATTGGCGTTGATCCAAAAAGTGCAGCGTAACATCGCCTTGCTCCCGTTCAAATTTCGCGATCGCAGCTTAAAAATTACCGTGAGTGCCGCCTGTACTTCGTTTAAAGAATCTGACACACCGGAAGTCGTACTAGAGCATTTAAGTAAAGCGCTTTCTGAAGTAAGAGATTTTGGCTCTAACCAACTCTCTTGGAAATAATTCCACCCAATACGAGTTAAAAACCTTGGTTCTCCAATAACATCCCCCTCGCGCAACTGGTCGAAAAATAAGCTATTCTTAGCAAAGATTGTGCTCATCGTCACATCTTTGATGTTGAGCAATTTCCGAACACTAAAGATGCACACTAGATTGTTATAAACAAAATATATCAATAAGTTAGTGACCACCTAAGTCGGTTATGCTCACGCCCTTCTGACATCAGCACCTCAAGGTGGTTTGATTTTCCTTTGCAAAGGAGACCAGTATGATCACACAAGTCAGCCCAGCGGGCAGCATGGATTTGTTATCGCAGCTGGAAGTTGAAAAATTAAAAAAGACAGCCACAAGCGAACTGTATCAGCTCTATCGTAACTGTAGCCTTGCCGTGCTCAACTCTGGCAGCCATACCGACAACTCGAAAGAGCTGCTCGATAAATACCAAGACTTTGATATCGATGTCATGCGCCGTGAGCGCGGCATCAAACTCGAACTCATCAATCCACCAGAACATGCGTTCGTGGATGGACAAATTATTAAAGGCATCCAAGAACACCTATTTTCAGTGTTACGAGATATTGTTTATCTCAACTTGCATCTTGGCGCAACGCCGCAAGCCTGCTTAGAAGATTCAACTTACATCACCAATCGCGTCTTTGCGATTTTACGTAACGCAGGCGCTCTGATTCCGGGCATTACCCCTAATCTAGTGGTGTGCTGGGGCGGCCATTCGATCAATGACATTGAATACCAATATACCCGTGAAGTGGGTAATGAACTGGGATTACGTGAACTCAATGTTTGCACCGGGTGCGGTCCGGGTGCTATGGAAGGCCCAATGAAAGGGGCTGCAATTGGTCATGCGAAACAGCGCTACACCGAGCAGCGTTATCTTGGTTTGACTGAACCGTCTATTATTGCGGCAGAGCCGCCTAACCCAATCGTGAACGAACTCATCATCATGCCAGACATCGAAAAACGTCTGGAAGCGTTCGTCCGTATGGGGCACGGGATCATTATCTTCCCGGGCGGTCCAGGTACGGCCGAAGAGTTGCTGTATATTCTTGGCATCATGATGCATCCCGATAATGCAGAGCAACCTTTGCCTATCGTGCTAACCGGTCCTAAAGAGAGTGAAGCTTACTTTCGCTCAATAGATCAGTTCATTGGCGACACACTAGGTAAAGAAGCGCAAAAACGCTATCAAATCGTGATTGGTGATCCCGCTGAAGCAGCACGCATTATGAAAAAGGCGATGCCTGTGGTGCGTCAACATCGCAAAGATATGGAAGATGCCTACAGCTTTAACTGGTCACTTAAGATTGAACCAGAATTTCAGCATCCCTTTGAGCCAACTCATGAAAACATGGCCAACCTTGATTTGCATTTAAATCAAGCCCCTCAAACCTTAGCCGCTAACTTACGTCGAGCGTTCTCTGGTATTGTGGCGGGTAATGTGAAGGCTGAAGGTATTCGCGAAATTGAGCAAAATGGTCCATTTGAAATTCATGGCGAACCTGCGTTAATGAAGAAGATGGACACCTTGCTAAAAGATTTCGTCGCGCAAAATCGGATGAAATTGCCTGGCGGTTCCGCTTACGTTCCATGCTATAAGATTGTTCAATAACAGCTTTGGCTCGCCGTAAGGTAGTATTCCTAGTCAATATCATTACAATAAGGGCTTATTAGCCCTTATTTTCTTTCTGTTTATGTCAATTCATCTGGTCATTATCGACGCTCTTAACCTTATTCGCCGCAACCATTCGGTTCAACCGGATCCCAACGATATTGCCCGGACGATAGACACCACCAGCAAAACGCTTACTCGCATCATCAATGAAGCCCAACCTACCCATATGATTGCGGTATTCGACCATCATCTGCAAGACCGAGGTTGGCGTGGTGACATTCTGCCAAGCTACAAGGAAGGCAGAAAGCCGATGCCTGAACCGCTAAAAAATGGATTAGAAGCTATTCAAGATGCGTGGTGGCAATTGGGTATCGATTCCCTACTCTCAAGTGGCGATGAAGCCGACGACCTCGTGGCCACCTTAGCGCTCAAAGTCGCAGCGCATCAAGAGAAAGTCACTATCATTTCAACGGATAAAGGCTACTGTCAGTTGCTCTCTCCAACCTTGCAAATCCGCGATTATTTCCAACAACGTTGGTTAGATGCGCCTTTTATTGAGCATGAGTTTGGCGTAAAACCAGAACAGTTGACCGATTATTGGGGCTTGGTTGGCGTGAGTTCGAGCCAAGTTCCTGGCGTTCCGGGCATTGGACCCAAAGCCGCAAAAGAGATTTTGACTCAATTTACCGATATCGAAGCGGCCTTTGCTAGTGATGAATTGGCCTCTAAATACCGTAAAAAGCTCGATGAACACATTGATATGGCAAGGCGCTGTAAGCAAGTGGCGACCCTTAAAACCGATATTGAGCTGGGCTTTAATTTGCAAGACATCCGCTACACTGGGCCAAACGAGTCACAAGAGTCGGTTCAATAACCGCGAATGTTGTTTGATGGATAAAAAAATAGCGCCCATGGCGCTATTTTCAATTTATCTTCTCCGCTATTAATGAGGGGAGATATTCGATAACACTTGTATGTGAACCGTAATTTCTTCACGGTCGTGATAAAGGTGTTTAGCTTGCATACGGAATTTAACGCCGTTTTGAATAAGGAAGATTTTCAGGTTTTCGATATCCTGTAGTACTTCGTCATAACGACCTTTCATTGGCAATTTAAGGTTAAATAGCGCCTCTTTTGCCCAACCAGCAATCAACCACTCACCCATCAGCTGAGCAACGCGTGATGGTTTCTCTACCATGTCACACACTAGCCAAGTGACGTTCTTACGTGCAGGCTCAAACTTAAATCCATCGACCATATGATGTTTAACTTGACCTGTATCCATCAAGCTTTGCGCCATCATACCGTTATCAATCGCATGCACGAACATTGAACGAATCACCAACTGATAAGTCCAGCCGCCAGGACACGCACCTAAATCAACGGCCCACATACCCGGAGCTAAGCGCGTTTCCCACTCTTCACGAGGAATAAATACGTGAAAGGCTTCTTCGAGTTTCAACGTTGAACGACTTGGCGCATCCGCTGGGAATTTCAGACGAGGAATCCCCATAAAGAACTTAGAGTTGTTATCTGAATAAGAATACCCCGTGAAGCAGTGTCCAGGAGCCACAAAACAGACATGCAGCACTGGCTTCTTCGGGTTCTCATTTTTCAGCAATAAGCCTTTACCACGCAATGCTTGACGCAGTGGCACAGTAAATTTGCGGCAGAACTTTAGCAGCTCTTTTGCTTCGTTGGTGTCTGGCGTTTCAACACGCAAGTCACCACATTTAGGCATGCTTTCATCTTCAGCCAAGCCTTCCAGCAGCGGCGAAATACGGTCATCTGTTGGGAGATCCTGACACTCAGCCACCACCGCAAACATCTGGCGCGAAAAGATCAGAGAATTGAAGTCGATTTGACGAATCAGTTTCTCTGCATCTCCATCCTGATAGCATTCGAACAATACATAACCTGTATTGCTTTTTAAACGCGGAAAACCAAACACTTCCAGTTGGGTTGCCTTATCCTGAATCTCACCTGCACACTCTTTTTCAAAACCAGAGCGGCAATAGAGCATCACTTGTTTCACGACTTCACCTCGTTAATTTTCAGTGCAGCAACAACAAAGTACACCCAGCCCAAAATGAACAGGAGACCACCAAACGGCGTGATTGGTCCAAACCATTTCACACCTGTTAGCGCAAGAGCGTACAGACTGCCACTAAAACAAAAGATGCCGATGATAAAGCAAATTGCTGCACGGCTGAAATACTTTCGTGCCAAAGGCGCATTTACTTGCAATAACATCAGTACACCACAGAGCAAAATCGCTGCGGCATGAATAAATTGATAATGCACGCCCGTCTGAAACACTTCCACCATAGGCAGAGTGATCATTTTCTTCAGGCCATGTGCTGCAAAAGCCCCAAGAATCACACCTAAGCCAGAGAATGCGCCACCAATGGCTAATAACGACTTACTTTGCATCTTGATACACCTCAAAGATATAGGCACTGAGCAGTTCAATGACCATTTGAATATTGTCCGGTTCAGTATGTCCGGAAGACTTGCGGGGTTTAAAACTGTGGTCACCATCAGGGATAAACGCACAGCGAATTTGGTCGCTGAGTACGAAATGTTCGAACTCTTCACGCTGCCCAAAAGTATCTCGCTCTCCCTGCAATATAAAGCAAGGCTTGGCTATCTCTGCCAAGTGCTCCCCTTTAAAGCGTTCAGGTTTACCCGGTGGGTGAAATGGATAACCAAGACAGGCAACGCCTGCGACTTGAGGATGCTCCCATAAGAGTGACGCCATCCGTCCTCCCATCGACTTACCACCAATCACCACAGGGCCATTGGCGTACTGTTCAATTACCTGAGCATAGGCTTCTAAAAGCTTAGGCGCTCGATCCGGTGGAGACTTTTTACCGGTTAAAGCTCGCTTGACCATATAAGGGAAGTTAAAACGCAGCACTCGAATCCCCTTTTGCGCTAGACCTTGCGCCACTCGTTCCATAAAGTCGTGGTGCATATCTGCCCCTGCGCCATGAGCAAAGATGAATAAGGGTTGATGCTCTGCACCATTAATTAGAACCAACTCACTCATCCAGCATATCCTCTTGTTCACTGCGCGCGGTTTTCAGCATCCAATCGCGGAAGGTCGCAATACGTCCCATGTCAGCCTGCTTCTCATCGCACACGACGTAGAAGGCATTGGGCGTCATTAATATTTCATCAAAGGGAGCAATCAAACGGCCAGCATCCATTTCAGGTTTGGCTAATACGTTATTGCCAAGGGCAATCCCCTGCCCATGAATCGCTGCTTGCAGCACCATGGTGGTATGACTAAAGATAGGACCATGATTGACATTAACACTCTCTAAACCATGATCTTTGGCGAACTGTTTCCAATAGTGGCGCGACGTGTCATGCAATAGTGTGTGGTTAGCAAGATCAGCGAGCTTTTCAAGAGGCTTAGTGCCGAGCAGTAGGTTAGGCGAACAAAGCGGAATCAAATATTCTTGATAGAGCAGATCAGTTCGCAAGCCCGGCCAGTGACCACGACCGTAGTAGATAGCAACATCCACATCATCGGTGAGCGAGCCTTCGTCTAGATCCACAGCTTTAATTCTGACGTCGATGTCCGGCTCTTTTTGATTGAAGTCAGAGAGACGAGGCACCAACCACTGAATTGCAAAACTTGGTGGTAAACTGATCGTCAGTGCACCTTTTTCAGTACGCTCTAACAGCTTATCGGTTGCTTCAGCAATTGAACCAAAAATATCTTTAATATCAGAAAAGTATCCTTGTCCTTCTTCGGTTAGCAGCAAAGAACGGTTACGACGACGAAACAGTTTTAAACCTAAAAACTCCTCCAGTGCTTTAATCTGATGACTCACCGCTGCTTGAGTCACAAATAACTCTTCAGCTGCACGAGTAAAACTTAAATGTCGAGCCGCCGCTTCAAACACTTTTAGTGAGTTTAATGGGGGTAATCTTCTAGACATAGGCATGTTCTACCATGGATTAGTTTTTCTTATGTGAAACATTATAAATTGTCCGTTGCTAACCAGCCAGAGAAAATCTATATTTCGTCCCGCAGCAAAAGCCTGAACGGCTTGATTCGTTTTCGAATCAATGGGTTTTTGTTGCGATGTTGTGTTTGCAAACTCGAATTTCGAGTTCGGTAGTTTCTACCATCCGGTTTTGTACAGTTATCCCCTGTGCAAAACTTACTTCCTGTATTTATTTTTTGACCTGTCTGTCAAATATTCTTCACCGCCTTATATGGCGGTGTTTTTTTATCCAAAATTCAAGCAATTCCAGCTCAGCACCTCTTTGCCAAAATCGACTTATCTTAACTCAGATCGTTCTGATAACCAGCTTACATCGATCACTCTGTTAGCGTTAGGCATAAAAAAACGCCGCGACAGCAAGGTCAGCGGCGTTACAAATTCATGTCAAATGTATGAATTTTTCTATCGATTAAGGGCGATAAACTTTAACGTTATTGAACCCTTGCTCTTTCAGATAAAGTGCCTGCAAACGACTCATCACCCCACGGTGACAGTACAGCAAGTAAGTTTTAGATTGGTCGAGATCACCAAACTTAGTCGACAGCTTGTAGAAAGGAATGTGGGTTACTTCCACACCTTCGATTTCTAATGGGCTCTCTTCTTCTTCGTCTGGGCTACGAATATCCAATACCACTGCTTCGCCTTGAACAACGTTAACCAGTTCCACTTCAGGAACCGCTTCTTCGCTCTCTTTCGCGATATCGCGAATGTCCATTTGGCGTGCGTTGTACACCACTTGCTCAAGGATGCTGAAATCAAATTTCGCTTCTTCTGCTTCCAGTTTCGCTTTGATCGCTTTAACCGTTGGCTTACGCGAGATCACACCACAGTATTCAGGCATAGTCTTGGCAAAATCTTCTGTGCCGATTTCACGAGCAAGATTAATGATGTCTTCTTTATCCCAGTTGATTAAAGGACGCAGAATCAAGGTATCGGTTACACCGTCAATATGGCGCAAGTTAGTCAATGTTTGACTTGATACTTGGCCAAGTGCTTCACCGGTCACCAACGCTTGAATATCAAACTTCTCAGCGATCATACCTGCAGCGCGCATAAACATACGTTTTAATACCACGCCCATTTGGCCATCATCAACTTTTTCAAGGATTTCAGCCACTACCGGTTCAAAATCAATCGCTAGGAAACGTACCTTGGCTGAAGAGCCGTACTTATTCCATAGGTAATGCGCAACCTGTTTAACCCCAATTTCATGAGCAGGACCACCGAGGTTGAAGAAACAGTAATGCACTTTTGAACCACGTTTGATGTGCAGGTAGCTCGATACACCAGAGTCAAAACCACCCGAAATTAGGCTCAATACATCTTCTTGGGTTCCTAGCGGGAAACCACCCAGACCTTTGTAACGAGCGATAATTTGGTTGAGCAGTTCATCTTGTACTTCAATGTTGATAGTCACATCTGGATTTTTCAACTTCACTTTTGCACTAGCAACCGCTTGGTTCAAACCACCACCAACATAACGCTCAACCTCAATAGAGGAGAAATCATGTTTACCGCGACGTTTAGCGCGCACGACGAAGGTTTTACCTTCAATCAGATTACGATTGCGTTCTAACACTTGTTCATAAATGTTGTGCAAATCAGTGAAGTTGGATTGCTCAACTTCTAACACATGGTGAATACCCGGTGTATGAGTCAAGATTTCCAATACTTCTGGGTAGAACTTATCGCTCTCCGCGGCCACTTCAATATGGTCACGACGGTTAAATACCGATACGCCTTCCGTTCTACGCTGGATGATGATGCGAATGTTGCTCTCGAGAATCTTTGTGAAGCGCTTACGCACAGATTCACTTTTGACATAAATTTCTGGATGTGGCTTAACAATAAATTTCATAGGTATATTCGCAATCTGAGTAAAACGTCTGGCAAGCGGACTCTGTACTGACTCATACCGAATGGCAAGGGTACATCAAGCGCTACCGCTAAGGGGGCGGGATTATACACGATCTCTTCTGTTCGGGGAAAGCCTATGAAAAAGGCAAGCTCGAAAGCTTGCCTTAATTAATTGTAATTGCTTAATTTTTACTATTTAGCACCGTTCGTTGTTGGCGCAGAATCCCCTGGTAATGACGGAACTTCCTGACTGTACAACGGTTCACCTTGCATGATGCTGATCTCCACACGACGGTTTTCCGCACGATGTTCAGGAGTATCGTTTGGCACTAAAGGTGCCGTATCTGCCAAACCACGCACTTGCAAGCGATCATGATTAAAGCCTTTCACACTCTCCATCTCTTGGGCAACAGACACGGCACGTTGTGCTGATAAGTCCCACAGTGAGCGATAGAGCTCAGAATCAATCGGTTGGTTGTCGGTGTGACCCGTAATGCGAATCTTACCGGGAATATCTTTAACCAGTTCGGCAATTTGGCGCACCAAAGGACGGAACTTAGGCTGTAAGAAAGCAGAGCTGGCTGGAAACGCCCCTTTTTCTTTAATTCGAATCACAATTTGTTGGCCAAGGTTCTCTACTTCAATCGCGCCTTCAGCGATTTCGCGTTGCAACGCCTTTTGGATCTTCTCAACCGTCGCATCTACTTCCTCTTCAGACATCGCTTCAGATTGCTGCTGTTGCTGCTCTGCATCTACGTTCTGGTTCATTTCGGTTGAAGTTTCGGTCGACTGTCCACCAGTGAGCGTTCCCGCATCACGTTGTGTACCGCCAGAACGGTCCTCATCACCCTCTTTAAACTCGAGCGTTTGCTGAGTGATATCGATAGTCTGCTGCATGATGACATCAATAGGCGTTGGCTCTGGACGGCCAGGTCGAAACTCTTGTGCGATGATACTGGTGCCTTTCGGAATGTCTTTCACTTCCAGCTTGTTTTGCACCCCGAAAGCGAACTTCATCGAACCAGCAATTTGTTTAAACTTCAGTACGTCCATTTCGGAGAACGAAAGGAGCAATACGAAGAAGCACATCAACAGTGACATAAGATCAGCAAACGTCCCAAGCCATGCAGGCAACCCTGGGGGGGGACATTTACATTTTGCTTCGTCATCCATACTTCACTTCCACTATTCGTTATCTACATCAAGAACACGTTTCCCTTCGCTCAGGTAGTTTTTCAAATAACTATCAATAACACGTGGGTTTTGACCATCTTGAATAGCTAACACGCCATCCATTATCAGTCTGCGGTTTAGTGTTTCTTGCTCTCGACGTAAGGCCAATTTATCAGCAATAGGGAAGAACACCATGTTCGATAATACTGCTCCATACAAGGTGGTTAACAATGCCACTGCCATTGCCGGACCAATCGACTTAGGGTCATCCATGTTAGACAACATAGCAACCAGACCAACCAGCGTACCAATCATCCCCATCGCTGGAGCTACGTCACCAAAAGCACGGAATACTAAGCTCCCCGCTTCATGACGTTCGTTGGTCAACGCAATGTCTTTTTGCAACGTTGAACGGACAACGTCAGCATCGTGACCATCCACCAGCAAATCAATCCCTTTTTGCATAAACGAGTTGGTAATTTCCATCTCTTCCAGTGCTAAGAAACCGCCTTTACGCGCTGCGTCTGCCATTTCTACGATTTTAGCGATTAAATCTTCGGGCTCATCCGCCTTAAACATGAACGCTTTACCTGCAATTTTGGCTGCACCAAAAAATTGCCCCATGGTAAATTTCATCATGACAACGAAAATCGAGCCCCCCACTACGATCAGGATGGAGGTCACGTCGATAAACATCGACAAACTACCACCTAAAATCATCGCCATTGTTACGAAGCCTAGGCCACCAATCAGCCCTAACAGCGTTGCTAAATCCACGAAGTGCTCCTCTGCTACTGTTCGCGTCTACCCGTTTCTCTATATTTTATCGGCAAGATTATCAAATCCTTAAATCAATAACAGCAAAAGAGCACCAACCACTTTTGACTATGGCACTCTAAATGAACTTACCTGAGGCTTGAGAAACCACTTTTCTTTGTGATTTGAGTATATATCCAAGGCTGTCTGATGTGCAGGTTTTAGAGCTATCAGAACAAGCGCACTTCAATCAATATCACATTCAAAACAAAATTATTCAGCGCACTGCAGCTCGAATCGCTTTTAGCCGCGAGCCTTAGCCACTTGAAATAACCACTCGTTGCGGATGAACATCAAAAAAACCTGGACTCAGTGTACGCGGAAACTGTGTTAGAATGCACTAAAACTCAGATAGATAGTCAATCTCAAATCGCGATCAGATAGAGATACCCCTGAGTCACTCCTTCTTTGACAATACAAAATGCAGAAAAATGCACCAAGGGAACCAGTATCTCTTGTTTAGCTGTAGTTTTTTTTACAGAGATGCTAACGAACTTGCTCTATTTGTGACAAAATTGCTCGGTTAAATTTGACCGTAGGTATTCCCTAAGGTAACTTTCGTGCATCTTTCTCAAGGTAAAATGATTATGGCGAGCAAAAAACCGGAAAATATGTCCTTTGAAGAAACCATCAGTGAATTGGATCTTCTCGTTGAACAACTCGAAAACGGGGACTTAGTTCTGGACGAAGCGCTGAAAAAATTTGAACGCGGTATCGCCCTGACTCGATCAGGCCAAGCTAAGCTTGATGAAGCCGAACAGCGCGTCAGCATTTTGCTCAGTAATAATGATGATGCCCCATTGACTGATTTTGCCCAAGAGCAAGAATGATGGAAGAAAAGATCTCTATGAATGAGGCTTTAACCTCTTTACAAAAAAGAAATAATCTACAACTTGACCAATGGTTGAACCGCCTACCAAACCAACAACAAAGCCTGATTCAGGCGATGCGTTACGGTTTATTACTCGGCGGCAAACGCGCACGTCCCTTCCTCGTCTACATTACAGGACAGATGTTAGGCTGCCGTTTAGAAGACCTCGATACGCCAGCATCGGCTATCGAATGTGTTCACGCTTATTCATTAATCCATGATGATCTCCCTGCCATGGATGACGATGAATTGCGTCGTGGTCAAGCCACCTGTCACATCAAATTTGATGAAGCGACCGCCATTTTAACCGGAGATGCTTTGCAAACTCTGGCGTTTACCATTTTAGCTGAAGGCGCTTTATCTAATGACGGTGAACAGCAACGAATTAAAATGATTCAGATGCTTGCAGAAGCCTCGGGCGCGCAAGGCATGTGTCTTGGTCAAGCATTAGACTTAGCGGCAGAAAACCGCTCAGTTGACCTTGAAGAACTGGAACGCATTCACCGTAATAAAACCGGCGCTTTGATGCGCTGTGCCATTCGCCTCGGCGCACTTGCTGCCGGAGATAAAGGCGTCGCGGTGTTGCCTCAGTTAGATCGTTATGCCAATGCGATTGGCTTAGCATTCCAAGTTCAAGATGACATTTTGGATATCATCAGCGATACCCAAACGCTTGGTAAACCGCAAGGATCTGATGAGCAATTACACAAAAGTACCTATCCAGCCCTACTCGGCTTACAAGGTGCTATGGATAAAGCGCATACTCTGCTAGAAGAAGCGCTTCAAGCATTAGAAGCGATTCCTTATAACACTGAGTATCTCGAAGCGTTCGCCCGATACGTTATCGAGCGCAAGAACTAACACTATAAGCGCGCATCACTATGACTCTTGATATTTCAAAGTATCCAACGTTAGCACTCGTTAACACACCGGAAGATCTACGTAGCCTGCCAAAGGAGGTATTGCCTCAACTTTGCGATGAGCTCCGTGAATTTTTGCTTAACTCCGTTAGCCAATCCAGTGGTCACTTAGCTTCCGGTCTCGGCACGGTCGAATTAACTGTTGCTCTCCATTACGTTTACGACACACCGAATGATCAACTGATTTGGGACGTGGGCCATCAGGCTTACCCGCATAAAATCTTGACTGGTCGTCGTGAACAAATGTCGACTATCCGCCAAAAAGATGGTCTACACCCTTTCCCATGGCGTGAAGAGAGCGAATATGACACGCTCTCGGTTGGTCACTCGTCTACCTCAATCAGTGCCGCATTAGGCATGGCGATTGCGGCAGAGAAAGAGGGCAATGGTCGCAAAGTGGTGAGTGTGATTGGTGATGGTGCGATCACCGCTGGGATGGCGTTTGAAGCCATGAACCACGCCGGTGGTATTCATCCTAATATGTTGGTGATTCTAAACGACAACGAGATGTCTATCTCTGAAAACGTCGGCGCGCTGAATAATCACCTTGCTCAATTGTTATCCGGTAACTTCTATACCTCTATCCGTGAAGGTGGTAAGAAGGTGCTTTCGGGTCTACCACCGATCAAAGAGTTGGTGCGTCGTACCGAAGAACACCTGAAAGGTATGGTGGTTCCAGGCACTCTGTTTGAAGAACTGGGTTTTAACTATATTGGTCCAGTTGATGGTCATGATGTTCTTGAGCTGATCAAAACCATCAAAAACATGCGTGAGCTAAAAGGCCCACAATTTTTGCATGTGATGACCAAAAAAGGGAAAGGCTACGAACCCGCGGAAAAAGATCCGATTGGTTATCATGGCGTACCGAAATTTGACCCGAATGCTGATTCACTGCCTAAGAGCAAATCCACCAGCCCAACCTTCTCCAAAATCTTTGGTGATTTCCTGTGTGATATGGCTGCGCAAGATCCAAAACTACTGGCAATCACTCCAGCAATGCGCGAAGGCTCAGGCATGGTGCGCTTTTCCAAGGAGTATCCCGAGCAATATTTTGATGTAGCGATTGCCGAGCAACACGCGGTCACCTTAGCGACGGGCATGGCCATTGGAGGTTATCACCCGATCGTTGCGATTTACTCTACCTTCTTGCAACGTGGTTACGATCAACTGATTCACGATATCGCTATCATGAATTTGCCAGTGATGTTCGCTATCGACCGCGCAGGTTTAGTGGGTACCGATGGTCAAACTCACCAAGGTGCGTTTGACTTAAGCTTTATGCGCTGCATTCCGAACATGACCATCATGGCACCAGCCGATGAAAATGAATGTCGCCAAATGCTCTATACCGGTCACTTACACCAAGGGCCAAGTGCCGTGCGTTACCCTCGCGGTACAGGCATGGGCGTTGAGCTTGAAGCACAGTTGACTGCCTTACCTATCGGTAAAGGCCGCATGCTGCGTCAGGGCGAAAAAGTCGCCATTCTTAACTTCGGTACGTTCTTACCAAGCGCGTTAACGGCAGCTGAAGCATTGAATGCGACTGTGGCGGATATGCGTTTTGTTAAGCCACTTGATGAGCAACTGATTCGCGATTTAGCCGCCTCTCATGATGTGCTGGTAACCATTGAAGAGAATGCAATTGCCGGTGGTGCAGGTGCTGGGGTAATTGAATTTATGATGAAAGAAAAAATCATCAAACCTGTGCTTAACTTAGGTTTACCAGACGAGTTCGTGGCTCAAGGTACTCAAGAAGAGCTGCATGCTGATTTAGGTTTGGACGCCGCAGGTATCGAGCAATCGATTCGCGAGTATCTTGCCCGTTAAGCATCTTGCGAGATAAGCAGTTACTTTACATAATCTTATCGGCCTCAATTTTATTGAGGCCGATTTTTTATGCCTGAAATATCGCGACTACTGTAACTTCAGTGAGCGCTAGCTTTGATCCTCGAGCATATGGTGGACACCAAAATCATAGCGAACTCGATAAATGTGGATTAACCCACTCAAACTCGGTAAACAATCTCAACCACGTCTCATCAAACCCCGCTCGAATCACGGTTTCCGCTTGGGTGTACGGATGGACAAAACGCATTTCGCTACAGTGCAGCAATAAGCGATGCACATCGTATTGCTCGCGATATAACCGGTTATGACGACCTTCACCATGGCAGGTATCACCCACAATTGGGTGTCTTAAGTGTGCCATATGCCGACGCAATTGATGTTTACGCCCAGTCTTAGGTTTGAGCTCGACCATGCCATAACGGGTGGTTGGAAAGCGTCCAGTAGAATGAGGTACTTCCACTTGAGCCAAAGGGCGATACTCAGTCACTGCCTCTTGCGCTTCTTTATATTGATGCGCTTTTTTGTCAGTAATCTTATCCAACTCCTCTTTGAGTGGATAATCGAGGATCCCCTCTTCTGCTACCCAACCGCGCACAACGGCATGATACGTTTTTGTCATCGTATGAGACGCAAATAGCGGCATCATATCGCGAGCAACTTCGCTCGAAAAACCAAAAATGAGCACACCGGATGTGGGGCGATCAAGGCGATGTAGCGGATACACATGTCGCCCTAATTGGTCGCGCAAGGTTTGCATAGCAAAGACGGTTTCATGCTTATCCAACCATGAACGGTGTACTAGCATGCCTGCCGGTTTGTTAATCGCGACAAAATAATCATCTTGGTAAACGATTTCTAGCATAGGTGACTCGCCTCATCGATAGTACGAATGACACGAATAACAGCGCGAAACTCGGGTTGATCGACCCAAGCTTGCTCAAAATAAGGAGTCAATGCGAACCCCGTTGGCACCCATTCAGTTGCGAGTAACTCACTCAGTTTAGGAATGAAAATCCACTGCAGCCATTCATGAGGCTCAAGGGTATCTAAAGCAAAAGGTTCACTACTTGCCAACGCTTCATCCGAAGGAGCGAAAGATTGCCACACACCTAGGCGCTGCAGCTCATATTCCAGCTCATTCAAAGCATGTTCTAATTCATTAAAAGACGTTGTCATGCACTATTCCATCATCATCTCATGGGGGTTCAAGCGAGGTATTTCCCTCAAAGCAGGCATGGTATGCAGTTATGGCAAAAATGCAATGGTTGGAGAGTGGTTTGATCAAAAGGAAGTATAGGTTAACATGAGCGCTGCAAAGAAAACTTGGGCCGTTGATTTCCATGGAAAACCTTCAAACTCTTAGCCAACTGCTTAAAACCAGTGGCAACCACTACAAAGTGTTCGACCTCGGTCGACGTATTCAATGCCTAGATAACGAGCAGTTTGCTCAAGTAGAACAAGGCTATCAACCGTATCCATTTCCTGTACAACGTACCGCGCAATTAGCCATAGCTTACTGGAACGAGAGTCATCAGCCGTGGATTTGGTTTCTCAAGTTTGAACTTGATGAGCGCGGGTTATTGCAACAGGCGCACGTTAGCCAATTCATTCAATATGTGCTTGAAGCGATGGGCTCACGTCTCACCAATGAATTGGACGAAGAGCAGCAACAAAAACTGAGCAATAACCCATTCACCTTCAAACCTCATGAAGACAAAATGGCGATGTTTCATAGCTTAATTCGTGCTCATTTAGGTCTTTCTTGCAGCCAGTATTATGAACATGCTCAGTTCTATTTCACCGGCGGTTTAGGTTGGGATAACTGGCAAACAGTGGGTCTGCAAGGTATTACCGATATGTGCGCGCGTATCAGCCATGAAAATAACGGTGTGGTATTGAGAAAAGCGCTGCGTCAACTGCCAAACCAGCCACTTTATGCCTTGCTAGGCGCGTTAGAACACATTGATCTACCAGAGAAATTGGCTGATCGTTTAGTTGAGCTGGCTCAAGACCAGATCGCATCCGATCAACCGGATCTGTTTTTACTATCGGCATTAGTTCGTTCTCTCGCCGGCGCTCCAGCTCAGCAACTCGAGCAACTGGTCGATGCCTTATTGACTAACCCTACGTTGAGCCACCAAGAAATTCTTATCGGTATCGCAGGACGTTCTTGGCATGTATTGGCAGAAACAGGACGGGCACAACGCTTTTTACTGCGCTTAGCGCAAACAGGAAATCAAAGCCTATTTAATCACCTCTTTGCTGATTTGGTGATGTTACCGCCACTGCGCATGATTATTCTGCCGCTGCTGCATTCAAGTCCATCCCCTGAGCTTACGCAAGCGTTGCTGGAATTGCAGCGACAGACAAAAGGATAATTGAGATGGAGCACCTGTTGAATCTACTGTTGGTGTTTTTGGTCTGCTTTGCTTTTTGGCAGCAACGCCGCCAATCAGAGATCGCCAAAATGGTGATTCAACGCCAGTGCGATCAACTGCAGCTGCAACTCGTCAGTGTTGCTTTCGGTCGGCACCATCTAAAAACGCCACAAGGAGCGTGGCGTTGGCATACGGTGTATTGGTTTGAGTTCTCATCACTAGGTGATGACTGTTATCAAGGTCAGCTCATCATGTATGGTTTTAAAGCGGGTAAGTTTCACTTACCACCACATCATCTGCCTGATGCATAGCAATGCTGCGCCATTCAAAACAGTAGAATGGACCAAAATCATCTTCATCAATTCCTGCCATAGTAAAGCCGAGTTTGCGCAAAATGGCGATGCTCGCTTCATGGCCTATATTCGCCGTTGCCTTAACGTGGGTCAGATTTAACTGCTGACAAATATGAGGGAAATAGGCTTTTAACGCTTCAGAGGCGAGCCCTTGCCCCCAATAAGCTTTATCAAAAATATAAGCCAGTTCAGCTTGATTATGTAGACCTGTTTCTACGTAAACATGCCCCATATATTCGCGGTTATAGTTATCTAACACCGCCATGGCATGAATATCAGGATCCCCAATAACACGTTGGAATAATTTACGTGCTGAGGCGACGGTTTTGGGGCCATTCATTTGCGCGCGGTTTTTAGCACAGCAGTTAAGCATCAGAAATTCAGACTCTAATGCTTCAGTGTAAGGAATCAACAGCGTCCTACGTGTCACTATGGTCACGGACAATCCTTGTGAGATACAAACTCAAATAACGAACGTTCCTTTTCAGTAGGGAAAAGGAAAATCATCTGGGAAGAAATGGATACGTATTTTGTGCCTTCTCCCGGAACAGAGAAGGTACTCAGATCAAAATTTACGCTTTTGATAAAGTGACAATCAAGAAAAGCCCCGATACCAACGTATCGGGGCTTCATTCTTACTCGCAGCAGTCCGGCTACTATTCGTGCTCCATGCATCATCCGTAATAGTGGCATCATCCTTTTGCCTCATCCTCGCATCGCCATCCTAGCGGTGTCCGAACTATCCTTGATACGATGCATTCCTACATCGTGCTCATCACTTGTTCCTTGAGCGGTGTCCCTTCCATCATCCTGATGGTTTCCACCTATTCCTTTGGTTGATCCTGAGCAATCCTTGCCAGCCTATGAATCCGTATAAGCTGCAGTATCCAAACTGAATCCTAACCATCCTTGCAACGGTATATCCTCATACCGTCTCTTCATCCTGAAGACGCCCAACTCCGTGGCGATTTATCCGTGTCAGTTTCCGTCCGACCCCTTCAATCTACCTCTTTATGGTTCAGAAACAATGCCCTCATAGCATAAAATTCTAGCCACTCACACTTACCTGACAATAAACAACATAAAATCAATATGTTAAATCAATATTGAGATAACATCCCCAGCATAAAAAGCCTATTTCTTACGTAACGTGTGAGAGATCTCTCACACGCCATCGCCTATTTTGCTCTTGGGGATTTGACCTAAGGTGATGGTGAAGTACACAAACCCCGAACGAGCCTCATCTGCCCATGAGTTAACACTGCATTAAAAAGCGAATTAGGTATAATAAGTGCAGTCGTTTTAGATAAGGAAACACCATGCTCACCAAAGACGTATCAGATGAACTCAAAGCCATTTTTGCTAGCTTAGATGCGCAAGGCAAAGAACCCAGTGTCGCGTTGGTCAAACACCGCCTTAGCACCTCGGTACCCATGCCAGCTCTGATTAACGCCATCCGCAGTTGGAAGAGCCAAGCCAAAGTGCCGAAAGTGGAAGTGGCACAGCCCGAGCCAGAGATCCAATCTAGCGAACAACGTATCGCGGCATTAGAAACACAAGTCGCAGAACTGATTAATCGTCTTGAAGCATTGGAAACGCAGTTAGCAGGAAAAGCACAATGAAAATTTGGGTTGACGCTGATGCATGTCCAAAAGTGATTCGCGAGACACTGGTTCGCGCCGCAGAACGTACCAATTTTGAAACGACCTTCGTCGCCAACCATCTGGTCCCAGTACCCAAACGCGCTAACATTCGTACCTTACAAGTGATGAGTGGCTTTGATGTGGCAGATAATGAGATTGTCGTGCGGGTTGAAGCGGGTGACTTAGTGATTACCTCTGATATTCCACTTGCGGCTGATGTGATAGCGAAAGGTGCTCATGCTCTTAGCCCGAGAGGCGAGCTGTTTACGAAAGAGAATATTGGTGGTCGTCTGAATATCCGTGACTTTATGGATACGATGCGCTCAAGTGGCATTCAAACGGGTGGCCCTGCGGCACTTTCCCAGACTGAACGTCGCGAATTTGCTAGCCATTTAGACAGAATCATTGCTCGTGCGATGAAATGAGTCTAGCCCTCGATAATGGAGGGCAGACTCACTCGCTTTAAGGCAAGTCCTGCGCAAAGCTAAAGTCTAAGGTCTTACGTTAGGATCGTTAGAGATTAGCGCTGAACGGCTTTAAAGCGAGGGTTCGTTTTACAAATAACGTATAGACGTCCACGACGTTTCACGATTTGGCAATCTGGGTGACGGTTTTTCGCGCTTTTTAGCGAACTTAACACTTTCATGGTGACTCCGGATAAAATAGCTAATATTTTGATTGGTTAGATGGTTGGCGTTATTTGAACATACCAAAACGGTCTTTGAATCGAGCGATACGACCTTGTTGAGTCGCCACACGTTGTTTCCCGGTATAGTACGGATGAGATTCAGATGAAACCTCAATCGTTACATAAGGGTATGTTTCACCTTCAAACTCAATGGTTTGTTTAGTTTGAACAGTCGAACCAACCACAAAGTATTTGTCGATGCTGGTATCGTGGAAAACCACTTTACGGTAGTCAGGATGAATACCTTCTTTCATGTGCGCCTCTTTTCATCTAATTGTTATGTTATAACATGCTAATTAGAAATCATTATCAACTAGAATTGCAAGCGATTTATACACAAAACTGTGATATTTTTTGCGCTGGTCATTTTTTTACGCTCAGTTTTTATGTACACCATTGAACCCGTGGCTTTTATGCAAAGCCCCTATCAAGAAAAATTTGCTGTTCCTCGACAACCACGCCTTGTTCCTGCTGCGACAGGAAGAATCAAGCTGTTAGGGGAACTAAATTGCGCAGAGGCGATTCGTGGCATCGAACAATTTAGTCACTTATGGCTGCTGTTTTTGTTTGATCAGAATCTTGAAGCCGGCTGGAAACCAACAGTTCGCCCGCCTCGTCTAGGGGGCAATGAACGTATCGGTGTGTTCGCCTCCCGTGCGACATTCCGTCCTAATGGTATTGGCATGTCAGCGGTCGAATTCAAAAGAGTGATCAAAGAGCAGGATCAATACTTTTTAGAAGTAGGCAGTGTCGACTTAGTCAACGGCACCCCAATTATTGATATCAAACCCTATATTCCCTACTCCGATGCCATTGCAGATGCCAACGGCGGATACGCAGCAGAAGAACCGGACACCATTGACGTCACTTTTTCTCCTCAAGCACTCGCCGCTTTGCAAAAACGTCCACAAGGCACAACAGAACAGCAAGTGATCGCCCAAGTGCTGGCCCAAGATCCTCGTCCTGCCTATAAGAAAAACAAGCCAGATAACAAAGAATATGCAGTAAATTTGTACGATTTGAACGTTAAATTCATGGTCGAGAACAAGTTAGTGACAGTTACTGCGATAGACCTCTTTTGACAAAGGCATTTGGCTGATATTATTAGCGGCTATTAACAAATGGCTCGTCGCGCTGAACACGACGAATCCCCCTAAACTTTGATGAACGGATACCATAAATGCGTACCAGTAAATATCTTCTTTCTACTCTGAAGGAGACTCCAAACGACGCAGAAATCGTGAGCCACAAACTCATGTTGCGTGCAGGTATGATCCGTAAGTTAGCTTCAGGCCTATATACCTGGCTACCTACTGGTCTGCGCGTACTGCGTAAAGTCGAAACTATTGTTCGTGAAGAAATCGACAATGCAGGGGCAATTGAAACCTTAATGCCCGTTGTGCAGCCGTTTGAACTATGGGAAGAGACTGGACGTTCTGAAAAAATGGGGCCAGAACTGCTACGCTTTACTGACCGTCATACACGTCCGTTTGTATTGAGCCCAACAGCAGAAGAAGTGATCACTCACCTTGTGCGTAACGAAGTAAGCTCTTACAAACAACTTCCAATGAACTTGTACCAAATCCAAACTAAATTCCGTGATGAACGTCGTCCACGCTTTGGTGTGATGCGCGCACGTGAATTCTGCATGATGGACGCATACAGCTTCGATTTGGATAAAGAAGGCCTACAAAAATCGTACGATGCAATGCACGCAGCGTACTGCAAAGCATTTAACCGTATGGGTCTAGATTTCCGTCCAGTACTTGCAGACAGCGGTGCTATCGGCGGTAACGGTTCACAAGAATTCCACGTATTGGCAGAAAGCGGTGAAGACTTAATTGCCTTCTCTACTGAATCCGATTACGCAGCAAACATTGAGAAAGCAGAAGCCGTTGCTCCAACAGCTGAGCGCGCTGCTCCAACTCAAGAGATGACGCTAGTTGACACACCGAACGCGAAAACCATCGCTGAATTGGTTGAGCAACATGGTCTACCAATCGAAAAAACCGTTAAAACTCTGTTTGTTAAAGCGTCTGACGCGATTGAAGCTCCAATCGTTGCGCTGTTAATTCGTGGCGACCACGAACTTAACGAAATCAAAGCTGAACACCTAGATGAAGTGGCGGCTCCACTAGAAATGGCTGAAGAAGCAGAAATCCGCGCTCTGATTGGCGCAGGTCCTGGCTCTCTAGGTCCAGTTGGTTTGACTCTACCCGTTATCGTTGACCGTTCAGTAGCCGTGATGAGCGACTTCGGCGCTGGTGCAAACATCGATGGCAAACACTACTTCGGTATCAACTGGGGTCGTGATGTTGAACTTGGTAAAGTAGCTGACCTTCGTAACGTGGTTGAAGGTGATCCAAGCCCATGTGGTAAAGGCACTTTAATGCTTAAACGTGGTATCGAAGTGGGTCACATTTTCCAATTAGGCACCACCTACTCTGAGAAAATGAACTGTGGCGTACTTGGTGCTGACGGCAAAAATACCATCCTAGAAATGGGCTGTTACGGTATCGGTGTTTCTCGCGTGGTTGCTTCTGCTATCGAGCAGAACAACGACGAATACGGCATCATTTGGCCAGACGCAATTGCGCCTTTCCAAGTAGCTATCGTGCCAATGAACATGCACAAATCTGAACGCGTTCAAGCGGCAGCAGAAAAACTTTACCAAGAGCTTAAAGATCTTGGTGTAGATGTTCTGTTTGATGACCGTAAAGAGCGTCCAGGGGTGATGTTCTCTGATATGGAACTGATCGGTATTCCTCACACTATCATCATCGGCGATCGCAGCATGGATGAAGGTAACTTTGAGTACAAACACCGTCGTTCTGGTGAGAAAAGCGCTATCGCGATGGATGCCATCGTTGAGCACATCAAAGCACAATTGGCGAAATAACCTCATTTTGCTTTTGCTAAAAGGTCGGGATATCCCGACCTTTTTTGTTACATCCTGCAATCATTCCCTTCGTTAGATTAATCTTGAGTTCATCTTCGGCCTTCTAGACTAGTTCACATCAACACTCATCATGTGAAGAAGGTAGAAAACGATATGGACTTAAAACAGCTATTAAACCAAGCATTGAATTCTGACCTCGTTCAACAAGGGCGACAAAAAGTCAGCCAAATCAGTCAAAGCACCGATAGCAATCAATTGAAAACTCTTGGCTTGGGCGCTGCAGGCGGTGGACTCATTGGCCTATTAATGGGCTCAAAAAAGAGCAAAAAATGGGGTGGCACGGCACTGAAAGTCGGCGGCGTCGCTGCTCTTGGCGCATTAGCCTACAAACTCTATAACGATCATCAGAAAAAACAGCCCCATCCTGCACCGGCTATCGAGTTCGATGAACACAATCCTCGCCATGAGCTGTTAGTACTTAAAGCCATCATTGCCGCAGCTAAAGCGGATGGTCATGTCGACCCAACCGAAATGGCGCAAATTGAAGAAGCCATGCAAGCCCTTGGCGCAGATAGCACAGTGCAAACCTTAGTTGAACAAGAGTTAGCCAAACCTATCGACCCAAGTGAGATAGCGTCATTAGCACGCTCACCGGCCCAAGCTGCAGAGATCTATCTCGCCTCATTGGTGGTCATTGATGAGCAAAACTTTATGGAAAAGGCCTATCTTGAAGAACTCGCTAAGCAGCTAAAGCTGGAGCCAGAATTGGTCGAGTCACTTAAAGAGCAGGTAAAGAACAATAATTAATCAATCGATATTGAGGCTTGTTACAACTCAAAAGTGAGCGTCTTGCCTTCAGTCTGTGCTTGTGTATAGTTGAGAGCAGTTATCATTTATAGGATAAAGCCATGCAAGTATATGACTGTTGCGATTTAGTTCGGTCGCTCTATGCGCAAATTGGTAGTGGCGATCAAGCATACGTGCCTCGCGCCATTGACTGTACTCTGCGCGCACTCAATGAGATCGCTGCCGACACCGCGTTAGACAAAGAGACACGAGAAAAAGCCGCCTTTGCTGCAGCGAACTTGTTGATTTCTGACTTTGAGGATGAGTAATGAATCTCGCTAATTTTGAATCGATGGATCCCATTTTGCTTTTTAGCCTAATCAACACCAAGCTACGTGATGATTTTGCTGGCGATTTGGACAAACTTACACGTTACTACGATATTGATCGTAATGCGTTAGAAGCCAAGCTTGCTGCTGCTGGGTTTGACTTCATGCCAGAAGTGGGACAATTCCGTTAAGAAAACCCGCTCTCAAGATGAAACAGCGCCAGTCGAATTGACTGGCGCTTTTGCTTAAAACCAACACCTTGTTGGACCAAGTGGCCTAGTTGAAGTTAGTTAAGATGCACATCGTAATCAGTCGCGTAGCGACGTAACTTACACTGGTTACCTTCATGGCAACCGCAGCTTAAACAACGTTTCGCCTCGTTATGCACTTGCTCAGAAGTGAATCCCGTTTCTACTTCATCAAAGGAAGTTAAACGGCGATCCATCTCGATCTCCGGCATCTGTGCGCGAAAGATCCCTTGTAGCGCTAACTGGTAATTGATCTCTTTGATCGGAGCACTACTGCCACGCGCCATATTTTTCAAACTCTCTTTCAAGCGCTTAGTATGCTCAGGACGAACCAGATTCTCCGTTTTGGCAATGTTTTTCGAACGGAAAGAGCGGGTATAAAGCGGCTCCATATCACCACCCAAATACTCATCAATCCCTTGTGCTGCAGCGCGAGCATCCGCAATCGCTTCAATCGCTGTTGCAGGACCGCGACGAAAATCACCAATCGCAAAAATATTTTCCACCCCAGAGAACATGCTCTTTTCATCCACATTGATCGTATTACGCCGACTCATGTTGAGATGAATGCTCTCCCCTTCGAGGAAGCGGGTATCGGTTTGCTGTGATACGGCAGCAATCACAGTATCAAACAGCAAAGTTTCGGTTTCCCCAGTCGGTTTAGGCGAGCGGCGACCGCTGGCATCAGGTGCACCTAACTCCATTTTTTCGAGAATAACCTGTTTCACTCGCCCCTGATCATCTGCCACGTTTTCAATCGGATTAGTCAGGAAACGAAACTCGATGCCTTCATGCTCCGCTTCATCGACTTCATAAGGTTCTGCTGGCATTGCATCACGGGTACGACGATAAATTAACGTCACTTCAGCGCCGCGGCGTAACGCAGTACGCGCGCAATCAATCGCTGTGTTACCACCACCGATCACTGCCACTTTTTTGCCGATATCGAGTTTACGTTCCAAGACATTGTCTTTTAGAAAATCGACGCCTAGGAAACAGCCAGCTAAATCACTGCCTTTATAATCCATCGCACTCGCTTGTGAGGCACCAACCGCAAGACAAACCGCATCATAATCCTGGCTTAGTGATGAAAGAGTAAAATCGTCACCGAGCACATGATTGGTATGCAGTGTCACACCGTGTTGGCAGAGCAAATCGATTTCCTGATCCAAAATGGCTTTGGGCAAACGAAATTCTGGAATGCCGTAACGCAGCCACCCGCCCGCTTGTGGCATCGCTTCGAAGATGTCGACATCGTAGCCCTCACGCCCCAGAAAATAGCCGCAACTTAATCCACCAGGACCAGCACCGACAATCGCGACTTTTTTGCTTTTTTCCGCTTTACGTGCTGGCTGAAAAGAACGATAAGCCGCAACATCATAATCGGCGGCGTAACGTTTTAATTGACGAATCGCGAGCGGTTCATCAACGTTATTACGTAAGCATTTATGCTCACAAAACGCTGGGCACACTCGACCAATCGAGAGCGGCATGGGTAGGGTGTTTTTGATCACTTCAACCGCTTTTTGAAACTCATTTTTAGCGATCAATGACAAATAGAGTTGCACATCCACTTTAGCTGGACACGCAATCTGACACGGCGGCAAGCTACAGGTGATATTGGGGTTTTCTAACAGAGTTTCGAGAATGTGTTTACGACGTTGTTCAATCTTGCTGCTGTTGGTCGTGATAACCATGCCTTCGCGCGGCTGGCAATCACTGGCACTTGTTAAACCAACACCATCAATTTCGACATCACATAGACCACAATGCCCACTCACACCATCCGAACCACATAGGCAAGGAATAATGACACCACACTGTTGTGCGGCACTGAGTAGGCTTTGATTTGTTTCAACTTGGAAAGGTTTTCCATTAAGGGTTATTAAGACCATAGCAATCCTCTAAATAGACTGACATAGAGAAATACACTCGCAGTCCGTACCTATCTGTGGACTGATATTATTATCGCTCGAGCAAGAAGCCTTTCTTCTGAAGTTTGGGTAAATCCCACTTTTTGCGTTATTTTTCTCGGTATTTCCCATCAATTACTGCACAGTGAGAAACATGACTTGATTTTCTATGCAGCTTGACACACAAATTTACAATCGAGTCATTCTTGCACAGCAATGATGGATTACTTTGACCTTGCTCAATAAAGTGAATACTGCTGCATAATCACCCTACAATTTCATATTAACTTATTGAATTTAATACATTAAAAATAAACTTTTTTTATATTCGATAAACTTCTAAACCTTGATAACACTCGCTTTCACTTTTACGCACTCAACAAAAAGGCCCTGCCGAAGCAGAGCCTTTGATAATTCAGATTGAAGACTCAAGCGTCTATCAACCGATGTTCTTACGTGCGTTTTGGAACATACGCATCCAAGCACCGTTTTCGCCCCAGTTGTCTGGGTGCCATGAGTTCGCCACTGTACGGAATACACGTTCAGGGTGAGGCATCATGATAGTCACACGGCCATCTTTGGTTGTTAGACCAGTGATTGCGTTTGGTGAACCGTTCGGGTTGTTTGGATATTGTTGCGTTGCGTTACCGAAGTTATCAACGAAACGTACTGCCACTGTACCTGATTGTTCAATCGCCGCCAGGTGGGCATCATCACGAACTTCTACACGACCTTCACCGTGAGAAACCGCGATAGGCATACGAGAGCCAGCCATACCATCAAAGAAGATTGAGTCAGATTTTTGCACTTCAACCAATGAGAAGCGTGCTTCAAAACGTTCAGATTCGTTGCGTACGAAACGTGGCCACAAATCAGCACCAGGGATCAGATCTTTCAAGTTAGAGAGCATTTGACAACCGTTACATACACCTAGAGAGAAGGTGTCGTTACGGTGGAAGAAGCTTTCGAACTGGTCACGAGCTTGTGCGTTAAATAGTGCAGACTTCGCCCAACCTTCACCCGCGCCCAATACGTCGCCGTAAGAGAAACCACCACAAGCCACAAGACCTTGGTACTCATCAAGCACCGCTTGACCACTTAGAATGTCGCTCATGTGAACGTCAATCGCATCAAAACCAGCGCGGTTAAATGCCGCTGCCATTTCAACGTGTGAGTTAACACCTTGCTCACGCAAAATTGCCATGCGAGGTTTCGCACCTTTCGCAATGTAAGGAGCCGCTACATCTTGTTGAACATCGAACGTTAGGTTCGCGTTCAAGCCTGGGTCGGTGTTGTCTTTCTTCGCTGCAAATTCTTGGTCTGCACAGGCTGGGTTATCACGCAGCGCTTGCATTTTGTGCGTTGTTTCAGCCCAAATAGTACGTAGTTCAGTACGTGAACGGTCAAGAACCACTACATCGCCTGAAGTAATCACGATCTTATCTGATGCTTCAACTGAACCAATCACGTGTGAACACTCTGCTAAGCCAAATTGTGCCAACGTGTCTAGTACCGCTTGTTCATCAGCTTTCGCTACTTGAACAACCGCACCAAGCTCTTCGTTAAATAGAACCGCTAGAGCATCGTCACCTAGTGCTGCGATATTCGCATTCACACCACAGTGACCAGCGAAGGCCATTTCAGCAAGAGTCACAAACAGACCGCCGTCGCCTTTGTCGTGGTAAGCAATCAGTTTATCGTTGCTAACAAGCGCTTGCATCGCATCGAAGAAGCCTTTTAGCTGCTCTGCGCTGTCAACGTCTGCTGGTTTATCACCAAGCTGTTTGTAAACTTGAGCGAGTGCTGTTGCACCTAGACGGTTTTGACCGTTACCTAGGTCGATAGCGATAAGGCTGGTTTCACCTTTATCAGTGCGAAGTTGTGGTGTTACTGTCTTACGTACATCTTCTACGCGAGCAAACGCAGTGATGATAAGAGATAGCGGTGAGGTCACTTCTTTGTGTTCGCCGTTCTCTTCCCACTTCGTCTTCATTGACATTGAGTCTTTACCTACAGGGATAGTAATACCCAACGCAGGACAAAGCTCTTCACCAATCGCTTTCACTGCTTCGTAAAGACCTGCATCTTCACCAGGGTGACCTGCTGGAGACATCCAGTTTGCAGACAGTTTAATACGTTTGATGTCGCCGATTTCAGTTGCTGCGATGTTAGTCAAAGACTCAGCTACTGCTAGACGAGCAGAAGCACCAAAGTCAAGCAGAGCAACAGGTGTACGTTCACCCATAGACATCGCTTCACCGTGGTAAGAGTCGTAACTTGCTGCTGTTACTGCGCAGTTTGCTACTGGAACCTGCCATGGGCCAACCATTTGGTCACGAGCAACAAGACCCGTTACGCTGCGGTCACCGATGGTGATAAGGAAGGTCTTTTCTGCAACAGCAGGTAGACGCAATACGCGCTCAACCGCTTCGTTGATTTCAATACCGTCGCGAGTAATCGCTGGGCTATTCACTTTCAAAGTGGTTGCTTCACGAGACATTTTTGGCGGCTTGCCAAGCAGAATGTCCATTGGCATATCGATTGGTGTATTGTCGAAGTGTGAGTCTTCTAGAGTCAGATGACGCTCTTCCGTTGCAATACCTACGACCGCATACGGTGCACGTTCGCGTTTACAAATTGCATCAAAGCGAGCCATGTTTTCTGGAGCGACTGCAAGTACATAACGTTCTTGAGATTCGTTACACCAGATTTCTAGAGGGCTCATGCCTGGTTCATCGTTTGGTACGTCACGTAGTTGGAATTTACCACCACGGTCGCCATCGTTAACCAATTCAGGCAATGCGTTAGAGATACCACCCGCGCCCACATCGTGGATAAACGCGATTGGGTTCTCTTCGCCAAGTTGCCAACAACGGTCGATCACCTCTTGACAACGACGTTCCATCTCTGGGTTTTCACGTTGTACTGATGCGAAATCCAAATCTTCAGCCGATTGACCAGACGCCATAGAAGACGCAGCACCACCGCCAAGACCGATGTTCATTGCTGGACCGCCAAGCACGATTAGGCTAGCGCCAACAGGAATTTCTTTCTTCTGTACATGTTCAGCACGGATGTTACCTAGACCACCAGCAATCATGATTGGTTTGTGGTAACCACGCACTTCTTCACCTGCGTGAGAAGTCACTTTTTCTTCGTAAGTACGGAAGTAACCTAGTAGGTTTGGACGACCAAATTCGTTGTTGAATGCTGCGCCACCTAAAGGACCATCGAGCATGATGTCGAGTGCGCTAACGATACGACCTGGTTTACCAAAATCGCTTTCCCAAGGTTGCACAAAGTTAGGAATACGTAGGTTAGATACGGTAAAACCGACTAAGCCCGCTTTTGGTTTACCACCAATACCGGTTGCGCCTTCGTCACGGATTTCGCCGCCTGAACCAGTAGAAGCACCCGGCCATGGAGAAATTGCAGTTGGGTGGTTGTGCGTTTCCACTTTCATCAGAATGTGTGCATCTTCATGATGATAATCGTACTGACGAGTGTCTGGATTTGGGAAGAAACGACCCACTTTAGAGCCTTCCATAACGGCCGCGTTGTCTTTATAAGCAGACAATACGTAGTCTGGATGAGTCTCCATCGTGTTCTTGATCATCTTGAACAGAGACTTCTCTTGTTTCTCACCATCAATTGTCCAATCTGCATTGAAGATTTTGTGACGGCAGTGTTCTGAGTTTGCTTGCGCAAACATCATCAGTTCGATGTCGTTTGGATTACGACCCAGCTTAGTAAAGTTCTCTACTAAGTAGTCAATCTCATCTTCAGCTAGCGCTAGACCTAGGGAAACGTTTGCCTCTGCAAGCGCAACACGACCACCAGCAAGGATATCAACAGGCGTCAATGGCGCTGGTTCTGCATGGCTAAAGAGTGCTTCAGCCGCTTCAAGTTCAGTAAACACCACTTCCATCATTCGGTCATGAATCAACGCTTTCACTGCAGTCACTTGGTCTGCATTAAGTGGTTGTTCAGATTCGATGTAGTAAGCTGTACCGCGCTCAAGACGTTGTACGCCAGCAAGACCACAGTTGTGTGCGATATCGGTAGATTTAGAAGACCAAGGAGAGATAGTACCAGGACGTGGAGTCACAAGAAGCAGTAATCCCTGAGGCTCGTGTTCTTGAATGGTTGGGCCGTAAGTCAATAACTTCGCTAGTTTTTCGAGTTCTTGACTGTCCAGATCCGCGCTAAGGTTCGCAAAGTGCATAAACTCAGCATAGATGTTGGTCACAGGCAGATTTTGTTCACGACAAGTTTCAATCAGTTTGCTGACACGAAACTCAGAAAGAGCTGGGGAACCACGCAAAATTCTCATGTGCTTAGGTCTCTATTAACTAGTGTGTGAGATAGAAATTGGAATAAATTTAATATTTACAGAGAGTTATTGTGCAATTATTAAACATATACCAATTTCATCTCTTGGATGCGTGCGCATTATAGAGGATTTTTTTTTGTGACGTAACATCAAAAGCAACCGTTTGCGTCATTTTTTTTATGAATTTTGAAATTAACCCCGTTTGATGACAAATAAAACAAATCTCGCGCGATTTTTTTGGCGAGTGCGTTTTAGGCCAGCCTAGTCACCGTAAGGGTTGCACCCTACCTTACTTAAAAAACAAACTCCTAACTGCGAAAACGCACACATCTCACGCAACAGAAAGTGCCCAAAACGATGGTTAATAGGTATAATTACCCAACACAGATGGCGTATTGGTTTGTCAAAACTTTGCCAGAAGCACTGCCTTTATCAAAAAAAGGCCACCACCGCTGTAAGAGAAATTGTATTAATGACAAAGCTTTCTTCCGATACTTTGAGTCGTAGCCTGTTTTTCCTTTTTGTGGCTATTCTATTGTCTGGCTGCCAGATCGACTCCGAACCACAGAGCGAATTAGAGCAAATTCGCGCGCGAGGAGTATTGCGTGTCGGCACGTTAAATAACCAGCTTTCCTACTATATCGGTCCCGATGGCCCAGCAGGGCTGGACTATGAACTGACGCGTGAGTTTGCTCGAGAGCTAGGTGTCAAGCTTGAGATCAAACCGGCTTACCGTTTATCCAGCCTTTTCCCTGCATTAAAAAATGGCGAAATCGACATTATTGCAGCCGGTCTTAGCCAATCAGAACAACGAGTTAACAACTTTCGTGCCGGTCCGGCTTATTACTACGTATCGCAGCAACTGGTCTATCAACAAGGCCAATGGCGTCCACGCAATATCGAACAGCTGATCGCCAAACAAGAGCAGTTGTTTAAAGAGAGCGAAGATAAACCGATTCTCAGTGTGGTCGAAGATTCTCACTTTGAAACCACATTGCACGACCTAAAGCAGACGTATCCTGACTTTCGTTTTCATATCGATGAAGATTCGGATATTAACGATTTGCTCAAACAAGTGTCGGAAGGTGAGCTGATGTTCACCATGGCGGACTCAGTACAAGTCTCGCTGGCACAACGTGTTTATCCCGATTTGGCCGTAGCACTCGAAATGACCGAAGACCAACCTATCTCTTGGTTTATGCGTCGTTCCGATGATGAAAGCCTATACGCACTGATGATCGAATTCTTTGGTGACCTAAAACAATCAGGCTATTTGGCCTCTTTGGAAGAGAAATACATCGGTCATATCGGCACGTTTGACTATGTGGATACTCGCGCACTGATCCGTGCTTTAGATACCCGCTTAATGAAGTGGGTCCCACTATTTCAAAAATATTCTGGCGAGTTTGACTGGCGTTTGATTGCGGCGGTGGCCTACCAAGAATCGCATTGGAATCCACGGGCAAAATCCCCCACCGGTGTGCGCGGTATGATGATGTTAACGCTACCTACTGCTCGTAGTGTAGGCGTGGTTAATCGCCTCAATCCTGAACAATCGGTACGTGGTGGTGTGGAATATCTGCAGCGCATGGTGAGTCGTATTCCTGACTCAATTCCAGAGCATGAAAAAATCTGGTTTGCCCTTGCCTCCTACAACGTAGGTTATGGGCATATGATGGATGCGCGCCGCCTCACTAAATTACAAGGTGGCGACCCGAATTCATGGACTGACGTGAAAGACCGTTTGCCACAATTGCGACAGAAAAAATACTTCCGCCAAACCCAATATGGTTATGCTCGTGGCGATGAAGCCCTCATGTATGTAGAGAACATTCGTCGCTATTATCAGAGCATTATCGGCCACATGGAACAGCGCCAAGTCGTCACTGGCGATGACAGTACCGATGACTTAACCGTGATCAATGTGACCACGCCATTATCCGCTGATGACCAAGTTTTAAGTGATGATAATAGCAATGTGGATGCAGAACCCGATGAAGATGTGACAAATAGCAAGAAAGCCAAATAAAGACGCCGATTGTCACGAAATTATCACTTGATCTTTGTTGGGAAAACCCATAAAACTGAAGTGAGCTCGTAAGAAATTGTTTTCTATTTTTGAACATCTTACGAGCTTATCGTACCAACAACAGATAATCACCAACCTGTTCAGTATCTCACTGTATAGAACCGTTCGGTTTACGCTCTATTTCATGTGGTCTTATCAAGAAGAATGACCCGTGAGCAAATAGACTAAAACCAACGTCATCACTAACAAGAACTGACTCAGTCATCACCTGAAATAGACGATATAGCGTAGAAAAGAAAAGGCGCTACAGGAGAGGCTAAGCCAGAAGAGTACCTGACGGTGTGGCTTATCATCTGTGCTTACACATAGGAGGTTGTTTTATGCTCAAACGTAGACAACAATCAAGACTCTTTAATAAAGCCGTATCAGCTAATCGACGTCGTCGTATGCTGGCGAACAACAAGAAAAAAGTGATTGCTCGCCATCGCGCTTTCGTTCAGTTTGTTTGCTGATATTTATAGAAATGCAAACATCTACACATCAATGAAACCGTAGATGTTTGCTTATATGCCCCTTCCACCTAGCTTTACCCTAACGACTACTCTGCTCTACCTTCATCGTTTTTCTGCGCTTGTCGCTCAGCTTTAATTTCTTTACGGCGACGTTGGAAAAAAGCTTGTAGCTGCGCTCGGCATTCTGCTTCTAATAAACCCGCTTCAACCGTGGCGTAATGGTAAGACGCTTGGCTATCAAAGAGATTTAACACGGTTCCGGCCGCCCCTGCTTTTAGATCTGGCGCGCCATACACAATGCGTTTAACACGGCTATGCAAAAGCGCACCGGCACACATAGGGCAAGGCTCTAATGTCACGTACAGCGTGGTATCAAGCAGGCGATAGTTTTGTAATGCTTCCCCTGCCGCACGTAATACTTGGATCTCCGCATGAGCCGTCGCATCATGATTGCCGATAGAACGGTTCCAACCTTGAGCAATGATCGCCCCATCTTTCACTAAAACAGCGCCTACTGGCACTTCGCCTTCACTTTCAGCATGAGCTGCCAACTCCATTGCATGGCGCATGAATGCTTCATCTTCAGCGGTAAATGTGGCTTGGTAATCCGTCATAACTCTCTCTCTTTGGTTGGCGCGGCATTATAGCCAACTCCATAAGTGACTTCGAGAAACAATCCAATGATTGCATTATTTAAACCGTTAAATGCTCGGCTTAAACCGTTAAGTGCTCGGCGAGATAATCCAGCATTAAGCGCACTTTAGGTGATAACAAACGGTTTTCTGGATAAAGCGCCCAAACCCCTTCCCTGTCATCTTTAAGATTACTTAACACCTCCACCAAACGCCCATTTTCCAAATGTTCCATCACGTAATAGTCAGGCAACTGAGTCAATCCCATGCCTTTTAAGGCCGCATCTAACAGCACAAAGCCACTGTTACATGCAATCCGGCCAGTCACTTTGAGTGTCCGAGCTTGCCCTTCCACCTTAAAACGCCAATGGTCATACGTTCCGACTAAGCATTGATGGCGATTGAGTTCAGATAAGGTATGCGGCACCCCATATCGAGATAAATAGTCTGGGGTAGCACACACATAAAGCTGACGTTTACACAGTTTACGCGAGATAAAACTGGAGTCCCCCAACTGACCAAGGCGAATTGCCACATCAACCCCTTGTTCAATCAAATCCAGCTTGCGGTTAGTTAAAATCAACTCCAACTCCAACTCAGGGTAAAGTTGCAAAAAATCGTGTAGCAGCGGCGCGATTTTACGTTCACCATAGGTCACAGGCGTGGTCACTTTCAGCTTACCTTTCGGTGTAGCCTGCATTTGAGTCACCGCCAATTCAGCTTGCGCCAACCCCTCTACGAGCGATCGACAATGTTGATAATAGAGTTGACCTGCCTCACTCAAGGAGACCTTACGCGTAGTGCGCTGTAACAGCTTGACACCAAGACGTTGTTCCAGAGCGTTGATCCGACGGCTCACATTGGCTACCGATGTCGCAAGACGTTGTGCCGCAGTGGTAAAACTGCCCGTATCCGCAACCGTTACAAACTCATTCACCCCTTCCCAGTTCGCCACAAGCGCTCCTAATTATTACTTTATTGTAAAAGTTATTCTCATTTTGCCCTAATTATCAATCAAATTGAAATAACTATACTAATTGAAACGCGAGAACTTGAACGTTCTGCAATTTAATAACGCCATGAGGAAATACGGATGTCACAAGACAAATTCATCAAATCGCGCGCCGCAGTCGCTTGGGGTCCAAAACAGCCACTTAAAATCGAAGAAGTGGATGTCATGTTGCCACGTAAAGGCGAAGTTCTAGTTAAAATCGTCGCTTCTGGCGTATGTCACACTGATGCATTCACTTTGTCTGGCGACGATCCAGAAGGTGTATTCCCAGCGATTTTGGGTCATGAAGGTGCAGGCATTGTGGAAATGGTTGGCGAAGGTGTAACGAGCGTTGAAGTCGGCGACCACGTTATCCCACTTTACACCGCAGAATGTGGTGAGTGTAAATTCTGTAAATCAGGGAAAACCAACCTATGTTCTGCCGTGCGTGCAACTCAAGGTAAAGGCCTAATGCCTGATGGTACAACACGTTTCTACAAAGATGGCCAACCTATCTTCCATTACATGGGTTGTTCAACGTTCTCTGAATACACAGTCCTGCCTGAAATTTCACTAGCAAAAGTCAACAAGACTGCACCACTAGAAGAAATTTGCCTACTCGGTTGTGGCGTCACCACTGGCATGGGCGCGGTACTGAATACTGCCAAAGTGAAACAAGGCGATACCGTCGCTATCTTTGGTCTTGGTGGTATTGGTCTATCAGCGATCATCGGTGCTCGTATGGCTGGTGCTAGTCGCATCATTGGTATTGACATCAATGAATCAAAATTTGAACTTGCCACTCAGCTAGGCGCAACAGACCTCATCAACCCGCAAAAATTCGACAAGCCAATCCAAGAAGTGATTGTTGAGATGACTGACGGCGGCGTTGATTTCTCGTTTGAATGTATCGGTAACGTGAACGTGATGCGTCAAGCACTTGAATGTTGTCATAAAGGTTGGGGCGAATCGGTCATCATCGGTGTTGCTGGTGCTGGTCAAGAGATCTCAACTCGTCCGTTCCAGTTGGTCACTGGTCGTGTATGGCGTGGTAGCGCATTCGGTGGTGTAAAAGGTCGTTCACAACTTCCTGGTATCGTTGAACAGTACCTCAATGGTGAGTTTGGTCTGCAGGAGTTCATCACTCATACCATGAGCCTTGATGAGATCAATGACGCGTTTGAACTGATGCACAAAGGCGAAAGTATTCGCTCAGTCGTTCACTACTAAGTCATTCCAAAACATAAGTTATCCCGAAACACAATGGCGGTGCTGCTTGCAGTGCCGCCAAAGGAGAAAGTATGGATCTCATCAATCTTAGCCAAGCCAAAGTTTTTGGTGGCTGGCACAAGCAGTATCAACACACATCGACCGTATTAAACTGCGACATGCGTTTTGCTATTTTCCTGCCGCTTAAAGCGACTCCAGCCTCACCAGTCCCGGTCTTATACTGGCTTTCAGGTCTTACTTGTACCGACGAAAACTTTATGCAAAAAGCAGCTGCATTCCAAAAGGCGGCTGAGCTGGGTATCGCCATCGTTGCGCCAGATACCAGCCCGCGAGGTGAAGGTGTTCCGGATGATCCCGACGGTAAATACGATTTTGGCTTAGGTGCAGGTTTTTATCTCAATGCCACTCAAGAGCCATGGAAGAAACATTATCAAATGTACTCTTATGTCGTAGATGAGTTACCTGAGCTAATTGAAGCCCATTTTCCCGTTACCTCCGTCAAATCCATTGCGGGTCACAGTATGGGCGGACATGGTGCGTTAACGATTGGAATTAAAAACCCAGATAAATACGTGTCGATCTCTGCGTTCAGTCCTATCTGCCATCCAAGCATTGTGCCTTGGGGTGAGAAAGCGTTTCGTCACTATCTTGGTGAGGATAAAAGCAGTTGGCAGCAATACGATACAATTTCGCTGATCAATCAATATCCAGTGACCACTCCTATTTTAGTCGACCAAGGCGATGCCGACGGCTTCTTACACGAACAGCTCAAGCCCGAAACTTTGCAAGCAGCCGCGCAAACTCATCGAGTGCCACTCACTCTGCGCATGCAGCCAGGCTATGATCACAGCTATTACTTTATCCAAACCTTTATTGGTGAACATTTAGCGTTTCATGCCCAGCATCTTAATCAACATTCGGCATAACCTTAGTGAGTGATGCCTCCTAGAGCGATGCCTCCAAACTTTGTCTCCCAGCACTATGTCTCCCAAAGCTATGTTTCTCAAAACTACAGGGAGACATGGCCTGCTCGGCTGAGTTGCGACTGCAAAGTAATGCTCTGTGATGCACCATTTCTTTCTTGCCAAGAGACCGTAATATCAACTTGTCGCACCAGATCGCCAAGATGCGATTGCACCTGCCAGCGCATCTGATAATCCCCCATCTGCTGAGAACCAGAACCCCATTGCGACCACATCGACTCATCCGTCGCCGCCAATTGCCACATACGCCATGATTGCAATTGATTGTCAGCTAACGCTTGAGCTTCGAGTACGTGGTGAGCATATTGGCTATGTTGTTGCAGATAAAGATGGGCTTTCATCAGGGTCAATAACGTCACCGAGATCAGCGTCATACTGACCAAGACTTCAATTAAACTGATGCCTCGCTGGTTACGGCTCATAATATCCCCCAGTGACTAATGTTGCCTTTCCATGAGAAATACGCAGCTCTTGCGTCAGTATCACCGATTGCCATTGACTGGTTAAGGTGCCTTTTTGGGAACTGACACTCCAAGTGATGACACCCACTTGGTCATCATGACGTATGCGACACAGGTCGAACGAAGTCTCAAAACTATTTTCGTGAATCAGTGCTAAGGCACACTCTAGTTGTCCTACCGCTAACCAATATTGCTCTTTAGCCCCAACCAAATGATGTACCTGTTTTAGCTGGTAAAACTGCAACTTATAGGCTGTCGCGGTAAACGTCAGCATGATCGAAATAAGCCCTATTACCATCAGCAGCAGTGCTGCACCTCGTTCACTGCGTCTCATGATTGATCACCAAAGCAGCTAGGTTAAATGTATACAAACTCGGGACTCGCTCTTTGTTTGAGACTTGCAGCGTAATATGCCAAAGAGTCACGGTGTCATGCTGCTCTACGTGGGCTTGAAATTGCTTTACGACTAACCAGTTAGGGTCAAACACTGAATAACAAAGACTGTCACGATTCGACTTGGCTGCCTCCGCCACCGTCAACGCCTTCTCTGCACGCTTTTCGCAGGCAACGAGTTTTTCGCCATCCAATGTATAGACCAAATGGAAATAGGCAGTTGAAGCCGGCTGATTAGGGTCTTGATAGATAATGGCTAACTGATGTGCCGCATCACTCCAAATAACGGCTGATGACGAATGAAGAAAGTAACTCGGATGTGTGGCAAAGGAACGATGCCCAGCGCGATGAATATCTTGTTGTAGTGACTGCAGTGCGGTCTCTACGGCACTTTGTAGCCTCAACGGCTGGTTCACCTTTTGTAGAGATCGGTGTGACTGGACCAGAAAAGCACTCACACTACCTAGTGCTAACGAACTGATGATCACCACAATCAGCATTTCTAATAACGAAAAACCTTGCGTTCTAACAAGCCGGATAGCCATAGGCCGCTCCACTCACACTGCATAATCTCACACGACCAGCGCCGTAAGAGGTAATCAATTTTAATCCCTCGGCTGCATCGTTATCCGTCATCAGCGTCAGGCTGCCGTTGCTGATTTTCCCTCTCTCACCAAGCAATACGATGCGGTCATCAAGATACGTGATGTGCAAAGCAACTAGAGGAAACCGTTGTCCATCAAGAATAAGTGATTCTGGGTCAAGTTCGTCGGCCAAATGCAACGACCAATCCCCCACTTGAGTAGAACTTCTCACGTCAATCCACATCGGGGTTTTGCGACTTTGAGCAATTGACTTCGCAGTTTCTACGAAACTGAGCAGTTCTTCCCCTGCACTTTTGATTTGCTGTGTCCGCTGGGTAACCAAAGAGTAACTAAGACCAATGCTCAGCAGTACACCGACAATCACCAGCGAAGTAAGTAGTTCTAATAAACTAAAGCCGCGACACATTTCCCAAAAATCTCCCGACAGAAAGTGCTGGAATGTTCTAAAGTTGGTCTGAGATTAGCAGCGTAAATACGGGAAGTGCGCTGAAATAGAGGAATGACTGGACATGATTCTAAAAAAACCATGTAACCGCTATAAACGGTCAATTGCAGGCATGACACTGCTCGAATTACTGATAGTGATCAGTATCATCAGTATTCTCGCCTCCATCGCGTATCCAAGTTACAGCCAATACGTGAAAGAAAGCTATCGCAAGCAAGCCCTAACGGATATGGCTCGCGTACAACTCTTTTTGGAAGAACACCAACTGCAAAATTCAGCGCTACATGAGATTAGTGACAACGGCGTCTGTAATGATTTTTGCCAAAGCGACCCACACCGCTATCGAATCTCGCTCAATATCAGCGCTAATCACTATGTGATCACAGCGATCCCACAGCGTGACAGCGGCCAAGATGAAGATACCTGTCAGGGCCAGGGTTACAGTAAATTGACCCTCACGGATACGGGATTGACCACACCGCAAGCCTGTTGGAAATAGTGACGTTCTAAAGTAATGGCAAGGTATCACTAAAATTCAGGCATAAAAAATCGGTCTCAAACACATTTGAGACCGATTTAAAAATTCACTTAGCGTCAATTCAAAAAACTGAATTAGCTGGTGAGATCGTCAAAGAATTTTTTCACACCTTTGAAGAAGCCTTCCGACTTGGGTTTGTGCTTATTGCCGTCCTCCCCCAGGCAGGAGTCCTCCAATTCACGAAGCAATTCTTTTTGACGGGCGCTCAGTTTAACTGGGGTTTCTACCACCAATTTCACAATCAAATCACCGACAGCACCGCCACGCACGCTCTTCACACCTTTACCACGCATACGGAACATACGGCCGGTTTGAGTTTCTTCAGGCACTTTCAAGTTAACGCGACCATCAAGTGTAGGTACTTCGACTTCACCACCAAGTGCAGCCATACCAAAGCTAATAGGCACTTCACAGTAGAGGTTGCTACCGTCACGTTCAAAAATTGCATGCTCTTTTACATGAACTTGAACGTATAAGTCACCTGCTGGTGCACCATGTTCTCCAGCTTCGCCTTCGCCAGCAAGACGGATGCGATCACCGGTATCCACTCCCGAAGGAATTTTAACATTAAGTGTTTTTGTCTTCTGTTTGCGACCTTCGCCATGACACGCATCGCAAGGGTCTTTAATGATCTTGCCTTTACCATGACAGGTTGGACACGTCTGCTGAACAGCAAAGAAACCTTGGCGCATTTGTACCTGGCCATGTCCGTGACAAGTTGGACACGTTTGCGCTTGAGAGCCTTTTTTCGCACCAGACCCATGACAAACTTCACACTCAACGAGAGTTGGAACTTCAATTTCTTTGCTACAGCCACGAACCGCTTCTTCCAAAGTCAGTTCCATGTTGTAACGTAAATCCGCACCGCGTTGTGGACGATAACCACCGCCACCACCACCACGACGACCGCCGCCGAAAATGTCACCGAATACATCACCGAAGATGTCGCCGAAATCAGCACCGCCGCCACTAAAACCGCCGCCGCCAAAACCACCAGCACCTTGCTCAAATGCAGCATGGCCATATTGATCGTAAGCCGCTTTTTTCTGGGCATCGGTCAGAATTTCGTACGCTTCTTTTACTTCTTTAAACTTATCCGCAGCACTTTCATCACCCGGGTTACGGTCTGGGTGGTATTTCATAGCAAGACGTTTGTACGCCTTTTTGATATCGCGCTCTGAGGCATCACGGCTAACGCCTAATACTTCGTAAAAATCACGTTTTGACATGTTCTTAGTCACCAATTATTACTGCAAACGGGCTACGCCGCTCGGTGTTTGTATTGATATAGATAAAGCACATAACCCACTGATTTAATTAAAAACTGAGTTATTACTATTTGGGAAATGCACACCACTAGGACAATGCTTCGCCTTATCTATAGCCACACTATGTGGACAAACATACGGGCGTCAGAGTTTCCTCAAACGCCCGCATCAAACTTCTTTACTCTTTATCTCTGACAAACAAAGAGTAACTCGAAGCAGAAACCTGTTTTACCAGATAAGCCCAACTGGGCTTATCTGAACAAGCGTCTTGTTAATGACAATTATTTTTTGTCGTTAACTTCTTCGAATTCTGCATCAACAACATCATCATCTGCAGAACCAGATTGTTGACCGGCGTCAGCACCACCTTGTTGTGCTTGCGCTTTTTGCTGTGCAATTTCCATCAATTTTTGAGATGCAGTCATTAGAGCTTGAACTTTCGCATCGATTTCAGCTTTATCTTCGCCGTTACGAGCTGTTTCTAGTTCTTTGATTGCAGCTTCAATTTTTTCTTTTTCGTCAGCTGGTAGAGCATCGCCCGCTTCAGTCACTTGCTTGTTAGTTGCGTGAATGATTTGGTCAGCTTGGTTACGTGCAGTTGCTAGCTCTTCGAACTTTTTGTCCGCTTCTTTGTTAGCTTCTGCTTCTTGAACCATCTTCTCGATATCTGCATCACTTAGACCACCAGAAGCTTGGATAGTGATGTTTTGTTCTTTACCAGTTTGTTTGTCTTTAGCAGACACATGCAAGATACCATCCGCATCCAAGTCGAAAGTTACTTCGATTTGTGGTGTACCACGTGGAGCTGGGTTAATACCTTCTAGGTTGAACTGACCAAGAGACTTGTTGTAAGACGCTTGTTTACGTTCACCTTGTAGTACGTGAATGGTTACCGCACTTTGGTTGTCATCTGCTGTAGAGAACACTTGGTGTGCTTTTGTTGGGATAGTGGTGTTTTTCTCAATCAGTTTAGTCATCACACCGCCCATGGTTTCGATACCAAGAGACAGAGGAGTAACGTCAAGAAGAAGAACGTCTTTCACTTCACCAGCAAGAACACCGCCTTGAACTGCTGCACCAACGGCAACCGCTTCATCTGGGTTCACATCACGGCGAGCTTCTTTACCGAAGAAATCAGCAACCGCTTTTTGCACCATAGGCATACGAGTTTGACCACCCACTAGGATAACGTCAGTTACTTCGCCTACAGATAGACCTGCGTCAGCTAGAGCCACTTTCATTGGTTCTAGAGAACGTTGAACTAGGTCTTCTACAAGAGACTCAAGTTTTGCACGAGTCACTTTGATGTTCATGTGTTTTGGACCTGTTGCATCAGCAGTGATGTAAGGTAGGTTTACATCAGTTTGTTGTGCTGAAGACAGTTCGATCTTCGCTTTTTCTGCAGCTTCTTTTAGACGTTGCATCGCAAGCGCATCGTGTTTCAGGTCGATACCTTGTTCTTTCTTGAACTGGTCAACTAAGTAGTTGATCATACGAGTATCGAAGTCTTCACCACCAAGGTGTGTGTCACCGTTGGTTGATAGAACTTCGAACGTTTTTTCGCCATCTACTTCATCGATTTCGATGATAGAGATATCGAATGTACCACCACCAAGGTCGTATACAGCGATAGTGCGGTCACCGCCCTGTTTGTCTAGACCGTAAGCTAGAGCTGCTGCAGTAGGTTCGTTGATGATACGTTTAACTTCTAGACCAGCGATACGGCCAGCATCTTTAGTTGCTTGACGTTGTGCATCGTTGAAGTAAGCAGGAACAGTGATAACTGCACCAGTTACTTTTTCACCTAGGAAGTCTTCAGCTGTTTTCTTCATTTTTTTCAAAACTTCAGCTGAAACTTGAGGTGCTGCCATTTTTTGACCACGAGCTTCGACCCATGCGTCACCATTGTCAGCTTTGACAATTTTGTATGGCATAATTTCGATATCGCGCTGTACTTCTTCGTCTTCAAAACGACGACCGATCAAACGCTTAATTGCAAATAGCGTGTTTTCTGGGTTAGTAACAGCTTGACGTTTTGCAGGTTGACCTACCAGAGTTTCACCATCTGTATAAGCGATGATGGAAGGAGTTGTACGTTCACCTTCAGCGTTTTCAATTACGCGAGGTTTGTCACCATCTAATACTGCAACACAAGAGTTAGTAGTACCTAAGTCAATACCAATGATTTTACCCATCAGGCTATCTCCGAATAATTCTATTGTTCGTTTGGCTATATCCCCAATATGGGGATGGAGAATGGGCTTTCAACCCTTACTCACAAACTAAACTTTTTCAAGTTTGCTTCTCTATGCCCCTTAGATAAGGGCGTAAATATTCTTTTCAAGGGAACTTTTGAAAAAAAATACAAATTAATGATTTTTTCTTCTATTAAAGGTTCAAATGCCGAATAAACCACCACTTTCACCTTTAAGCTCCCTCTTTTTCCTTACCCACTAGATGGGGATAGCGCTCTATTTTTACAAGTCAATCACCCACAAATTGGTAAAAATTTCTCTCTTTATTTAAGTGAGCATTCCACTTAACTGTTAACCAAATGTAACTCACTTCTCATGTTTAAAGATTTTTTGCCATGTTGATAATCGAGGATCATCAACATGCTCAATAAATAATCATTTTGCTGCACAATGTAGCAGCAAAATCACAAATCTATCCGTTCACATAATAGATTGTTATTGAACAATCACTTTTGGCAGATTTTTGTAAAAATCTCGTAGCATCTAAAAACCCGCAAGGTGTGATACAGCACACATAATTATTGCTATTAAGCACGCAACCTATCAAAAGATAAAAATAGTATTGATAACAATTCTCATTAGCCTTAGCATTTGGAACTCAATAATGATCACACTGTCAAAGGCCGTCTATTATGAATCAATCTATTAGCTCTCCAACGTTTGGAAAGCCAAATTATCTCAAGCTTGTTATCGCTACTCTTCTTGGTACCGCACCCTTTTTCTACTCTTCTATCGCCGTATCAGCAGAAACCACGCCAGAATCTAAAGCGCAAAGCATGGAAACCATTACGGTAACCGGCGAAAAAGTAAATCGCAGCTTAAAGAAAACCACCACAGCGGTATCGGTGATTGATTCAGACCAATTTGAAAATGGTCAGTACAGCAAATTAAACGACCTAGTGACTCTATCTCCTGATGTTATTTCTGAAGGCTTTGGTTCAGTAAGTATTCGTGGTATCAGCGGCACAGGTGCTGCAACGGGTCAATATGCTTATATGACTGGTAGCCGTTCTCGTATCGCCACTATTGTTGATGGCGTAACCCAGCGTTGGACAGGTTATGCATATTCACCAGCAGGTCTTTGGGATGTGAAACAGGTCGAGGTTCTACGTGGTCCTCAATCCACTTCTCAAGGGACAAACGCTATTGGTGGTGCATTGGTTTCAACCACCAATGATCCTACTTTCCAATATGAAGCAGCAGTTCGCGGTGGTTTAGAAAACTACGAAAACGGCAACATCAAGAAAAATGCAGCGCTGATGTTCAACGCGCCAATCATCGATAACGAACTCGCAATGCGTGTGGCTATTGATGGCTTGAAAGGTGAAGGTTGGATGAACTATGAAGATGAGTCCACTGTCACTAAAAATGTTGATCCTAACGACTCAGAAAACCTGAACGTACGCACTAAGTTTCTTTGGGAACCTGCGTCCATGCCAGGCCTATCTGCTAAGTTGACTTACAACTACCATAAATACAAAGGTGAATTTCTAACTTGGGTAAACGACAGTGATGACGATTACGGCTCACAAACACTGACGTTAAAAACCCGCTCTCGAGATGGTAACACTCGTATCCAAGATACCGACGTGCACTCCATTGCTGCCGACGTGAACTATGATTTCGACAACGGAATCCAAAACACTTTCCACGCGGATTACCAAGTTAACAACATCAATTTCTTCCAATATCCATACGACTCAACAACGTTGGATAACGATCTGAAATCATTTGAAATTGACAACCGTGTTTCTTTCTCTTTCCCAGCGTCATCTTGGACTGGTATGGCTGGCGTTTATCTTAACCACGAGAAAAACGAATTCACTGTTGATAATAATTACGCAGGTTATACCTCTTACCAAAGCAGTGCGACAACTGATGTTTATGCAGTCTATGGTGAAGCGACTTACGCCCTAACTCCAGTATGGAACTTGATTGGTGGCGGTCGTCTAGAACATAACACTATCGATCGTGATATGACCTTCCACAGAACGGCTGATGAATATCTAGATCAAGACGATAGCGATACCGTATTCCTACCAAAAGTTGGCGCGACTTACGACGTAACAGAAAGCACAACTTTAGGGGCGAACATTCGTCGCGGTTACAACGCTGGCGGCGCTGGTTTGAACATGACAAGCTACGAATACTATGCGTTTGACAAAGAAACCGTATGGGCTTACGAGCTAAGTTCAAGAACTCAATTTGGCAATCGCGCTTCATTAGCAGCGAACCTGTTCTATAACGATTACGATGGCTACCAAGCTCAATCAAACTCTGAAATCACTAACGTAGATTCTGCTCATACATATGGTCTAGAACTTGAAGGGAACTTCTGGGCAACCAATAGCTTGATGCTTCGTGGTTCTGCTGGTTTGATGAATTCTAAAATTGATTCAAATACTGATGGCATCGGCAATAGCCTACCTAACACCCCTCACACCAACGTTGGTCTTGGTTTTACTCAATACCTAGGTGAGGACTTCTCATTCGGTGCTGATGCTAAATACGTGGGCGAGTACTACTCAGACCTAGACAACGATAGCGAATACAAAGCGGGTGATTACATCACAGCCGATGCTCGTCTACAGTACATTTGGGGTGACCTAACTATCGACGGTTACGTAAAAAACCTAACTAACGAAGACGTTGTACTCTATGTGAACGACTACCGCGCTTCTGTAGGCCAAACACGTACTTACGGTGTAAACCTAACTTACAAAATGTGATTAATTGACTGCCTGTCAATAAAACACAAGGCGACTGCAATGCAGTCGCCTTTCTTTTGGCTTAAAGACTCACTTCGCGCTAAGCGCTATTTCAGCTCACAGCTAGCGATGAACATCGAGATAGAAAAAAGCTGGGAACATCCCAGCTTTTGCTTTCATCATTACCATCGCGTTTAGCTATGATTATTTAGAAACCATAACCATTGCAGGACGAATCAAACGACCGTTCAATTCATAGCCTTTTTGCATCACAAACATCACCATATTTGGCTCGTGATCTGGGCTTGGTTGAATTGACATCGCTTGATGCAATTCAGGGTTAAATGCTTCACCTTCAGGATTGATCACTTTAAGACCGAACTTTTCAATCACGTCAGAAAATGTTTTGTAAGTCAGTTCAACACCTTCAAGAAGAGGTTTTACTGCTTCATTTTCTGTATCTGCGGCTTGAATCGCGCGTTCTAGGTTATCAATCACTGGCAGCAATTCTTCTGCAAAGCGGTTCAACGCGTATTTACGTGCTTTATCGATTTCCTGTTCAGTACGACGACGCATATTTTCTACTTCAGCTTTCGCGCGCAATACAGAATCTTGTTGTTCTTTCACACGCTCTTCGCTGCTTAATAAAGCGGCTTCAAGCTGAGCAATTTTTGCTTCTTGTTCATTTAGAACTTCGCCTTCTTTGGCGTCGTCATTCTCATTCCACTCGATATCGGCATCGGTACCTACGGCTTCAACTTCAACCGCTTGCTCTTGCTGCAGCTCTTCTTCTTTGATTTTGTTTTCTTCGTTGCTCATGATATCTCCAGAATTCCACTCTCTAATGTGGTGAGGGATTGAATTCTCGTCCGTTTCGTGACACAAAAATTCGCATAAAAGTATAACTTGCCCTTATTATGGGGATGAAGATTTCTGATTCAAGCCTAATTAGGTTGGAAAACACATGAAAAAACCATTTGAAGTGATCGCAATCATAGGTAAACCACGCGATAAGCAAGCGATTCAGACCCACAAAGAGCTTTACCAGTGGTTAACTTCTCTTGGCTATCCAGTATTTATCGATGACCGTCTGTCCGACATTTTACCGGAAATACCAGAGACTCAATTTGCCTCTCTCCTTGAACTAGGCAAAAAAGCTGACCTTGCCATCGTCGTGGGTGGTGATGGCAACATGCTTGGCGCTGCACGTGTCTTATCACGCTTTGACGTGTCCGTGATCGGTGTTAATCGTGGCAACCTTGGCTTCCTGACTGACTTAACCCCAGACGAAGTCTGCACCGGTTTACAACAAGTATTAAATGGGGAATATCTTGAAGAGACTCGCTTCCTTCTTGAAGCAGAAGTGCATCGTCACGGTCAAATTAAAAGCCATAACTCAGCATTAAATGAAGCGGTGCTGCATCCTGGGCAAATTGCTCGCATGATCGAATTCGAAGTGTATATCGATAACAACTTTGCGTTCTCGCAGCGCTCTGATGGGCTCATCGTTTCAACACCAACAGGGTCTACTGCTTATTCGCTGTCTGGTGGTGGTCCTATTTTATCGCCAAGCCTCAACGCCATTACCTTGGTCCCAATGTTTCCACACACCCTCTCTTCTCGACCACTGGTCGTAGATGGTAAACGTCGCATTAAATTAGTGGTCTCACCGAATAATGCACTCAACCAAGAAGTGAGTTGTGATGGACAAGTGACGCTGCCTGTTTCTCCCGGCGATGAAGTACATATTTATCAAAGTCCTAACGTGCTCAAGCTCATACACCCTAAGGACTACAACTACTATCACGTGCTGCGCAATAAATTAGGTTGGTCCAGCAAGCTCTTTTGATAAATCTCACATTTTTTCTCTAGAGCGTTTAAAAATTTCACCTGATCATCTTTACTGTATAAAGAAACAGTATATACTGTTTTCTTATACAGTATTGTTCAACTATACAGGTGCAATAAAATGCTGGCTCATCTTAGTGTCAATAACTTCGCAATCGTGAAATCTTTGCAACTAGAACTCGCTTCCGGAATGACCACCATTACAGGTGAAACGGGTGCAGGTAAATCTATCGCAATCGATGCTTTGAGTTTATGTCTTGGCGGCCGCGCGGAAGCCAGTATTGTCAGACTCGGTGAATCAAAAACCGAAGTCAGCGCCACCTTTATCCTAGATAACAACGTCAATGCAACTCGCTGGTTGGAAGACAACGAACTCCTTGATGGTAAAGACTGCATTTTACGTCGCATCATTACCAAAGAAGGACGTTCACGCGCGTTTATCAATGGTAGCCCAGTTCCACTGTCTCAGCTTAAATCTCTAGGACAAATGCTGATCAACATTCATGGTCAACATGCTCATCAACAACTGATGAAAAATGAATACCAACTGACTATGTTGGATCAGTACGCTGGTCATACCGAATTATTAAAGAAAACGCGTTTGGCTTACCAAGACTGGCGTCAGGCTAATAATCAATTAAAACAACTCAAAGAAAACAGCCAACAAAACTTGGCTCAACTTCAGCTACTTGAATATCAAATCAAAGAGCTGAATGAACTTTCGATTGCCGAAGATGAATTTGGCGAATTGGAACAAGAGTACAAACGTTTATCCAACAGTGGTGACCTTGCGATTAACTGTCAAAAGGCCATAGAGCTGATTTACGAAGGTGAAGAGGTCAACGCCTTAAGTATCCTGCAATCGGCCAGTAGCACCCTTATAGAGCTCGCAGAATTGGATAACTCATTGTCTGCTTTACCAAACATGGTCGCAGAGGCCATTATTCAGTTAGAAGAAGCCAATAGCGAACTACGAAACTACCTCGATAGCATCGATGTTGATCCAGAGCGCATGGCCTTTGTTGAAGAACGTTACTCACGCATCATGTCGTTAGCCCGTAAACATCATGTGCTACCTGAGGAGCTCTATCAGCATCATCAAGATTTGCTAAGCCAAATCGCTCAGCTCGATTGCTCAGATGAAAAGATGGCTCAATACGAAGAAGAAGTAGCAGCAAAATACCAAACGCTAGTAGGCAAAGCCGATAAGCTTCACCAATCTCGTGCCCGCTATGCAAAAGAGTTGGATAAACTCATTTCACAAAGCATGCACGAACTGAGTATGGAACACGCCCAGTTCCGCATTGAGGTCAATTCGCAGGAGCACCCATCGCCGCTAGGCTTTGATGCGGTTACGTTCCTTGTCTCGACCAACCCAGGGCAACCATTGCAACCGATCGCAAAAGTGGCTTCTGGTGGTGAGCTGTCGCGTATGTCACTAGCCATCCAAGTGATCACGGCCCAGAAAGTCGACACTCCTAGCCTTATCTTCGATGAAGTGGATGTAGGTATTTCAGGTCCAACAGCAGCTGTGGTCGGCAAAATGCTACGTAAACTGGGCGAATCAACTCAAGTACTGTGTGTAACCCACTTACCGCAAGTGGCAGGTTGTGGTCATAACCAGATGTTCGTTGCTAAGCAGACCAAGGCAGGTCAAACCGAAACACAAATGGTCAAGCTAAACCAAGAACAGCGCATTGCCGAATTGGCTCGCCTACTTGGTGGCAGTGAAATTACACCAACGACTCTTGCCAACGCGAAAGAGCTATTAATCGCAGCCTAACTGCTATTACATTAAGCACCGTAACCCTACGGTGCTTGATAACTTTCTGATATACACCACTTAATCAAAATATTTTCTTCTATCTTTGCAACCAAATTCAAAATTCGTAGTCATAACAAGCTCAGGAAGTGCACGAAGTTTTTACTTCTGCGCTGAGCTTGTTTATTATCAGCCAAGTTTTTGAGTCCATCACAAAAGTACAGAATTTTAAAATATGCAGTTTAGCAAGTGGCTTATCGCCCTCCCTCTAGCACTAGGTGCTCTGACCGGCTGTTCCGTTGTAGAGCGTTTGGTTTACCGAATCGACATCAACCAAGGTAACTACATTGAGCAACGTGAAGTTGACCAACTCAAATTTGGCATGTCAAAAGAACAAGTACGCTATGTATTAGGATCACCAATGCTAGTCGAAAACGGCTATCCAAATACGTGGTACTACATTTACTCTCATACTCCTGGTCATGAAGAGACTATCCAAAAAGATTTGGTGGTGAATTTCAACGATGCAGGCAAGTTGGTGAAAATCTCTGGTGATTACAAACAGGGTGCCAACTTCTTTGAAGGTATGAACTAAACCGCATTAAAAAAGCTCGCCTCGGCGAGCTTTTTGCTATCTGCTATTGTTAGACAACCAATCAATGTGCTTGCTTGGCTTGTTCTGCACGTTTGCGACGAATCTCTTTAGGATCGGCAATCAGTGGACGGTAAATCTCAATACGGTCATGATCACGAACTGTCGCATCAAGTTTCACGTTGCGCGAGTACACGCCAACTTTATTCACTTTTAAATCGATCTCTGGATACATTTCCAGCAGACCCGATTTTTGAATGATCTCCTCAACGGTCATGTCACTCTTGACCACCAATTTAACCACTCGTTGTTCGTGAGGAAGGGCGTAAACCACTTCAACGTGAATCATGCCATTATCACTGCTCATTATCGGTATACCTGCTTCGCACGCTGTGTAAATGCATTCACCATATTATTGGTCAATTCATTAAAAATTTTGCCAAACACCATCTCGATCATCTTGCTAGAAAACTCAAACTCTAACTTGAGTTCTACTTTGCATGCCTGCTCGTCAAGGGGAGTGAAATACCAGCCACCACGTAGCGTTTTAAAAGGACCGTCGACTAAATCCATCAAAATAGCGTCATGCGCTCGCAAGTCATTACGAGTCACGAATGTCTTCTTAATACCTGCTTTAGAAACATCAACAGAAGCCACCATTTTGTCATCAGTTGATTCAATCACTTTCGATCCTGAACACCCCGGCAAAAACTCTGGATAACGAGCCACATCATTGACCAGATGAAACATCTGCTCTGCACTAAACGAGACCAACGCAGAACGACTCACTTGATTCATCTTCACTCCTCATTGTTTTCCGAGACAATCTAGCGCTGCGATTGTACTGGCATCAGCACATCAGCTCAAGTTTCCGACTGGCCCCCTTATTGTTGATTATCGGTAATCCCTTGAAATAGGAGAAATCATCCCCATATATTAGAAAACAAACACGCGAATGTGCGCTTAGCACGCTTAACACATTAACGGCTTGCCTGTTTGGTAGGTCACAGTTAAGCTGCTCTCTTTGTTACCCATCTGAATCGTCAATTTATGTGGCATAACGCTATTTTTGACTGCGATAAGGGTATATAAAGAAAAGCATTTTCATCATATTAACTAACCCGTATAATGCGCCCACTATGGCAAAGAAAAAATCTAAAGATAAAGCGGGTAGTAACACTATCGCGCTAAACAAAAAAGCTCGTCATGAATACTTCATCGAAGAAGAAGTAGAAGCAGGACTTGAGCTACAAGGCTGGGAAGTTAAATCACTTCGCCAAGGCAAAGCAAACATCGCAGAAAGCTATGTCTACATGCGTGACGGAGAAGCGTTTGTTTCAGGAATGAGCATTGTTCCACTGCAACAAGCATCAACTCACGTAGTGGCAAACCCAACTCGCGTTCGTAAACTTTTGCTGTCACGTCGTGAATTGGACAACCTGTTTGGTCGAATTAACCGTGAAGGTATGACGTTAACTGCGTTATCGCTCTACTGGTCACGTTCTTGGGTAAAACTGAAAATCGGTGTTGCCAAAGGTAAAAAACTGCACGACAAGCGCGATACATTGAAAGAGCAAGACTGGCAGCGCCAAAAAGAGCGCATTATGAAAAGTAACTTGCGTTAATTGTAACCACTTGAACTAATTGAGCTAGACACCAGAAATCATTCTGTTACTATGCTCGAACAACCTTGGGGCTGATTTAGGATTCGACGGGAATTTTGAAGTCCAAGGTGCATGCCGAGGTGCGGTAGGCCTCGTTAACAAACCGCAAAAAATAGTCGCAAACGACGAAAACTACGCACTAGCAGCTTAATACCCTGCTCAGAGCCCTTCTGCCTTAGCCTCCGCTTGTAGGACGGGGAGTTCAGAAGGTCAAAAAAAATCAAGCTGGCGTGGATTCCCCCACCTGAGGGATGAAGCGTAAGATACAATTCAGGTTAGCCATTCGTTCGCGTGTCGGTTCGCAGGCGGTGGTGAAATTAAAGATCGACTAAGCATGTAGTACCAAAGATGAATGATTTTCGGACGCGGGTTCAACTCCCGCCAGCTCCACCAATCGATTGGAAGGCCGCTAACTCAATGAGTTAGCGGCCTTTTTGTTTTCTTACCTGCAAGACAAATTTGCTGACTTTCAAGTACTCGTTCGTCGCGCAGTAGCTATAGTTTTATGTATTCCAGGTTGTATTCCAAAACTTTTGCAGTGAAATTTGGAATACAACGAAGCGCTAGAATACTGTGACTACTATGCCGAAAGCCGTTACTCCTCTTACCCAAACTCAAATCAAAAACGCCAAACCTAAAGAGAAAGACTACAACCTTTCAGACGGTTTTGGTCTTCAACTACGAGTACGCAGTAACGGCACTAAGCACTGGAACTATCAATACAGCCATCCCTTCACGAAAAAGCGTGTGAATATTGGTTTGGGTACTCTCGATAAGGTCAGTTTAAAGCTGGCAAGAGAACTGGCGCTAAAATATCGAGAGCTGGTGGCGCAAGATATCGATCCCAAAGATGCGCGTGAACAAGAGCAATTATCCACTCAAGCGCTTTATAAAAACACGTTTTATACCATTGCGAAGCGTTGGATAGACATAAAACGAGACAGTGTCACTCCCGATCATGCCAAAGATCTTTGGCGTTCTTTGGAACTGCATATCTTTCCTTCTTTAGGTAATACACCTATCTCTGCGCTCACTGCTCCTAATGTCATCAAGATTCTGCGTCCAATCGAAGCCAAAGGCAGTCTTGAAACCGTTAAGCGTCTAACTCAAAGACTCAATGAAGTAATGACTTACGCCGTCAACTGTGGGTTGGCTCAAGCCAACCCACTCTCCGGCATTAAAGAAGTTTTCAAAAAGCCCAAAAAAGAAAACATGGCCGCTCTCGCTCCAGCAGAATTGCCAGAGCTGATGCAAGCCATCGCTACCGCCAGTATCAAGCGCACTACTCGTTGTTTAATTGAATGGCAGCTTCATACCATGACTCGCCCAAGCGAAGCTGCAGGCGCTCGCTGGGAGGAAATAGACCTAGAAACCAAGATATGGACTATTCCACCTGAACGAATGAAAAAAAGAAGAGATCATCGCATTCCACTGACGGAACAAATGCTGGCTTTACTGGAAGTCATGCAACCCATCAGTGGACATCGTGAATATGTTTTTCCATCGGACCGTAATCCTAAAAAATCCATGCAATAGCCAAACCGCCAATATGGCTTTAAAACGCATGGGCTTTGCCGGGCGATTAGTCAGCCACGGCATGCGCTCATTAGCCAGTACCACGCTCAATGAGCAAGGATTTGAGCGAGATTTAGTTGAAGCTGCGTTAGCGCACGTTGATGACAACCAAGTACGTAGTGCTTATAACCGCACCGACTACATAGAACGTCGCACTCCAATGATGTGCTGGTGGAGTGAGCATATTGAAAAAGCTTCTCAAGGTAGCTTATCGATTACAACCACTCGCAACTTGCGCGCCATTGGTTAACAAACAAAAAATAAAAGCATTTGCGATTAATACCACCACGATGGTCTTTAGTAACAACAAAACGTTATGTGTAATTTATTACTCATAAGCTGCGATATCGGATTTCTACGAGCTGCTTACAAAGGGGCTAGAACTCCATGATGGGTGTGGATCCCCCCCATTCAAGGAGTTGTATCCACACCAACAAAAAAGCCGCTTGCGCGGCTTTTTAATATCAGTTTCTACGGTTATCTCGTTTTCTTACCAGTCATACTTCAACGTTGCGTTGAATGAACGGCCTGGGTTGTAGTAATCCGATGTACCAGAGCCAACAACATACTGTTTGTCGGTCAGGTTGTGTACGTTGAACGAGAACTTGGTCGCTTTGTTGATTCGGTACGAGAACGCAGCGTCGAACAAGGTGACGGCTTCACTCTTCGATGTGTTGTCAGTATCGAAGTAGTAACTACCGATGTAACGAGCACCTAAACCTACATCCATGGTTTTGATAGGTAGCGTGTAGTAACCCCAAAGCGAAGCGGTGTGGTTTGGTGTTGCAACAAATTCATTGCCTTCAATCGATGAACCATCGCTTAAGCTGCCGCGGATCACTTTCGATTTCATGTAAGAGTAACCGCCGGTTACGTTGAAATCTTCTGCCACTTCCGCTTTCATCTCTAGGTCAATACCGCGTACGCGAGTTTCACCCATGGTTTTTTTCTCAATCGTACCGTTGTCTTGCACAACCGCCATGGTCACGTCTTTTTTCTTCAGGTCATAAATGGCTGCAGAAAATAGCGCGTTAATCTCTTGTGGGGAGTATTTCACACCCAGCTCGATCTGATTACCACGTTCAGGTTTCACACCAATCGTTGGTGGAGCAACAGATTCCACTTGGCTGATGTAAGTTGACCACTCTTGCGATACTTTGTAAGTCAAAGCGGCGCGTAAAGACGTTTCAGAAAAATCATCTTTGCTTAGGGTATTGTCAATGTCACGACTGGAGAGATCCATAAAGTCATGACGTACACCTACGGTTAAGATGTAACGGCTATCAAGCGATAGGTTTTGTTGCAAGAAGATAGACTTAGTAATCGAGTCTAAATCCGTATCGCTGTACGGAGCACCAGTCGTTGGAGCGCCGCTGTACGTCGGATTATCGATATTGATGCTGCTTGCCGAGCCATAATAATCCACCTCATGAGTCGATGAATTACGATATTCCAAACCAATTAACGAACTGCTATCGATACGGTCGAAACTCGCATCGTATTGCAAAATGGTGTTACCAATGATCTGGGTCGAATCCGTGTCTGTACCAAAATAGTAACGAGAAATATCGCTGCCAGTTCGGCCTTCGTAGTCATACAGATAGATATAACCAAAATCATCACGTAAATGGCTGTAACGCAGATTGCCGCTTAATTTCATGCCGTTTTCGAAATAATGGGAAATTTGCGCGGTGACGTTCGCACGGTCAACATTGTGTTTGTTGTAATCAGGCTCGCCAAAAAAGTCGCTGCGATCGTACTCTTTGTCCATCGGATAACCACCACTGTTAGGTGTCCCGTCACGACCAAGATAATCGACAATTAAGGTCGCAGTCGTGTCGAGTGAAGGTTGCCAAGACAGCCCCGCCATCACAAACTGAGAGTTATCTTTAGAGTGATCGTATTCTAAATCACTGTCTTTGATTTTAGTGGTAAGACGATAAGCGACCGTTTGTTCATCATCGATGGTATCGCCAAAATCAAGCCCCATCTCTTTATGGTCAAATGAACCATAAGAGACATAACTTGAGCCAAAGCGTTCAAACTTAGGACGTTTACTCACAAAGTTCACTGAACCACCAGGGTCTGCTGGGCCAAACAAGGTAGAGTTCGCACCACGAATCACTTCCACACGTTCAAAAGCGTAAGGGTCTTCACGCACGCCACGCATAGAACCTAGCGTCATGCCATCGCGATAAGTCGTTGCTTCATAACCACGGATTTTAAAGTAATCGTTACGGTCATCAGAGCCGTAATAATCCGTCAGCAAACCTGGAGAATATTGCAGAATATCTTCCGTCGTAGCAACGTCACGCTGATCCATCTCTTTTTGAGTAATCACAGAAACAGAAGCAGGTGTATCGAGAACATTAGTCGCCACTTTACCACCCACCCATAATTCTTTAGGTACGGTAGTTTGTGAATCGTCGGATAAAGCTTGACCATAAACCGAAATAGTATTGATACGGCCTACTTCTTTATCATCGCTATTATTTTGATCTTGAGAATACGCAACCCCTGAATAAGCTAATACAGGGAAACAACACAACAGCAAATGTCTTGGGTTATAACGTGTTTTACCTGAACACGTTCCACTTTTCATAACGCCCATAATAAAAATCCTACGCTGGTAAATTGTAATAATTTTTTTAATAAGTTTTTAAATTAATGAGTTACCCAATTCCCTTCGCTACTTTTTACAAACGTCAAAACACATGTCTTTCATGCTGATTTTTTATTTCCCTTCCCATTTATTTCATTCGCTTAATTTCATATAAACGAAAAATCACGGGATGAGACCAAGATAAAATTCAGACGCCTTATTCTATTTACGGTATGATCACGCAAGACTCATCCGTCCAAGATATTGGCATTCAATCAAATTCCAAACTGGCTGTGTTTTGTTTAGCGATAAAGCATGGTTGTTATCTGCGGATGTGATGAGCGGATTCAAGTCAAAGCTAAACCAAACTTGTCGAGATAAAGAGGCCATTTCTTTACCCGACGCATTCGATGACTTGAGTTATTGAAAATTGAGCGTTGTCCACATTACTGTCAAAACACGGATGAGCTCGACTCTCCACTCGCAAGAACCGATAAGAACCATTGGGTTGGTTTTCTCAATTGCGAAATGATAATGCTTTTTATTTGTAATCAATGAAATTGATATATAGTTATCAACCGATGCCGATTTAGAAGTGAAACGATGGAATTACGTCATCTTAAATATTTTCTGGCTGTAGCCGAAACACAAAACATCCGCTCTGCGGCGAAAAAGGTGCATGTTACTCAACCGGCCATTTCTCGAAAAATCAAGGAATTGGAAGATGAACTTGGAGTGCAACTCTTTGATCGCTTGCCCAAAGGTTTGTCATTAAATAAAGCCGGGAAAGTGTACCAAAAACACCTTGGTGCCATATTTCGTCAAATCGAAGATGCCAATGCTAAAGTACGTCAGTTCGCGAAAACGGAATACGGTTCGCTCGCTTTAGGCGCGCCTGACTTCATTTTGTGGCAAGGCGAAGTGACCAATCAAATCAATCACTTTCGTATAGACAATCCGCAAGTAGAATTAGAAGTGTTTTCCGATTCGCCGGTCGTCCTGCTAAAACGACTTGAGTTGGAACAAATTGATGGCACCTTTATCTATTTTTATCCAGAGCTTACCGCTGAATACGCGACCAAAGTCATCAGTGAAGATCGCTTAGTGCTCGCCTACCCTGCTAGCTGGGAACGGGAAATTTCTTCTGCGATATCCATCGATGAACTTAATCAGTTGCCTGCGATTCGCTTACCGAAAAGTGCCGACCCGTTCTATTTTGAGTGGCAAGAAACTCTGTTCCAACAGCTGGGTTGGGCACCACAAACCGTGCAGTGGGCACATGGTGAGAATACCATGTTAGGTTTAGTGGCCGCCGGTTATGGTGTTGCGATAGTCAACGAGCGTCATTTTTCTCGGCACTCAGATCAAGTTCGTTATACCTCATTAGATATGCTGTCTCAGCGCGCCTCGCTCAGTTTTGTCTATAAAGAGACCTCTGATAACCCAGCGCTCACCACTTTTCTCAAACTGTTAGATCCTGCTTAACGGGCTCTTTCTGCTCATTACTGTTTGGCCTAAAACCACTCCTACTCCTTTATTGTCTCATCTTTAAAAGAGAAGCTTTTGGGAAGACAAACGGCTTTGCCTTCCCAGATCATTTGGTCTTTAACCCGCTCAATTTCCTATCATTTATGGCCTATCCAAAGAGCCATAAACTTTTCCCCGCTAGCCCTTTCCCTATCCAATAGCAGAGTTATAATGCGATTAGTTGCATTTACCAGTCAGTTTTCTATAACTAAGGAATTTGCTTTGCACAAATTACAGTTTCCACCGGAACCTTTTGGCACTGTGCTCGGCCACGCTCCTGGGGGCGTGGCTATCTTCTCCAGCGATTACACCAGTGCTGATCCAGCCGAGTTTCGCCATCGATCGGATTACCGCAGCTACATCGGTAATGAATATATGGGCCACAAATGGCAATGTGTTGAATTTGCTCGCCGTTGGCTTTATCTCAATCGTGGTCTTGTTTTTACCGACGTACCAATGGCTTACGATATTTTCTCCCTTCGCCATTTACGCCGTGTTGAAGACGACGCCCTCTTACCTCTACAAGCCTTTAAAAACGGAACGCAGAAAAAACCCGAAGTTGGCGCGCTGCTGATATGGTCTGCGTATGGCGAATTTGATGTCACTGGCCACGTTGCCGTCATCACTGAAGTATTGGACGACAAAGTTCGTATCGCAGAGCAAAACCGCGAACATTGTAAGCTACCCACAGGCCAACAATGGTGTCGCGAGCTGACCTTAGAACAATCGCAAAGCGGTACTTTCCACATTGTTGAAGATTGGAGTAAAGCGCGCGTGTTGGGTTGGATGATTCAAACCGAAGACACAGAACATGCCGAACCGACTCACTGGTCAAATCCCGCGCTGTTTGATATGAACTCACGCCTAGTTGAAGACAAAGGCCAGTTCAGCAAGCCTTGGCTAGATCATCAAGATCCACTGCAACAAACCTTCTCCCAAGCGATGGGCGGTGATTTCCTTACCGAATCTCCCCAAGAGCAATTGCGTTACTTCCGCCTATCAGAAACCGCTGAACGTGAACTTATTCGCGCGACCAATGAGCTGCACTTAATGTACCTGCATGCCACAGAGCAAGTGCTGCGCGATGATGAATTGATGGCGCATTTCAATATTCCTAAAGTATTGTGGCCTCGCCTACGCCGTTCTTGGCAAACTCGCCGCCACCAAATGATTAACGGCCGTTTCGACTTTTGCCTCACCCATAAAGGGCTCAAAGTGTATGAATACAATGCCGACTCCGCGTCATGTCATACCGAAGCTGGCTTGATTCAAGGCCTATGGGCAAAACAGGCAGGCTGTGAAGATGGCTATGATGCGGGCGAAGATTTGCTTTCCGCCTTGGTGGAAACTTGGCGTCATAGCGATGCCAAAGGTACAGTTCATATCTTGCAAGACGATGATAAAGAAGAAAATTATCATGCTCTCTTTATGCAAAGTGCCATCACTAAAGCAGGTATACGCAGCAAAATTATCCGCGGCCTTGACCAACTGCACTGGAACGACACCGGTGAAGTGGTCGACAAAGACAACGAAGTCATTACCTACGTGTGGAAGACTTGGGCATGGGAAACCGCGCTCGATCAAATTCGCCACGAATGTGAAGACGATGACCGCGCGCCACCCATTCGCACTGGCGAACCTAACTCTCCAGTACGTTTGGTCGATTTACTGCTGCGTCCAACCGTGCAAGTGTACGAGCCGCTTTGGACACTGATTCCCAGCAACAAAGCGATTTTGCCCGTGCTTTGGGATCTCTTCCCTGAACATCGCTACTTGCTCGACTGCTCGTTTGAACTCACCGACGAACTAAAACAGCGCGGTTACGTCATCAAACCGATTGCCGGACGCTGTGGCGACAACATACTCTTGGTCGATAAACATCAACAACAATTAGGGCAAACTGAAGGGCGCTTCGCTCATCAAAACAACATCTATCAAGAGTTGTGGCGTTTACCTCAAATCGATGGTTATCGAGTGCAAGTGTGCACATTTGCAGTCAGTGGCAGTTACGGCGGCAGCTGTTTAAGAGTGGATAACTCGTTAATCATCACCACCGACAGTGATGTGCTCCCGCTGCGAATTGTCCCAGACGACGAACTCTAATCACCACGTAATCGCATCGCTTTGCGTGAATCGGCCTCAACCCCAACTCGGTGAGGCCGATTTTTTTGTCCCGATATTTGCCATCGCTCACCTCACACATCCCAATAATAAAACTGTTTGATATTTGCGCAGTAGCATAGGCGTTACTACACTGAATTCGTACAAAAAACAATCACAACGATGCTGCAAATATTGATTCGTTCAAGAGGTTGGCATGAGAGTTCATTCAATAAGATTAAAGATGATGCTCCCCATCATCTTACTCGCTGTATTAGTTCTCGCGATTTTTGTCTTTATGCAAGTCATCACCAAGATAGAAGCGCGAGCTATGGAAAAACAAACCAAGTCCTATTTTGAAGCCATCGCAGTGGTACTCAATGCGGACCGAGATATCTACCAAGCACGCTTAGCCCAAGCAGAGATGCTCTCTAATTTCGGCGATAAAGTGCAGCAGCTGCAAGATTTCCACGAAAACGCACAACAAGTGTATGACCGCTTTCAGCGGTATCGTAAATATTTGGTCGACGAACCAGAATTGGTTCGCCCTTTTAGTAACTTCGACCAACTCTATGATGATTGGTTACAAAGCAGTAAAAACGTCTCATCAGTTTATACGGCGAACAAGGCTATCAATGAGCGTCTCACTGCTATTGATAAAGACTTTTTCACCTTACGCAGTTTGCTTGACCAAGCCGAGGCAAAACTGCGGGTCCATGCGTCAAGTCGCAGTAGTGAAGATACCGACCGTCAACAACTCAAACGCTACCTTGATGCCCTAGCGGAAGTGCTCAATGCTGACCGTGACTTATATCAAGCACGTCTCGCTCAGCAAAAGTTACTCACAGGCATTGGAGACATAGCCAAAAACCGCAGTGAATTTGAAGAAAATGCACTACAGGCTATCAACCGTTTTCAGTCTTATCGCACCTTAATGTCTCCCGAACCAGACTTTGTCTCCCCTTACGCCCAGTTTGATCACCTTTTCGCGGGCTGGTTTAAAGAGAGTTCGGCGTTAATGGACTCCAATGAGCTGAAAACATCAGTAAGCCAAAACGATATATTGACCGCCACAGATGAGAAATTTGAGCGTATTCGAGATCTCCTCGATAGCGCGGGTGAAGCAGTTAAAGCATATGGTTTGCTAATGGAGCAAAAAACCGTCGAGGAAATTAAAGGCTACCAGCAAGCCGCCATCATCATTGTGATTATCGGTTTTATTATTGCCTTCTTAATTGGCTACTACATGCCTAAGCGCATCACGCAAAACGTCAATAATATCTCCCAACGTATTCGCGAGATTTCGCAAGGCGATGGGGATCTGACCGCGCGCATTAACTCGAAAGCGAAAGACGAATTGGGCGATTTAGCCCATGAGTTCGATGCCTTTGTCGGCAATTTGCAGGCGATTATGAAAGTAATCCAGTCGAAAAGTGCTGCATTAGGGGATTCCACTCATCAACTCGAAGCCGTAGCAAACTCCGTCAGCAACATCACCCAAAGATTGGTTGAATCAAGCGATTCCATCGTAAGTGCAGCCAGTGAGATGTCGATGGCCAATGAGCAAATGGCGGATGTGGCGTCCAATACTTCCGATGAATCCACTAAAGCGGCCGACCATATTGATCGCGGTCGCGGCGTAGTTCGATCTTCTCACGCCAGTATCGATTCGCTGGTCGATAACATCGACATCACCATGACGAAAGCTGAAGAGTTAGAGAAAAACTCAGAGGCCATCTCATCCGTACTGGAAGTGATTCGCGGAATTGCCGAACAAACCAACTTGTTGGCGCTCAACGCCGCCATTGAAGCCGCTCGCGCAGGGGAATTTGGTCGTGGCTTTGCGGTGGTCGCCGATGAAGTCCGTAAACTTGCTACTCAAACCGGCGAAAGTACCAATCAAATTGAACAGATGATCAGCCAACTGACCGCCAGTGTGTCCGATGCGTTTGCCGCCATTAAACTCAGTAAAAACAACGCCACCAGCGCAGTCAGTAACTTTGATAATGTGATTCAAGTCTTTGATGCGCTTAATAGCTCGTTTAACTCAGTACGTGATCTGTCGGAGCAAACCGCTCTAGCCACGCAAGAGCAATCGAGTGTCTCTAACGAAATCAACAAGAACCTGATTTCAATGAAAGACCAAACCGACGGTGTGGACCGCGCATCAAAAGAGATTCGCCAGCAGTTCAACCACCTCAACAACGTGTATTTAGAGCTAAATGGGCAAGTATCGAAGTTCAGAGTTTAAAAGTTAAGTTTCAACTTCTTGGCGTTGAATAGAAGTACAAAGGCTACGATGTCGGTCGTAGCCTTTTTCTTCTATCTTGAACATAACAATTTAAAGAAAACCTAACCGACCTAACCCATCATTTTCTTGTCGCTTTAAACTTGACTCAATTTGATTCCTTTCGCTGCCAATTGCTCCTGCATGATGGCAAGTTCATGTTCAACAATAAAATCATAAACGTTGGCAAGCTGAGGATGAGAGAACTCTGGGTTCTTGCCGTATTTTTGTACCTGTTTCACGAACGTAGCGTGCTTATTTCGCAGCGTCTGATTTTCAATAAGCGTTGGAAATTCCGCATAATTAACCGGCAAGATTGGCACTGCGCCCGTTTGTTGATACCAGCGTTCTGCCATTAAAATCCCTGCCAAATCAAAATCGAAATACCCAAAGCGTGGAGATTGATCTTCTGGTAATTGGGACAAAAGATGTTTGAGATGGGATTGATTACGGCCATGGCCGCGATAAACCAGCAAACAGTGTTGCAACGTTTCCGGTAGACAGGACACCCACCCAGACCACTGGGTGAGCATTGAACCATTTTCAATCACCATCAAAGGCACAGTGAGATCTAGCTGCTCGGGTAACACATTAAATGATGTGTCATTTGGGGTCGTCACCTCACCATGCTTGAGGCGAATAGGAAGATGGTGCGCACGCGCCACCGTCAGCACTTGACCAAACACATTGCCCGTGGCCCATTTTTCATCATCCACCAGCGCAGAAGTGGCGATGCGCTCTTGGGGCAGCGTCAGTTGCAGCACATTGGCGTCCACTTCGAGTTGCAATAGCCGATGAATCTCATCGAGTTCTTGGTGAGTAAAGTGCATCTCTTTGCCACGTAACTGACCTAGTCCGTAGTGCTCAGAAAAATCGCGCAAAGCCTTACTGGCACTTGCCACCTGCTTACGGTGTTGCACAATCCCCTGCAAGAGAGTGAGAGTTCGTTTATCCATCTTCAGCTCGTTTTACTCAAAAGATGAGCGCCGCGAAAAACGCACATCATCAATCCAGTGGTTACCCGAGTATCCCGGTAGCTCTCGTTCAATTCGCTCAAAATTCAATTGCTTAGAGAGTGCACTTCCTTGCGCTTTAAAATGGCTGACTAACGCCATCAGCCAAATATCAAATTCCACATCGGGAGCCAACACCTCATAAGCGTGCGAGCCCGTCATATCATAAGGGCCACGCGTTTGCGTTAACGCATCAAAGAAACACTCCACCGCTTGATAAACCGGGTCAACAGGCTCATCTTCCCAGCTCTGCTCGTTAGCAGTAACGGGAATCACCGCGGTGTTTTTCCCGGCTCCATCATTAGAAGAACTGCGTTTAGCACACGCCTCTTGCGCGAGCGTATCTAAAAACGAGGCGTACTGTTCAGAGTGTAAATCCGCAGCCGCCTCAAACCGCAGTGGCTCAACTCGCGTTAGCGCACTGGGCATATCGTCGGCCAACGACAAATCAGGCTTAAAGGTCGGAACACGCTGATAATGGGCATACAAAGTATCGACCAAGCGATTGAGTTTGGCGCTAGCCAAATCGCGCTGCAATTTTGCTAGAACATCTCGCAGCAACGCCGATGTCGCCACCAGCTCTTTGCGGCACACATCCATGGTCTGTTTCAACTGTTTGAGCAACAAGCGGTTAAGCAGCAAATCACTGCCCGCCATTTCACTTAACTCATTGATATTGAAATCAGCAAACAGATCATTAAGCCGCTTTATTTCATTGAGAGAACGTTCATTTTCACGAATTTTCAGCGTTAAACTGGTGATACCACTGAACTCATTGTGCACTCGGTAAGAAAACTGCTGCACCAGCTCCAACAGCAAATCAGAGAGTTCAAACACTTGCTCATAAATCGCCGCTTCGTAGGTCTGCTGATCGACCGATTCATGATGCTGACAAGCAATGCGATACCCTTCACACGCTTCGCGCAATCCATCAAGTAAGTCGGCCACCGCACCACTCGAAAGTTTTAAGCGATAGTTTTTCGTTACATGGTGAGATAACCGCATCACCGCACTGTTAAGCTGAGTGCCAAATCCTTCGGTACGAAAAGCCAAACGATGCTTGACCAACAGCTCCGCGACTTTCAAACCATCTTCGTCAACGGGCAAAGCGCCACTGTTTTCAAACGCCGCATCAGCAATGATCTCGCCATGCCGCTGCAAGGCTCCAAAGGCACTGATTAGCGATTGCTTTCGGCTCATTAGAACATCTCTCCTTGAATGTGCGTCTCTTCAGTCGGTTCTTCAATCCCCGAAAAACGCAGCACAAAATCCATCTGTTCGTAGAGCAGCGACCATTTCGCCGTAGCTTGATACACCGAACCTGTGCCCGAAATCGCGATCAGATATCCGTTATCTTTCAAATAATCGAATACCTTGCTCAATTTCACTTTCAGAGTGCTCTCTTTACGCCCCACATTGAGCTTGTGCGCCACATCGTCTAATTGCGTTTGCAACACGGGTGAAGATTCCATTTCCGCCAGCAATTCACCCTCTTTCACAATATCGCCCGCAACAATTGGGCGATCGAGATTTTGCGCCATGCGCGCTAAACGCAACCAACTGACCAAACCATCGAGTTTATCGCTCACCAATTCAAACTGGCGGCGAATACTCGCTTTGTGCTCTTCCGGTTGCAGATAGCCGCAGTAATACCCCAGCTCATCATTGGTGACTAACACCACGCGACCGATGCGCCGTAAGAACTGGCTCACCTCATCAAAATGCAGAGGCTGCGCCAAATATTGGGTCAACCCCGGCTGGCTGTAATGGCAAATCACCTCACCTTGCAGGAGCCGTTCAATGGTTTCCGTAAAACGATCACTCATGATCTTCTCCTTCCTCTAACAGTGGATTATGCCCAACCGCCGCTAACGCGGGACGATAACGACTCACGCCGCGTTTTTTATCCAACTCATTTTTCACCACAAAATAGCGACTGAGTGTTGGCGTTGGGTCGGGCTGAGCACAAAATAGCGCAATGTTGTGTTGCTGCATTAACTCAAACAAACGCCCAATATTCGCACCCGATAAGCGGCCAATTTCGTCCAACGGCCAGTGAATGCGCACTCGTTCGTCAGGACACAAAAAGCGCGTCATGCCGCAGAACACCACAATCACCGCCAGCAACGAGATACCGGTACTGCTCGCCCCTTTCAAATCCGCATCGGTGCGAATATGCACCGGACGACCGTTTTCCCGCATTGAGATGGTCAAATCCACCAGCGAATAGAGGTTACTGTTGATATGTGAGCGTTTCATGGTTTCCGACAGCTCTGTGAGCGCCTGAATAAACATCGAATTAGGCAACGATTGCTGTCCTTGCTCTACCCAGTTATCCCACACTTGTTTAAACGATTTGAGCAGCGGCCACATTTCAAACTCCGCCACTTTCGAGCGCAGCTGCACTTCAATATCGCTGATCGCTGGGAACGTGTGTTGGGTGTAGACCTTCTCTTTAAGCATGCTCGAGACTTGATTCACTTTGCGGTTGAGATGCTCTAACGTGTCGTGATATTCAGCAATCAGGTTACCAGACGAGGCGATATTGCTGATAATCGACCGCTCTGCTTGCGGAATAAATTCATTAATCAGTTGGCTAATATCATCAATCACCTCCAACTGATAAGTCGTGCTTGATGACACATGATGCGAGCTTTGACGTCGCGTATCACTGATGTTGCGCCAAAATTCGCCCATCTGAGTAGCCGGAGGTAAGCTTTGCAACTCTGTAGTAATTTCAAGAACTTGCTTACGCAGATTCATCCGACCGGATTCACTACGTTTGAGCAGCGTTTCACACTGGTCTTGCACATGCTGGCGATGGGTTGGCATTACCACAGGTTGGCTAACGAAATCTGTCGGTAACTCTTGCTCTAATGCGTGGATATCCGATGCAATATGTTCAATGCGCTTGAGTTCGTCATTGATCCCTCTCAAGGTCGTTAAATGGGTTTGCTGATCCGCGCGCCACTGCTTGGTCTGATTGTCATACTCAGTTTGATGACGCACCAATTGCTGCTCGATAGTAAACAGCGTTTGTTGCAACGCTTGCTCTGCTTGCTGTTTGCTCGTCAGCCCCGACCACTCGGTTATCAACCAGGCTTGATACTGATTGACCCGCTCACGGTATTGCGCCACCGTATCAACTCGCTGCTGCGCCTCTTCAAGCGCTTGTTTGGCAACCATTAATACCTTTTCATCAATGCCCTTTTGGGCGCAAGCACGCTGAAACGCAGCTTCAAGGTCGGCGATGCGCTGTTCAAATTGCAACGCTGCATGAGTGATTTGCTGTTGGATATGTTTGAGCTGCTCATCGAGATCGGCGGCATCAGCACTTTGGTCACTCTCTATTTGCAGCTTTTGCGCTTGCGTGTTGGCATCCCACTCTTGGCGCTCTTGTTTTGTCGTCTGCTGATACTGTTTGAGCTGAGCTTGCACTTGCTCTAATACCCGTTTTGCCTGTTCGATGCGTGCTTGTGCTGCTAACTTAGCACTCTCTTTGGCTTCTTCGGTGCGCAATTCAATTTGCTGCAAACGCTCTTGCTGTTTCTTTTGCTGCCGTTCGGCGGTGGTTCGCGTCACCATCAAGGTTTCGAGATGCTTTTTCGCTTCACGCAGTGCTTTATCAACGCGTTGAATCATCTCTTGTTTGAGCTGAATCTTACCCTCAACGTCCTGCAGTTGCTCTTGCAGTATGGCCTCATTGGTGGTGATGCTCGCCTCACCTAATACAGACACATCCAACACCAAACCAAAGACCGTTGCGCTTTCTTCGCCCCACGTAGGCTGCAAATCTTTGCGGCTGAATAACTGCGGATCGAGCACCTTAGCAATGTGCTGTTGCCAAGGGCGATCAGCGTTTTTCAAAAAGGCATGCAGGGAGTTATCAGCTGGAAAAAGCTGGCGCGAGAGCGCGGTTTGCTGCTCACGTAATTTGTCCAGTTCATGGTTTTGTTGCCTAAGCAGATCAAGCTGTTCGTCGCGCTCGTTTTTGGCATTGCTTTCGGCAAGTAACGCTTGCTGCCATGCGGCTTGCGCCTCATTTAATGCCTGTTGAGCAGATTTACGATCTTGCTCTAAAGCCGAAATGGCTTGCTGTTCTGGCTCGGTGAAATAACTCGCCACTTGATACTGGCTCTGCTTTTCGCTCACCAAGTTATTGAGTTCTAATAACGATTCGTTGTGCTGTTCAAGGAGCGCATTGCGACCTTTTTGCCGCTCGTTAAGATAGTCGCTTATCTGTTGATGATGGCGTTTAACCAACTCACTTTGCTGTTGCAGCTTGGATTTCAGCTTCTGATCCAATTCGGCATGCTGTTTTTGGTGGCTCTGCTGCAACGACTCTTTGGCGCGCAGCATCTTGGTTTCTTCCGCAGAAACGTGTTTTAACAGGGTATCGTAATGCTGCTTGGCATCACGCAGGCTTTGTTCAAACTGCGGCAATGCCTCAATGTCATTTTGTTTTTGTTGAATCTCTTCTTGTTCCCAGCTATCGCGCTGTTCATACAGTAAATTAAGCGCTTTTACCGTGCTTTCTAAACTGCCCTCGGTATCACTTTTTTCACTGCGTAACGCGTGGCGTTGCTGCTGGTAATGCTCTTCAAGCTGTTTTAACTGCTGACCAATTTGGTTAACTTGCTCTTCCAATTCCGCTTTTTGTTTTACTAACTGGCTTTGCCAGGTTTGCAATTCAGGGAAAGCAGAGAGCAAAAATTGCCAATCCTCTTTTAAGGAATCGTATTCACCCACCAACTTACGTAACACGTTTTCTCGGGAACGAAACGAATCCAGCGCTTCTAAGTCACGAATTAAGCCTTGGTTTTTCGGGCTATAAGGTAATTCAGGAATCGATAGCTGATCTTCAAGAAAGCTATCGACCAACATGATCTTAAATTGCTCTAGCAAGCGATCATGTTTGAGTACCACCGAGGTTAATGCCTCCATGTGCTGCATATGGGTTGTAGCATCACCCAGACAGTAACGCCCCGCATCGGCAAGGGCTTTGACGCCACTACTGCCACGCCCTAAACGGCGATGATCATTTTGCAATACAGCGCGATATTCGCGCGTAGTGTCGTATTGGTTCGACACCTCAAAACCGTATTGAGTAACATGCTGACGGAGCAAAATGCGCGCTTCAACACCCTCATCAAAATGGCGCTGCATCGCTGGGCTAAACAAAGCCGCATCCGCCGAGCCTGCAATAAATCGATAAGCAAAAGTGTTGCTGTTTTTACGGTACATCACCACGCAGCAAGGGCCACTTTTACGCTCGTACTCAAACACCACCATGCTCTGATCGCGTGGCAGATAGAAATCCACAAACGACACCTTATCCGCACTTCTATCGACCAACTTTTGCGGCTCTTGCCCGTAGAAAATAGGAATAAGCGTTAACGCGGAGGTCTTGCCTGCCCCGTTATCTCCGGTGTTATTGGTTTGATCATAACAATCAATCCGAGTGCGAATGCCACGGTAATACGAGTCATGCAAAATAATGGCTTTAAGTCCAAACATGAAGAGACCTTTGAATAAGCAACAAAGGTCTCATTGTACTCATCGCGCCACACAAAAAAGGGAAACACGCCTAAAATCTCAGCAGAAGTGTGATCGCGAATGCCATTTAACCCAACATTGGCAGGGTTGAAGCCACCAGTAAGCTAGCCATTGACCAGTTAAACCAACGCACATGATGATCGTGTTTAAGAAACTGACTGATTTTCTTTCCTGCATAAACCCAACTGGAACAGCAAGGAATGTTGATCAACACAAAAGTCACTGTAATCACACCCAATCCCCATAAAGTTGCCGTAGGGTTATATAAACTGACTGCTGAAAGCGCCATCGACCAGCCCTTTGGATTCACCCATTGAAACAGCATTGCGGAGAAAAATGTCATCGGGCGATAAGCTTGCGTTTCCAATTTAGGTTTACTGCGCGCGATTTTAATTGCCAAATAGAGCAAGAAAAGAACGCTTAATACCTGCAATACTTGGTGCGCGATAGGAAAACGAGTAAACACGCCCGACATGCCAACCCCCACCAAAAACACCATTAAGCCAAACCCCAGAGCCACTCCCAGAATATGCGGAATACTGCGGGCAAATCCAATGTTCGCCCCAGAAGTCATTAACATCATGTTGTTAGGGCCAGGGGTAAAGGTAGAAACAAAAGCAAACAGAACTAATGCCAACAGCTGATCATTCATTTTTTGTCCTTAAGTAACATCATTTGATGAGCAAAAGGATACGTAGAATGCAGCGCAATTTTGTGCTTATATTGTGTTCATTAGCCTTAATTAAACAACAATATTGCCCATGGATAAATTTAACGAAAGAATCTTGCATGAGCTGCGCAAGGACGGCAGATTATCGAATGTTGAGCTAGCAGAACGCGTAGGGCTTTCTCCTTCCGCGACACTGCGCCGTGTACAAGATCTTGAACGCACAGGGGTGATCAAAGGTTATCGCGCCATACTCGATCGCGATCAGCTTAATATCGGCGTGGTCGCTTATGTCTCTGTTGGACTCAATAACCACAGCAGGCAATCGCAGCTCGCCTTTCAGCAACACATTATGGCTGTACCTGAAATTGTGGAATGTCACAACATTACCGGTATTTACGAATACCTACTGCGCATTGAAGCCCGCGATTTAAAACACTTTCAACGCATTCATGCCGATGTGCTTGGCGAATCAAAACAAGTGCGCGAACTCAATACCACCGTGGTGATGGACTCCCCAAAAGACGAAAGACAGTAAGAGCAAAATAGGCAGTTAGAGCACTCTGCCCTACGCCCATTCACACTTTTATGCGCATAAAAATGTAAAATTCCGCACTTTTCTGCGCCTAAAAAATAGACAACAGCGTTAAAACCAACGTGACCGTAAGCCGACCACGTTGGTCTTATCCTCTAGTGGGGATAATTGAATCGTTATCCCCACTAGAGGATAAAGTTCTAAAAGAACAATAAAATGGACTTTTAGATTTCAACATCCACTTACCCAGTTAAAAGTTCATTTAAGTGAACTTTTAACCTCGATGAACATAAAAAAGCACCACATTCCTCAATAATCCTGCGAAGTAAAACGTTTTTCCTCCGGTTAACTCCTTGTTATGAAGGTATAAACTAGGTCTTATACCAAACACAGTGTTCATCGTGCTTCAATTAAAGGATTAATATGGCCAATTTAGTTAAAACACTTTCCACCTCGGTATCCAAACTGTCATTAATAGGTCGAGCTTTGATGCTTCCTATTTCTCTTCTCCCTGCTGCTGGGCTGTTGCTCGCTTTGGGAGACAAGTTTGGTATTGATTTAATGATGCAAGCAGGTGGCGTTATTTTTGATAACTTGCCGCTTCTGTTTGCTATCGGCTCTGCCGTTGGTCTGGCGGGTGAGTCAGGTATCGCAGCCCTTTCGGCAGCGGTATCGATTCTAATCATCAACTCAACCATCAGTTCGCTCCTGCACATTACTCCAGAAATGGCATCAAGCGGCGGAAAATACGCCATGGTACTTGGGATACCAACCCTCCAGATGGGGGTATTTGGTGGCCTCATTTCAGGGATTCTCGCAGCAGTTTGCTACCAGAAATTTCATGATATGAAGCTTCCCGAATTTTTAGGGTTCTTTGCAGGAAAACGATTTGTTGCTATCTCGACAGCAGCCTTTTCTTTCGTTTTGGGATTGATACTGCCCTATGTTTGGGTTTACGTCCAAAATGGCATCGATGCGTTATCACAAATCGTTAATGGCGATAATCAGGCTCTCTCAACCTTCATTTTTGGCTTTGTCGAACGAGCGCTGATTCCACTCGGCTTACACCATGTATGGTATCCGTCATTCTGGTTCTCTTTTGGGGAATACATCGGTCCAAATGGCACAGTGACCACTGGCGATCAGACTATTTGGTTCAAAATGCTTTCTGATGGGGTGAAATCGTTCTCCACCAACACCTACAACGATGCGGGTAAGTTCATGCAAGGCGAATTCCCATTAATGCTGTTTGCATTACCTGCTGCTTGCCTTGCTATGTATCATGAAGCCCACACTCGCAATAAAAAGATTGCTGCGGGTATTCTATTTTCAGCCGCATTAACCTGCTTCATAACCGGCATTACCGAACCCGTTGAGTTCACGTTTATCTTCGTTGCGCCTGTGCTATACGTTTTCAATGCGATTATGGCAGGCTTGTCCTACATGACGATGTACCTCATGGGGGCACACATTGCTAAATCATTCTCAGCCGGACTGATTGACTATATTTCTTTTGGGATCATGCCGTCGTTTAATGGCTTTCAGACACATTGGATTAACGCGATCATCATCGGCATCCCAATGGGGTTGATCTATTACTTTGTGTTTAGAGTGGTCATCCGTAAATTTGATGTCAAAACACCAGGCAGAACCGAAAGCACTAACTCAGTCGATAACCTAGACGATCAAGCGTTAGCCAATAACGTTATTGAAGCGATTGGTGGGTTAACCAATATACACAGCTCAACTGCTTGTATCACCCGTTTACGACTTGAAGTGAATGATAAAAACGAAGTAAGCAAAGAGCAGCTAAGCCAACTCGGCGCTCAAGGCGTTGTTTATGTCGGTGACGTCGGCATTCAAGTCGTGCTTGGTGCTAGGGCTCAATTCATTTCCAACATCATTGAGCAAAAAATGCAGCCCCAGCCTAAGTGATTAAATAAGGGTTGAATTAATCAGCATTTTTTCAATCGGTGAATGTGGCCGTTCTATCTTAGCCAACATGCGTAACGCAGCTGACTGCCCCACCGAATACAAATCGGTTTGAACAGTCATAATGCCTAAATCGCTAAATGAAGATGCACCATATTCACCAATACTGATCAAAGCCACGTGGTCATCTAAGACGTGGCTTTGTCCTATATTTTTACCAAGTCGATTCATTAAGTTCATCACAGCTAATGCGACGTCAGCATCGTGGCAAACCACTGCTGAGACTTGAGCATGCTGACTAAACAGCGAATGCAGAGTTTGCTCAAGATGTTGGTTGTTATCCTCAACGACCAAAATGGATTTACTCAGGCCATTGGATTTCAACGCCAATTCATACCCAGCAATACGCTCATTCCGACAAGCGGTTCCCTTTACTCCACCAACATAAGCAATTCGGCGGTGACCTTGTTGGATTAAATGCTCGGTGGCACAAAAACTGGCTTGGCTATTGTTTATCGCAACACTGTCTATCGTTTCAGCAATATCATGATCGGCAATGCACACCATCGGCACCGAATTCTCTAAATCAAGTTGATAAAGGTTTAAGGTGTTATTCACACTCGCAAACAAAATGCCATCGACGCCTTTTTCTTGCAGCGTCTTAAGCTTTAAGTGAAAGAGAGAATCTTGATACTGGCACTGAGTGAGAAACAGCATGTAGCCACGCTCTTCCAACGTGTTACTGATTCCAGCGATTAACTGATTGGGCATATGGCTATCAATGCCGTTAACGATCAAGCCAATAGTGCGACTGTATTGATTTCTCAAATTGGCTGCCGTTTGATTACGGGTGTAACCTAACGCTTCTACTGCTTGCAGCACTTTTTGGGCTGTCTCTGCAGAGATCTTTCCTTTATTACTCAATACATGGGACACCGTCGTAACGGATACCCCCACATATTTCGCCACATCCTTAATCGTAATCTTGGGGTTTGACATGGAATGGTCCATTTCCAATATAAAAAAGCAAAGACGCTATCTTACTCTTTAGCCCACGGTGTTCAAACCGAAGGTTCATTTAGTTGGAAAAACCCAACTCAGGCTCCCCCACCATAATGACTGGTATTACCTAACCTACTGAATAGGAATCTATTAACAGTGCAACAGTATTTACTCTTGCAGCTCAATTTATCCCCTATAGGGTATAAATTACTTATTATCCCCACTAAGGGATAAAACCTTGCTTATCCCCATTAGGGGATATATATTTTATGCAACTTGGAATTTGGTAAGGACCGTTTCATGATTTATAGCCCGCAACAATTGGCCAATCAATTAAAGCTTATTCGCACTAAACATTCTCTGAGCCAATCTGAGCTTGCTGAAAAAGTGGGAATAAAGCAGTCCACCTTATCCAATTTTGAAAATCACCCAGACACCACGCAGTTAAAAACGGTCTTCAAAATCATTCAGGCATTGGAACTGCAACTCACTGTCAGTGAAAAAGAGCAAGCTTACGTCATCAAAGATCCTTCTGGTGAGGTGTGGTAATGGCTTCTCTCAATGCCTACATGAATGGATTACTGGTTGGCGAGTTAATCAAATTACCCAACGGAGCACATCAGTTTCAATACGATAAAGCGTGGGTAGATTCGCCCATGGGGCGTCCACTTTCCTTGTCTCTGCCGTTAAGTTATTCAAAGCATACCTCAGATAAGGTCATCAATTATTTTGATAACTTATTGCCGGATAGAACTGAGATTCGTGATCGTATCGTAACTCGATATCAAACACCTTCACGCCAAGCATTTGACCTACTCTGTGCCGTTGGTAAAGACAGTGTCGGCGCAATATCGCTGATGACACCAGATAGCCAGCCTAATGTTCAACGGCTTGATTTTGAGCTGCTAAGTAAAGAGAAATTACAACGCGTCCTTATTTCTTATCAGTCCAGCATTCCCCTAGGCATGCTGGAAGATGAAGACGATTTCCGCATTTCAGTTGCCGGCGCTCAAGAAAAAACAGCACTGTTAAAAATGGATGGACAATGGTGCATCCCTCAAGGCTCCACCCCAACGTCTCACATCGTCAAATTGCCTATCGGTGAAATCAAACAGCCAAGTGCAACGTTGGATATGAGCGATAGTGTCGAGAACGAGTATTTATGCCTACAACTGGCAAGAGAAATGGGATTTGACGTTCCAGATGCAGAAATCATCCACTGTGATGAGGTAAAAGCCATCGCAATCAAGCGATTTGATCGCCGCTGGTCTAATGATAAAACGTGGCTATTACGAATTCCTCAAGAAGATATGTGCCAAGCATCTGGGTTATCGTCATCGATAAAATATGAAGCCGATGGCGGACCCTCGATAAAAGATATCATGAACTTACTGATGGGATCATCGAAGGCGCTAGCAGACCGAGAAGCGTTTATGCGCTTTCAAGTATTCCAATGGATTATTGGTGCAACCGATGGTCATGCCAAAAACTTTTCAATATTTATTGAGCCTCAAGGTGGCTACCACCTCACTCCTTTTTACGACATTATCTCAGCCTATACAGTGCTGGGTGGTAAAGGATTAAACATTCGCTCGTTAAAACTCGCCATGGGATTAAAAGCATCAAAAGGGAAAAAATACCGTTTAGATAAGATCCAACCTCGACACTTTCTTGCCACCGCAGAAGAGTGTGGTTTTAGTAAACAGAAGATGACTGAGATTCTTGAAGAATTTGCGACTGAGTTTCCTAAAGCGGTTGAGCGAGTAAAACACAATCTCCCAGTAGATTTTCCAAAACACGTCTCAGAGGCCATTTTCAGCCACTCGCTGAAAATGGTAAAGAAGTCGGGGCTTGTAAATAAAGAGGCTGAGTAACAGCATCTAATAACAAGTTAACTTAAAAACATCCCCCTTTGTACATCAAAGAGGGATGTCCGATAGAAATAATGAAAGCCGTGCTGCGCTTTTACCTCACCCCAGCACCTCAAGCTTACTGCGCAAGTTCTCTAGTGAAGCTTCGAACTGAGCGATTCGTCCTTGTAACGGCTTCATGATGTTTCGGCGTTGGCGGCTATTTCGCATGCCGTTGAGTGGCGCTTTAATCCACACAAAAGCGTTAAACAACACACAAGCACCAGCAGCGAGCATCGATATAGGTGAAAGGCCAGCCATACCGCATCCGATAGCAGCGATAACAAACAGTGCATTCCATCCCCACCAAGCAGCACTACCACGGTTATCTGAGTAGGTTTCTAACCCATTAAAATGGAACACTTTGTCTTTGGTGATGTTATAGAAATACTCAAAGGAGTAATGGTTCTCTTCAGCAAATCGAATATCACTGTCGGCCGCTGCAATCCAATCCCCCACATCGATATCACCTAAGATTTGCTCTTGAACACTCAAGGTGTAAGTGTCGCCATTCACCAACTCTAGTTTTATCTTGCCGCGTAAATCTGAGCTACGAGAACGAAAGCGACTCTCTTTGGTTTGATGGGTCGAATGTGAATAATAGCCACCGCGATAATGCTGAGTCTCGGTCGTGGTAGTCGTTACCGTGGTGATATCACTGACCGAGTTTTTCACATCCGTCGCAATCACTTTGCCGAGCATAAATTCGTTGGTCACTTTCGCCTCGCGATCGGCGGTTAGCACATGACGATGTAAGTATTTACTATCAGTTTGAAACAAATATTGTTCTGAAAGGTGAGCGTACACTTCAGAGACCGAAAAGCGCGCATTCACCTCTGGTGTTTCACTCACCATAAGTTCATTTTCACCGCTTCCTTGCGCTTGATTTTGATGAGAAAGCAAAGGCGCTTCGACGATCATTTGGCTCGCTCCACAGTGAAAACAGAAATGAGCGTCATCCGGTAAACGGGTATTACAAGAGATGCAGATAACGTCCGATTTTTGTGGTACCCGAGCAATATTGGTATAGCCAAGTTGATAGCGATGAATCCCCAACAGCTGCTGGAACGACATATTCAACGCGTCATGTTTCTTGATCGCCTTTGCAAACTTGGTTTTATTGCGGCTCATCTCTAACAGCAGCATTGCCACAGCGGCCACGGCACTGATAGCGAAAATCGTGTTCGTTGGCATACGCTGATAGTTAAACAGGTAAAAAGCGACTAAAGCACCAAGCACCAACCAAAGCCAAGCTGTTTTCTTTTGTGGCCTTGGATAAATGTTTTCTACGGTATAAGTCTGCCCTTCTTCTTTATGCACCACAACACAAGGCACCGCGGCGTTATCTTTCACAAAGCGCTTCGCTTCTTTGCCCTGCACTTTATGATACAAAGTCATCTCAGTTGGATAATAGAGCGTGAGAATATCCCCACGGCCAATCGATTGAGTGTATTGCGACTCTGCAGAAATCGACGTTTCTACGATTTGTTCATCGCTAGTGCGTAACTTAATCCACCAAAAAGCGTATTCCACATCATGGTTAGAACCACGCGAACGGCGTTTATAGTAACGCGAATCCAGCACCTGACCGGTTACCGCACGAGCATTAGGATAATAAGCCTTCACTTCTTTTAAGATATTAGGATCAACCTCATCGACCCCAACACACTTAGGGACAAACTCAAGTTGCTCGCCACAATCTGCGCAGTAGCGATCACCAAAATAGACAGTACTTTGACAATGTTGCATTCACTTTCCTTCTGTTTTAACCAACCGCGCCTGAACTATCAGGTTGCGTATTAAGGGAAGAACAGAATAAAAGCGAATCGTGAGAATGGGATATTGTAAGCTTATAAAACGCCGCTACCTATTTACCTTACAAATAGAGAAATTTACCCTAAAGCCTCTTCCAATTTTTCACTCAAAATATTCTGCCGATGATAAGTCGACAGCAAGTGATGAGTTGCTCTCGTAAATCCAACATAAAGGATACGTGCGGTATTAACTTCCTCATCCTTATCTTTTGGCAAATAACTACTGTCCATCATAACAACAGTATCAAATTCCAATCCTTTACTACTACGAACAGGAATAAGGCTAACTTGAGCCGAACTAGGATCATATTTTTTCTTAAACTCAGGAGTCGCTAGCCATTGATGAGCGACTCCATGTTGTTTAAGAACACTCGCCATTACTTTGCCTGACTCATGAGTCGGATAGAGTATGGCAATATCATGTAGAGAGCGACCGTTGTTCTGCCAATGCAATATACAACGTAAGATGAAGTTCACTTCATCGTGGAGACTTTCGAATCGTTTCAACACAGGCTCATCACCTGAATTACCAGCACCTTCCGGTTTGATGAGGGGAATATTTTCATGCTTAAAACCATCAAAATAGGACTGAGCAAATTTATAGGAGAATTCCAATATTTCTCGCGTGTTTCGATAGTTCAAACGCAATATCGTTGTACGGCCTTGAGCCTGTATTCCTGCACTTGCTAAAGAGAAATTAAGTGCGTTTTTCTTCTTATAAATTGACTGGGCATCATCGTATAGAAGTAATAAAGAATTGGTCGTTGGGTCGACCATTTTAGTGACAAGCGTTAACCATTCGGCCTCAAAGTCATGGCCTTCATCAATTAAAACAGCGCCGTATTGTCCAGCAGGAATTAGCCCTTTATTTACACCATGAATTACAGATTCAACATTTAATTCAAACACTTGCTTCTTATCATCTTTCAATCTATCAACGTTGTAGGTTTTAAGTTGCTGCCCACACCAATCGTGAAAATGATAAACCTGAACTTTATTACCAATGCCTTTCTCACTGATGAATGTTCGTAATTTAGCAGCGAGTGTGATGTTATAGCACAAGACCAAAATAGGTTTATTCAGCATTTCAGACAAATGAAGACATCGATATCCAAGAATAAGTGTTTTACCTGAACCCGCGACACCGTGAATGACCCGATGCCCCTCCCCCAAACTGCGAGCCAGTTGCTCCTGTTGAATATCCATAATTTTCACAATATCCGGAATGGCCTCGGATACTGTGATATCACTACTCTCAGTTTCCTCTTCCTCAAAGAGAAAGCCTTGCTGATGAGCAATGCGTATTTCCGGATATAAATGCCAACGAATTCTATCTATCTGTGGCAGGGTCAAAACATAATCGAATTGATAGTTAAACATCCCCCATAGCCTTGATTGAAAAGCTTCTGCATCCATGGTTTCTGTCATTTCATCACGACAAATAACTAAGTGACTCTGCAGTACACTTTCTTGAGCATCAAGAGGAATTGCGTCATCTAATTGTTTACGCGTAATAAAAGGAAACACCACTCCATATCCATAAGGGAAGCAAAGTTTGCCCTCATAATTGGCCTTATTGGAAAGCAATTGCGGATCTTTAACCAGCTTATTTATTACCGTATAAGCACACTGCCTAACCTGCTCGAGTGGATTCGATAAGGTTTTAATTCCATCACTGGTGAGCAATTCTACGTATTTCGAGTTAAAGGAAAATATGTTATCAATTTTCCAATCTTTCACTTCAAGAAATAGCAAACCACGTTGGGGGTGAAGAATAATAAAATCAGGGTAGCGGCGTTGTCTGCCAACTGGAATATCGAACCAACATAGATAGTCATCTTCAAGCAATGACTCCAAACGCCTTGCTAGACGCTTCTCTCCTGCTTCCATTTTGGATAGGCAAGAATTTAAAGAGGGAATGAGTTCAGCCATAGCATTGTCGGAAATAGAGGTCTATATCCGCATTAAAGCGACAAATCTTGGAAAACCAAACCGATATTGCTATGAAAGTTGATCCATATCTCACCATTGTAAAGAAACGTCAAGTCCTTTATTCCTAGGCTGTTTTAAAAGCAACATGCTTATAATTTTTAGCGTAATACCTATTAATTTATGAAGTTATTTCCTGTATCTTTAGCCGTACCAGATATGTGTGAATTTGAGTATGAACCCGAACTACTACAACCAAAACGCCCAAGAGTTTTTCGACAACACTGTTGCTGTGGATATGTCTTCGTTATATCAAGCGTTTGAAGCCCATTTACCTAAGCATGCGCACGTGGTGGATGCAGGGTGTGGTTCGGGGCGAGATACCGGTTATTTTCTAAGCCAAGGCTACAACGTCACCTCATTTGATGCATCAAAAGAGATGGCTAAACTCGCCAGTGAACACACGGGTCATGCTATCTCGCACAGTACTTTTCTTGATTTTCAGTTACCGCCAGAAAGCCAACATGGTATTTGGGCCTGTGCCACCCTTTTGCATGTTCCGCAACATGACTTAGAAAAAACCTTCGCTCATTTAGCTACTTGGCTTAAGCCTAATGGCATTCTCTATTGCTCATTTAAATATGGCGACGGTGAAGTGGAACGTGGTGGCCGCCAGTTTACCAACCTCACCGAATCCTCATTAAAACAAGTAATCAGCGGATTGGGATTAGAGGTGAAAGAGCTTTGGGTCACCCATGATCTCAGAGCTGGCAGAGCTGATGAAAAATGGCTGAATGCCATCTTGGTGAAGTAATCCTATGCCAACGTCACTACTTACTCTCGACCACGACATTCTCACTACGGGTGATAACGATCCGTTATTAACTCAGCTTTTGCACGCCATCAATCACGCAAGCGAAATCGAAATTGCCGTGTCGTTTATTCGTCAATCGGGCTTTGAGCTAATCAAACAAGCATTACTGGATGTGCTAGAGAACAAGCGTCATCATTCGTTGAAACTGCGTATTCTTACGTCTGATTATCTCGGCATTACCGAACCTGTTGCTCTACGTGGTTTGCTCGCTCTTGAAGGCGATGATGTTCAAATCAAAGTGTTTGAGACAGATAAGCAAAGCTTTCACATGAAATCGTATCTGTTTGTGCGCACTAATGAGCAAGGCATTGTCACTGAAGGCTCGGCTTTTATTGGTTCAAATAACATCAGTCGGCCAGCGCTGACCAATGCCCATGAATGGACACTGCGTTACGATTATAAGGCCAATAGTGATAGCCATACTCAGCAGCAATTTTTTAATATTCGTCAGAAGTTTAATGCGATTTTTGAGCATCCTAATGCTAATACTTTGAGTGATGAGTGGATTGATGCCTACATTCCTCGTCGCCAACAACCTGCGCTTAAAGACATCACTCTCGCTGTAACTGAAGAAGAAATCACAGAATACTGGCCTAACCTAGCCCAAGAAGAAGCGCTCACAGCTCTGAATACTACGCGTTTAAACGGTTATGAGCGTGGCTTAGTCGTGATGGGCACAGGCATGGGCAAAACCTTTCTCGCTGCCTTTGATGCTCAGCAGATGAAAGCAAAACGTTTGTTGTTTATTGCTCATCGCGAAGAAATTCTTTCCCAAGCATTAAGCACCTTTGCCAAAGTACATCCCGATAAATCATCGGGTTACTATCACGGCAAAGCAAAAGAGGCGGAGAAAGATCTGCTATTTGCTTCAGTGCAAACCATCGGCAAAGAGTCGCATCTGAGTCAGTTCGCGCCAGATCATTTTGATTATGTGGTGATCGATGAATTTCATCATGCCAGCGCATCGACCTATCAAAACGTGTTGAACTACTTTGAACCAAAATTCTTATTGGGGTTAACCGCAACACCAGAGCGAACCGACCAAGCCAACATCTTGGCGCTGTGTCATAACAACTTGGTCTTTGAGCGTAACTTGGTGCATGGCATCGACGAGAAGATTCTGGTGCCATTTCACTACTACGGGATTTGGGATGAAAGTGTCGATTACCAAGCCATCCCGTGGCGTAACGGCAAGTTTGATCCTGAAGCCTTAGAGAACCAATTCGCTACGCAAAAAAGAGCGGCGCATATCTTCAAGCATTGGCAAATTCACCAGCAGCAACGCACCTTGGCGTTTTGTATGTCGAAACGTCACGCTGACTACATGGCAGACTATTTCAACACGCATTTTGCTCAGCAAAACAAAAAGGCGATTGCGGTCTACAGCGGCTCAAAAGTTCTCCGTAATGAAGCATTAACTCAGCTCGATAATGGCGACATCGACGTTATTTTCTCCGTCGACCTATTTAATGAAGGAACGGACTTACCTTCTATTGATACCGTTATGATGCTGCGCCCCACCGAATCCAATATTGTGTTCTTGCAACAACTTGGCCGTGGTTTACGCCGCCATCAAGATAAAACGCATCTCGTGGTGGTCGACTTTATCGGTAACCACAATAGCTTTTTCAGCAAACAAAGCTGGCTTGGCATTGATATTAAAAATGCCAAAGGTGGCGAACAGATTGACCGCCCTGCTCCAGAATTAGGCGAAGGCACCTATATCAATATCGACCCACAAGCCGTGGACTTTTGGCAACGCTTAGCAAGACAATTACGTACAAGCGCTAAAGAAGATTTTGCCGCTCTCGCCGCCTATTTAGGCCACCGCCCGAGCGCATCGGAGTTCTATATCGCCAACAAAGAAGACCGCTTTGCTAAGGTCAATAAACAGCACGGCAGTTGGTGTGAATTGGTCGCCGAAATGAGTGACGATGCTTTACTCCAAGAAGTCGTGACTGAACACCGAGATTTTCTGTTCTACGCTGTGCAAACTACCAGCTTAACCAAATCCTTCAAAGCTATTTTGCTGGAAGCGTTTCTCAGCTTAGATGGTTTCCTTAATCCACCCACCGTGGATGCACTCTGTCAACGCAGCAGAAAGATCATCGATGGTTATCCAAGCATTAAGCAAAAAGACTTTACAGGCAAAGAGGCACAAGTCGCCATTGCCGATACCACGGGCGTTAAATGGCAAAAATATTGGGAGAAAAACCCAGTGCATTTTTCCATGCAAGCCGACAAGAAAACCAACATCGCTTGGTTTACGCAAGTGGATGAACGCTACCAAGCAAACTTTGCGGTGAAAGAACAGCATGTGGAGTTATTGAGTCAATTGGTGAAAGAACTAGTGGATTATCGGTTGGTTGGGTATTTGGGGGAGTGATGATATTTGTAAATTAAAGACGGGTACATCTCTAAATCGTTTCTGCCCTTAGTGTGTTTCGACAGCTAATTCGCCAAAGAATATGATTTGGAATTTGATCTAATATTTCCTTATATCAACAAAATACCTATAGCGCTCGAAACTTTCCATACAGTAAATTATCAGGCTGAAAAATCAGCCTGATATTAATATCAGTTTTATAGATTAAATTTGCTTAACCTTGCTTTGTTTAGGTCGCTTAAATCGCCAATTTCTAGTAATGCTTGTTTAGTATTCTTCATTAAATCTTCATTGCTACCTGCAAGCATTAAACAGGCTCTAATATTTTTGGTTAATTCTTTTCCATTAAAAGAAAGGAATAGTTTTTTTAGTTCATCAGAAGATAGTTTTGCTAGCTGAACTACATCTTTTCGATCATATGACCGTTTATCACTTAGGCGAATGAGGATTTGTTCTGGTGTCTCCTGTTTTTCACCTTGTTCAAACGCTTTTTTGAGAGCATCAACATATTCTTTGTCATTGATGCCAAAAAAGTTTAAATCAGTATTTTCTACATTGAAGCGCTCGCGATTCTTTTCATTTCTAGTTATGTAGAGATTGATCATTTCAGTCACTTTCTCATCTTGCTTGAGCTTCCTAAGCAACGAAATCGCTTGGCTGTATTGAGACAAAGTTGCAGTTTCTACTGCTTCTGTCATACCTTTAACAAAAGCATCTACTACTTCATTAGCGTTATCTAAGAATGAGCCATGGTAAAGTTCCCAAGCAGCATCGAGGCCAGTTGCTTGATTTATTATATTGATTTCATTCTGCTTAGCATCACAAATTGCTACCAAGCTCTCTTTGTCGATATAACCCTTTTCAATGCTATCCAATAGAACCTTAACAATTGGATCAAAGCTAGGGTAATTTAGGCTATTGAGCTTATCTTTCCAAATTGTAGAACGAGTTTTTTGACTTTCTTTTTCTTCTTCAATCATTGCAGCAATGGCCAATACATCATCATTTACATACGTTTCATTAAGTTTCTTCACAAAATTTAAACTGGGTATTTTATATTTATCAGAGCTGTGGCAATAGTGGCACCAACATAGAATAATAATGGATTGAATTATTTCTTCTTTAATGTGTTTGTCGTAGTCAGTAGTAACAGACAAAGCAGTATCGATGTGCATTCTTATTTTTTTTAGCACTCTAATGTTCCGAATATCTAATCGGTCACAAACAGCTTTTATTTGTTCGAGGTGCTCATCATTAGCTTTTGCGCAAAGTTTCGTAGAAATATCAAAACAGTATTTTGTGCTCGGTTCATAGTGTAGTTGCTTATCGACAATTTTCTCTTTGTACTGTTGGTACTCTTCTAGATCATGTGAGTCTTCATTCAGTAGAATTACGATCTTGCATTTTTTCTGTTCTTTGAGGAATGAGACTAAGCCTAAGAAATCGCGGAGAGATAATGACTTGCTATGGCGCTCGATGTCATCAAAACAAATTAGAGTCTCAGTAAGTAAAGCAGATGCCACGGAGTCGAAAATTTTGTCAACAGATGAACCTAAACCTTTCAGTACGAAATTAGCCCCTGCACCAGACAAGTCTTTCACAATATTTGATGATTTTCGTCCGTATTGTTTACCAAGTGCTTTGTAGTTTTTTTTGATGGACTCTAAGTCGGTTTTTTCACCCAAAACTTTAGGATCAATTGAGTTTTCGAACACAGTTCGTTTTATGTCATCGACAGATTTGACGCCAAATAGACTGACGTACGAATACTTATTTTGAGGTACTATCGTTTTGTTCTCTTCTATACTATTTTTCCATATATGAGTCTTACCAATACCCCATCGTCCTTGGATAGCTAATACTTGAGGCTCTTCACTTTTTAGGAAATCTAAAATTTGTTCTTTTACCAAACTTACCGACATTTCATCACCTTAACGAACTGTTTACTTAGCACTCTATTAGAGTATCAAAAGAATATGATGAACTATATCGAACTAGTTTCATTTTAAATATTCACTTAGGTAGGATTTCAAAGAGCCTTTGTATTAATTGAGTGAATTGGAGAGGTTGATCTGCACCATTAATGCTGAAAAAAACATCAAGTGCCTTGCCATACCTAAAGTAATTTGTGGGTTGCTAACTTAGTAAAGCTACGAAAACAGTTATGTCAAAAAGTAAGTTAACCCTTTAATGACCGCACACTTATGCTCTCTGCGATGATAGTAGTGGACCGCTTAAGTCCACTACCCCATTGCCAACTTAGCAGCCTGCTGCCACATAAAGTTTGGCATTGGGGTGTGTAGTTCCCATGTGATATTCATAGGCTGCGATCCGGTGTGGGAGACGTAGCTGACTTCCCCAAAGTTCACAAAGCCCATAGTTCTGCCGTATTCGTCTTTACTTTGCTCTCGTACGAAAAGAAATAGGCGCTTACCGATGCTCTGGTGTTCGATGTACTCTTTGCCTCGGCCGCGATCGGGGCGTGAACTGTTTTGTGATTGCCAGTGGAACAACTGTTCGTTAATCGCGTAATCGTGGTACATAGTGGTCGGTGAAAACTGCTTTTCGTTCTTATCAAGGGTGACAAACATCAGTTCGATATTGCGGTCTTTGAGAACAAAAATCCCCTCTCGTGCTGGCGGCTGATAATCAAACGTTGTGGCACCAAATCCCACTAAAATCTGCTCTCGGGCATAACGTGCGTGGAGTTTAAGTGGTACATCCACTAGCGTTGGCATAGCGGGTTGTTCATGCTTGGTTTGGGCTAATTGTTGGTTCAGCACATCCACTAACTCTTGTTTAAAGTCGAACGCTTTTAATGCTTGCAGGCTTTCTTTCAGCGTTGCAAATCCAACTTTAGAACCGGGTTGTTGCCAAAAGTCGTAATGGCACATCAAAGCATAATGAGCGTCACCATCCGCCAGCTCAAATTCGTTCAAACACAAATGACGCATTGAGAGCAGATACTCACGATCATCACAGGTCAGCACGCGAGTCTTGATGCCATTAACAATGTGTTTGGGTAATGCGGTGACATCGTTATCAAACGCTTTATTGACCAAGTTGGTCCAAGCATCTCGTTTGTAGAGATCGTGAATATCGACCTGTGGGTTCAATCTTAAGAAGTTGCCCAAGGTAAGCGGCAAATCGGAGTTCATGGAGAACTGGCGAATCATGGTTTGCAAACGCTTAGCGGTTAAAATTGCCTGCTGAATATTGCGCAGCACCATCTCTTGGGTCTGTTTGGTTAACTCGATTCGACAACCCAAAGGCGCATGAGGAAAGCCCTGTTTGATTTCATCGCCAATCGCGCGATTACTCTTGCCAATCAAGGCGTGGAATTTATTGGCAAAATCGTATTCGGGACGAGAGTTACCAACAAAGTCGAGTACGGTACAGCACTCTTTCTCATCGGATAAACGCAAACCACGCCCAAGTTGCTGGAGGAAAATCGTCAAACTTTCGGTTGGGCGCAAAAAGAGCAAGGTATCCACTTCGGGGATATCGACCCCTTCGTTGAAAATATCGACCACACACAATACGTTAATCATGCCGGAGCGAATCGCTTGCTGCTTTTGTTGCCGCTCTTGACTGTTTTTACTGGTCAGCACATCCGCTTTAATTCCCTTGAGGATAAATTGCTGCGCCATAAACTCAGCGTGCTCTTGGCTCACACAAAACGCCAAGGCTTTCATGCAGCTGAGATCAGTAATGAGCTCCTGCATGCTTTGCATAATCTTATTTAGGCGGTTGTGGTTATGGGTATAAAGATTGGTCAGTTCAGCAATTTCATAACGCCCACGCGACCAAGAAATAGTGCGCAAATCGGTATCATCATCGATGCCGAAATATTGAAATGGACACAGATGCCTGCGGTTAATCGCTTCAGGTAAGCGAATTTCAGCGGCAATCACGCCACCAAAATCTTGCAAAATATCGCCACCATCATGACGCTCTGGGGTTGCCGTTAGCCCAAGTAAAATCTGCGGCGTGAAGTGATTTAATACGCTGCGATAACTACTCGCGGCAATGTGGTGCACTTCATCTATCACGATGTAATCGTAAAAGTCAGCTGTGAGTCTTAGCTGTTCCAACTGATTGTTTAACGTTTGAATGGAGACAAACAGCTGACGATAGTGATCCGGTGTATGACTACCGACCCAAAGTTCACCAAAACTGCCATTGCGTAACACGCCACGATAAGCGGCGCGGGCTTGTTTTAAAATCTCTTCACGATGGGCAACAAACAAGAAGGTGGCATTGGGCTTTTGCTTCGCGAATCGCGCAAAATCGAATGCCGAGATTAAAGTTTTCCCTGTGCCTGTTGCTGCGACAACAAGGTTGCGAAAACGCTGATGTATTTCGCGCTCAACACTTAGCTGTTCGAGAATGTCGCTTTGGTGCGCAAAAGGCTTGATATCAAAGAAGTGCGTTGGCTCATCACCGCCCTCGCCTCGTTGCTGCTTTAATGCTTGCTTGAGTTTGACGCAACTGCTGGCATCACCATTGAAGGTCTCAAATTCATTAGAAGCCCAATAGGTTTCAAAGGTGCTCAATGATTTTTGAATGATATGGGGAATTTCTTGCGCGGTGATTTTTAAGTTCCACTCTAAACCATTGGTAAGCGCAGAGCGGGACAAGTTAGAAGAACCGATATAACCGGTATGAAAGCCTGTATCACGTAAGAATAAATAGCTCTTGGCGTGCAGACGCTCACGGTCGCTGTTGTAACTCAGCTTCACTTCGGTATTGGGTAAACTTGCCAAGTATTCGACCGCTTTGGCATCCGTTGCGCCCATATACGAAGTGGTGATCACTTTGAGCTGTTTACCGCTGTGGGTAAATTCTTCCAGCTCTTTACGAAAAATCCGAATGCCCGCCCATTTGATAAAAGAGACCAACCAATAGATTTTATCGGCGGAGCGAATTTCTCGTTTCAGCTCCGATTCCAAAGATAACCCAGCGTTACTACCACTAAACAGTTCGCTTTGAGTTAACCCCGTTAATGGCGTGATCTCTTCAACGTACTTTTGCAGCTCAGCCGCAACGGGATTGTCCAAGTCATACAATGCCGTGAGGATTTTTCCTTGGCTATGGATGAGGTTGTCTTCAAAGAAACCATCATCTGCAACTTGGTCTTTAAACCATAGAATCAGTTGGTTAGAAAGCTCGATCTGCTTTTGCAGTTGGTCTTCACCAGAAGGAACCGCACCGATGGCGAATTCGAGAATATGCGTCAGAAATCGGGATAGCCAAACCGTGGCTTCTGCACTGGTGAGTTCTCGCTCCCCAACATAGAAATGGTCTCGGTCTAACTGGCTGTTTATCAACTGAGTGATCAGTTGTTCGTATATCCCTAACTGCTGCATCTGATTCCGTTTTTCTCTGTTGGCAATAGTGGGATTATACGGGGATTATTTAAATCATGTGCAACCAATTTAACTCATTATGTGCACTGCATTTTTGTCTAATTTCGAACAGAGCACCGTCACGGAGTTCCCTCAAAGAAGGAAGGTACAGTTCGAGTAAAAATCAACCGCCATTATTTTAAAAGTCTATTAAAATGAACTTTAATGAGTTATCTTGACTTACAAGTCTAAAATACCATTAAAATTCACTTTTGTAGTTGTGTGACGTATTTTTCTATAAAAGTACATTAAAATGGTATTTTGTCGTTTATCTTTACACACAGAGTTTAAAATATCATTAGAGTAGACTTTTATGAGTGAAACATCGTTTAGAAAGGGAAAACAGATCAAAGCGACATCTCTGCCAGATCTCAATAGTTCATTTAGCCCAGAACTGTTAGCACAGTGCATCACGGCAAAACGAACTCAATTGAAACTAAGAATTGTCGATGTGGCTGACGCACTTTCTCTCTCTAAACAAACCGTTGTGAAGATTGAAAAAGGTGATCCAAAAGTCAATTTCATCAACATACTGAAGGTGATGGAATACCTCGGAATATCGTTCCAACTGATTACCGATGATGCGTCAAGCGTTGCTGGAGATGAGAATAATGATGAGTGGTTCTAAGCGAATGACACTTGATGTTTATATGGGTGGAAAACAAAAAATAGCAACTATCGCGATATCAACCGGCGATGAGTCAGACATTCAGTGGGAATATGAACCTTCTTGGATTAAAACGGGCTTTCCGATTTCACCTTATATTCCTTTTGATGCCAAACCTAGCGCGCGTGCAGTAAGAAATTATCTGCAAAATTTGCTGCCTGAAGGTAAAGGGCTTGAAGACATCACAACGAATACAACCGTTTCAAAGAACAACACGTTTGGACTCATCAGAATCATTGGTGAAGAAACATCTGGGGCACTATCGTTTCTATCAACCAGTGAACACTCGAAACAAACCTCTTTTAGAACAATTTCCAATGATGAATTGGGTGAAAAGCTCGCAAGCCTAACTCATACAGGTGATTCCATTACCTATTGGGACGGACAAACTCGACTTTCTGTTGCGGGAGTACAAGATAAACTCAACTTGCTTTGCATTGAAGACCAATTTGGCTTTGGTGAGGGTGAACTGTGTTCAAATAAAATATTTAAATTTGAAACGGGTAAAGCCCCTTTTATTGCCATTAACGAATTCTTCACCATGCGCCTAGCTCAATTGAGTGGTATTGAGACTCCCCATGTTTCTCTAGCTCAGTTTGGAGCGACACGGACATTTATTATTGATCGGTTTGATCGCCATTATTCTCCTGAAAATCATCGGGTTTTGAGACGTCATGTGATTGATGGATGCCAAGCCAGCAATTTGCCACCCTCTTACAAATATGAGCGTCAATTTGGCGATGAAGGTGATGGTAAATTCATGCGTGATGGCGTCTCTTTCCGTCAACTGTTTCAGATTAAAACAACGAATCAACCTTCGTACCACCTAAAACTCATCCAGTGGATGACCTTTAATTTGCTCGTCAGAAACTATGATGCTCATGGTAAGAACATCAGTTACTTTGTAGGTAAAAACGGCTTAACCGTTACGCCATTTTATGACTTAGTGAATATTGAAGCGATCATTCGAGAAGCAAACCGTCAAGCAGGAAGAGAACTAAAAGAAGATCGTTCCAACAGTATTTCACGTCACTATGCAATGTCGATTGGTGAATACGAACCTGCTACAGAAGGTAATTTTAGCAATCCCATCACCGCCTATATGTTGGCGGACTTTGCTTTAACTTTCGAAATTTCTTTGCCTCGTTTGCAGTTAACTATGACAAAAATGACCCAATCAGTCATAGACTCGATTCAAGCAGCAAAAGCCGCAGCCTATGAGTATTCGCTAGACGAGTCAGAGAAAAAACATATCGACCTTTGTATAGACGTAATTCAAGAATCTGCTGAACAGTTGATGCTTGAAATCGAACAAATTACACATATGGAAGACTTGTTATAAGGCATCGTTTGAGTAGATTGAGCACGTTAGTTAAATCAACGTATTACCGATGCAAAGATGGCTGTTAATCAAACAACTTCTTGGGTGGAATAAGCCATGCTGGTGGCTGTGCTAGGTGCTTATTTTGGCGTGCTTCGTTCGCCATTGCGGTTTTGATGGTGTTGTCGATCTCGGGTAGGGAGATGACTTGATCAGAGATACTGAGGGTATTGTCTTGCTGCTCATAGCTAAGCGTGATTGAACTTGTAAAGCAACCAACCACAGTAAACAAAATGAATAATTTACGAGCTTTTAGGAGCACGTTTACACCTTTCCCTGAACATGAGCAACATAACTGCGGATCAGCTCTATGTCTTAGCAAGGGCGAAACCGGAGATGCGAATAATAACTAACTATTTAGGGCTAGACTATCAGGTAGATTTTGCCTGCTCCATACCTGAAAACAGGTAGCATCCGTAATTAGTTCCAAAAATCAGCGATTTAATTTATATATTTATCACTAAAACACCCTTTAACTTTGTTAAAAAAATCTAGAGTAAATTGCCTAGCGCATGTGAGTGAGTCAATTTGTCCCTTAGGCGGCGATATTTCCAACAGCAATATCGTAACAAGTCTGTTGATGGTGGTTCACAAACTCAACAATGGTGTGATCAAGTTTTCCTGATTCCACCATTTCCTCCAAAATACTCATAATTTTATCGATGCTCATGCCTTCGCGATAAGGTCGTATTTGGGCGAGCGCTTGAAATACGTCACTCACCGCGATGATTCTCGCTTCCATCGAAAGGTTGGAGCCACTTTTATGAAATGGATAGCCATGACCGTTCATCCCTTCATGATGGGAAGCTGCCCATTGGGCAATCTCTTCAAGGCCATGAATATGATGCAAGATTTCGAAGGTTTCATAGCTATGCTGAAACATCACTGCCTGCTCTTCAGGAGTGAGCTTGCCCGGCTTATCGAGAATTTCATCGGGGATTTTCAGTTTACCGATGTCGTGCAATAGCGCGGCTATTTCTACCTTTTTACACTGCTCTTCGCCCATGCCGTATTGCTGGGCGATGTAAAGCGATAACGCGCCCACCCGCAAGGAGTGTTCGGCAGTAAACGGACTTTTTTGGTCCACAATATAGGCCATGATTTGCGAAAGCTGTTTAAGCTCATCTAACGACAAACTTTGCTGGTTAGAGCACCTTTGTGTCATCTCCCACGTAAAGTGATGGATGTGGTTGTCTTGCAGCATGATCCAAAAGGCTTCCGATTCCGCCAGTTTGATATAGGCTTGAACCAATTCGAAATCAAAATAGCGGGAAGCTTGATGGCAAATCTCTGCGGTAATTTCCATACGAGCCAACAAGATATCGCTGCCATAATGGGATGCCCCTAACACATCGACGCGATCAGCCAAGAAGACAAGATTTGCCATCATGGCATCACGACCAAAGATATCCGCTTGTTCTAGCTGAGGGTAAGGCGTGTGATGGTACAAAATCGGTACAGCAAACTGCGCGAGCGGAGGAAACTCTTTAAGCAGTTCATAACCAATTTTGCAGTGCTCTTGGGCATGGTCCCAATCAAACTCTGAGACCAATTTTTTGTGAGTGGCATTGGTTGATACACCGATATCATGCAACATGCCCAGTTCAAAAGCGTATTCCACATCCGTATCGCTAAGGCCCAACTGTTTCGCGATGCATGAGGCAATATAACCCACGCGTTTGCCGTGGTTGATGTCATCCACCCCCACCAGCGAAACTGCGGTTTCTATCGCCAATATCAAATCACGACGCTTGACTTGAAAAGCGCTTGGTGACGTCACTGTCATAGCATTCACTCCATCTAACCATTCTTTTGATAAGCATAGAGTTGTTTTAGTATCAACTAATGTTATGAGTCACAAATTGAGAAATCATGACGTTATTCGCTACAAACTTCTCTTAACTTTGCCAATACCCATTGATGAATTTGGCTTTGTTCTGTTCTTGTATGCCAAGCCGCGATGACCTCAAATTTTGGGGTATTAATATCAATATTTAGCGGTTTCACCTTCGGATTCGGTAACAAACGAGATGGATAAAACGCAATCATATCGGTGGTGTAAAGAATATCGGGAGCAGCTTTAAAACTCGGAATAGACATAACAATGTTGCGTTTTAATCCCTGCTTGGCAAACCACTCGTCATGAGAACCTTTTAAGTTCGCTTTAGAAGGAGAAATAACCAACTGTGGCAAAGCTGCAATATCGGCAATAGATAACGATTGATCTTGCATGGGAGATTCCACACTGGCTACGCAGATATGCTGCTCATCAAATAGTACAAACCTTTTAATGTAGTCAGGCACAAACGGGGGAAAAGTTAAGGCGAAATCAAGCTCTCCCGACGTGAGTAAGGGGCCGACATTATCAGATTCAAAATCAGTGATGATGATTTTTAATAAAGGCGCTTCCTTGCGTACCGCTTTGAGAAACTGCGGTAGCAGGGCGTCAATCGCATAATCTGTCGCACTGATAGTAATGACGCCTTCATACAAGCTGGGGGTAAATTCATGTAAGGTCAATAATGATTCCATATCACTCAGAATAGAGCTGACTCGGCGGCCAAGCTCTATCGCTAAGGGAGTTGGAACCATAGTATTCCCTTGCCTGACAAAGAGTTCATCATTAAAAAGTGCCCGTAACTTTCGCAACTGTTCACTAATGGCTTGCTGAGTTAAGCCCATTTGTGCGGCAACTCGTGAAAGATTTCTTTCGATCAAAAGAGCCTCTAGCACTCGTAACTGTTTGATGTCGAGCCGTTGGATACCACTCATATTTGTAACCTAAACAAAAAAGTCTTGTTTCAAATTGTACATAAACTTTCTTAAGCTGCACCTCCTATTGGAAATAGACCCTTTTTAACGAGATGAATCGACAAGGATGGATGGTTTACTCACATTAACGAGCACCATTGTAATGAGTGAAAAAACCTTATTTGATACCATCACCCTCGGTGATAACGTACTGAAAAATCGCATTGTTCTTCCCCCGCTAACCCGTTCTCGCAGCTCTCAGCCGGGAAACATCCCTAACGCGATGATGCAGCTTTACTATCAACAACGCTCTAGTGCTGGTTTTATGGTGACCGAAGGTACGCAGATTGAACCTCGAGGCCAAGGTTATGCTTGGACACCCGGTATCCACTCTCAAGAACAGATCGAAGGATGGAAATCAGTCACACAAGCGGTGCACCAAGAAGGTGGCGTTATTTTTTGTCAGTTATGGCATGTTGGACGTGTGTCCCACAATAATCTGCAACCGAATAATCAAGCGCCTGTCGCGCCCTCCGCTATCGCCACCGACGCGGTTAAAGTGTTTATTGAAACGGGTCCTGGCGAAGGTATGTTGACTGAACCTAGCCAGCCTCGCGCATTAGAAACACACGAAGTAAAAGAACTTGTCGAGCTCTATGCCCAAGCGGCACGTAATGCGATGGAAGCGGGTTTTGATGGGGTTGAACTGCATTGTGCTAATGGATATTTGGTGAACCAGTTTATTTCTGAGCACAGCAACCATCGCACCGATCAATACGGTGGATCTCTTGAGAATCGTCTGCGCTTTCTAACAGAAATTGTGGCTGCCGTATCCAACGCAGTGGGAGCGAACAAGTTAGGCGTGCGTTTTGCACCTTTGTTTGAAAGTACGACTGAAGATCGTGTGTATCTCGGTTTGGTTGAGCAAAACCCTCTTGAAACCTATGTTGCAGCGATCAAGGTTCTTGAAAACGCAGGGATTGCTTACCTATCTATTGCCGAAGCCGATTGGGATAACGCGCCAGACTTGCCAGAGGTTTTTTATCAAGCAGCACGTTCAACCTTCAGCGGCCGTATTATTTACGCAGGTCGTTACACGCAAGAGAAAGCACAGCGGATGCTAGACAATAACTACGGTGATCTGTTCGGTTTTGGTCGTCCGTTTATTGCTAATCCAGATCTCCCTGAGCGCCTGCGCAATAACTGGTCGTTGAATCCAGTCGATCCAACCAGTATGTATGGCGGTACTGATGTGGGTTACGTTGACTACCCGACTTATGAAATGAGTGATGTAAAGTAGCGCGAAAGGTTTAACGCCACTTTGAATATCGAGACGCCATTATTATGCGTCTCGATATTCCCTTATCTAATCCGATCCTAAAGTGAGCAGCGCTTCAGTGGCAGAATGAGACATCTGTTTACTGCTGAGCAGGAAGACTCGTTCAGGTTCGATCTTAAGTTGGTTCACCAAATAAGCTTTCACGGCTTGGCCGCGGGCAATCGCCAAATCGAGCAAATCCTCTTGAGTAATCTTCTGCGCCTTGATGAGCTGGTTATAGAGTGAGGCATACAAACGCGTATCTACCTCTTCCTCTTTTGGCGCTTTCCCCTCTACGGTTAACTCTTGAGTGATGGCCTCTCGCTGTACATCCACACTCGGTGTTTGTGGCTGCTGCTCACGGTAATCATCGTAAAGATCGTCCACAGCATCACGAGCGTCATCATCACTGGCGACATAACTTGCTGTTAACGTTGGAGCACTGTCGACGCCCATCAGACTCAGTTGAGCACGCACTTTTTGTTCCGCCAGCGCATTAGCATCCACACTGGGATTGACCGCACCTTCCACATTCAAACGCAACTGAGGGCGTTTGGTTAATGCTTGGGCGAGCGTGGTTAAACGCTCTTGCTCACTTTCCTCAATGTTGGCTTGCCCAGCAGCAAAATTGACTTTGTTGAGCTCTTCGTCACTGCCGACTAAGTTCGCCAGCAGAGAAAAAGGTGAAGTGACCGCTTTGGTCAGAATGTTTTTCACAGCAGTCCAAATCACACTGCCAAAACCAAAGCTTGGGTCGTTGACATCGCCACTCACCTGCACACCTAAGTCGATGACGCCATGACGGTCTTGCAGCAGTGCGATCGCCAATTTGACAGGAAGGCTGGTCGCCAAATCTGAGTTACTGGGCTTACCCAATTGCAATTGGTCGATATAAACCTGGTTTGATCCTTTTAGCTGGCCGTTATCCAACAGGTATTGAACCGCCAAAGAAAGCTGACCTTTATCGATGTAATACCCTGCGTAAGTACCTGAATACGTGTTGACTGACGTCAGCTCAGCGCTTTTCACTTTCATGGTCAAATCTAAATACGGTTTCGCCAATAGCGGATTCACTTTCCCTGTTAGGCTAATTGGCGCGTATTGGTCAATTTTGCCATTAAGATCAACCTTAGCTGCGGTGTTGCCTTGTGAACTCAAATCGGTAATCGCCCCTGCAAGGCTGCGAATCCCCGATGAGAAGTTAGGCAATAACGACAGATCCGAAAAATAGGCCGAACCATCAATGACATTGATACGATCTATTTGTAATGCGATTGGCAGTGGTGCACTGGGCTTGGCTTCAGTTTTAGTGCCTTTCGACGCCTTTTGACTCTTTTGCGCTGCCGCTGGTTGGTTAGGATCGGCTTTGGCTATATCACCAATATTGGTGGTGCGGTCTTTATGAATGATGACTTTGGCATAAGGTTTGGTGAAATCGATATGATGCACCGTGACCTTGTTGGCTTTTTGCGAGTAAACCAATTTATCGATGTCGAGCCCTTGCCAAGAGACCAATGGCTCGCGGCTACGTAAATCATTAAGACGGAACTGTTCTACCGCCAATTTACCGGTGTAACGGGTGTCGTTATTTTTCCATGCACTGCGCAATTCACCTTCAGTTGAAAAGCGCCCTTTTTGCAAGGTCAAATTAGCGTACTGACCAAGGTAAGGTTGCAGCGCAGTGAGGTCGAAATCTTTAAACGCCAGCAAGGTAGTCAGTGTTGATTTGGCAATATCCACTTGGCCTTTACCGCTAAACTCACCGCTATTTTCGGCGTTATCCCCTTTTGCCACACTGGCAGCGGAGTTATAGAGCGCGAGCGACCATGAATAGTCGATAGATCGGCGAAAATCGCTAAACACATTGCTTACGTTGAGCGAAATTGGCGTGATACGCCATGTAACATCATTCGCGTAAGCCTTATCTTGCATCGCAACATCTGCTGACAGTTGCAGCTGTTTAACGTTCACCACCCAAGGTTCAGCACCACTTTCTGGCGACGCGGTCGTGTTATCTACGTTGGCGGTCACCGCTTTTTTCTCTTCTACAGCAGGTGCTGTTTTGGCTGAGGCAGGTGGTGTATCGGTCGCCGCTGGTGTAAAGAGCGTTTGTAAATCAACACCTTGCTTGGTTAAGACGCCATTGACTTTTAAGCCGTTGACATCAATATTGCCCAAGGTGACGAGATGCTGTTTCGAGCTCAGAGAGATCTCCGATAGATCGAAGTTTTGCCACGCTAACTTCGTTGTCGCGTTTGTGGATTGACCATCATCAAACGCCACATCCTGTAGTGCGACACGACCTTGGGAGAGTGAGTACTGCGCCTCACCATTTTCATAACGAAAACGCACTATGCCGTTGGTACTCAACATACCTTGATTAAGATTGGCGGGAATCATGTTCTTGGCGTAAGGCCAAAACTGAGTGAGTTCGACGTTATCTAAAGCGAAACTGGCTTGCGCGACGACGGGCAGCAGTTGGAACTGCCCCTGCACGGACACCGTTTGATCATCACCGGATTTCGCTAAAAAGTTGAACTGGTTTAAGGCCTTATCATTTTTACCATCTTGTCCGATAAACGCCTGTAAATCGAGATGTGTCAGCTCAAAGCTCATATCGTGATAGGCAAGGTTTGCCGTCGCAATATGATCAGAAAATTCAAATACACCATCCACAATGGCGATGCGGTCAGCGCGAAATCCCGGAGTGGCACTTTCCGTTTCCGTCGGGTCATCCGCCGCTGATTTGGGTTGGCTATCCAATGCAGTGAGAATGCTGGTGATATTCAATTCTGGCTGATGCTGCGCATTATTGGCGCGAATCAAATCCACTTGCGGTTTTGTCAGCACCACTTCGCTAACGGTTGGCGTTAAAGTAAAGAGACTTTGCCAAAACTGAAACTGAGCTTGAAACTGCTCAAAACTGAACAGCTTAGGATCGACTTGCTGCGACCAGTTGGCAATGGCACCTTGTTTAACCGTGACACGCAGCAGAAATGGGTTGATATGAATTTCCCCGATGGTGACTTCTCGACCAAGCAATTGGGTCGCCTTTTGCGGCAATTGGCGTTCGAGCACCATAGGTACAATGCCACCCAATACAATGAGATATAAGGCATAAAGCGCTGCCAAATAGCTCAACACTCGCTGATATTTCGGCAGAGTTTTAAAACGTTGTCGCCACTGGGTTATTTTTTTCATTATCGCCTCACTGATCGCCGCTTCATTATTCTTTGTGTTGTGGTGAGCACCCACAGGTCATTTAAGTATGAAACACTTTTTACTGCTCTTCATGGATCAGCTTATCAGTCTCGGTGTTGTTTGTGAGACAGCAATAGGTAATATTTTCTATGCCCCAAAGCAAAAGCCCTTCGACGAGCGAAGGGCTTGATATTAAAACGAGATTCTCGTTGAGAATCGCTCTAAAGAAGAGGTTACTCAGTGATAGAAACCGCGAAAGTCCCTTTAGGCATCACAGGTAAATATTTTTTGTAGAAGTTTAAGTAGTCTTGCTCTGGATTTAGATCCTTGAACACTTCTGGATAGAGCGCTTTGGCTAAGTATTCCGACATGCTGTAGTCAAGAATCGAACGCGATGCGCCTTGGTAAATACCAAACACGCGCTCATCTTGTACTGCTGGAAGTTGCGACCACCCTGGGCGTTTAGTAAAACCTTTCAAACGGTTAACCGCTTCTTGGCGATCAACCCCCTCGCCCATCAGCACTGCATCTTTGACTGCAGAAGATTCAGTACCCGCCAAAAAGACCACTTGTGGTTTTGCCGCTAATACTTGCTCTGGGTTGATAGGCCCCCACCATTCAACATAAGGCGCAGCGATGTTATCGCCACCCGCTTGTTTCAGCATCGCGCCCCACATGTTTTTGCCGTAGGTAAAGCTGTATTGGCTTGGCCCTTTGTTACCAAATTCCACGTAAGCGCGTGGTTTTGGCAAACCCGATTTGGCAATGCGCTCTTCAATCATCGTCATTGCGTTGGAGTACTCACTTGCAATGGTATTGGCGCGCGCTTCTTGGCCCGTTAATTGACCAATGATTTTAGTACTTGCCACATGGCGAGCAACGGTTTGAGCATTGTAATCCACAACGACAATGGGAATACCGGCTTGCTCAAGACGCTTCACGTCTGACCCCAAACCTTGGTATTGCCACTCTGCCAACACCAACACATCCGGTCTCAAGCTAATCACTTTTTCAATCGAAAAGGTTTGTGCTTCGACTTCACCAACATCCGGAATTTGCGCCAATTTAGGATCGTGTTGGGTGTAAATTTCCCAACTGGCAGGACGCCAAACTTTCCATGTATCGCGGGAAAGCCCGACCACTTGATCAAATGATTTTTCGCCGCCAATCGCCATATAGTCTTCAGCATAAAAACCGAGGACCACGCGTTTGGCTGGCACATCCACTTGAACATCACGATCCAAAATATCGTGAATCGTTTGTACTTCAGCTTGAGCAGAGAAGGTTCCCATGGCGAGCGCCAATGGAAGTAAGACTGACTTAAAATTCATGTTGAGCTCTCGTTATTTTAATTAGGATTTTGCCAATGAATTCGATAAGTAACGATTGGCGACATGAATACTAACATAGTCAAATAGTAATCAATATCATTTTTGTTTAGTTGATAACTCACTAATATTAAAGATATTATTCTTAAACGAACGTTTTTAATGCACGAGAAACCCCTCCTCAATTCGAGCTACTCGGTAGGTAAAAGGCGAGATCGAAACCCGCATCAGTTTTGACATCTGCCGGGAAGCCGTTACACTCTCCTTTTTTCAACCCTCCTGGTATCTCATGCTCAAAATTTCCAACACTGTAACCCTCGCCGATTGGGAAATTGAGCTGACGGCAATTCGTGCCACGGGTAACGGTGGTCAGAATGTGAATAAAGTCTCTTCGGCAATTCATTTACGTTTTGATGTGCCGCACTCAACCTTGCCTGCCGTCTATAAAGAACGGCTGCTGGCGCTCAGTGATTCGCGCATTTCTAAAGAAGGTGTGATCATCATTAAGGCGCAAACCTTTCGCACCCAAGAGAAAAACCGCGAAGATGCGTTAAATCGACTGTTGGAAATTATCCAAGGTGCCATGGTGGTGCAAAAGAAACGCCGGGAAACAAAACCGACTCGCTCTTCACAAGTAAAACGCGTCGATAATAAGAAAAAACAAGGTGAGAAAAAGTCACTGCGCGGCAAAATCAGCATTTAGATCATCGTAACCCCAAAGCTTCCCAACCTGCCTTTAAAGTGTCGCCAAGCCTTTTATATCAAGGGCTATACCGCTCTCTAGATTTTCACTGTACAGCTGAGCGAGCAAAAAGATCATGGGTAACCCAAAGCTCCACTCCTTCGCCCTGGTCAACTTAAGAAACCCATCAAACTCTCAGCGATTGCTATGCAGCCAAACAGCCTACTGGCTCTGCCTTATTCTCAAGCTATCAGCACTGGGGACAGTTATTATTTGGTGTGGCCGCCAGAGACAGATAAAAAGCGCATTGAGATCTTGTTGGCTTTTCTCAAAGACAACTTACCAGCGGAAATTCCATCAGGGATAGAAATAGTAGAATTAGTTAAGACGGCCTAGATTGATGATCGGTAGCTCTTCATCCACCACACTAAAATTATTAAGCGCACGTAGATGTGTACCAGCAAGCATCTTGTCGGGGTAACGATAGCGCGCATTCACTGGTCGTTGATAGAGACGAGGCTGTTCACGAGGTAGGGTCGTTTGCTCATTAGAGAGCAGGTATTCTTTGGCGTCGACAACATTAATTTCATCGCCCACCTGCAAAGCGGCAGGATTAGCTAGATAACGAGGATTGAGCTCAAGCAGTTTCTTGGCAGAAAGACCATGTTTGGCGGCAATCTCACTCCAACCTTCGCGCGTATTGCTGCCGAGTTGGCGCTGCACAAAATAGGTCAAAGCACGTTTCTCACTATAGGCATCCACAAACGCAGTGCGTTCACTTTGCCAATCGCGTTGCTGGCGAGTCTTAAGCAATTTTGCCATATCGATAGCGACACTGTACTTTTCCAGCCATTGATCGCTGATGTTATCCAACTCGTCGCGCGTGATTTGTCGTGGTAGATAAACCAAGTGTTGATGTTTGATCACATGACCACGCAGTTTCCAAAAGAGCAAAATCGCCGTTTGGTACTTGTTAAAACCTTGGCGAACATCGAGTTTCTCGTGGGTTGAACGCGTGCCGTAAAAACTCCACTTACCGTCACCCAAGATTTTGTACTCTTGGATTAAACGTCGATGACAAAAATGGTAGTAATACCCTTCGGTAGGCAAGCCTAAACGCTCGGCACTTTCAACGGCAGGAACCACTGGAATATACGCGTCACGAACGCTATCGGTGCCAATCTCATCTAAGGCGAGCGGATTCGGTAAGGTAATGCCCATTGGAGCCGACGCCACTTGAATCATTAGGCGTTTGGGCTCGTCAAAAGCGGTATGAATGGTAAATTTAGTGCCATGCTTGGTTTGCGATTTATGCCAAGTACCTAACATAGGTTCTTGAACTGTCTTCGCCAAAGCAAAGGAGCAACCGACGTTGTTAATGAGTGTTTGTTCTGAACAAGCAATTTCGAAATTATATTCGTATTTTAGTGGCCTAACCGTGTCACTAAAATCTGGCCTAACTGACGTTGTTAGCTGAGATTCTTTGTGAGAAAACTGCGGACGCAAAAAGGGAAATTGTCCGGTTTTCGTTTGCTTCGATTTTGCTTGTTGGGAGGAGAAACCACCCACTGCTTTTTTATTCGTTAATGCATACAATGCTTGATTTGCCGATTCAGATAACCCACCTTGCGTGCCTGAGTCTAGCGCCCAGTGCACATCGGAATCTTCAGCTTGTTTAAGTGCTGGATTCTTTGGGTTTTCTGTTAGCAGCCAAAGTTGGCCTTCTCTCAATTTTTCGGCAAAGCTATCCAACTCCATCCCCTCAGGCACTAGAGCTTCTAATTCTTCGCGCGATAACTGATCCAGCCCACCTTCGACTTGACTGTACAACGAGCTATCTAACTCCGTCAGTCTTGCCATTCGGTAAGTCATTTTTATTGTATTGCCTAGCCATAATTCTATTTTTATGCGCTCATAGTACTGATTTATCTGGTTAAAACTACCTCATTTCGTCAGAGCTTTGTCAGGGAAAATTCTATTAGGCACAAGATCACATTTTTCTCTCTTGATTATGCAACTTTACACAAATTGACATGCCTTTCTCATCATTCCAATATCTTGACGCACGATATTCTCCACTGCTTTACACTCCTTTACTGGCAAAAATACAGATAAAGCCGCTTTATTTTCGACTCAAATCCAGATCAAATAAAATCCCCTATTGAACTCAAACACGAGGCAAGCAGATTAAATTCATCACGTATAATTTCTTTATTTGGTACAAATTTAATTATTTTAATTACTTTTAAAACACAAAAAATAACATTAAATTATTTTCCATTTATCCCATCTTCAATCATTCAATATGAACCTAATTGATTTTAGAAAAATAATAACAAATAGACTAAGCATGGATAAACAGTGGTGTTGCTCTAAAAAATTAAAATAATAGATTGTTTCATCATTATGAAACAGTTTACTATTCAACGGTTATTTTCTAATGACATTAGAACATTAGCATCAAATCAATAACGATAAATATTCTTATTTACTTTACCTTATTCAGTTTAGGGTGCTTTCCCACACCTGATGGTTATCGGTATTGGGTTTAATTCAACTCATTAATTTAATCAGTTAGAGACTTTATGAGATTACAATCTATTCAAACCAAAATAGCGCTGATTGGCGGTATCGGATTAGCGGTAACGGCTACTGTATTGGCTGGCTATAGTATTACTTCTGCCAATTCGACTAAGGATATTGTTTTAGCAGAAACCACATCATTAATAACCGAACGAACTCACAAAGAATTAAGTATCACCACTGAAAAATACGCACAAGTCATTGAGAATCGTATTGAACAAGGTATTAATTCAGCAAGAACGATTGCGGAAACGATTTCGTCAAAAAACAATGGTCAACAAACGCTTTTTAACCGCAATACTTTTAACCTCACTTTGCAGTCGGTATTAAAAAGCAACTCTGATTTAAATGGTGTTTATAGCGCTTGGGAAGCAGACAAATTTGATCATCAAGATGATCAATTCATCGGTGCAGATAATGGTAGTGAAGCAAACACTGGTCGCTTCGTTCCTTATTGGACGCGTTCCGTTTCCGGCCAAATCTCGGTGGCACCTTTAGTGGACTTTGATAGTTTAGAAAAACACCCTAACGGCATCGGCCGTGGGGCTTGGTATCAAATTCCAAAACAGCAAGGTATTGAAACCGTTACTGCGCCATTGCCTTATCAAGTTCAGGGTCAATCGGTGTGGTTAGCAACACTTTCTGTGCCAATCAAACTCAATGGTCAGTTCGCAGGCGTTATCGGTGCGGATTACAATCTTCAGTTTGTCCAATCACTGAGCCAACAAATTTCGCAGCAGTTGTATAAAGGCCAGTCGCAAGTCACCATTTTGACTGACCAAGGTTTAGTGCTCGCCGATAGCCGTGACGCCTCCACCATTGGCAAGAAAGAGCAGAACTTGTTTGGCCAAGCCCAAGCGCAGATAAAAGATCTGGCTCTTAGCCACAAGTTAGGTTCATTTGAATCAACCAATGCCAAAGGTGAGAAGGCGTTTTTTGCTCTAGCACCTATACAGTTAGGTCGTGGTAACAGCTTTTGGATCGTGGTTGTGCAAGTGCCTAAAGCCACGGTATTAGCAGACGCCTATAACCTTGAGCAACGCATTAGTGATAACAACGACAGTAACATTCACATTCAATTGTTATTGAGTTTGGTGGTGGCATTAATCGCTATCGCTGTCCTTGCAATGTTTGCGAAAAAAATTGCTGCGCCTATTTTGCGTGCCGTCGATATGGCGAAATCCATCGCTGGTGGTGAGTTTGGTAAACGCTTGGACTATCACAGCCACGATGAAGTGGGCGAGCTAGCAGAAGCGCTCGACAACATGACAGCAAGCCTAGAAAAACACGTCGCGGTTGCAGAACAAATCTCGCAAGGCAACCTGAATGTTACGGTAACGAAAGCGTCTGATCATGACCAACTCGGTAACGCGTTAGCGCAAATGCTGGATGATTTAAACAAGGTCATTTTTGAGATCGGTCGTAACTCAGATCACATCGCTTCTAGCGCTGAGGGCGTATCCGATTTAAGCCATAACCTTGCTGCTGGAGCGGCGCAGTCGGCCTCTGCTGTGACAGAAATCAGTGCATCGATTGCTGAAATTGCAACCCAGATTCAGCAAAGTTCGGTTAATGCCCATCAGGTGAATGAATTATCACAGAAAACCTTAACGGCAGCTCATGAAGGAAACAAGATGATGGATGATCTTTCTAGCGCCATGCATGACATTAATCAATCCGGCCAAGACATCCATAACATCATTAGCTCAATTGAAGAGATTGCCGAGCAAACCAATTTACTTGCACTAAATGCCGCCATTGAAGCAGCACGCGCAGGTGAATATGGCCGAGGCTTTGCTGTGGTGGCCGATGAAGTTCGCCAGCTTGCTGTGCGCAGCGCTGCCGCCGTACAGCAAACGGCCAAACTCATTGAAAACTCGGCGAGCAATACGCAAAAAGGGATTCAACTGACTGAAAGCACCTCGAAATCACTCAATGCGATTTTGGGACACATTGATCACGTCGCAGGGTTGGTGACAGAAATCAGTTCAGCATCAAGCGAGCAAAGCTCTGCCGCTGAACAGGTCAATATCGGTATCCAACAAATCGATGAAGTGGTGCATCAAAACGGTCAGATCTCTGAAGAGTGTGCAACCTCATCTAAAGAGATGGAGCAGCAATCTCGCACGCTGCTCTCTTTGGTGGCCCGTTTTCAATTACGCAAATAACACCTTGAACAATCCTGATTTCACACCGCCTTCGGGCGGTGTTTTTGTTTGTACCGCAGGATTCGCATCTTGTTGAATGAGTAAAATAGATGAATTCTTAAGCGAACTATTCCCCTGATTAATAAGCTTTTATAAACGTTCCTCATGGATTATGGTCTTAGCAAAATTGCAGTAAATTGCTCGCAAAATTTGAGGTGATGTTTTGCTATGAACCATTCATTTTCGCTCTGGTTACGTTCCACGCTATTAGCCAGTCTTACTAGCCTTACAGCGCTTGCTCCAGTAGCACAAGCTGATGAGGTTGATCCCCTACTCATTCACACTGAAACCGGTGCGATTGAAGGCAAAAACTTGTCACAAACCTATAGCTGGCAAGGCATACCCTACGCAGAGCCATCGGTTGGCGCTTTACGCTGGCACGCACCACAGCCAATCAAAGCTTGGGATGGGATAAAAAACACCACCGCATTCGGCGCTTCCTGCATGCAAACACCCCCACCGAAAGGCCCAGAAGCGATCCTAAGCCAACAACCGATGAGTGAAGATTGTCTCACCCTCAATATTTGGAAACCCAAAAGACGTTTTGAGGAAAATCGTCTTCCGGTAATGGTATGGATTCATGGTGGCGCATTTCGTATGGGCGCTTCATCACTCAAACTCTACGATGGCGCAAATGTGGCGAAAAAAGGCGTGATTGTTGTGACGCTCAATTACCGTCTTGGTCCATTGAGCGTATTTCCTCATCCTGCGCTCGACAAAGAAGAACATGGCAAAGCTCTAAACTTTGGCTTGCTCGATCAAATCGCGGCGCTGCAATGGGTGAAAAACAATATTGGTCAGTTTGGTGGCGATACCAATAACATCACTCTTTGGGGCGAATCTGCTGGCGGTGCATCAGTAGGATATTTACTCACCTCTCCTTTATCTAATGGACTGTTTAATAAAGCCATTATCGAATCAGGTGCTTTAGCCCTGCCTGAACTATCAAGGAAACAAGCGGTTACCTCGATTAAAAAGCAGCTACCCAAATCGCTAGCCAATATGACCCCAGCGCAATTGCGTGCGTTACCCGCAGGCCAATTACTGACCTTGCCACTTGCCAAAACCTCGACCATGCCGATCATTGATGGTGTATCGTTAATCGAGAAAACCCAGAAAGCGATCGCAAGCGGTCACTATCACCATGTGCCGCTTTTAATTGGTAGCAATAATGATGAAGCAGGCTTCTTTCCACCAGCGTGGAGTGCGTCGGTACAAGAGAAACTCGGTAAACTGTGGCCTCAAGCGGCCAAGCTCACCGATGGCTACGGTACGAATTTGGTTGAGAATAAAGAAGCGCAGCTTGCAACCGACATCTTCGCGACAGTCAATACTCGCGCGCTGGCAACCAATTCAGTCAAAAACAAAATGCCTACTTGGCGCTACTATTTTAGCTATCAAAGTTCAGCTCAATCGAAAACACATCCAGGGGCGATTCATACCGCAGAGATCCCTTATGTGTTTGGTAACGTAGACCAATTAGGCTTTACGCCAAATGAAGAGGATAAAGAGCTCGCCAATAACTTAAGCGAACGTTGGGTTCATTTTGCCAAACACGGCACGCCTAATCCCGTCGCCTTTAAGACTTGGCCGCAATACGATCCTAACAGCGATAGCTTATGGCTTATCGACAGCCACGGCGAACGAGCCATTGTCGAACAAGGCACCGCACGTCTCGACTTGCTGCAACGCCATCCTGAGATTCAGTTAAACTGACCCTAAAGGTTAATTTCACTAGCTATTCATACAAAAAAAGCCCTCAATTTTAATTAAGGGCTTTGATTTTATGAATCAGTTAGTAATTACTTAATGGCTGCAATCCATTTTTCATAAATACTTGTCAAGGTTGCTTCATCACCCATCATGATGTAATCAGCATCATCTTCATCTGCGTATTTGTCTGTCATATACACACTGAATTTGCCAAAATCACGGACACGATAAGTATTACGCTCGTAACCACCATCAAAGGTTTCATGCTGGTTCAAGTACACTGTTGTATCGCCATCTTCAGTGATTGTATCGACTTTCCAAGTACCTGGTTCAGATACTTCGCCAGTTGTATCATTTACATCAACGGCATTGAATGAACCGTCAGAATTGAAGTCGTAATAGAACAAAACAGGCTTAACGTCACCAGTGCCGTTAGATTGTTCGTTGTTATCATCACCCAAGACAAAAACTTTGCCGTCAAATTGCGCTTCTGTCACTTCAAGGAAGTTGTAGTAATCTTTATTGGCTGAATCTAACCAGAATAGTTCTCCATCTGCCGTACCGATAACCATTTGCTCGCCATTTCCGACGTTAGCATGGTAAAGAACAGTGAAGCTATTTGTCTTACCTTCTTCGTCAAAAGTAAGCGTGCCGTCATCTTGAAGAGTGACAGGGAAACAATCGGTTAAATCTGCTGAGCTTTCAGATAGATTATCCAGCACAGGACCAAAGTCGTGACCTGTTAGTGTCTGTCCAAAATCCAGACACATTTGAGTTTCTGAACCATTCACTTTGAAGGTCGCGAAACCGACTTCTGTATCACCAGCATTAAAGCTACCCATACTCCATACTTTCGCTTCGCTAAACATAGCGTTGGTAAAGCCTAGAGAATCATCTGAGGGAGAATCGCTATTATCATCAGCGACACTTTCTGAAACAGAAAGATTAAATGTATACGATGCGCCGGTACTATGCGTTGAGTCTTTTGCTGAAATAGCTAATGTCACCACACCAGATGTGGTTGGCGTACCAGATACGGTTAGCAAACCAGATTCATCAACAGACACTAAAAGACCACTGTCTGAAGACGATACTGAGTAAGTTAAAGTGTCACCTTCAGCATCATTAAACAGCTCACTCACATCAACGCTATTTTCAGTGCTTTGGTTTTGTTCCAAATTCCAAGCACTCAATGTGTTTTGAATTGCCGAGGTCACTGAAGTATTGACGGTAGGTGCTTCATTTGCAGAGGCTACAGTAAAGGTAATCAATGCAGGCACAGTCGCAACAACTGTTCCGTTGGCAGCTGCATCTTTTGCTTCAATAACAATATTGTAAGTTCCAGCTTTTGAAACGTCTCCTTTCAGAATCAAACTGCCACTGGTTAAAGAAACATCTAAACCACCAGCCTTTAGCTCATCAATACTAGTTTGAGTTAATGCTGCCGTAATATTGCTATTATCTTCATCACTAAACAGACCTGAGTAAGCTTCACTAAATGTAATGCTGCTACCCACCTCAAGGTTCATATTTACAAGCTCTGCTTCAATGCTAGCAATGTAGTCGCTGCTAACCACTAGGCGAGAGTTTGTAACTGAAGTCAAATTAACACCGTCGCCAGAAGATTGATCGATAATGACTGGCTTAACAGTCACATCGTTTAACTCTTCTTCACTCAGAGTCTCTGTAGTTTGTGCTGCTGCTGCTGCAAACTTTAGTGCATTTGCGTGGTAATTGTCATCACCTTCACCTTCTGCCACTTTTGACACTGTCAGAATTTGAGCCGTCTTATGCAGTTTTTTAGAAGTGTTGTCTGTCGCACCAATATAATCGGAGTAAACATTGATGGTTGCATCACCTAAAGCTTCAGCAACATTGCTTGCAGCCTGCTCTTCAGTGGCACCATTACTGATCTCAATTGCAACCAGATCAGTTAATGGTGAAATAATGGTTGAAGATGGTGTTGAACGGAATACCACTTCACTCTGCATCGCTTGAGTGGGTTGATCCATATCTACAGTGTAAATACCTGCGTATTTCTCACTATCCAACGCAACTAGTTGAGCCTGAGCTTCACCACCTGGGACAACGGTTTGTACTGCTAAAGTACCTTCGGGACGAGAGTCCAACTCTAACTGCCCATTGTTATCAGTCAAGCCAAGGAAAACTTCACTACTTTGCCATTGACCATCCGTGTTTGCATCCACGAACACAACTGCATTTTTCAAATAGCCATCCAACGCTTTTATGGTTGTTTGAGCACTTTCATCACTACTGTTATCACCGCCACATCCGGTTAATGCGAAGCTCACAGACAAAGCCAACAGACTTAGTTTTCTCACTAGTTAATCCTTTTAAACTTATAGTTTTATATTTTTAAAAATAGACAAAATAAACACAACCCAACTTGGAATATATTTACTTGGTGGCTTTATAACTTTATTTATTCAGATTGTAAATATACGTAAAGTAAAAAAATCAAATAATAAGCCCAAAAATATAAAACAAATCGCACATTAGTCATTACCATATAATTCAACAAGTTAGATTTATAGAAATCAATCCAACACATTCAATCATAGCTATAAACTGCAGATGGCAATTTTTATAAGCTTACAAAAATACATTAGCAATTGATTAATTACCACCCAATTAATAACAAAAATAACAGTAATATGATTTTAGAAAATATAATATTGATAATAATGAAATTAAATCATACAAATCTCACATCTTGTTATTTTTATTTAAAATGAATCATAACAAATACAAAAACATCACAATGCAACAATATGAATAACTGCATTTATTCACACCTGAAGAAGGCCATTTATTAACTAAATTGCGGGACTTTCGTCACAAACAGCGATAAATTAACCACTTATTTTTTAAGCTAGTCAAATCTGAATCATGGAATCAATCCCCTCACCTTCACCCATTTTCCCAATCGGTGTTCGGTTTATGTTTTTGTCTGCATTAGGTTTTTCCCTAATGACTGCCTTTGTGAAAGGTGTGAGCAATTACGGTATCCCGGTCTTCGAAATCGTTGCCGCTAGGGCTTTTGTCTCGCTGATCATTAGCTACGTTGACGTGAAACGTAAGCACATCTCGCTGTGGGGCAACAATAAGAAACTGCTGTTTGCTCGCGGGGCATTTGGTACAGCCTCCTTAATGTGCGTTTATTACGCGGTGACCTCTTTGCCTTTGGCTGAAGCGACCATTTTGCAATATGTACATCCCATTTTTACTGCGCTTCTTGCGGTGCTGTTTTTAAAAGAACGAGTTCAACCGGCAACGGTAGTGTGTATCGTGTTGTGCTTACTTGGTCTTTACACCATGTTGCACCCTGAACTTGCCAGCGGCCAGCACTCAGACATTCCACTCTTTAGTGTCGGAGTTGCGTTGCTCGGGGCATTCGGTAGTTCAATTGCTTACGTGATTGTGAAAAAACTGAGCCGTACAGAAGACAGCTCAGTGATCATCTTCTACTTCCCTATGGTGGCTCTGCCGATTTCCGCCATTTTGATTGGGCGCGATTTTATTTGGCCAGAATGGCACGTTACAGTCATGATGATTTTGGTCGGCGTGTTTACCCAAATTGGTCAATATGGTTTGACTAAAGCGATGCAAACCCAAGATGCGGGCCGAGCTTCTGCGTTCTCTTATATCCAAATCGTGTTTTCGATTTTTATCGGCGTGATTTGGTTTAAAGAGATCCCATCGGTGTGGACTTACCTAGGCGGTATTTTCATTGTGTCGGGAGCTTTGATTAACGTGTTTGGTCAGCGCATTCCTTTGCTAAGACGTCGTACTTAATCACGATATCCGCTTTACCCACCCAGCAACAAAAAGGGCGTACTTGCTAGTACGCCCTTTGCTATTTCATGCTCTTGTCACTTTAACTAGAAACTGTAATTCATGGATAAAGTGGCATTCAGCGGCGCACCGTAACGCACTTGATTACCCGAATCTAAGTAGTTGTAGTATTTCTTATCGAAGAGGTTATCGATATTCAAATTCACACCCAACTTCTTCGTCACTTGGTATTTCACCATCATATCCACCAAGCTGTAGGCCGATTGGCTAACATCCGATACGTAAGTGCGACTTTGCCAGCGAACACCAGCACCCACGGTTAATTTTGGCATCCACTCAACAAAGCGATAGCTAGAGAAGAATTTCAACTGTTTACGAGCGTATTCGGTATTAATCTCTGTGCCATCTTTATCTTCTGCTTTGAACTGGGTATAGCCCAGATTCACATCCAATCCCTCGGTTGGTTTGCTCGCCACTTGCACTTCAAAGCCTTTGCTCACCGCTTCATCAGCGGCCGTTTCTGCCTGCTCCAGAGCTGAACCTGGCACATAATAGCCTTCGTCGTCTTGGGCTAAGTTATCTTCTTCAATGCGAAACAGCGCAACGGAGAACTGCACTTTGTCATCGAAGTAGCGATTTTTCATGCCCACCTCGTAGGTGTCGCCTTCGATAGGATCGAGGAATTTACCATTACGATCTTGCGCATTTTGCGGTTGAAAAATAGTCGCGTAGCTCGCGTAAACACGGGTCTGATCGTTGATGTCATACAGAGCGCCAGCGTAAGGCATAAAGATGCCATCTTTACCGTAGGAAACATCTTCATCGTAGCTCATGCCGGTTTGTTGCCAGCTGGCAATGCGTCCACCGACGATCAGTTTTAGGTCATCGCGCACATTAAAACGTGTCGCAGCATAAAGTCCTTTTTGCACAACTTTAAGGTCGTTTTCAGCGGTAGAGCTGGTTGCCCATTCAGGCTCAGCAAAATTGCCATCCCAAGCATAGAAGTTCGACACATCCATGTAGGCGTTATCACCGAGCGCATCATAATATTGCGATTGGCGAGTCTGGCGGCTGTACAACCCACCGACAGTAAAATCATGCCAACGGTCAAACAGCGCATATTGACCATCTAAGTGCAAATCAAGGCTATCTTGCTTCACTTCCCCTTTACTTTTATAAGGGTAGCTCGCCAAACCTGAACCATTATCTTCATCTAGATCGGTGCTATCTGCGTAAACATACAACAACTTAGACCATTGCTGATTTTCGGTATGGTTGTAGTGTGCTTTCCATTTCCAACCGTTGTCCATGCTGTGTTCTAAGTCGGCATAACCACCCACACTTTGCGTATTCCAATAGGTCCATTTTGCCGCGGTACTTTGTGAACGGCTGAAATTGGTTTTATTCCCATTGGAATAGACACCCGGTAAGCCACCCCAAACCACGCCATCAGAATCGTCTCTTTGGTAGTTAACACCAACGCGGACCAATGTTTCATCGGTGATGTCTTTTTCAACCACGCCATAGAGCACATTGCGTTTGGTGCTGTAGTAATCGCTGTATGAGTCGGACTGTTGTGTTTTCGCCACAAAGCGACCACGTAACGAACCATCGTCATTCAAGCCGCTTTGCACATCCATCATCAAAGAGCGGTTGTTCCAACTACCGAGTGACGCTTCAACATTGCCTTTAAAATCAGCACTATCGGCATGCTTGTGTACTAGGTTAATCGACGCGGAAGGGTCACCGATACCCGTAGTGAGGCCAGTTGAGCCACGCACCACTTCAACGGTTTCAAACACCGACATATCCATCTGCGTTTCACCCATATCTCCAGCGGTATCGGACCAACTATAAGGGGTGCCATCAATCTGGAAGTTGGTAATGTCAAAACCACGGGATTGATATTGAGTACGTACGTTATCGGTATGCAGCATCGAAATACCAATCACATTATCCAAAACGTCGTTGATGGACGTCATGTTGCGATCCGTCATGGTTTGCGCATCCACTACGGTGATCGATTGCGGAGTCTCATCGGCACTGATGTTTAGGCCGGTTCCGCTTTTGATCTCTGGCGACAGCATTTTGTCTTTGCCAACGACCGTCATGGTCTCAATCGTAGCGTTATCTGTTGAGCTAGTAGAGTTGTCCGCTAAGGCAAACGTTGGGCAAAGCGCCGCCACACCCCAGATTGCAATCGCAACGGGTGAATAAGAGAAGTTTTTCACTGCAAGTTCCTAATCTATTGTTATATTTGATAAATCACTTAGCTGGAAGGGTTAACAAGGCTTCCGTTGCTGCTTGAGCAATATGCTCAATAGAAGCCGCACTACCGTATGTCCAACAAGGTTCAACCGTTAGAAAATGGCCTTGGCGAACAAAAGGAAGATGCTTCCATAGTGGAGAAGAGAGTAGTTTTTTCTCCTGAGCAAAAGGACGAATGTAAATCACCACGCCATCTTTAATCGCAGCCAGCGATTGCAGTGGCAAGTTCGTTTCACCCCATGCGGTTTTCTTTGATGGCAGAGCAGGCTCAATGCCAAGTTGAGAGAGTGCGTATTCAACCGTTGAGTTATTGCCATAAGCGGCAACATGGCTGATATCAGCAAAGTGCACCATAGCAACATTAGGAATTTGATGATTAAAATGCTTATTTAGCGCTTCACGCCACTGCGCAATTTTTTGTGTGCGTTGTGCTAAATACTGTTTCGCTTCTGCTTCTTTTCCGACCACTTTCGCCATATTTAAAAAGGCTTCATCCACCGCTGGGCCGTTTTCGTGATCATCACGAAACGTATCAAAACTCAATACTGGCGCGATTTGGGTTAATGAATCATAAGCAGCGGGTTGACCAGAACCACTAATGATGACATCGGGTTTGAGCTGATGAATTTGCTCCAAATTCGGTTCACCACGCATCCCCACGTTAGTCAGATTATCCGGCACTTTAGGTACTTTGACCCAAGTATCGTAGCCTTCTGGATCGGCGACACCCACAGGTTTCACACCCAACACAAACATCGCTTCCGCTGCAGACCAGTTCAGCACAACCACGCGTTTAGCCGGTTGTTGCCATTCATGACTGCCGTTGGAGTCGGTGACTACAAAGGCTTGGGCGGTAAAGGTAGTAAGTGAGCCAACAAACAGGGCTAATCGAGCTACACGCTTTAAAATCATCATATTTATCACTGCTATAAAGAGGGTAAAACAAACAACAAGAATGATAACGATTGTTATTAGCAATCGATTATACAGAAAAAACCTCCTTCTCCTAGGGGGTTATTATTTTTTGTTCGTATGAAAATGATTTTTTTTATTTGAGGAGTACCACTATTCCTCACGCAAAAGCGTTTTCAGACAAAGAGCGGCCGTAAACAGAAACAGCTCTAACCCCACGTCTCCCCTGTGGATTACAGGTTTTATTGGCATATTTTTCAATCCGTGATAAATTCAAACCTATACACATCAATAGATACAGGCGAAGTACTTACTAACTAGTGTACTAGCACGCTGGTCGTTAAAAACTTCGCTGCATGATCAAAAAAGGAATATCGGTCGTCTTCGTTTAGGTCAGAAAGGTTAAGCCATGCGGTTTAAACAAACGCACTTAACCGCTTAATCGAACACCGAGATTGAACAGACAAGGAAAAGAACCACCATGAAACTTTGTATTGCTGGCGCAGGCGCTATTGGTTGTACGCTTGCCGCTCTACTGGCCAAAGCAGGAAACACCGTTAACGTTCTAGCGCGTGGTGCAACATTAGACGCATTGCAAACCAACGGCATTTCTCTTAAAGACCTACAGGGTCAACATCGCGTAAATGTTGTAGCAAAGCAAAATGCCGCAGAGTTTGGCGTACAAGACGTGATTTTCGTTTGCACCAAAACCACAGCGCTTGAAGTAATTGCCGAATCGATTCAACCCATGATTGGTGAGCACACCATTATTGTGCCAATGATCAACGGCTTACCTTGGTGGTATTTCCAAGGCATCGACAACCCGACTCATCAAGTGATCGAACGCTTAGACCCTACAGGCAAATTGGCTAAACTGCTGCCAGCGAAGCATTTGATTGGCTGTGTGACCTTTATGACTGCGTTTCGTAAAGCGCCGGGAGATGTGGTGTCTGAGAACCCGCATTTGCTGATTTTGGGTGAAATCCATAATGAGCTGACTGAGCGCTTACAGCAGCTACGTGCCGTGTTAGAAGCGGCAGAAATTGAAGCTCGCGCGGTGGATAACATTCGCGACCAAATCTGGACTAAAGTTGCAGCGAACTTAACTTCTAACCCACTGTCTGTGATTACCAAAGGCACGCTAAATCAGCTGTATGCTGACCCACGTTTAAGCCCATTGGTGCGTCATATCCTTGATGAAGTGCTATTAACAGCAGCGGCTTACAGCGCACGTATTCGCTTTAATCCTCTGCAAATCATGGAAATGGGCGCAGGCATGGGCAATATTAAAACGTCCATGCTGCAAGACTTCACTGCTGGTCAACCGTTAGAGCTGGATGCCATTGGCTACTCGGTTATTGAATTGGCAGGCAAAGTGGGCATTGAAATGCCGCGCACGAAACAAGTGCTCGACATGGCAGCGTTTATCTCTGAGCAGGATTTGGCAAGTCGCGCTTAATATTTAATGAATTAAACGTCAATGGGGCTCTTTGCGAGCCCCATTTTTATGGTCAACATTTCCCATTTAACTTCCAAGGGACAGAGTCCAATTACGCTTCCCTATCCTCTAGGAACAGGGGTTACATCGCCCAAATTTTGGACTCGTTTCACTTGGGATCATTATCTTTAGATCGTTCATTTTTGATAGATGCTGGTTAGTAACCATTTGGCTTGAGCGAGCAGTACATCATCTTCTCGCTGATAACCCACTAACTGCAATCCAAGCGGTAAACCTTGTTTATTGGTGTAACCAGGAAGAGTCACGGTTGGCAAACCTAACACTTGCCATGGTCTGCTCATGTGAGGTGACCCAGTGCCTTGGGTACTCAGAGGTGCAATTCCAGGCGCGGCAGGGGTTAAAATCGCATCGTAAGAACTGAGCTGCTGCTTAAGCCACAATGCAAGTTCAGTCACCTGATTAAGGGCATCGATATACTCTTTACGTTCCATCGCTAACCCATTGGTTAACAAAGTTTGTAGCGGTTGACTAAGCAGCTCTTGATGGCGTGATTCATAGGCCAAATTACGACACACTTCCCATGCCATGATCTGCTCGTGACAGTGCACTAAACGGCGAATATTGTCCGTATCCGCCATCACGTCCACCACCACGCCGTGATCTTCTAACCTAGCACTGAGCAGAGATAATGCATGTTCCATTTCAACACTCACCTCACCGACTAATCGCCCCGGGCAAACCAAGACACGTTGCAGTGGAATTGCTTGGGGTAACGCCTCAAGCGTGCTATCTGTGCGCAATAAAATGGCGCGTAGCAACTGAATATCTTCCACTTTTGCGCCATACAAACCGAGCGAATCCAGTGACTGTGCTAAAGGCTGTCCACCGCGTAGCGAAAGCTCGCCACGACTGGCAACATAACCGATAGTCCCACAATAGGCCGCAGGGCGAATCACGGAAGCAGCGGTTTGTGAACCAATACTCATTGGCACCATGCCATCAGCCACTGCTGCGGCAGAACCACTTGAAGAGCCGCCCGGCGTGCGCTCGCTATCAACTGGGTTCGTCGTTTTGCCCGCTTTGAAATAGGCAAATTCGGTGGTCACTGTTTTACCTAATACGATACCGCCCGCTTGTTTAATCAGCTCCACGCAGGTGGCATCATCAACAGGAATACGCCCCTGATGAATCGTCGAACCCATGGCGGTGGGCATTCCTTTAGTGTCGATAATATCTTTAATCCCGACGGGAAGACCTTTTAGAACACGGGTGCTCAAAAGCGCTTGGTGCTCATGATAGTAGGCAAGATATTCGTCGCGACTCAAACGATATTGCCAAGCGCCAACTTGGTCTTCTCTTGCTTCAATCTGGTCAAAGCAAGTGTGAATCCAATCTTCTGCACTACGCTCTCCTTGAGCTATCGTGCGTAACATCTCTACTAATCCTGGGAGTGTTGCTGTGCTGTTCATTTTCTCTCTCTTTCATTGGGCAAAAGGTGACTATGCATTCAATCCATTAGCTGGCTTTTTGCATCGAAGAGACGTCACCCAGAGAGTGATAACTGCGATTGAAGTAGACCAAGCCAGCCCCTTCAGAGCTCACTTTGGCGGCTTTCACTTCACAATAAAAAACGGTGTGTGTACCGATGTCGTGCATGTCACTAATCACACAGTCAAAGCCCACCAAAGCTTGTTCTAAGACGGGTGAGCCTGTTTCAAGAGTTAGCCAGTCGTGGCGCGCAAATCGCTCTTCCGAGGTCAGATCGCGATTAGCAAAATCCCAAGAGATGTTTTGATGATGGCTGCGAAGCACATTCACGCACAGCACACCATTTTTCTTAAAATGCGGATGAGCAAACGAGTTACGGTTCATGCACACCAAAAGTGTTGGCGGCTCGTCGGTCACGCTGGTGACGGCTGTGGCGGTAAAGCCAAAACGTCCCGCTTCACCATCGGTGGTAATCACATTCACTGCTCCACCGAGTAGGGCCATTCCGTCGCGAAATAGATGTGTATCAATCATGGGTCACTCCTTTGAATCATTAATCCGTTTCTGGGTTACTCAAGCACTAGATATCGAGCACTAAACGGGCGCTTTTGGCTCGCGAGCAACACAAGGTAATTTGGTCGTTATCTTCTTTCTCTTCATCGGTGAGATACACATCGCGATGATCCGGCGTACCTTCCAACACATCACAAAGGCACGTACCGCAAGTGCCCTGCTCACAAGCCACTGGCACTTTAATGCCTGCCGCTTTAAGCGCTTGGGCAATGGTTTGGTCTTCTTCGACTCGAATAGTGATCCCGCTTTGCGCTGCGACCACTTCAAAGCTGTTGCCGCCCGTTTCGACTTCCGCACTGAAATACTCGCGGTGCAATTGTTCATCGCTGTAGCCCAGCGCTTGTGCGGTATCAAGAACGCATTGCATAAAGTTGTCTGGACCACAGACATAAAGATGCGCGCCTAGTTTTTTCTCTGCCGAAACGCCATCAGCTAGAACAGCGTTAAAATCCAAACGCTTACCGTCATGTTCGGTGGTGAAATAGCAGGTCACATTGTCGCTAAAAGGCGCGCTTTGCAGTTCATCGACGAACCCACATTCAGCGCGGTCATGAGCGCAATACCACAGTTCAAACGGCTGATTAAGCTGATGCAGGCGATGCGCCATCGCAATCATCGGGGTGACACCGATACCACCTCCGACCAAAATGGTTTTAGGGCTATTTTCTGTTAAGGGAAACAGATTACGCGGCGCACTGATCTCCAATGCCACACCGGGCATCAAGGTATCAAATACCGCTTGTGACCCACCGCGCGAGTTGGGATCTTTTAACACCCCAAGACGATAGCTCTGTTGCTGAGCAGGGTCACCGCACAAAGAATATTGGCGTACTAGGCCATTGCTTAAATGCAGGTCGATATGAGAACCCGCATCAAACTCTGGAAGTAACTGACCATCTGGCGCGGTTAACTCGAGGACAACCACATCCTTACCTTGTACTTCCCGTTTATTGACGACCACAGTTAAGAGTTGTTCAGACATCCTTGCCTCCTGTTACCACACGTCTTCGCGCATAAGTCTTAGCGCATAAATAGTCCGCCATTCACATCCCAAGTTGTACCGGTTGTGAAGTAGGCTTTAGGGCTGGCAAGCTGCACCACCACATCCCCGATAAAATCAGCATCCCCAAGGCGACCAACTGGAATCGCATTGAGTAATCCCGGCAGGCGCTCAGCAGGCACTAACTCTTTTACCATCGGTGAATCAATCGGACCCGGAGCCACGGCATTTACCGTCACACCACTGGCCGCTAGCTCTTTGGCAAACACTTTGGTTAGAGTGATGATGCCGCCTTTTGATGCGGCATAATGAGCACCGGTAGAAGTCCCGCCATTTTGCCCCGCTAACGATGCCATGTTGACGATGCGACCATAACCTTGGCTCGCAAAATAGCGGCCAATCACCTGACACCCAGTAAAGGTTCCGCCAAGGTTGATGCTTACGAGCTGTTTGAAATCTTCCGGTTTCAGCTCCATGGTTGCGACGGCTTTGGTCATCGCAGCATTGTTCACCAATACTTGAACACTGCCCCACAAGGTAATGACATGATCCAACGCTTGAGCAAAGTCAGCTTCTTGCGATACATCCAGTTGGCATGCTTGGGCGCGCTCTCCAGTAGGATCTAACTGATTAGCCGCCGCTTGCGCCCCAGCAAGGTTGATGTCGGTCAGCAGCACTTTGTAACCTGCAGCAAACAGGCGAGAAGCGATGTGCAACCCCACTCCTTGCGCCGCGCCGGTCACCATAGCGACTTGGTTTTCGATTTGAGAGGCGATCGATTGTTCTATCATGATCTCTCCTTAGAAAATAAAGCTAACGGTACGTAGGTAACCTTCCGCATGCAGCAGTTTGACCACCTTTTGCTCGATAGCGAAGCTGTCATCTTTAGGCACCAGCGTGAATTCCACATCCGCTGGATAGGTAATCAAATTACCGTGGCGCAGTTCATTTAGCGTCATAGCGCAGCGCACCAAAATGCGATCTTCACCCGCATCGAGAACTCGAATACGAGAAACCATACGCACAGTGACCGTAGCTGAAGCAGCCGATACCGATTCACCACTTTCAAGACGTGCGATACGCATGCGACGCATTGCACCATCGTCATAAGCCAAATTGAGTGTACTTTGATAATCGGTAACTTCACGATCGGTAGGCACAATGTAGTGACCTTTTTCTGTCCACAAGCCAAGCCACTCTTGGTAGCTGCGATGGTCCAAAAGGTCGGCTTCATACCACAGGAAAGCGGCGACTTTGTTTGCTAATTCCAATTCGTTGATCATGATTACGCCTCCTTCCCTGCTGCCATCATCTCTTTGTATTTACGATACGCCCCGCGCATCCCAGTTTCAGAACACACCGCCCCAGTGACATTGCCATCAGGTGAAGTGTGTAAATGGTTCATCCCGCGGTTTACTAAGATCCAGCCATCGGTTCCCGCTGCTGCGCCTTTTTGTACTCGTTCCCACGCTTCGCCATCATCTGGCGTACCAAAACCCATAGGGCCTTGGAAGTGTTCATGTAAACGCATCCGTTTTTGGTTAAATGCTGCAGGAGCACCTTGTCCACCAATCGCCACATGTTGAATTTCGGTTTCGCCAACCGATACTGGGCGCAGCACACGGAAGAACGCCATTGAGCAAGAGACATTCGGGAATAAATTGAGGTTAAAACCCGTACCGTGCGCAGCACGCACTAAACGGCGCACCATACCTTCTTCATGACCTTCAGCACGCAGCGCTTCAGCAAGCTCCTCAAAACGCTCCGGAATCGGTTGATCAAGGTTGGCTTCTAGATCGACCAGTTCAGGGATCATCACCATTACGCTATGACCATGACCTAAGTCTTCGACAAAACCTTCACCGTCTAAGAAATCAAAAATATCGGCGGTTGCGTTATCTAATGAGCTGATAAACGATTTGTGCACGATAGGGAAATGGTACGCGTCGGTGGTGTTTTCGAGCTGAATTTTCCAGTTACCAGGGAAGCTAAAACGGTGCTCACCCAACACTTGAACAGGGAACCCACCCGCTTGTTTCACAAACAGATCGAGCCATTTTTTAGCGCCGCCAAGGTAATCTTCTAACGGTTCAATCTCGTTATTAAACGTCGCGAAAACCAACCCTTGATAAGACTCATGACGTAGTCCTTCCAATGGCAACTCTTCTTTGTTGATAACGCCTTCGTACTCTTCTGGTTTAGGGATCGCACGCAGACTGCCATCTAAGCCGTAACCCCAACCGTGATATGGGCAAGTGAAGGCTTTGGTTTTACCACGATGCTTTTCACAAACGGTAGCACCGCGGTGACGACAACGGTTTTCCATCACATGAATGTTCATCTTGCGATCGCGTGCCATAATGACGGGATGGTGACCGACATAAGAGGTTTTAAAGCTTCCCGCTTCAGGGATTTCACTTTCATGACCGACATAGACCCAAGTGCGGTTGAAGATTTTTTCTAACTCTTCATCAAAGATCTCTGGGTTGGAATAAAGGCTTTTATGAACACGGCCTTCTTCGACTAAATCGGCGGCATCCATTGCGATATTACGTACTTGAATTTGTTCCATTTTGACTGTCTCTTCCATGTGTATTGCTCACTAGCCAACATGAGGCTGACGTGGTTTATCGGCTTACTGCTGCAACTCTGTGGTATCTGGTACGGGCAAGTTAGCCTCGCTGCTCCAATGCGATACAGGTCGACTTAACCGATTCTCGGTTTGGAAATGTGCCATGCGCCACACGCCCTCTTCACGACTAAACGTGATACTAAGACGGGCACTGTTAAGATGGCTGCCACCAGAGCTAAACGTAGACACTTGAATCATGTTCCAACTCCCTTGCGCTTGGTCACCCTCAACCCGGATACATTCCGAAGTAAGATAGTGCACGTTTAGCGCAAAGTGTGGCGGATTCGTTGCATACTTCCCCAACATAGCAACAATCTTCGCTCTACCCTGGTAGCCGCCAAAACTTTTGGCATAACGTGCACCTTTTCCCTCCCAAAGCGCCTCTAAGGTGAACAAATTACCGAGTTCATCTAAGGGCGTTTGTGGTGAAAGTTCGTCACACAAATCCATATAGCGGTGAAGGCAAGCGCGAATCGCTTGTTCGCTTTCTAGGGCATCAACCCGTTGGCGCAGCAGTTCCAGTTCCGTCATCTCGTGCTCCTTAAGCACGTTGCACGATCAGTTCACGACCGATGCGCGCTTCAATTTTGACGTAACGCCATAACTTATAAGGGGTGTCACCCACTGCGGTGGTGCGCAGCAAATTGCAGCATTGCGTCACGGTTTCGTAATCGGCCACATCGGCCAATAAGTAGGTGGTCCATGGCGATTCAGTAGAAGGACCAACCATGGTTTGGTCGTCATCCATATTGCCGATCACTTCCACACCGGATGTATCGTGAATGCCATTCCACATCGCACCAAACGCGGCCCAAACGTCCAATTGTTCTTCACGTGGCGCATCAAAAAAGTTCTGGTTGATACCAAGACAAAAGAGAACTCGAAGTGGTTTTTTATCTGCCATAACACTTTCCTTGTTGTATTTTTCGTTGAGCTTAAACTTGCTAATTTACTCATTATTTGTAAGCACTTACTTACTCTATATTTATTAAAAATAAAGACTTAACCAAATTAATGAGCATTGTTATCTAAATAAATTATCGAGATACATCGATAAAGAAATGGTTATAAGTAACCGGGGAGCGGCGGCTGACCAAAGAAGACCGCGCCAGCATTTTGCCAAGTGATATCGCCCATAAAGGCGTGTTGAGTCACCACTTGTGCATCGCGCACAAAACGGGTTAATGGACTTTGGTTATAAACGCCTGTCATACCAGACAACATCTGCGCCTTACGCGCTACATCCGCAGCAACTCGCGAAGCATGGGTGGAAGAAAGGCGTAAGTTACTGATCTGTTCGATAGTCAGTTCTTCACCCTGCTCTAAGATTTGCCATGCATCATTAATGGCTTGATAGAAGAAACAGCGCGCAGCGTTTAATTCCGCCTGAGCCTTAGCGACTTCCATTTGTGTTAGTGGACGCTGACCTAAGTTAGGAGCACCTGTCACTGAAGCACGACCCGATGCCATATCGCGTAGTTCATTTAGCGCGGCACGCGCAATGCCTAACCCCACCACTGTTAGCACTTGCGTTGCAAAAGAGAGTGATGGGTAACGGAACATGGTTTCTTTAAGTGTTGAAGCGCCGCCGCGAACGAAAGTCCACTCCTGGCTGACATCGACATTTTCCACAACAAGGTCGTGACTGCCTGTTCCAGCAAGGCCAGACACATCCCAGTTTTTTTCAATTTTCGCGAGCGAAGCAGGTAAAACAGCCATACGAGGCAAGCCAATTTTGTCCCCTTCTTTAGGCGCAATACCGACCCCTAGAACGTCGGCTCCCATGCAACCGCTTGAGAATTTCCAACGCCCATTCACTTGGTAGCCTTTCTCAGTTAATTCAGCCGCTTGAGGAGGGAAAATGCCACCAGCAAACACGATATCTGGCGTGTCACTGTAGAGCTGTCTTAACGTCTCTTCAGGTAATGCAGAAAGGTACACGATACCCATACCAAAACTCGCTACCCAACCGACCGAACCATCGGCTTCAGCAAGGGTCTCAATCACTTCACAAAACTGCGCTGCAGTAATGCCATTTCCCCCAAGTTGCTGTGGTACTAGGGCGCGATAGATACCAAATTCGCGTAACTGCTCAATCACGTCTTGGCTAATGAACTGCTGAGAGTCGAACTCACCGGTTCTGGCTCGTTGGCGAACTTCGTCTAAAAACTTTTTAAAATCAGCACTGCGCATCTGGTCATAAACCGATACTGGCACGGTAACCAAAGGCGTTGCTAAAGTGGTTTGCAAATTCATATAGGTTTCCTCATCAATGAGTTAATCCCTTGGTTTGTCTTGCGCCGTCCTCGTGTTGAACTGCGTATTCGGCTTCCTATCAGGAGAAAAACCAAGGTTGTCACATCCTGTCGACTCACCCGTTTAACCAGCCACATCCATCACCGACCAGTTGTTAATAATTCGTGAGCTTTTATTTAAAATGGAATGAATTTAGTTGAATTGTCAATTAAATTTTCAATTATTTATCGATTAATTTTTATGCACAAAAATGATGCTAATTTTTTGTTAATGCACCATTTTAAAACACACTAAAAACAGGCAACCCATGTAACAATCGGATTAAAAATTAGATTAATTTATTGAATTTTAATGATTTTTATTTTTAACAAATAACAAACCTATTCAACACTCCAGAAACATATACATTTTCAATTTCTCAGTAAAAAAGAGTTTATTTTGATTTTTTATTCGACCCCAAATACCGCTAAAAAAGAACTTTTTTATTTAACATTTACACTCTATGCAACCCTATGAACCATGCGGGATTGATGGATATTTAAACAACTTTAGAAAGTCCCTTTGACACCTCCATTTGCGCACGTTATTCAGGCTCACCAGATTGATGCACCCGTGCAATGTGGCACACAACGTGCAGCGCATCCCCGACAAGTTATGACCAACACGATGCTCAAGTAGTCGATATCAAATGCCCTAAACGCCCTTTCTGTCTGAGCTACAGGCGATTTGATCAACCGGCCTACTTGATACACGGGCAAGCAGAAACACAGCGAACAACGTGCAACTGCCAAACAGGATGTCGCCCATTTCCATTGAACGGAGAAAGTTATGCTCTCGAAAAAGTCGTTAATTGCTTTAGCACTTGGTGCTGCCGTACTTACCCCAGCCAGTTATGCCGAGATCAAAATTGGCGTTGTCACCTCTAGCACTGGCCCAATTGCGCTGGTGGGCATTCCACAGAAAAACTCGATTCCACTACTGCCCCAATCGGTAGCCGGAGAAAAAATTACTTACTTACCACTCGACGATGGCAGTGACCCAACCGCCACCGTGAAAGCATTTAAAAAACTGATCAGCGAAGAGCATGTCGATGCGATCATCGGCCCAAGCGGTTCAGGTAATGCGATGGGTGTGATTCAATTTGCGGCCGAAGCCAAAACCCCAATGCTGGCACCAGTTGGCACAGCTGCCGTGGTGCTACCGATGAATGAGCAGAAAAAATGGGTATTTAAAACCACCCAGAATGACGATTTGATTGCCGAAGCGCTGGTCAATCAAATGAAAAAGACTGGGATTAAAACCTTGGGGTTGATCGGCACTGCCGATACCTACGGTGAAAACTGGGCCAAAGTGATGAAATCACTCACCGCCAAAGCGGGTATCACCATCGTCGCCGATGAATACTTTCAGCGCCAAGACACATCGATTACAGGGCAAAGCTTAAAAGTGCTGATGGCTAACCCTGATGCTGTGCTCGTTGCCGCACCAGGCAGTTCGTCAGTCATGCCTGAAACCACACTTAAAGAACAAGGCTACGCTGGGCAGATGTATCAAACCCACGGCGCGGCGCTCGATTCCTTTCTTAAATTGGGTGGACAAGAGGTAGAAGGCACCATTTTGGCTGCGAGCTTAATGTTGGTGTTAAACGATGTTCCGGATAGCCCAGAAAAAGAGGTGGCCCAGAAATACGTCGATGATTATCAAAAGATGTATCAAGTCTCACCACCGACGTTTGGTAGCAACGTGTATGACGCGGGATTACTGCTGCAAAACGCTCTGCCTGCAGCACTCAAAGTCGCTAAACCGGGTACTGAAGAGTTTCGCGTAGCACTACGAGAAGCGTTGGAAAACACCAAAGACCTTCCGGGTACACAAGGGGTGTACAACATGACTCCAGAAGATCACAGCGGATTTGACGAACGCGGCCGAGAGCTGATTCAAGTGAAAAACAATCAGTGGGCTCTGCTCAAATAGCCCACGTATTTCAATTACAAACACTAAAAAAAGGGCAAAGCACGTACTTTGCCTAATCATGCACTTCAAGGAAGATACCGAGGAATCAGAAGGATGAATTTTCAGATTGCTGTACTGCTCGGACAAGATGGAATTACCAATGGCGCCATTTACGCGTTACTCGCGATGTCGATTCTACTGGTTTTTACCGTCACTCGAGTTTTGCTCATCCCACTAGGTGAGTTTGTTACCTATGGCGCGCTGACCATGGCTGCCATTCAGGCGGGCATCGCCCCAAAATCAGTGTGGCTCCTGGTCGCTTTTACCTTAATCACCTGCGTGATGGATCTTTACGCGGTGAAGCAAGGCAAACTCGCCGCCAAATCTATCAGCTTCAGCGCCCTTAAAATCGTTTATGCAATGGCGCTGACCTGCGGCGCGTACTATTTGCCACTCAATACCCTACCTATGTTCATGCAAGGGGTACTGACACTGGCACTGATCGTGCCGCTGGGGCCAATGATTTATCGCGTTTGCTTTCAGCCATTAGCCTCAGCACCCTCATTGGTGTTGCTGATCGTTTCTATTGCTCTGCACGTTGCGATGGTCGGAATTGGCTTACTGATTTTTGGCCCAGAAGGGTCTCGTACTCAGCCATTCTCTTCGAGCGTTTTTCGCTTAGGCGATGTGATGCTCAAAAGCCAAACCATCTGGGTGATCGCCGCATCCCTGTGCTTGATTGTGATGCTATTTATTGCCTTTGATCGCACGCTCTATGGCAAAGCACTCAAAGCCACTGCGATTAACCGCACGGGCGCACGGCTAATCGGCATTTCACCGGATTTCGCCGGCAAGATTACCTTTGCTCTCGCCACCTTTATCGGGGTCGCGTCTGGCATTTTAATCGCCCCAATTACCACTCTTTATTACGACTCTGGTTTTGTTATCAGCCTCAAAGGTTTCGTTGGCGCCATTATTGGTGGTCTAGTGAGCTATCCGGTGGCTGCTCTCGGTTCCGTGGCCGTGGGCTTGGTGGAAGCTCTATCGATGTTTTGGGCCAGCAACTACAAAGAGATCATTGTGTTTATGTTGATTATTCCGTTCTTGGTGTGGCGCTCAATGCGCGGTCAGCATTTAGAGGAGAATGACGGATGAAACTTCGCTTACTGATTGGCGCATTGCTGTTGGTTGCCGTTATTGCGCCACTGGCACTGCCAAGCTACCAAGTTACCTTGCTCAACTATATTGGTTTGTACAGTTTAGTGGTGCTGGGATTGGTGCTACTCACTGGCGTGGCAGGAATGACCAGCTTTGGTCAGGCCGCCTTTGTTGGACTGGGCGCTTACACTACCGCTTATCTCACCACCAGCGAACAGTTACCAACTTGGCTGGCATGGACTGCCGGATCGCCTTGGATCGCTTTGATCATCGGATTGGTGCTTACCGCAGCTATCGCTCTACTTTTGGGCAGCATTACCTTAAAGCTCTCTGGGCACTATTTACCTTTAGGCACCATTGCTTGGGGGATCTCTCTGTACTATCTCTTTGGCACATTACCTGCCATGGGCGGACATACTGGGTTAAGCGGCTTACCCTCCTTGGAGCTGTTTGGCATTAGCCTAAAAAGCACCTCCGATATGTTTTACCTGATTTGGGCCATTTTGCTGGTAGCGGTCGTGATCACCGCCAATCTTCTGAACTCCCGTGAAGGTCGGGCGATTCGCGCCCTGAAAAATGGTCAGCTAATGGCAGAAGCGATGGGGATTAATACCTTTCGCTCTAAGATGGTGATCTTCCTTATCTCTGCTCTCTTCGCTGCTATTTCTGGCTGGCTTTATGCTCACATGCAACGGTTTGTGAACCCAACGCCCTTTGGTTTAGGAATGGGGATTGATTATCTCTTTATGGCACTCGTTGGTGGGGTCGGCCATGTGTGGGGCGCGATTTTAGGTGCGGGTATCCTCACTATGCTCAAACAGTGGCTGCAAGACTACTTACCGAGCATCTTAGGCAGTGACGGTCAATATGAGACCATCATTCTCGGCTTGATGATCGTGTTGCTCATGCAAAAAAGCCCAGAAGGACTTTGGCCCAATCTGATTAAACACCTGCCTAAGCGGTGGCAACCTAAACGGATGCAAAAAATAGCGCCGAGCCAATCTCCAGCTCAACCACTAAGCAAACGAACTCAACCCAAAGCGGGTACTAAAGTGTTAGAAGCGAGCAACATTACACGTCGTTTCGGCGGCTTAGTGGCCAATAATGAAGTGAGTTTTTCTCTCTATGCAGGTGAAATACTGGCGTTAATTGGGCCTAATGGCGCGGGGAAAAGCACCATGTTTAACCAACTCTCAGCGGTAGACACCCCAAGTGATGGTGAAGTGCGCTTTCTCGGGCAAAGCTTAAAAGGCAAAACCGCGCGGGAAGTCTCCCACATGGGCATGAGCCGAACTTTCCAACACGTCAAACTCATTCCGACCATGACGGTTTTGGAAAACGTCGCGCTGGGCGCACACCAACGTGGACAAAAAGGGGTTTGGAGTGCCGCACTGCATACCGACCGTCAAGAAGAGCTGCAAATTTTGGCTGAGGCTAAACAGCAACTTGAGCGCGTTGGCCTGGGTGACTATCTCTACCATGAAGCGGGTAGCTTAGCCCTTGGACAGCAACGTATTTTGGAAATTGCTCGCGCCCTATGCAGCGACCCCTGCGTATTACTGCTCGATGAACCTGCCGCAGGTCTACGCCATAAAGAGAAACAAGCATTAGCCACGCTTTTGGACAAACTGCGTAAAGAAGGCATGGCGATTTTGATCGTGGAACACGATATGGATTTCGTCATGAATCTGGTGGATCGAATTGTGGTGATGGAGTTTGGCGAGAAAATCGCTGAAGGGTTACCTGAAGAGATCCAAAGTAATCCCGCCGTATTAGAAGCCTACTTAGGAGGAGTTGCAGAATGAGCCAAGTTACCCCACTCAAGGTAAAACCTGCCCTACTCAATGTCGAAGATCTCTGTGTCTCGTACGGTCAGGTCGATGCCTTGCATCATGTTGATCTTTCATTAAAAGAGGGCCAACTCATTACTGTGATTGGGCCAAATGGCGCTGGCAAAAGTACCTTATTATCAGCTCTCATGGGGCTTTTGCCTGCGCGCGGTACGATTCGCTTTGACGGTCAACCTCACCAGCAAAGTTCAGTAGAATCACTGGTGGAAAGAGGCTTGGTGTTAGTGCCAGAAAAGCGCGAACTGTTCACCTCAATGAGCGTGGAAGATAACCTCAAGCTCGGCGCTTTCTTACGTTATCGCAAGGGCGATGGCAGCTATAAATTCACCCTAGATGAGATTTACAGTCTGTTCCCTCGCCTACTAGAACGTCGTCATCAGCAAGCAGGTACGCTCTCCGGCGGTGAGAGACAAATGCTCGCCATTGGTCGCGCCATGATGAGCAAACCCAAAGTGCTAATGCTAGATGAACCCAGCCTTGGGTTAGCCCCGTTAATCACTCGTGATATTTTTAGAATCTTTAATGACTTACGCTGCCAAGGCGTCTCTATTTTACTGATTGAGCAAAACGCGCGAGCGGCCTTAAAAGTCGCCGATTACGCCTATGTATTGGAAGGCGGCAAGATTGCTTTGCAAGGACCTGCAGCCGAACTTGCCAACGATTCACGCGTGATTGATGCCTACCTTGGTGTGGCAAGTAAGCACCAAGAACGCTTAACCGGTTAATCAGAAAAAACTTGCAATGACCAGATGTGGTAACGCATCTGGCACCCTCTTTTTACCTCAAAAACAAGGAAGATATGATGAGTAAAGCAACACAAAAACCTGCCCATATTTCTGACGCAGAATGGGCACTACGCATTAAATTGGCTTACTGCTATCACCTAATCGATTTTTTTGGTTGGACTGAGACCATTTTCAACCACATATCGGCTCGCCTACCGGATGTTGAAGGGGAATATCTGGTCAATCCATTTGGTCTTAACTACACCGAAATTACACCGGAAAATCTGATCAAAGTGGATGTGAACGGACACAAATTAGACGATTCACCTTACGATGGTAACCCTGCTGGTTTTGCTCTGCACGGAGCCATTCACGCGGCTCGCGCCGATGTTCACTGCGTTATTCATACTCACACCAACGCCGTCTCCGCTGTGGCAATGAAAGAACAAGGTTTTAACCACGATAACTTCTATGGTGCGCAGCTTTATGGTCGTGTTGGATACCATACTTTTGAAGGCATTACTCTGTTTGAAGATGAAAAGTCACGCATGCTAGCCAGCCTAGGTGATAAACATGTTTTGGTGCTACGTAATCATGGGATTGCAGTGGGCGAATACGATATTGAGCGTACACTTTTCTTACTGTGGACAGTACAGCGCGCGGCAGAAATTCAACTGGCAGCCGGAGCGATGGGTGGCAATGATGTCAAACTGCCTGAGGCGATTGGCGAAAAATGTGCAGGGTTAACTCAAATGCTGATCAAAGAGAGCAGTTTTGCCGATAAATTCTTTGAAGCGATGGTACGCAAAATGGAAGCTGAACGCGGCCCATGCTGGAGCTAAAATTGCGTACTTTACTGCTTGGTCACAGACCGCTTATTTGACCAAGAGATTCGTTCGCTAACATGCCTTGTTTTGTGTATTATCTGTACCAATTTCAGTAAGGTAACACTATTACTGAACACGATAATGACAACAAGACAAGGCTGTTCAATGACTGAAAATTCCCGTCTGCCCAGAAGTCAAAGGTACAATCCATCCAGTCAGGATTTTCACAAGGAAGACTTCCCTTTTTATTGGCTGGCCCAAGTACATGGCCGTTATTCGCAAGCCATGGAGCGAGCACTTAAAAAGGTCAACCTCGATATTCCTCGCTGGCGCATTCTCGCAACCTTAAATCAAGAAGGCTGTTGCAGTATTTCGCAAATCGCCTTGCACTCAATAGCTAAACTGCCCACCGTCACCAAAATCATCCAACGAATGAAAGAAGATCAACTGGTTGAAACCCAAATCAGCGCCGATGACGGACGCGTTACGGAAGTGGTGATTACCGACAAAGGCCGCGCCGCTTTAGATGAAATCCACGCCGCCACCGCCCCACTGTTTCGCGACAGTTTTAAAGGAATGACCCAAGCACAGATTCAGCGCCTCAATAAACTGCTTGAACAGCTATTTCATAATTTGCCTGAGTAGGTGAAGGGAAATAAAGCCGTGTCAGAAGGTGAAGTGAGTTCTGGCACGGTTATGGGTAACAACGCTTTAGAATTTCTGCCTAAATTTTTCGGCTATCAAACCCAAGTTATGCATGATAATTCGATTACGAGCTTGCTCATGAGCGTTAGGAGCAAGGATGGCGATTAACAGAAAGCAACTACGATCATTCCAACCTTGACAATATACTAGGTGCTTATCACTCGTTTGGTAAAACTGAATAGAACTTAAGAACGGAGCATCACTAGCAGCTAAATGAATGTGCTTCACTTCCTCTGATTTCAAGAGCGGTAATGTGTTGGGATGATCATAAGCTTCATCTCGACCAAAAAAATCCGGTTTTTGCCCCGTTTCCTTGTAGTGTTTAAAGTCTTTAGCCAACGATTGAAGCTCACTTTCCGTCAGTGAGTCAATTAAGATCTTATGCTTAAAAACTCGAATATTTAACGAGTTACTCACTCTTGAAAATCATCCAAATCACTTTCTTCGAGCTCGGTTAATGCTTGAGCATTCAGATGAGCAATGACTTCTAGGCGAGCACTCATTGGCCTAAATGATGAAACAGAGCCAGAATTCTTAGCTTCTAAAGCTTTCATTAGTCCTTCAAAAAAAGTAGCGCTCATCATATAACCCGCTGGCTCATTGTTCGATAGGATTACGACAGGCTCTCCTGATAAGCAATCTTTAAAATGCTTTCTAGCTTCGCTTGATGACACAGCTTTTTCTGCATAGATTCGACTTGTTTTCATAACACACCTGAGTACTTAATTATGTACTTAATATTGTATATTGGCGTTGATTATTTGTACAGAATCAAGTCGATTGACGCATGTACTTCACCAAATGGAACAATAACCTATTTCAAATGGCTCGAGAGAACAACCACCTTTAGCCACGATCTACTACGTTTCCCCTAATAGTGATAACATTCCCGCATCAGAATGACCGAGAAAATCTATGTTTATCCATCATGTTAATGACATCGACTGGCTGGTAATTACCGCTTTTGAAGAATTCAAAACTTTATTTATCGAAGATGCCGGTGCGATCCCTGCTTGCTTCTCTACCACCAGCGAATTGAGTCTGATTGATCAAGCCAGGCGCACTTATGGATATTTGCCAAAACTCAGCGGCATAATCACCGATACTGGAACCTATCAAAGTACGGATATCAAAGAGGATTTACATCCACAGCTTGCCTGCTTAGTAGAAGGGCGAGGTCGAGTGTTTATCTATCACGGCGGCTTTGTCGCTTTTGTGGATGACGAGCAAACCTTCATTACCCGAATCGACTAAACGTGATTCAGTGAGTTGCAATGGAGCGAAGTCAGATTCAAGCTTCAATAACAAACAATGCAGCCGTTATCCCCCAAAGAAAAAAACACACAGTGGATGCAACTGTGTGTTTTTTATTAGAGATGTTGTGTTTGCAGAAACGGTCTGCAAGATAAGCGGTTAACGCTTATTTCACGCTGACATCAAAGCCTGTGAAGTATTGTGCAGCCAGTTTTTTCACTGTGCCGTCATCTTGTACTTCTTTGATGGCTTTGTTGAATTTTGCTTTTAGCTCATCGCTGCCTTTACGCAGACCAAAACCGATACCGCTGCCTAGGATTTTAGCGTCTTCAACCGGTTCGCCGATAAAGCCATAGCCTTTGCTTTCTGGTTTGCTGAGGAAGCCTGCTTGACCAGCTGCTGCCATCACTAATGTACCGTCGATACGACCGGTCATCATGTCGGAATAAACCATGTTTTGGTCTTTATACGCTGTCACGGTTACGCCTTTTGGTTCCCAGTGAGCTTTTGCGTACACTTCTTGGATTGAACCTTGAAGCACACCAATGTTTTTGCCGCGTAGCGCATCAGCTGTTGGTGCGAGGTTTTGATCTACACGAGCGATCAGCTGTGAAGGAATACGGTAGATTGGATTGGTAAAATCGATCGCTTTAGCACGCTGCTCAGTAATGTTCATCGCAGAGTTGATCACGTCGAATTTTTTCGCATTCAGTGCAGGAATCAGCGTATCAAAGCTGCTTTCTTTCCAGACACATTCGGTTTTCATACGTTCACAAATAGCTTTACCCAGCTCAATATCAAAGCCGACTAATTCGCCTTTGGCATTTTTACTTTCGAAAGGAGGGTATTCTGCTTCTAAGCCGTAACGTACGGTATCTGCAAAAGAAGAAGCTGATGCCATCAAACCCAAAGCAAGCATCACTAAACGCGCTTTATTCATAGTAATTCCCTTGTTATCCAATCAGTAACTAATAAAAAATCCGGTTCTTTAACGCCGGTAATTGTTGTCGACTTTGATCAAGTCGTTCTAAATCGATTTCCGCAGTGACGACGCCTTCACCCTCTTTCAGCATTGCCAGCACTTCGCCCCAAGGGCCGATGATCATACTGTGACCAAAAGTGCGATTGCCGTTGGGATGAACGCCCGTTTGCGCCGCTGCAATCACGACACATTGGTTTTCCACAGCGCGAGCTCGAAGTAATAGCTCCCAATGTGCTTGACCTGTGGTGTACGTAAACGCAGCAGGAACCGTGATCATCTCATACTCCTTATGCAGACGATACAGCTCAGGAAACCGTAAATCATAACAGACGGAAGGTCTGACCTTGGCAAAAGGCAGTTCAAATGTGGTAACGACCTTGCCAGGATAAAGTGTGTCTGATTCTTTGTAACTCTCTTGCCCGTTATCAAAGCCAAATAGGTGAATTTTATCGTAGCGACCGACACATTCACCCTCTGGGTTAAACAGCAAGTTAGTGTTGTAAACTTTGTCTTTATCAGGGCTGATTAACGGAATGGTGCCAGCCGACAACCACACCTGCGCCTCTTTGGCTATCGCACGCAGCGCTTGCGAAATCACTCCACCGCTGTCGGGTTCGGCATGCGCCAAACGCGCTGCATCATTTTGCCCAATAAAGCAAAAATACTCTGGCAAAACAACAAACTGCGCCCCCTTTTGAGCGGCTTCAAGAACCCACTTTCTGGCACGCTGCAGGTTATCAGCAACATCGTCGTTGCTGTTCATCTGAATCGCGGCAACCGTGACTTTCACAGGAAGACTCCTTAATCAAACCGAGCGCGACAGAGTGCCTGTGCGCCGGCAATGATGGTCGCATCGTCTTTCGCAAACGACAGACGAATCACTTTGTTATCTGTGCCATCAGTATAAAACGCGGAAAGTGGAATGGTTGCAACCCCTTGTTCTTTGATTAAACGGGTCACCACATCACTGTCTTTCTCTTGGCTTAAGTGTCCATAGCTGGCGAGCAAGAAGAAAGAACCACTGCTTGGAATTAGTTCAAACGGACTTTCAGCCAGAGATGAGATCATCAAGTCACGTTTATGTTGGTAAAACTTCGCCAGATGCAAATAGGTTTGTGGATCTTTCATGTACTCAGCAAACGCATACTGCATTGGTGTATCCGCTGAGAACATAAGGAACTGGTGAACTTTCACCACTTCGTCCATCAAAGCTTGTGGCGCAACACAATACCCCACACGCCAACCTGTCACATGGAAGGTTTTCCCAAAAGAAGAAATAATCACACTGCGCGCCGCTAACTCGCTGTGAGTGGCCATGCCGCAATGGGGTTTATCATCAAACACGATGTGCTCGTAAACTTCGTCAGACAAAATCACGATGTCAGTATTACGGGTAATAGCAGCCAGCTCATCAAGATCCGCTTTGTTTAGCACTTGCCCTGTCGGGTTATGCGGAGTGTTGATGATGATCATTTTGGTTTTGCTGGTAATGGTGGCACGCACTTCATCCCAGTTAATACCAAAATCAGGCGACTGCAATTTAAGCGGGATCGCCTTAGCACCTTGCAAACGAACAATCGGAGCATAGCTATCGAAAGAGGGTTCGAAATAGATCACTTCATCGCCTGGATGAACTAACGCAGAAATCGTTGAATAGATCCCTTGGCTAGCACTGGCGGTGACCAGAATTTCCCGTTCTACATCGTATGAGCGCCCATAGACATTCTGGATTTTTTCCGCGATGCGCTCACGCAGTAACCCGTACCCTGTCATCACAGCGTATTGGTTATGGTTATTCTCCATCGCGCGCGTTACGCCTTTGATCAACTCAGAATCACAGGCAAAGTTAGGAGCACCTTGAGATAAGTTGATGGCTTTGTAACGGCTGGATAATTCACCAATAACAGAAAATATGGTGGTACCAACATCATCCAATTTAGTGCGCGATGAAACGGGAGTGTGAATCATGAAAACCTCTTAACGACAACTATCCACCGACAGTTCTAGACCCGATAATTTACCGTGATAACCGTTGTCGCGAGTATCGAATTCTTGTCATAATAGGCATGAGAAAAACACATAGCTTGGACTTTTTGATGTCACGACGCACACCACCATTTAATGCTCTGTATGCTTTTGTTATTACTGCAAAACATCTAAATTTCACCCATGCGGCTAATGAGCTGTGCGTGACGCAAGGTGCTGTCAGTCGTCAAATTGCCACCTTAGAAGAGTACTTGGGCTTTGCGGTATTTAACCGCCTGGCGCGCGGATTATCCTTAACCGCGCAAGGACAAGAGATCTTGCCTGAGCTGCAAAAGGCGTATGACCAACTGCTGAGCGTAACTGAAAAGGCGAGTTTGCAGCGCAGTGAAATTCGTTTAAAAGCCCCCACCTGTTCAATGCGTTGGTTAGTACCTAAGCTGATGCAATTTCAACAAGAAAAGCCGCATATTCATGTCTCGTTGACCACCACAACCGATCACGACGTCAACTTTCGTACTGAGAATTTTGATGCTGGGATCGTGTTTCGCGCCGCTCATGGTGAAGGTCATCATGGACTCAAGCTATTTGAAGAGGCGATTTCACCGGTGATCGCCTCCCACATTGCCCCGTCGGATCTCAATATTTCCTTAGAGAAATACACCTTACTGCATCCAACGCAAGATCAAACCGACTGGTCACTGTGGCTCAAAGAGACCCACCACATAGCGCCTAATTCCCATAAACATCAGTATTTTAATACCATGGATTTAGCAATTAGTGCGGCGGTACAAGGCTTTGGCATCGCCATGGCAGATGTCCATTTGGTCGAAGATGATATTCGCATGAAGCGCCTCGTTAAACCGTTCGCTGAAAACGTAAAAACCGGTGCCAGTTATTATCTGGTACACCGGTCTTCATCCAACTCTTCTCAAGTATTAGAAGAGTTCATCAGCTGGTTTTACAGTGTTGCAGAAAGCGCTGACACATGATGCATCGCCGCAATGGTCTGCTCGATAGAGACTTTGATTGGCATGTTATCCATATCGCTGGTGGCAACCGCAGCTTGAGCAACTAAGAAGAGCTCTTCTTCAGTAAGATCAGCGGCAATCTCATTAAGTGATACCGGCACAGCACAACGTTTTGCTAACTGAATCGCATCAATGATTTCAGAGTCAGGACGACCTTCCAAAGACAATAGGCACAAGTTACCAAAACCCACTAGCAAACCGTGGCCAAATTCGCGAGTCTTATCAATCACGGTAAACCCATCGTAAATTGCATGTGCAGCAGCAACGTGATCGCCTACACCCATGGTTGAGGTCAACGCAGCAAAAATAAAGATCGCATCCATCACTTGCTCAAGGGCAAAACCGGCTTCTTTACGCGTCACTTCCGCAACCGCTTCTTCGCCATAGCGATTGATAACGTCGTAACACAAACGACCATTACTAAATGCTGACATATTCAACGCACATTGAGGTGCCTTTTCAGCAATTGCGCGAAATTCATACCATTTCGCTAATGTATCCCCAAGGCCTGCGGCTAACCAACGCAGCGGAGCTTCAGCAATGAGTGCGCTGTCTAACACCACAAAAGCAGGAGCATTTTCTAACTTATAGATGTAATCGTAGTGGCCGTTATCATGGTAAACCACGGAAACAGAAGAGTTTGAAGCGCAGGTTGCAGCGATGGTGGGAATGGTAGCCACAGGCAAACCTAGGCTTTCACCTACGGCTTTACCAGTATCAATTGCTTTACCACCCCCAACACCGACGATGACATCGGCTTTGAATTCTTTTGCCAATTTCACTAAACGGTCGATATTGGTTTGCGATGTTTCACCACCAAACCACTGCGTTTGCACCACAAAATTGTGTTCTGCATTTTGGGCAAGGCAGAGATCCAATTTAGGCATCACACTGGCCAAAGCGCGCTCACCACCAATCACAAATAGGCGATGGCCTTTGGTTGCAACGGCAGGCAGAAAATCATTTAGCGCCCCTTTACCACGTAAAATTTGGCCAGGGAACGGGAGTTTCATTATTGTGTTTGACATGTTTTTTCTTCTCGCGTGATGCTTATTTTACCGTTGGACGGTGCTTTTTAATGATGTTACAAGTTTGCGTCATTAGGTCTTGTTCTTCAGACGTTAGGCTCAGTTCAAGAATGGTTTGCACGCCCTCTTTACCAATCACACAAGGCGTACTGGCGTAGACATCGTGCTGACCATATTGACCTTTGAGCAGGGTTGAACAAGGTAAGACACGACCATCATCGTGGAAGATGGCATCGATCAGCTCACAAGCTGCGGTGCTGATACCAAATTCAGTGGCACTTTTGCCTTTAAAAATATCCCAACCGGCACGAATCACTTCGTGTTGTAGTGCGGCAAAATCCAATCCATCGAAACGACCAGATTGATCTTTTAGGCACTCAGCTAATGGTACACCCATAAAAGAAACATGGCTTTGTGCTACAAACTGGCTATTACCGTGTTCACCTAAACAATAGGCTTGGATATAACGTGGCGAGATGCCAGTTTCACGAGACAGCGCCGCGCGCAAACGTGCAGAGTCGATTAAGGTGCCTGTCCCGATAACGGAAAAACCGGTCAGTTCATGAAAATATTGCGCAACTACATCACATGGGTTGGTAATTGAAATCACCACACCGTTGAACTTGGTGGCTTTGAGCTTAGTCGCCACTTCATTAATGATGCTCAGGTTGTTATCCAATTCAAGCAAGCGGTTCTCTTCCACAATAGGACCACTAGCACTGATGACAACAACGTCAGCATCATCCAGATCGGAATACTCACCACAACTGATGGTCATACGGTGATAACCAAAAGCGGCACCGTCGCGTAAGTCGATACGATGACTTTCTGCTTTCTGAGTATCCTTATCAATCAAAACCAATTCATCACACAACCCACGAGTCACAAGATGGCTAGCCACATGTGAACCCACTCGTCCAACGCCGATAACGGCTACTTTTCTGGTTTTGATACTCATAATCGATCCCTGCCTTTGTTGTGTTTACAGTGGGCATGGCAACTTAGATGATTCACGCGCTAGTGAGTAGCGAATTGTGATCATAGTAGCCATGAGAAAAAGTCAGATCTGCGCAAACGGCTTGCTGCAGATAGAAAAAAACCTGACATGGTCAGGTTTTCTAGAAACGTTATTTGAGAGCTCCGGAGAGGAATTGCTGAAGTCGTTCGCTCTTTGGATTTCCTAAGACTTCCTCAGGAGCGCCTTGTTCTTCTATCTTTCCTTGATGTAAGAACACCACATGGTTGGACACATGGCGTGCAAAGCCCATTTCATGGGTCACCACCACCATGGTTTTTCCTTCTTCCGCCAATTGCTGCATGATTTTGAGTACTTCACCCACAAGTTCTGGGTCGAGGGCTGAAGTCGGTTCGTCGAACAGCAAAACTTCTGGCTCCATGGTTAACGCACGTGCAATCGATACACGTTGCTGTTGACCACCAGAGAGTTGCGCTGGGTATTTCTGGCGAGCCTTGGCATCAATCCCTACTTTATCAAGATACATTTCTGCACGTTTAATGGCTTCTGCTTTAGGCATTTTTAACACATTGACCGGAGCTGCAATGACGTTTTCTAGCACTGTCATGTGTTCCCATAGATTGAAGTGTTGGAACACCATAGTCAACTGTGTGCGTAGATTTTGTAGCTCTTTTTTATTCACTACGTTCAGTTCACCTTCAGCATCCGCTTTCATCTGAATGGCTTTACCATTAACGAAAATTTCGCCCGCACAGGGCTTTTCAAGGAAATTCAAACAACGTAAGAAGGTACTTTTACCTGAACCGGATGAACCAATAATACTGATCACATCACCGGCTTTCGCTTCAAGAGAAACGCCTTTTAATACCTCGTGATTACCATATTTTTTATGCAGGTTGCTGACTGCGAGTTTTGTTGTATTCATCATGGACCTCACTATGCATTCTGTGACGCAGGAGCTAAATGTTTCAGCCAGCGTTTTTCTGCTCGTTTAAACAAGCTAATTAAAATTAGAGAAATAATTAAGTAAATCACTGCCGCAATGCCAAAGGCATGGAACGGCATGTAAGTCGCAGCGTTAACATCACGCGCAATTTTCAAAATATCCGGCACGGTTGCCGCAAAGGCCAGCGACGTTGAGTGCAGCATCATGATCACTTCGTTACTGTAAGAAGGCATGGCGCGGCGCAGTGCTGAAGGGATAATGATCTTGGTGTACATCGCCCAAGTGCTAAAGCCATAAGCGCGCGCAGCTTCCACTTCACCCGCTTTGGTTTCACGAATCGAACCGGCAAAAATTTCCGTGGTGTAAGCACAAGTGTTCAGCACCAAAGAGAGCAACACACAGTTATAACCACTACGGAAGAACCAGTTTAAAAACTCGGTATCACGCACAAAGCCCAACGTATAAACGCCGGAGTAGAACACCAACAGCTGCACATAGAGTGGCGTACCACGAAATACGTAGGAGAATAGCCACACAGGCACCGAGAAAATCTTGTATGACGATACGCGGGCAACTGAAAGTGGAATCGAGATACAAAAACCAATCGAAACTGACACCACCAATAACCACAAGGTCACGGCGACACCTGTTAGGTGGTATCCATCGGTCCATAAGAAAGAGATGCCGTACTGTTGTAAAATCTCAATCATAGCTGTGCCTTCTTATGTCCAGTAGAAAAGACGCGGTTCAACCACCAGAACACCAAATTGGAAATCGTGGTAAACATCAGATAAAGCACACCAGCGACGATAGTAAAGAAGAAGAAATGATAAGTTCCTTTCCCTGCATCTTGCGTCACTTTCACAATATCGACTAAGCCAATAATGGAGACCAAAGCAGTCGCTTTCATGGTCACCAGCCAGTTATTCGATAGACCTGGCAGAGCAAAACGCATCATCAGAGGGAAGATGATTTTGATAAAGACTTGCGCCGGAGTAAAACCGTATGCCACACCCGCTTCAATCTGACCTTTAGAGACCGTCATAAATGCGCCGCGGAACGTTTCGGTAAAGTAGGCACCGTAGATGAAGCCGATGGTTATCACACCAGCAGAGAATGGGTCGATATCAATTTGATCCATGCCCAGAGATTCTGTCACGCTGTTGAGCGCCATCTGCAGGCCATAGAAAATCACCAACATCAGTACCAAATCCGGCACACCACGAATCAAGGTTGTATAACAATCAGCAATGATAGCGAGAGGTTTTGAACCAAATAATTTTGCTATCGCAGAGACAAGTCCTAAGACAATCGCCACCAACACCGACAATAATGCCAATTGAATAGTGACCACTGAACTCTGCCAAATTATGCTTTGATAGTCATGTAATATGCTTACATACTCGTGTAGCATCTGGAAAGCTCCTGACTAAAAAGTGGTTACCCCACCAAAGTGAAACAAGATGAATAAAACCACTAAAAATCGAATAAAAGTGCAAGAATTTGCAAAATAGTAATAAGAGTCGCTGAGTCTATCACACTTATTTTCAATGATTAAAGAGATTAAAAACCAATTGGTCACTAATGTTTAGTATTTTCTCATTGCATAGATATTCAATAAAAGTCAAAAACAGCATGCTGAACTGTTACTTAGCGAGAATTCAGACATAAAAAAAGCCATCTAAAAAAAGATGGCTTTTTTGCATAATTATCTTTTCAGGCAATCACACTGCTAATGGGGATTTCTGAAGAAGAAACCACCAGCAGTTCATACCAACAGTTCGTTATAAAGAGCGAGTGTGACCTTAGAAGTTACGACACAAGGCTTCTTTACCAAAGAGATCTAGCTCATTAGGCATGACGTAAACTTTTTCTAAGCCACAATCGATACGGATAGCTTGGTCGGAATGACGTGCATCTGCGGTTGAATACTGAAAGTGACTGACAAACAGCAGCACGGCAGCAAACACACCAACCGAACCTAATACCATTTGAGTGACACCATAACGGCGATAAAAACTTGGGTGCCAACCTTTCCACAACGATTCACCTTGTGTGAGTTTGCGATAGTAATCGAAGTTCGCTAACTGAGCACTCATGGCTGAAGGCGGTAACCAATAGCACATATCAGGGAAGCGCACACCGAGGAGATATTCCACTGCAAGGAGCAGCGCACTCCAAAGCATAGTGACGGAGAAGATTAATCCCGCTTTGCCGACCATTCCTTTAAACAGGTAGTAAGCAAACCCGCCAAGAAATGCCAAAGGATTGAAAGAGAGCAGCATGCGCTCTTTCCAATTAAGATTTTTATAAGCCGATGATTTAAATACATCTGAGCGACTTCGATCTTGGGCACCTAATGTATCGAACAGCTCAAAACGCCGTTTCCAAACATCACTTACCCCAAGACTCATCGCATCGATAGTCTGGTTATTCATTATTATTACCTAGCCAATTTATTTTTTATATTTGTATATCCTCATGATCTTCAAACTGCGAATTCATTAAGGACTAAGCAAATTGTCACACAAGGTTTGGCAACATTTAACGAAGAGTTGAACAAAAAATAACTATTCTGGGCAAAGATCACATTTTTGTTTCACCAAGCCCTAACAGTGTGGTCTAAACACCCGTATTTCTCTGACATTTCGATCGCTGTTGATCTTTACGATCAAAAAAACAGCCTGTTAAGGTACAGGCTGTTGATATGCTTTGCTTTTTAGGTGACTGTCGTTTCAAGAACCGCGTTGAAAGGACAGGCACTCTAACGTAACTAAAACAGGAAGCGATTGACGATGTTTTCCAAGTACTCTTGGCGACCTGATTCTTTGACAGGTTGGATATTGCTATCCACTGCATATTTCGCTAGCGATTCCAGTGAATGGTCGCCGCTGAGAATGGCTTTGCCTAGCGGTTCATTCCAGCCTGCGTAACGCTGTGCAATGTTCTTCGCCAGAAGGTCATTTTCAATCATGGCGGCGGCTTTTTCTAACGCGAGCGCCATGGTATCCATACCACCGATATGACCGTAGAACAGATCTTCTGGAGCAATAGATGGTCGACGTAAACGTGCATCAAAGTTAAAGCCACCGGTAGTAAAACCACCTGCTTTAAGAATTTCGTAAACAACGAGGGCGTTTTCTTCCACACTGTTTGGGAACTGGTCAGTGTCCCAACCCAGTTGAGGGTCACCACGATTCGCATCAATAGAACCAAAGATACCTAGAGAAATTGCGGTAGCGATTTCATGTTGGAAGCTATGCCCAGCTAAGGTTGCATGGTTAGCTTCAATGTTCACTTTGATCTCATTTTCCAAACCGAACTGTTTCAAGAAACCATACACAGCAGACACATCGTAATCGTATTGGTGTTTGGTTGGTTCTTGAGGTTTAGGTTCGATCAAAATCGTGCCTTTAAAACCGATTTTGTGTTTGTTTTCCACCACCATCTGCATCAATCGACCGAGTTGCTGACGTTCTTGACGCAGGTCGGTATTCAGCAGAGTTTCATAACCTTCACGGCCGCCCCACAACACATAATTTTGACCGCCTAAGGTTTTGGTCGCTTTCATCGCATTGAAGATCTGAGTGGCAGCGTAGGCAAACACTTTAGGATCTGGGTTACTTGCTGCCCCTGCCATATAGCGAGGATTAGAGAATGCATTGGCAGTGCCCCACAGCAGTTTTACTCCGGTTTCTTCCTGTTTTTTACCTAACACGTCGACCATCTCTGCCAAGTTATTGACGTATTCGCGAATATTGGCCCCTTCAGGTGACACATCCACATCATGGAAACAGTAATAAGGGACATTCAATTTGGAGAAGAATTCAAACGCAACATCGGCTTTCGCATGCGCCAACTCAAGTACATTACCTGGTTGCATCCAAGGACGTTCAAATGTGCCTGTACCAAAAATATCGGCACCGGGCCAAGTCAAACTGTGCCAATAACACGCAGCAAAACGAAGATGATCTTTCATCGATTTACCCAAAATCATTTTGTCTGGATCGTAGTGACGAAACGCAAGTGGGTTTTCAGTGGTATTGCCTTCAAATCGAATTGGTTTCACGTTGGAGAAGAACTCATTCATTGTTATGTCCTCATATTAGGTTCGAGTCATCTTGAGTTCATCTTTGACCGTGAGAGGCTTTTGAACAATTACGTTTTTTCACTCCAATTTTCATATATTTATCAAATGTGAAACACCACCCAATTTAACAATTTCACCGTTAAGTAACCCTGTTTTAACGTCAAATCACCAAGCAATTCACATTAGCGAAATATCGTAATCATGATGTTTTTTTCGACAATTTATTAATTCATGCGCTTTTCCAACAATGAGGTGACCCTACATAAAAATAATGAGGAAATAACATGAATAACCAGATAAGTGTGCTGAGGCTAACCTTAGTCGTCGCACTCGGAGGTTTGCTGTTCGGCTACGATACAGCGGTCATCTCCGGCGCAACGGAAGCACTGCAAAACTACTTTGATTTAACCTCTACTGAACTTGGCTTCGCCGCCTCTTCTGCACTGATAGGTTGTGTTCTCGGTGCGTTGATTTCTGGTGAAACAAGCTCCAAATATGGTCGTAGAGGCGCTCTATTCATTGCTGCGTTACTGTTTTTGATTTCCGCGATTGGTTCGGCGATTCCGCAAAACTACTGGACCTTTGTTATCTATCGCATTATCGGCGGGGTTGGTGTGGGTATCGCCTCCATGGTTTCCCCTATGTACATTGCTGAAGTCGCACCACCTAAAAAACGCGGTGGCTTAGTGGCTTGTAACCAATTTGCGATTATCTTTGGGATGTTAGTGGTCTATTTCGTTAACTATGGCATTGCACTACTCGGTACAGAGCAGTGGCTAAACCAAACCGGTTGGCGTTATATGTTCGCCTCAGAAACCCTGCCTGCAGGTCTGTTCTTGGTTTTATTGTTCTTTATTCCAGAAACGCCACGTTGGTTGGTCATGAAAGGACGAAACGATGAAGCTCATGCGCTGCTGCAATCGTTAAGCCCTGGCGACAATATCGAAGGTCAATGGCAAGAGATCAAAGCCTCACTGACTCATCACAGCAGCCCTTCCATCATGGCCGCTGGTTTAATGGGCGTATTGGTGATTGGCATCATGCTTAGCGTGTTGCAACAAGTGACAGGGATTAACGTATTCCTTTACTACGCTCCAACAATCTTGAAAGGCTTTAGCTCCTCTTCAATTGATTTAGCGCTGCTGCAAACCATCTTGGTGGGCGCGGTGAACTTAAGTTTTACCGCTGTGGCTATCTTCACTGTCGATAAATTTGGTCGTCGCCCACTGATGATGTTGGGATCATTTCTGATGGCGATCAGTATGATAGCAATTGGTACGGCTGCGTACATGGATGCGATTGGCGGCTATCTGCTGATTTTCGTGCTGCTCTACATTGCCGCGTTTGCTCTTTCTCTTGGTCCAGTGGTTTGGGTATTGCTCTCCGAAATCTTTCCCAACCACATTCGTTCTAAAGCACTTTCCATTGCGGTATTTGCCCAATGGGCCGCTAACTTTGTGGTGTCACAAACCTTCCCAATGATGAATGACCACGAAAGCACAATCTATAAAGCATTTAATGGCGGATTTCCATTCTGGTTATACGGCATTATGGGCTTATTTACGGTCTACTTTATCTATCGCTGGGTACCGGAAACCAAAGGGCTGTCTTTGGAACAACTTGAATCGCTGTGGCATAAGAAAGAGACGCGCGTACCGCAACACACCTCTTTGCATCTAAAATAGTCACGCCATTTTGAACTCGATAAAGCCACCTAAGTTGCACTCAGGTGGCTTTTGTTTAAACGCATGGGACCTTGATGAAACGTTAATCACCGCCAACGCGATACTCTTTTGGGGTTTTGTTATAGGCCTTTTTAAACACAGAATAGAGATATTGGATAGAGGGGTAACCACACACATCGGCAATATCAGAAATCGGCAATTCACTGTTTTCCAATAGATAACTTGCCCGTTCTAACTTCGCCTGATGAATCTCTTGGTGGAGCGAATGACCACGCTGCAGCTTAAAGCGAGCTTCAAGATTAGTACGCGATACTCCCACATGATCAAGCACTTGCTCTACTTTGATCCCTTTGCAGGCATTTTGCCGAATAAAGTGCATCGCATGAACCACATAGGGGTCATCGACTCCTTCATAATCCGAGCTCTGCCGGGCATAAACCTGAGTGGGTGGAATTAATATGCGTGGTAATTGCGCCGGTGACCAACGGGTTCCATTAAGCATTTTGTCGAGCAGTTTAGCCGCCGCGTAACCCATAGATTTGGTGCCTTGCCCCACAGAGCTTAACGAGACTCGCGTGAGATAACGAGTCACCTCTTCATTATCGATACCAATCACCGCCACCTTATCCGGCACCATCAAGTTGAGGTCTTCACACATTTGCAAAAGGTGCCGAGCACGCGCATCGGTCACCGCAATAATGCCAATCGGCGTCGGAAGTTGTTGCAGCCAATCCGACAAACGGTTCATATCAAATTGCCATGTTTTGGAGTTGGTCGCACTGCCACGAAACACTGAGTAATCATACCCTTCGCGCTCCATCACATTCACAAAGGCGCTTTCTCGTTCTATCGCCCAACGCTCCCAAGAATCATCGGGAATGCCATAAAAAGCGAACTTTTCTAAGCCCTTATGTTTAAGGTGCTCAAACGCCATTTCAATCAATTTGACATTATCGGTTGCCACATAAGGGACGGGCGGATAGTCCTCTTGCTTGCCATAAGATCCGCCGATTCCCACCACAGGAATGGTTGCTTGAGACAACAATTGAACAATGCTCGGATTATCAAAATCCGCTATCACTCCATCACCACGCCAGTTGTGAAATTGTTCAATATCGGTAGTAAAGTCTTCTTGAATAAAAATATTCCAACGCGATTGCGAAGCCTGTAAATATTCGCCAATACCTTCCATTACCTGTCGGTCATAGGCTTTATTGGCATTAAACAGTAACGAAATTTGGTAGTTCTTATTCATAGCCAATGTTAGCACTCCCTTATTTAAACCGATGAGTCTATCAACGTGCTAGTCAAGCCAATGTGATCCTATGCTCAGTCGTTAAATCGCAGAATTTGGTTGAGAGAAAACGTAATTGTGGTCACGTTGTTAAGGATTAAAATCAAGGGAAAAGAACAATAAATCTAACGTATAAAAACTCACTGAAACAGAAGGGAAATAATGATGTTCATCGGTATAGATTTAGGCACCTCTGGAGTCAAAAGTATCCTGATGACCGCATCTGGCGATGTGGTCAGTTCCGCTACCGTTAATATGACTGTGTCTCGTCCAAAGCCGCTTTGGTCTGAGCAAGATCCCCTGAAATGGTGGCAAGCCACTTGCGCTTCCATTCGTGAATTAGGCGCGCAACACTCTCTCAAAGAGGTGCAAGCGATTGGCCTGTCTGGTCAAATGCACGGCGTCACGCTACTCGATAAACACAATCAAATTCTGCGCCCCGCCATTTTGTGGAATGACGGACGCTGCGCACAGGAGTGTCAGTTACTTGAACAAGAAGTGCCGACTAGCCGAGCAATCACCGGTAATCTGATGATGCCTGGATTTAGCGCGCCTAAAGTCAAATGGGTTCAGCGCCATGAACCTGAGGTTTTTCACCAAATAAACAAAGTGTTACTGCCCAAAGATTACCTGCGCTTTCGCTTAACAGGCGATTACGCGTCAGATATGTCCGATGCGGCAGGAACAATGTGGCTCGATTTGGAAAAACGCGATTGGAGTGATGAGCTTTTGGCTGCAACCGGACTTACCCGTAGCCATATGCCAAACCTTTTTGAGGGATCAGAAATCACGGGTTATTTAACTCGTGAGGTAGCAGATCAACTCGGATTACCTATTGTTCCCGTCGTCGCAGGTGGCGGTGACAACGCGGCTGGTGCTGTCGGTGTGGGGATCATAGAACCGGGTCAGGCGATGATTTCACTTGGAACATCAGGTGTCTACTTTGCCGTCAGTGATGGTGTGGTCACCAACCCAGAAGCTGCACTGCATAGCTTTTGTCATGCTCTGCCCAATACTTGGCATACCATGTCGGTGATTCTGAGCGCCGCCTCATGCCTAAACTGGGTGGCACAATTAACGGAATTTAAAAATGTTCCGACCATGATGAGTGAGTTAGAAGCTCGTAAGCCAAGCACTCAAGTGATCTTTCTACCTTATCTCTCTGGCGAAAGAACCCCGCACAACAACCCCGATGCTAAAGGCGTGTTCTTTGGTTTAACTCACACCACCGACCGCTATGAATTAGCCCAAGCGGTCTTGGAAGGGGTGGGATTTGCCCTAGCCGATGGTCTAGATGCGATGCATAAAACCGGCGCTCAACCCAAAGAAATCGCCCTCATCGGCGGCGGCGCTCGCAGCCCATATTGGCGACAAATGTTGGCGGATATTTTCCAGCAAACGTTAGTGTATCGCCAAGGTGGCGATGTGGGTCCAGCGCTTGGTGCAGCTCGTTTAGCCCAGTTAGCGCTAGCCGAACCTCACACCGACATTCGCCAGATTTGTCCATTGCCTGAAGTATTGGCCCAGCACACACCCAATAGCACTGCGCATCAGCAGTATGCGAAAAAACGCGAGACCTTTATCGCCCTCTATCAACGTTTGCAGGATCTGTTTTAGGTTCGCTGAGCAAGACCGAGAGATTCATGGATTGGCAATCGCTAATCCATGATCCCCTGCCGCTTGCAGCGCTAACTCTACCGCCTGCTCTAATAACTGTTGGCTACGAATGCGTTCACTCGCGTTCAAATACGTTACGGTAAAATAAAGTGGTTTTGGGTTCCATTCAGCTTCAATGATCACCAGCTCACCGCTCTCTAACTGCTCTTGCACCACTTCCTTGGGTAGTGACGCAATACCCACACCATTTTCCACTAGCTTGACACAAGCAGACAAAGAGGCAGAAGAGTAGAACCGCATATCATGTTGATTATTTTGTTTAAAGTAATGCGATATTTCATGATATGGCGCGGTGTTGCGCCCATAAGTAATGATGGGCCAATGGATAAAATCACGAAGCCCACCGCTGACTTGGCTGGCGATATCGGGTCTTGCAACCCAAAAAAGTTGGTACGTGCTAAGAGGGCTATTTACTGCACTTGGCTCATTAATCGGCCCCATCATCATGGCGATATCCAAGTTACGCGCCAGCAGTTCACGCGTGAGATTGACCGTGGCATCCACCGACAGCTCCACTTCCACTTGCGGTAACACCTGATGCAGCTGTTCCAAAAATGTCGGCACCCAAGTGTGAACTAATGTCTCTGACACACCAATTTTGAGTAGCCCCGATAAGGTGGTTTCATGACTGGCTTTTTGCATAAATTGCTGACTACTCGCCACAATACTTTCGGCCAGTGGCAACAGCTCACGCCCTTTAGTGGTTAACGAAACTTTGCCGCCATCGCGATGAAACAGCGTGGTATCTAACGTGTGTTCAAGATTAACAATACGAGTTGAAATCGCTGGCTGCGTGGTACACAACTGCTCAGCGGTTTGGCGAAAGCTACCTAAATGTGCGATGCACACAAAGGTCTCTAACTGTTTTAGATTTAGCATTCTTATCTCCCTGCGATGCTCAATCAGTTTCACTTAATAACTTACTAACGCACTGTTTTCCCTAGGGCATTAATTTTATTTATCAGATATCGAAAAAAATCATTAATAGACATTATCACCATAACCGTTATTTTGGTGTTTTACAATTCACGAACCAAGGACTGGTTATATGGATAAGCTAGATACCTCAGCATCGCTTGAGTCTCTCACTCCCGCACAAGTGCGCGCCTTAATTCGGACCAACGATCACACCGGTTCAACGAGTGGTTTAGCCAAAGGTTACCTACAAGCCAACCTATTGATTTTGCCTGCGGACTGGGCAAATGACTTCCTGCTCTTTTGTCAAAAAAACCCAGTCGCATGCCCACTGGTTGGTGTGTCTGAACCGGGAAGTCGTTACATCCCTGAACTGGGTCATGACATCGATATTGGTCGTGATGTGCCGGAATTTCATGTGTTTCATGATGGTCAATTTACCCAAGCGGTGTATGACCTTGATGCGCTGTGGCGGGATGATTTGGTGATCTTCGCTTTAGGCTGCTCTTTCTCTTTTGAAGAGGCCTTGATTCAAGCTGGATTAAAAGTCCGTAACATCGAACAAAACACCAATGTCTCGATGTACGATACCAATATTGCCTGTCTGCCTGCAGGAAAATTCAGCGGCAACATGGTGGTATCGATGCGTCCATTTCCCCCCAAAGATGCAATTCGCGCCGTGCAAGTGACCAGCCGTTATCCAAAAGCACACGGCGCGCCAGTGCACTTTGGCGACCCACAAGCGATTGGGATTGACGATATTAGCAAGCCAAACTACGGCGAGGCGGTCGATATCTATCCTGGCGAAGTTCCGGTATTTTGGGCCTGTGGCGTTACACCACAAAACGTCGTACGTCACAGCAAACCACCTTTCTGTATCACCCACTCTCCGGGCAAAATGTTGATTACCGATCTACTGAGTAATGCGTTAGCGGTGCTGTAAGTAAAAGGAGTTCAAGGATGAAAATTAACTGCGATATGGGCGAAAGCTTTGGCCACTGGACCATTGGCCACGATGACCAAGTCATGCCTTTTATTGATATGGCGAACATCGCCTGTGGCATGCATGCCTCTGACCCAACCGTCATGTTAGAAACCGTTCGTCTGGCGAAAAAACATGGCGTCACCATTGGTGCTCATCCGGGGTATGCCGACTTACAGGGGTTTGGCCGCCGTCCGATGCCTCTTAGCGACACTGAACTAAAAGCGCTTTTTATCTATCAAGTCGGCGCACTCAAACTCTTATGTGAAAGTGAAGGGGTTGCCCTCAGTTACGTCAAACCTCATGGCGCGCTGTATAACACCATGATGAAAGACGATAAAGTCTTTACCACTTTACTTGAAGCGATGCAGCAAGCAGCACCCGAACTCCCGTTAGTGGTGATGGCAGTGCCCAATCACGCCAAATACCAAGCCGCTGCAGATAGCTGTGGGATTTCGGTCTGGTTTGAAGCCTTTGTTGACCGAGCGTACGACGAAGATGGTCGCTTAGTAGCGCGTTCTATTCCCGGCTCTACCTACACTGACCTTGAGACCATTGGTGCCCAAGCGCGCTCTTTGATTGAATTTGGCCAAGTCACCACCCTCGATGGCACAACGATTGAAGTGCATGCCGATACCCTTTGCATCCACGGGGACGGCCCAGCCGCAGTGCCAACAGCGCGTCTGCTTAATGACATTTTGCGGTCTGGGAAAGGGAACGCATTATGAAGATGAGCGCGGTGAATGAAAACTCGTTGATCCTCTACTTTGGCGATGCGATTAACGCGCAAGTGGCCGATCGAATTGGACTCGCCGTGCCACTAATTCGTTCTGCGCTAGGACAAGCCTTAATCGATGTTGTGCCTTCGTACACCTCAGTTTTGGTGACTTTCGATATCATGTCGATGGGAATGGAAGAGTGCCTTGCCACTTTGCAAGCAACCCTTCAAGAGATCGACGAACTCGAGGGGCACAGCCAACAAAGTGCGCAGATTGAAATCCCCGTGTACTACGGACCAGAGGTCGCTTTGGATGCCGATGATGTCTGCGCCCATACTGGCCTGAGCTTTGAGGAAATTGTCGCCATACACAGTAGCGAAACGTATCGCGTGTATGCGATTGGCTTTACGCCAGGCTTTGCTTACTTAGGTAATACCGATGCCCGCATCGAGATTCCGCGCAAAAAAACGCCGCGGTTATCGATTCCCAAAGGCAGTGTTGCCTTAGCCGATCGCCAAACCGCTATTTATCCCAAAGTCTCTCCCGGTGGCTGGCAAGTGATTGGCAAAACACCGATTGATCTTATTGATTATCAACGAGATAACCTGACCTTATTTGAGATGGGCGCTAAGGTCACCTTTAAGCCCATTACCCGGGAGCAATTTTTGCAACTCGGCGGTGAGCTGCCACAAGCGACGCACAAGGAAACGCGCGTAAAAAAGCCGCAGAGTGATAAGGAGATCGCCTGATGTTAACCCTACTCTCATCTGGTCCGTTGAGCCTGATTCAAGATTTGGGGCGTCAAGGACACCAACATATTGGCGTGAGCCCCGGCGGGCCAATGGATGAACATGCCTTTTTGTGGGCAAATCGCTTGGTAGGAAACCAACCTAATGCACCACAAATTGAGATCACCATGGGTCAGTTTCGTGGCTGCTTTACCAAGCCCACCACCTTTGCACTGACCGGTGCTGACATGGGAGCGCGCTTAAATGATAAACCGCTAACGCCTTGGCAGAGTTATCACGCCAATGCTAATGATGTACTGGTTCTGCGCGGCGCACGTTTTGGCACTCGCGCCTATTTAGCCGTGGCAGGCGGTTTTACCGTTCCGACCATTTTAAATAGCGCTACAACGGTCGTTCGCGATCAATTAGGCGGACTAGATCGCCATGGCGCTGCGCTAAAAAATGGTGATGAAATTGACTACCCAACTTGCGACGCGCGTAGTCTACATCAAGTTCCACCAGAGTTTATTCCTCATTACAGCCAAGACGTCGTGATCGACATGATCGGCAGTTATCAGTATGAGTGGTTTGCCCCCGAACAACGCACACGCTTCTTTCAATCTGACTATACCGTGACAACGAACTGTGACCGGATGGGATATCGTTTATCAGGCGATGCCATTACGTGTCGCCAGCAGAATTTGATTTCCGAAGGGATTGCGCTTGGAGCGATTCAGATCCCAGCCGATGGTCAACCGATAGTGTTGATGCGTGACAGACAAACGATTGGTGGTTATCCCAAGATGGGATGCGTCACCACCAAAGATCTCAGCAAACTGGCTCAATGCCAGCCAGGAACTCGAGTACGTTTTGTGGAAACAACCTTGGAGAAGGCCACGCAGCAGCGCCGCCTTCAGCAGCAGTTTTTCCATCATTACGTAGCCAAACACCGTGCAGCAGAGTGGCTTACTCAAGCACTTTAGTACCACCTTGTTTGCAAGATGTGTGAATGGGTAATTTCACCTTATTCACAAAACCACTGTGACCGGATTGTCACAGCGAACTTTACAGGAGTTACATTATGTCGTCAGAAAAAGTCATTTCTGCTGCCACCAGCGCAGTGACGCCCAAAGCTCAAGGCGGCTTTAACTGGTCACTCATCATGGGTGCCGTATTTCTTATGGCAACCTCTGCGGTGGGACCGGGCTTCCTTACTCAAACCACTGTTTTTACTCAAACCTTAGGGGCAAGTTTTGCCTTCGTTATTTTAATTTCCATCTTGTTGGATATCGGTGCACAGCTCAATATTTGGCGCGTCATTGTTGTCGCTAGAAAACGTGCACAAGATATTGCTAACGACCTGGTACCGGGGCTAGGCATTGCCATCGCAGCGGCTGTTGCATTAGGTGGCCTTGCCTTCAACATTGGTAACATTGCTGGCGCAGGTCTTGGGGTCAACGTACTCTTTCCTGATATCTCACCTATTGGTGGGGCTGCATTGAGCGCGGTGATCGCTGTAGCTCTGTTTGTGATGAAAGATGCGACACGCATGATGGACCGTTTCACCATCTTAATGGGTGGCGCACTGATTCTCATGATTGTGTATGTGCTGTTTTCGACTCAGCCTCCTTATGCACAAGCCGCTTATCACGCGGTTGCGCCTGAGAAACTGGATATCATTTCCATCGTCACTCTCGTGGGTGGCACAGTGGGTGGTTACATCACCTTTGCTGGTGCACACCGTTTGGTGGACGCAGGAGTAGTAGGGAAAGAGTCGCTTCCTCAAGTCACTCGCGGTTCTATCTCTGCTATCAGTGTGGCTTCGGTGGTGCGCATTATGCTGTTTTTGGCAGCATTAGGCGTGGTAAGCCAAGGTATTACGCTTGATCCAAGTAACCCACCAGCGTCTATGTTCCAACACGCTGCTGGCGCTGTCGGTTACAAGCTATTTGGTTTGGTGCTTTGGGCAGCAGCGATTACCTCAGTTATCGGTGCGGCTTACACCTCGGTTTCTTTCTTGAAAACCTTACACCCAGCGATTGAACGTCACAGCCAAGGGGTGACTATCGCCTTTATCGTGATTTCGACCTTTATTTTCTGTTCGATTGGTAAGCCGGTGACTCTGCTGGTTTTAGTTGGTGCGATTAACGGCTTCATCCTACCTGTGACCTTAGGCACCATGCTGGTTGCAGCGCACAAAACCAAAATTGTCGGTGACTACAAACACCCTATCATCCTGACTGCTATTGGCTGGATTATCACCATCATGATGGCGCTTATGAGCCTTTACAGTCTGTATAAAATGCTGTTTATGTAATTCTAAATACATAAAATATTCAGCCACTAAACCTCCCCCGTCGTCTTGCGTCGGGGGATTTTTGTTCGTTACTCACTCATATACCGAGCAATGGTTTTGTACATATCATCTATCAGCTCACCGGTTTTACCGCGATTTAAGATAAGAGGTGAACTGTCACAAAGCTGGTCATGCATACTGTCTGCCTCTTGAGTCAAATTAAGCATCTGCTGAGGAGTGTCACTGTCCATTAAATCTTTCATCAAACTATCGATTATCAGCGCCTTGCCGCCAGCAACTCGTGAATCCAGATTAAACCAACTGTCGGCTTTCTGCTTTATTTCATCTACTCGATCTTGAAAACTTTGCTGTAAACCCACTTTCAAATGGCTCAATTTTAGGTCATCAACACCACGTAATACGGTCGCTTGGAGCTTATCTTGCGGAGACAATTGTTCACTTGCATGAGCATCGGTTAAACGCTCCGTCGCTTGCTCCGTTAAAGCCAATACCTTTTCACCTTTAGCGTCCTTGTGCCATTCCACATCAGGGCTGGCTTTAATCGCCTCTTTTACTGCGGTTTTATCGTAGTTTTTGGTCATTAAATGGTAGATATCATCTAATGCTTTAACGAAATCATCGGTGGGTAAAGCCCCAACAGAATGGGGATTAACCGATACACTCAAGGTTTTATCTTTGTTGATACTCACTTCAAATAGCCGACCATATTGGTTTTCAATTCGCTGCTTCACATGCTGACTAAACTCAGCAGGCGTTTTGACATCCACACCCATCTTTTTCAAAAGCTTACTGTGTTTTGCGAGCCAGCCTTTCGCACCATGCCCTCTCGCATCTAACGTGGCTTGATTGAAACCTTCCACCGCGCTGCCGAGCATTTGCGTAATATCTTGCTGCAACGCGGCTTCTGACATCGCCCCATCAAGACGGTGATCGAGAGTTGCTTTACGTTGCGCTAAAAAGTGAATCACCTCTGGTGAAGACTTGCTCAACGTGTGCGCCATGCTGCCCATCTGATCTTTCACATACTTAGATAACAGCGACAAACTGTCCATATTATTGACCAGAGGAAGAATCTGTTTCGGTTTATCCATCAGCAGCGCCACCACATTACGCTCACACAACACATCGTGTTTGGCGTATTGCGCCATGGCTTTCATGTCAGTGAAACTGTTGCGATTGTCTGGCGTACCTTTGCCTTCCAATAGCATCGGCGCCATCTGCTCCAATTGTGCTAGGGACTCAGAAAACTCTTTTCTTTGCAGATTTTGCTGGTGGGAAAACGGCTCGCCTCGCTGCTCAAGGCTTTTCACTATCGCAGCGAAATCCTTAAACAAGGTCATGTGCACCTTAAACTTCTGCTGATATTCAGCGTTCAAAATCGGCGTTGACTTGGCAGCTTGGAGAGTTCTAACGTCACCACTTTGCGTGTTTTTTGCCTCCGCTTGTTGGTTAAGTTGATACGCCACTCGCTCACCACGAAAACGCGCCATCATGCGATCAATCGGACTGCGTTTGGCTTTTAAATGGGTCGGAGCAGCCTCGTTGGACGAAGAAGCAGCAGTCTTACTGGCAGAAGATGACGCATCGGCGACGTCATAAATTTGAGAAGCCGCTGAGGAATGGATTGAATGAATAGGACTCATGCGAGAAAACTCCTTTTTCGTCATGAGTAGCAATTTATTGCATATAGTTCCCAGTGTGTATTTATTAACCTGCACTCTGGCTTATTGGGAACTAATGAGGCTTGCCTGACCACACAATGGGCACATCGCATTTTGGCAGAAACCTGCACCTTGGACACCATTCCTTGGACTGAATCAAACGTCTGGTATCACCAAATAAGATGGCATTTACTCTCTAGCCCAAAGGAACTTACCTCATGATTAACCTAGGCATTCGATTGTCCGACTCATCGGACTGGCAACAAAGCTCCGCGCTTGGCAACTCCTCCGATATGGGGACAGGCACGTCAAGCTCCACTTCCGGCGATATGGGGACAGGCACCTCAGGCAGCCAAGATACCACCACTAAATTACTTGCACTGCTCATCATGGCTGCACTGGAAATGATGAAGCAAAGCAACTCTTCAAGCGATAACGGAACAGGCACTTCATCAGATCCGTTTTCCAGCAAATCGTCTACCGACAACACCATGCAGCAACTCACCAATAGCTTATTGAACGGTTCGATGTCCGATAGCAGCAACGGTGGCGCTCAGCTATCTCAAGCCAGTTCACCACTCACTCAAGAAGTGGGCAAAATGATGGATACCCAACCAGAAACCTTCTCTTCCCCTGCCGCTTTGAAAAGTACTGGTGGTACTGGCGAAAGTGCGGGAGCCAGCGATGTGGGGACAGGCACCACAAGCCTTGGTGATACAGGTTCTAAAACCAGTGACTTAGGCGGTAACGTTATGGGGACAGGCACTTCAAATACTGCAGCAACGAACTCAACTTCCCTAGACGGAACCTCCGATACCTCAACTGCTGATGTGGGGACAGACACTGCAACGCAAGAGGCCAACAACACCAGTAACTCCGCAGTCAATATGTTCCCTACCGCATCGAGCAGCCCTAACGTCGTGGATGAAACGATCGTGGTGAAAGCGGGCGAAACCTTTGATGGAAAAGGACAAACCTTTACGGCCAGCAGCAAGCTAGGTAAAGGCGACCAAGCCGAAGACCAAAAACCACTGTTTGTGCTTGAAGATGGAGCAACGTTGAAGAACGTAGTGATTGGCGATAATGGCGCTGACGGGGTTCACACCAAAGGCGATGCCACCGTCGATAACGTGCACTGGACCAATGTAGGTGAAGATGCTCTGACCATGAAAAAAAGTGGTGATGTAACGATTAAAAACAGCAGCGCGAAAGGTGCTGATGACAAGATCTTCCAGTTGAATGCCGCAGGCACTTTAACCCTCGATAACGTGCAAGCTGATGACTTTGGCAAGCTAGTGAGAACCAATGGCGGACAACAAGCCGATTGGGAAATCAATTTGAATAATGTGAAAGCCTCTAACGGTCATAGCGCATTAGTTCAAAGTGACAGTAATACCGTCAAAGTGAATGCCACTAACGTCAGCACTGACAACGTCAAAGGCATGTACAAACTTCCTGAATCAGGCCAACTCAATATCGCTTAATCCAAGCAGCCTCTGAACCCTATCAGAGGCTTTTTCCCCTTAGTCACATGTTCATTTACACGAGATAGCTTATGAAGTTCAATAACTCCGCCCAGTTAGATATTGCGGCGCTACAGGCAACGCAAACCGCAGCCCACGAATCCCCCAGACCCGATTTACAACTGGTACAAAAATCAGCCACATCGCAACACGGACAAGTGAGCTCCCTCGCCAGTGAGGGCAAGCAGGCACCGGTTCCCAAAAATTTGAGTCAGCAAACAGCCGATCCTGATGGCCAGCCACTTGCCAAACAAGCGCAAAAACCACGCACGTCATTACAAGATCTGTTTAAAGCAGCTTCGTCTGAATCAGCATCAAATTCATCGACGCCCGATAACAACGCTTCAACTAAAACCATCAAACGAGAAGCGACAGTAACGAGCAACACTAAGCGTCCCAGCCTGCAAGCACTTTTTGCGGCCGATAAAAGTCATGCAACTCATCATGCTAACGAAAGCTCTGCCGCCAACGCTGCGAATAAAACCACTCACACTCAAGCCGCAACTAAACCTGTCGCCGCCGATGTTCTCGCCGCTCCCCAACTTAAACTCACTCAGGGCAAATTAAGCATCAGGGAACAAACCGCTCCGGGTGTATCAACGCTTCTTTCCCACACTTTAGGTAAGCCGCAGCAGAACTATCTAGCGCACCATACAAAAGATGAGGGCACGCAGCAGTGGCTACAAGACAAAAAAGGTCGCGTGATTTTCTTAGCAACAGATACCCAATCTAACTTGGTTGGTCTGCATCGCAGTTCATCGCTGCCTAACCCATCACTGAAACTCGATGGTCACACACTCGAAAAGCAACATACCCCATCAAGCAATGTAATGAGCCAGCTAACAGGTATCCATAAAGACAAAGAGGGCAGCCTGTGGCGAGTGCATCGCGATAAATTATTCTCGATTGATGAACATGGCACTTGGCAACAAACCGATAAGAACGTGAGTAAATTGACGAGCCAAGCCAGCGGTGACGTTTATGGCATCGAAGATAAAAAGCAGCTCACTCTTCTCGGTCAATCCTCCTTACCTAAATCAGAAGAGAATATCGATGGCTACAGTGTTAACGAAAAAGGCAATATTGCCCTGCTTTTCAAAGGGGATGATGAAAAAAATAAGCCCGGCAGCATCGAACTCTACTCTTCGATCTCAGATACCGCAGACAAAGCTCAATCGCTGTCGGTGCATTTAGCTAACGCAGTGGAAACCGATGGTGAGACACCGCCACTCCATTTAGAGTCGATTGGTATTGATAACCAGCATCTGTTTGCCATCGACAAAGAAAACCGTCTGCTCAAGGCTGATTTGCCTAAAGCCGATCAGTCGCACCTTGAGCTCAGCGAAATCACGCCAGAACATCTGCATCAAGCACTGGGTAAAGACATTAAATTAGAAGGCTTTCTGCATAGCGATGACGGTGCAATTGGCTTGCTCGTCAAAGATAACCACGGCCAGCAACATAGCTGTCCGATGGACAGTGCCAAGAATCAATTCACCACTGGCTGGAACCTATCTGATGTATTACACGTCGATAATACTCAAGGGTTGAGCAACGTAGATAATCAAACACTCGATGTGCAAGACTTTGGTAAACAAGGCAAATTAGCTGTGCATGAGCAGACTCTTTACGCCAAAGATCCCCACACTCAAACTTGGCGTGAACAAGCAAAAGATATTGACGCGCTTCAACGCGGCAACGATGGCCAAGCCTACGCGTTACAAAACGGCAAGCTGAAGAAAATCACACTGAGTGAAAAATCTGACGCGATTAGCTTTGGTGACAACAACTTATTCACTCTACATCAAACCAAAGGCAACGTCAGTTTGGGAGATGGACCGAAAGGTTTACCAGAAGGTAAGTTAACCGCAGCAGCCGTGATTAACGCCAATCAACACGTGGTGCTAAAAGAGGATGGCGACCTAGTTCATACTCATCTTCATTCAGGCACATCACAAGCTGTGCAGCCAAGTTCGACCCTGTCACAAAAAGGAATTGAAGGTAAAATTGCCCAGCTTTCTGTCGATAAAGATCAGCATTTATATGCCCTAACCGACCAAGGCGACCTATTCCGCTTAGATAAAGATCAGTGGCAAAACAAACTTCGTCCAGATGAACAAGCAACATGGCAGAAAGTCTCCGTGCCGCAAGGTGAGGAAGGCAGCAAGATTCATCAACTGAGTGTCGATGATAAGCGCAATATCACCCTCACGAATGACAAACACCAGTCACTCTCTTTAGGTCAAGATAACTGGTCGCAAGGTCATACAGAACCGCACGCCTCAGGGATAAGCCAACGCGATCAGCTGTTTGCTCGCTTGTCACAAGCCACGAAAGGAACGCGACTCACCGAACACGGAACACAAATCAACGTGACAGCGCAAATGGGCGGTATGTCGGGTGCAGAAGGCGGGCAAATCAATAGCAAATGGACTTCCCGTCTTAAAGCGCACGTGTTTAAACCGTCGCTAGAGGTTCCACGACCACTGCAAACCTTAGGAAATTCCGTTCAACACAAATGGCAAGGCCGAGAAGGTTTAAAAGAGCTTTATCAACAGCAACATTCGCTCTATACCGAACTGGAAGCACAGCACAAACAGTTACCAACGGTGGTGAAGCCGGCGCTACAAGGTGCTGACCTTAAAAGTCGTTTAGAAAAACTCGATCTGGGTGAACAAGGCCATGCTTTGAAAGCAGCAATGGAGAATTTACGTGAGCAAGTTGAGACGAGTGCAGAACACCAATTAACTGCATTAGGTAAACATCAAGGCATCATAGATAAAGAAGGCGCGTTGAAGTTTGATTATAAACCCTCGTCAACGAAAGCGGCGGTACAAACACTTAACCCCAATCGCTCCGGTCATAATCTCAGTAATGAATTACTGAATTTGTGGAAGCACACGCCCTCTTCTCCCGAGTCGGTACCAGGGAAAATGCTGACCTCATTTTCAGCATTAAAGCTTGATATGAGCCATGAGAAAACCAATGTGCCATTGGGTCGACAACGCGATCCCAACGACAAAATGAGTTTGGTGAAATCACGCTTGGTGCTCGATACCCTCACCATGCGCAAGCTCGACACGCTTCTAACCAAAGCCGAATCGATCGCCACCGATGTGGGGACAGGCACTTCAAGTAAAGCGCCGTCATCTGCTGAAGCGACAGGCACACTTAAGGGGACAGACGCTTTAAGCTCGCTCGAAAAAGAGTTTATGCAGTTAGCGAATCAAGGCTATGAGCAAACCCCGGTGAAAAAGGCCAGCGACCAAGGTTTACGTAGCAACAAAGAGGCAGAAGCCGCTTATGATGCAACCAAATACTTTATCGGTGCCATGCATGATAAGGATAACGGGGTGAACGTCATTACTCGTTCCGCCCTAAAAGCAAATGACCAAACGGAACTAAATCATCAACTTAAAGCGTTGCTGCATTCAATGAAACCGTCTGACGATGTCAACATGACTCGCGGTTACAGCGTCGATGCGTCTGTCACCTTCATTCCGACCCCATTAATGGGTCATGCGGTTAATATGTTCCCGACCGCAGGGGTGAGTGAAAAACGTAACTATACCTTGGATTTCAACGGTCAAGACGACGGTGTTCAAGTCACCATCAGCGGTAACTTAGGGCCATCTGCTTCTGGCACATTTGGTATCAGTAAAAACGCACTACCGCATATGTTGGATAAGTCTCCGGCCGATCTTAAAACCTCCCTTAATAATGGCAATCAAACGTTAACCCCTGACATCATGGCGGGCGCAGGGTTGACCGCCAACATGAGTAAAGTGGAAGATCACCAGCTAACGTTTGGCTTAAAGGGGCATGATATTGACCAGTTTATTGATGGCCTTACATCAGGCAAATTGACCGTGCAAGATCTTGTAAGCAAAGGACAAGAGCATGCAAACACTCACGGCACAAAGACCAGCTTTAGCCTTGATTTAGGTCTAAACATCAATGGTCGTCTTGGTTTCGCATTGAACAAAAAAGGCAGCGACCCTAGCGCCTTTATGCGAGCCAGTGCTGGCGTCAATGCTGGGATTAACCTTGCAAGTGCTAACAAAGACTCTTACCAATCACACTGCATTGATACCGCCAAAGTGAACGTGGCAACTAAACACGGTTTACTTAACACCGCCACCGCAGGGGCTGGTTTCGATATCACGGCAGGGATAAGCCACACCGACAAAAATGGCACTCTGCCGGCCACCAGCAAAATCGCAGCTAGCGTGACAGCCGCGATTGATAACTCGGTCAAAGTGAAAGGTGAACTCAAAACCAAACACGCAGATCCTGTGACCAAAGAGACGCTGGATGGTCTGCGCGATACCTTAAGCGGTGCATTCCCTGACGCCAAAAGCCAAAAAGTGCTGAAAGATGCGAAAGAGATAAGTGCACCAGAGAAACAATTAAGTTCACTGCAAGAGCATTTTGGTCAAAGCGAAGCGAATAACGATGGTCAGCATTCAGCGCTTAACGAACTGCACAAAGTGAATATTCAGCAGCAAGCGGTTCAAAATAAAGGCGATATTATCAGTGATACCAAAATGGTGGTGACCAATTCCAACCCAGCTCATTTGGACAAACTGGGTATGGTCGATTTTCTAACATCACTTGTCGCACCATCACATCGTCATGATCTGACCGAGCAAATTCACGCGATGATGCAGCAAGACCCTAACTTTGCATCTGTATTGGATAAGGCTCGCACTAATCCAAACACACATGCTGGTATTACACTTGAGTTAAAAGACGATGTGCGTCAGAAGCTAGAAAAAGAGTTTGTATCAGGAAAAGTCTCTTTGAACGAAGTGAAAGCCGCGTTGGAAAATCCGGAAAACCGCCGCATCAAATCCATTACTATCTTTGAAAAAGGACAACACAAAGAAGGATTTAGTGCACCAACCCCACTCGTGAGTGGTTCAAGTACCGCCAATATTTACATGGAGCGAGATGCAGGCAGCATCGCATTTAAATATGGCGCAGACCAAAAGACACCGCGAACGTACACCATCGGTGGGCAAGCCGCTGTCGACCAACCCCAGATCGTCAAAGCCATGACTGATCTTAAACTGCAAGGTATGGACGTTAAAGCCTAAGCGGCATAGGCCTCTGGTATCCAGAGGCTTATTTCGTTGCTCGATAATCGTTAATTGTAAGGACAGGCACGCCAATTTCTTGAATTCACTCGCACCAAAGTCACGCTGCTCTCGCCTTAAGCGTTCATTATTTGCACACTCAGCATCACGCCAATATCAACGAGTATGCTTTCATGACCACCGCTAGACGTCAGCAAGTCGACCTTGCAGTCACACCTTATTATCACTGCGTTTCGCGTTGTGTTCGTCGCTCTTTTTTATGCGGCCAAGATCCACTCACCAATCGTTCTTACGAACACCGCCGTGCTTGGCTAGAAAAACGCATCCACCATCTGGCTTCCATCTACTGCATTGATATTTGTGCTTATGCCGTAATGAGTAATCACTACCATCTGGTTGTTCACATCAATAAAAACAAGGCGCTAGCACTTTCAGATCAAGAGATCATTGAGCGTTGGTCACAAGAGCACAAACTTGACCCATTTATCACTCGCTTCCATGAGTTGAAACAGCCCAGTAGCGTCGTTATCGAGCAATATCATAAGATTATCGAAAGCTGGCGTGAACGGCTTTACTCACTAAGTTGGATGATGAAAGAGCTCAACATGAGCATCGCATGTTTGGCGAATAAGGAAGATGAATGTACTGGGCACTTTTGGGAAGGACGTTATAAATCTCAGGCACTGCTCGACGAGAAAGCACTCTTAGCCGCAATGACTTACGTTGATTTAAATCCTGTGCGCGCAAAAATAGCCAAAACTCCTGAGGAAGCAGAGCACACCTCGCTTAAACTGCGGATTGATGCCTTAAAAAAACACCAGCCGACGCCCATTGCACTCTTTCCTTTCGTCGGTATCCAAGAACAAGAGCAAGGCTTGCCATTTCGTCTTATCGACTATATCGAATGGGTCAATTGGATAGCTAAAACAACCGTTCACCAGCAATCATATTTTGACTCCAAACCCAGTATGATGCAGCACTTAGAGCTTGAACACAGTGAATTTTTCACCACCTGTAATCAGATAGAAAAACATCGCTGCTTATGGGTCGGAACTCCAGATAACTTACAAAGTGCCAAAGCCAGTTTAAACAAGCAGCGTATTCAAGGTGTTAGAGTGTAGATGTCTCATCAACATCTTCAGTCTCCGGTTCTGCCAAAGAGAGTAAACCTTGTTCGATAGATGACCACTGACAGTCAAACATGCCCCCTGCAGTATCCAGTCGCACCTGCAAATTAGACAAGCGGCTATCCTCTTTGACTTGCCATGGCAAATCCTCTCTTTGAGCCAACAGAGTTTGTGCTTGAGCAACAACATCAGAGCTACAATACATAGTCCCATCCGAATAGTGCTTTTGGGTTGCCATGATCTTTTCCATCATTAAGCTGAGTTTTTCTTGGTTCGATGCTTGTTTACACCAATAATTTAATAGCTTATTCAATACATTAGAACAATGCTGCTCAATACTTTCCCACATCAGCGCATCGCTCTCTTTGAGCTGATTTAACCATTCACTACTCTGCTGCCAAGTCTGTTGCTCTATTGATTGAGTCAGTTCTTGTGCCTCAACGTGGGCTTGTTCTTTGGCATCGGCTATCAATTGTTCACATTGCTTTTGAGTTTCTTCAAGACGTTGGGTTGCCCGAGTATTAGCTTCGTCTATCACTTTTTGCGCCGAAAAGAGCAAGTTAAAATCATCAGCCTTAAACCATCCGTTGAAGTGTCTGTCCTCACAAAGAGGAAGTGAGATATGTCGTTTGACGAACATGGTTAGATCCTTTCAAAAATAGTCGCTACTGGGATTGCTCGGCACGCCACAGTACGCTTTGCCATAACTGATTGATTCGATTGCGCGGTAATGGCTCATTTGCCAATAACTCTGCAGTTTGAACCGCTCGATGTGGCAAGGTCACCCTAAGTCTCTGCCATAACTCTTGCGCAACAAACTGGCGAATGACTAAACACAGCAGCACTTCTGGATCAGTGTTCAAGATGGCTTCATTCAACCAAAGACCTGGGCGTAGCGCTTTCGCTAAATGGCGACACCACTCTTCATCAGGCGCGGCTAATTGGCCATGACTTGCGCCTTTACGAACGATTTCAACAAGCAGCAAAGCCACCAGATTTTGGCGATCTAACGAGAGTTTCAACCAACGTAACGTCTGTTCATCACGCTTGGGCATAGCGCAATCATCTAATTCAAGCCAAACGCGTAAAAACCTTGGTGCAACAGTCCCAACCAACTCAAGTGACTCTATTGGCAGGATTTTTAGCCAACTCTCGTTCAGGTGTTGCCATGGGCGATACCAAAATTCAGACCAAAATGGTAAGTCGTTAGCGTGTCTGTCCTTGTAAGAAGTAGCCTCATGCGAAGAACTTTCCTCCGTCGTCAACGCTTGAGTTGGCGTGCCTGTCCTTTCAAGAACAGCTTCACTTGAAGTGCCTGTCCCTTCAAGGAGGTTGTCCATATCGTGGGTTGAAGTGCCTGTCCCCATAAGGTTGGTCATGATTGTGGTGTTTGGGTTGGGTTAGTTTTGGGCTGGCGGTGGAAAAGTGCCGCGCGCCATTCGGGTTTGAGCCATAAAACCAGCGCACAAATCAGTACGATAAAACTCACAATTGCCCCAATAAACAAGGTTTCCCAATAGGAGACTTGGCGCTCATCAAGCAAAAATGGTCCCCAATTCACTAAGCGTTGCTGTTCGTGATATTCCGCCGCAGGCACAAAAATCACACTCAGCTCATCAGGATTATCCGAAAGCCCAGGAATACTGGTGCGTACCAAACGCAAAATTCTCGGTCGAATCACATCTGGGTCGAGTCCTTGGCGATGCTTAATAAACACCGAGGCCGAGGCAGGTTGAACTGGCTCGCCAGGAGCCACGCGTTCGGGAAGCACCACATGCACGCGCGCCACGACCACGCCATCAATCTGAGATATAGTGGACTCAAGTTCTTGAGACAGCGCGTAAATATAACGAGCGCGCTCTTCTAAAGGAGAAGAGATGACGCCCTCTTTCTTAAACACATCGCCAAGGGTAGAACGTGCTTTTTTCGGAAGCCCCGCCGCATCCAGAATCCGCACTGCTCGTGCCATATCGTCTGCATTAACCGAAACCGTAATCCCCTCTTTTGACAACGTTTTTTCCGCTTGAATATGACGATACGCCAATTCTGCGATCACCTCATTGGCATCTTTTTCACTAAGATTACGGTGTAATTCGACACTCTGCTGGCAGCCAGCCAAAACGAAGACGAACAGGACAATCCACCAGCGACACATGAGCGATTCCTTATTACTGCAAATTGGTAAGTTTTTCGATGGCTTGAGTACCTTTACTGATCAACTTAGTCGTCAGCAGGCTCTCCAAATAAAAGGACGATAAGGCTCGGTTAGCCTGAATAACATCGTGAGGATTACTGGAGTCAGCGGCTCTACGTAGTGCACGGTCGGCGTTATCAGATAACTGTTGTAAATGCTGAGAAGACCCCGACAGCTGACCCACAATACGTTCCGCCACATTGGCATCAGGTTGGCTAGGCGTCACCTTGAGTTGAGCACTAAACCAGTTCACATCATCAGAACTGGGACCTTGACCATCGAGGGACAATTTAGGTGAATTTTCTGGGGTGACACCAGCAGAAGAACGTACCGATTGAATAGCTTCAAATGACATGAGTTTCTCTCCTAGACTCATGGAAAAGCAGGTTGGATGAGGCCTAACCTGCTCATCCTGTTATGGATTTACTGAGATACTTTATACAGTGCATCACTCATGATGGAGTTACATAACATCATGCCATCGGAATCCAATTGTGAATTACCCATGCTTTTGCCATCCATCAGATCTTTAACGTCTTGCATCGCTTGCTTGAATTGGCCAATTTCTTCGCTATTGAAATCTTTACGTTTTTCAATGCGATTAGCCCAACCACCTTTTGGCGGCTCGCCATAGGTTTCAGGATGCTGATCCATGAATTTGCCAATCTCTTTTGCTAGATCTTTATCTTCACGACCAAATTTGAATCGTCCATTACGCTCAATGATGTTCAGTCCATCAATCGCGGTGTGACCGACGTGAGCTGCAAAGTCGCTCCCCATGGAGTAACCAGATTCGCTCGCTGCACTTTGATCTGAACAGCGTTGCTGACCACCACACATAGAAGATGATGATGAACCAAAACCTGCCGCACCAAAGCCAGAGGATGAGCCAAAGTCATTTTGCTTAAAGCCACCAAGCGAGCTACCAGCGCCCATTGAAGAACCAAAATTAGACGAACCACCAGTCATAATGCCAGCGTAGGTGCCATCCATGATGCTATTAAACGCATCTTTAATGCCTTGCTTAAACTGGGCAAACTCGTCTGCGTTAAGACCATTGTCTTCTTTCAGTTCGTTCTTCCAGTGGTCTTTACCACCGAAATCGCCATTTGGACCCGCGTATTTTTCACTCTGCTTGTCCATAAAGCTTGCCACCATCTCCATGACTGGATTGCTGCCGGTGTTATCGAACGTCGCACCGTTATCGTTCTTCTTAAACAGCATATCGATAAGAAGATCCGCCATGGTATCGGCAAGGCTGCTGCCACTCGATCCGAAATTGGTCCCGGAAGAGCGGCCACCCATCGAATTGAGTGCACCCATTTGGCCAAAGCCTTGTGAACTACTAATTGAAATCGTTAGCGTTGCATTGATCATAAATTTCCCCTTGAGGAGTTCCGTTTATTCATAATGAAACCAAAATAAATGGCGACACGTGTGTCGCCATAGAGCCAATCCAACGGGATTAGTAGTTGATAGCTTTACCACTTTGGGTTGCAGCGTTGTTGGCTTTGTTTGCCGAGTCAACGTAGCCGTTCATGATGCTGTTTACTGTGTCCGCTTGCATTTTTTGTGATTGCGCTTGAGCGTTCATCATGGTTGTTTGCGCTGAAGTTTGATCCAACATTGCTAATGCTGATTGAGAAGCTGCTAGACCTGCACCACCCATTCCACTTAATAAACTCATGGTATATTCCTTATATATTCGCTAATGACACTCTAAGGCTTGGCAACTATTTGTTTTTCAATGCAATAGAGCTTAAGAGTTTGTTTATAAGACATACCCGATGCATGTCTCGCAAATTAAGTGGAGCGCGATGCAAGCCAGTTCCGACCGTTTTTAAAAAATTTCCAATTTTCTAAAAAGAACATCGCCTAGATGAGGCGCAGTAATTCATAACCCTCTAATTAATAAGTCGTTAATTCACCACTAATCCATCAAGCCACCATCAACATTTTGAGCACTCAGCCCCCTCCAACAATCATGGGAACCAAAACAGAAAAGTAACCACTCAAGAGATGCTTTAGTGTTCGGTGATTAAATAAAGCTAAGAGGCTAATCAATATCGAAGACAAAAAGCATCGAACTAAAAAGTAGCAAGGAGATGGGGAATGGCGTTTGCAATCACATGTCGGACATACCCGCTGTTCGAACACAACATCAATAGTCAGCCACTACAGTCAAAACCAAACACTAGCGCTTCTGTTACTAATGAGAGACTGGTGAATGATGTGGAAAAGCGAGCCCAAGAAGTTCAACGCCAAAATCAACAAGCCTTACTCATGACGGACAGAGACATAGCGAAAACTGTGTTACAACAATCTCTAGGGCAAGCGAGTAAGATGTATGTCGATACCACTAACGCCATCACCAACGGGTATCTGGATTCAGCCAATAAGGCGAATAATGCCAATACTCAAACGGGTAAGGGTATCACCTTCTAACCTATTGATTTTTCAAGCCCGAAAAAATCGGGCTATTTTCCTGCCTCATTTTCCAGCATGCTGACGGTATAATGTTTGAGTCACAGACAAACATTAATGAATTAGTTAATAATAAATTCAATAACTTATATTGTTTATTTGGGTATTATGGATAGATTAACTCCCGATTTTTTCCACCAATCTGAAGTCGAAGTTTTACGTCAAGAAAATGCATTACTGAAAACCCTGATTGAAGAAACCTACGATCCTGCGATCGTGGTGATAGACCCTGACCACGATTTTCATTTCACCTTCGTTAACCAAGCGACCTGCCGACTGTTTCAGCTCAGTAAAACCCAGCTCTATCAACGCCAACCCTGGCACTTTAACCCTGAATATGATCGAGCCAAGTTATTGAAAATGAATCAGGAACTGCGCGAGCAAAAAAGCATTAGCTATGAAATCCACTACCATCCGGATAATGCACCGCCCCGTCTGTTGCACATTGTCGCCAACGATTTTGTTTACCAAGAAACCCACAAGATCATCGCCTACTTACGGGATATTACCGATGAAAAACAGGCGCAGCAGGAGCATCGCGATCGCGAGTTAAGCTCGCAAACCCAGTTAATCGAACGGGAATATCAAAAGGTGTTTGCTCATATGGATGACAACATCATGTTGCTTGACGTAACTGAAGATCAACAATTGCGCATCGCTGACCTCAATCAATCAGCCAAACAAAGCTTGGGAGAAAGTGCCAACAGCTGTATCGGTACTTATCTCGAATCGGTGATGCCAATCCAAAATCTTGACCAGCTAGAGTCAATTAAATATCAGAGCCTAAGCAGTCGCAGTACCACCCATTTGGAGAACATTTTTTGTTATCGCGATAGTCACTACTACGACATCACCATGACCCCACTGCTCGATAGCCTCGGTGAAGTGAAACGCATGGTGTTTGTGAAACGCGAAGTGACCGATAAAATTTTGCGGGAAGAAGAACGCCGCCAACGTGCACAAGAGTTTCAAATGTTGGTAGAAAACTCGACAGACACCATAGTCAGGCACGATTTAACCGGCAGGCGCATTTATGTGAACCCGACATTTCGCCGTCTCTATGGGCACTATTCTGCGCAGGAACTGGCAGCTCCACCCCATACTTTCCCCGGCGGAATCGAAGGGTTACAGTATCAAGAGCACATTCAAACCGTGATATGTACGGGAAAACCTTTGGAGTTTGAGTTCCATACCATAGTGAGCGTCACAAAACGCTGCGCACTGATCAGCTTGGTACCGGAGAAAGACTCTTCGGGCAATATCACTCATATTCTCGCCATTGGGCGAGATATCACCTTACTCAAACAATATCGCCAAGAACAAGAATTGGCTCAGCAGCAACTGCGCCGTTTGGCAGCCTACAACGATAAGGTTCGCGAAAATGAACGTAAGTACATCGCACGCGAAGTGCATGATGAACTGGGTCAGCGCCTAACCGCATTGAAATTTGGCTTACAAAGCCTGGCGGTTCAACTGGGTGAACACGCTCCCATCGCCCCCACCTTAGGTCAAATTCATACCCACTTAAATGAAACCATTACCTTTGCTCGTAACCTTGTTTCTCGGCTGCGTCCTGGTGCATTAGATATGGGCATGGTGGCGGCATTAGAGTGGTTGGTGGAGGATTATCGCCATCGCAACCCTAAGTGTCATTACCAGTTACGACCATCGCAGCCCGATTTGACGCTGGATGAGGACATCGCGATAGCATTGTTTCGTTTAGTGCAAGAGTCGCTCAATAATGCGCTCAAACACTCCAACGCAACCCAAGTGGTTATCGTGCTTGATGTTTTATCCGATCAACTGTTCCTCACTGTGCGAGATAACGGTTGTGGTTTTGATCCAAGCCAAACCCATCATCACGCTTCATTTGGTCTTATCGGCATGCGCGAAAGAGTGCTCGCCATGCAAGCAAAATTTACTTTAGAGAGTGCATTAGGGGAAGGAACCCAAATTGAAATCCGCATTCCATTGACACCACAGGAGGTAGAGTTATGAGTGTGAATTTGTTGATTGTGGATGACCACTTAATCGTTCGAGAAGGCCTTAAGCAGCTGCTCTCTCTTTACTCGGATTTTCATATTCTCAGTGAAGCCAGCAATGGCAACGATCTGCTTGAGCAGTTGCAAGTGAAACCACAACAGCCTGATTTAATTACGCTCGATATTCTTATGCCGGGGCTCAGCGGCACCGCATTAATTGAGCGGCTGCGTGATGATTATCCTCATATCCCTGTGCTGATTTTAAGTATGCACAACGAAACACAAATTATTCGCCGTGCCTTACTGGCGGGAGCCAAAGGCTATCTCACCAAAGATTGTGATGCACAAACTTTAGTCGAGGCAATTCGTCGTATCGCGGATGGCGGTCGCTACTTGGAGTGTGAAATTGCAGAAAAGTTAGCCTTTGAACCGGCAGAAAGGCTGGCTAATGAAGAGAAGCATCAGTCGCTTTCAAAGCGTGAATTCCACGTATTTTGTCTCTTAGCTAAGGGATTAACTGTCAACGACATTGCAGAACAGCTGCATATCAGCAACAAAACCGTGAGTACTCATAAGTTTCGTCTCATGCAGAAAATGGATCTGACCAGTAACAGCGAAATTGTCCGTTATGCATTATCCCATAACCTGATTCAGTAACCTCCATCCATGGAACTCGCTGAGAAATTTGACCACATAAACAACGGAGAACGACACCCTTGCACTTTTGCGTAGGGCATCGCCAACCACCGAATGCCACCAGCGAAGCAAGCTTGGTGGCACAGTCAAATCTTAGAGATAGGAACATAACGGATGATGTCGTTAACAATTCAAACCGGTTCAGCCGGCGGAATGAGTGGCCTGGGCGGTCTAGGCGATATGGGTTCATCAAATTCACTCTCTGGCTCCAATTCCCTTGGGCTGAGTGGACAAGATTCAGGTTTACAGGGCTCACAAAGTGGTCAAAGCAATCCACTTGAGCAACTGGTCGGCATGATGGTGAAAGCCCTACTGAAAATGGCGCAAGGTGGCGAAAGTGGCACCACAGGCCAAGACCAAAGCACTGGTTCGAGCCAAAGTGGCCAAGGTTCTGATTTAGGTGACATGCTCAAGCAACTGCTTGAGCAAATGACGCAAGGAACCCAAGGTAGCAACGGTGCTTCTTCAGACCAAGGTGGCGACGGTAATAGCTCTGGCGCCCAAGGCCAGATGAACATGGAAGATATGATGAAACTGCTCATGATGATGATGAAACTCATGATGAACGGTTCAGATTCTAGCAGCTCAGACAGTGGCACTGGTGCCGTAGGTGGTACAAGTGGTGCTGGCGGCACGGGCAGCTCAAGTGGCCTTGGTGGCACTAGCGGTTTAGAGGGTTCTGATTCAAGCGGCGGCGATTTCTCCATGCAAGACTTGGGTAAAAGCCTAGTCGATTTGGGTAATAGCTTAATGCAAGGCTCTAGCCAAAGTGCCCTAAACAATACCATCTCTCCCACCCAAGATGGTGGTGGTCAAATCGGTGACATGTTCAAAGATGTCCTCAAGATGGTGGCCAAAATGATGGACAACAACAGTGGTTCATTTGGTCAATCAGGATTAGGACTCGGTGCTGCGATGGGTGGTATGAGCGGTATGGGCGGCCAAAGTGGCTCTCCTGCGGTTTCCCTTTCTATCGGCATGAACTGATTGAGTAAGCAGGCTCTGGATTCCAGAGCTTGTTTTTCGTGTTAAACAGGATCGATTATGACGCTATCAACCTCTACTTATCCACAAACATGGCTAGAACTGATTGAAAAAGGTGACGGTTACCTTAATCCAGAGCAGCGTAAAGCCTTCGAACAAGCCATTGCTTTGGTCATGGAGCGACTCACCATCACTTTAGGTCGCCATTCGACGCCCGCAGAGCAAAACGAACCCTTTGATTTTTCAACTTATATAGAACGTTTAGAAGATCGCTTCCTCGCCGATGCTGAGCAAGAATCTGAGCTTCAACAAGATGCTGCACTCACCGCAGCGCGCGTGGTTTCGCATATTGCGCAATTGATTCAATCTCATACTCCACGCTAAGCATTCAAGTCCCTGCCCACCGAGCGGCAGGGCTAATCTCCTTCCCGACTGGAACTTTTCCTTCCTCTTGTTCCACCCAAAGAAAAACCTTGTGGAGCCGTGGTTGATTTCACTATCCCACCCACATTTATCGCCAAACGCAATCAGTATCCGGAGCCTAAATACAATGAATATTCACTCCATACCGAATACGCCTCAACAACCCTTAGAGCCAGTAACACCCTTAGTGACGACCTCTGCCGTGGTTGCTCCTGCGATGGTCAATCCCGCTCAAGAGATGGCCGATTCCATGGAAGAGATCTCGATGAGATTCAGTGAACACGTGGAAAAGAGCACTAAAAGTCTCGCGGAGCGCAGTATTAAATCGCGCTCTGAACAGCGCGTAGAAAAACTGGCCGAGCTATATCAGCTATTGACCAGTCAAGATACGCACACTTTGGATCAAGAGGTGCGTAAGCTGCTGGCAATGAACCAGCAGCAGATGTTACTCGATGATCTGCTCAAAAGTGTGGGGGGCGACCCAGCCAAAGCGGAAGTTCTGCTACAAAAAGCGCTGTTGCAAGCCAAAGGCTCTCGCCCAGCGGAACAAGTGGCTCGCTTAGAACAGCTAAGCCAAGAATTACATGCACAGCATGGCGCACAAGTGATGGCGGGGCTCAACACCGCTGGAGCGTTAGCGCTATTTAGCCAAGACCCAGATAATCGTCAATCGCTGCGCCAGCTTTACTATCAGCACATCGTTGGTCAAGCGTCTCTCGCCACCCTTTTTGATGCCTTGTTAACCCGTTTTGATGAACACCATTTTGCCCAAGGTATCCATACCTTAATGCGCGCTATGACCGACGATTTAGCTGCCCAATTTCCATCGCTACCACGTGGACATTTGCGTGTATTACTGCGCGATTTGAATGCCAGCCAACAACTTAGCAATATTCTTAATGGCGTACAGGCAATGCTCCTTAAGCTCTCTGCCAAAGGCATACTTAAAGAGATGACCGCGGCAAGAATGACTCGCCGCCTCATCGACTTTACTCAAACCAGTATCTATCCCCGAGAAGTGAAAACGCTGGGCAATGAAACGGTTGGCGATCATCCACTGGCTCATGTGGTGCTGCTTAACGCCCTTTATCCCCTGATTCAGAAAATGCCACTGCCACTTTGGAAAGACGGTAAATCCCGTCAAAGCACGTTAAACCTCATTTTACGGTTAATGACCGAATACGCCCATTACGAACGTCAACACACTACCCAGTCAGCAGGGAGTCATAACCCGCAATGAACCAACTTTTTATTTTACTCAACCGCTTTGCCATTAGCGCGATGAAGCGCTCCGAGATTGTCGGTGCCACCTTCGTGATTGCCATTGTGTTTATGATGATCATCCCTTTGCCAACTGGTCTAGTGGACGTGCTGATCGCGCTCAATATTAGTCTGTCATCCCTGTTGATAGCACTGGCGATGTATCTACCCGGTCCATTGGCTTTCTCCTCGTTTCCTGCGGTACTGCTGCTGACCACCATGTTTCGTTTGGCATTATCCATCTCAACCACTCGGCTTATTTTGCTCGAGCAAGATGCAGGGGATATCGTCGAAGCCTTCGGTAACTTCGTGGTGGGCGGTAACTTAGCAGTGGGTTTGGTGATCTTTTTGATTTTGACTGTGGTGAACTTTTTGGTCATCACCAAAGGTTCAGAGCGTGTGGCTGAAGTTGCCGCGCGCTTTACCCTTGATGCGATGCCCGGTAAACAGATGTCCATCGACAGCGACCTGCGCGCGGGGTTGATTGAAGCGCACGAAGCAAGGCATCGCCGCGAACTGCTCGCCAAAGAGAGCCAATTATTTGGTGCCATGGACGGGGCAATGAAGTTTGTAAAAGGCGATGCGATTGCTGGGTTAGTCATCGTCTCCATCAACTTGATTGGTGGCTTTGCTGTCGGAACACTGCAACATGACATGAGTGCCTCTGAATCAATGCATCTCTACTCGGTACTGACCATTGGTGATGGTTTGATTGCCCAGATCCCCGCGCTACTTATCTCACTGACCGCCGGCATGATCATCACCCGTGTTGCTCCTGATAGCCAATCGGTCGATGCCAACATTGGCCGTGAAATGGCCGAGCAGATCACCAGTCAACCCAAAGCGTGGATCATCGCCGCCTGCGGAATGATCGGTTTTGCGTTGTTACCTGGGATGCCTACGGTGATCTTTTTGGTGTTAGCCAGCCTGGCACTGATTAGTGGCTTTTTCCAACTGTACAAGGCCAAACAGATCGCCCGTTATGAATCAATGCATCATGTTCCCGATGGCACGCCTCCCGAATTTAACGGCGAAGAGGATGTGCGCCGCTTTAACCCTGCACGCCCTTACATTTTGCTGTTTCATCCCTGTCGCAGCCAACCCAACGATCCGGTCACCGTTGAACTGATTCGGCAAGCACGTCGGTGTCGTAACCGCATCGTCGACAAATTTGGCATAACCCTGCCCTCATTTGATATTGATTACAGCCCAGCAATTGAACCTGATGAGTTTCAGTTTTGCGTTTACGAAGTTCCAACGCTTCGGGCAACTTACACCGCAGGGAAAATAGCCATTCCCATCAATCAGCTTACCGCTGAAGAGTTCGCCCAAGGGGAAGCGGGTCGCAACGACCGCCAAGAAGATGAATGGGTCTGGTTTGATGCCAATCATCCACTGATGCAGCGTGAAGATATAGCCAAAGTCACGCCGATCATGCTGGTTATCGAACGTCTCGAGCGCCTCTTTTTTGCTACTGGCCCACAATTTATTGGCCTGCAAGAAGCCAAAGCCATTCTAAGCTGGGTAGAAAACGAACAATCTGAACTGGCGCAAGAGCTACAGCGTGTGCTTCCTACTTCGCGCTTTGCGGCGGTATTGCAACGTTTAGCCGCTGAATGTGTTCCGCTGCGCGCGATCCGCCCCATAGCAGAAGCCTTAATTGAACATGGCCAATATGAACGCGATGTAGGTGCCTTAACCGACTACGTGCGCATCAGCCTTAAAGCACAGATCTGCCATCAATACACCAGCGAAACTGGTATGCATGCTTGGCTACTGACCCCCGAAGCCGAAGAGCTGTTACGCGATTCGTTGCGTCAAACCCAAACCGAATCTTTCTTTGCGCTGCCTCAATCAGCAAGCCAAATTTTGGTTGAACAGCTGCGCCAAGCCTTTCCAGTATTAGCTGCGCCAAGGCCAGTGTTACTGGTCGCTCAAGATTTGCGGCGCATATTGCGTAACCTACTGCAGGATGAATTTAACCACATCCCAGTGTTGTCATTTACCGAATTGCAAAGTACTGCGCAAATTAACGTGTTGGGACGGATATCTCTTGAAAGCTGATTCACCACATAAGCCGCAATTGGCCACCAGCACACAGATGGCCAATCGGATCTCTTTACAGCAAGTGGCGTTGATCCTAGTGTGCATTATTGGACTCACGCTATTTTTTACCTACACCCATGCCAAGGATCAGCGTGAAGAGAGTATTCGCCATGCCAAGCTGTCTCTCAAGTTGGTCAAAGAGGCACTGCTTGAATCGCACCATGAGTTAGCCACGCTACGCTATGTCGACGTTCACACTCCGAGCATGCAAGAGCTATTGGATAATTTGGCCAGTGATCTCGATTGCCGCGTCTACCTATATGCCGCCGATGAATTGCGTCTTGCGCCCTCCTCATCGACCATCAAGGTGGGCTACTCTCCTGCAGAAGTCTCTAGTGATGCGATCAATCAATTATTGCTTGGCGCGGGTTCAACACACTACATCAATAACGAAACACCTCGTTATTTGTTGGCTAACGCATTAGGCTCCGATCTGTTGCTAGTCGCTGATGTTCCTTTAGCCAGTTGGCGTGAGCGGTTTGGCGCACCGATCTACTTACTGCTTAGTTGCGGGTTCGTGCTGACCTTTTTTGTTCGCCGCAGTGGTCGACGCCTTAGTCGGCTTTGGCGCAGGCAAAGTGTCGCTCAATCGATGATTGATCCGCTCACTCTGGTGCCTAATCGCTACGGTTTTAGCCTGCTGTCCAAGGTCTATTTTCCGCCGAACGCTTCACCTTCATTACCCATAGGTATTTTGGTGGTCAACGTGCAGCAATTTAATCGGCTTAATCAACGCTATAGTCCCGCTTTTGCTGACAAGATTTTGCAATCCATTGCCCAGTGGCTTACCCAGCAGGTCGATTCTCAACATCTGGTTTGTCGCTGGAACGGCGATGAATTTCTGATTTTGCTGCAAGGGTGTGAAGCCCCTGAAGCGCAAATTCGTGCGCAATACATACTGCATCATTTCAATCACTGCCCCTTGGTCATTGATAACATTCAGCTCAAAGTGGATGTACAAATTGGTATCTGCTGTGGGTTTGCTCATCATTCGGTCGCCTCATTAGTACTCGGAGCCAATGAAGCGCTGCAAACCGCGAAAGTCCAACAATCGGAGTTCATCCTGCATCATTGTGGCAACTGAGCACTATTGTGGGAACTGAACACTCAGGGTCGCCACATAGAAGATAGCCACTGAGCCATGGGGGCAAAGTGGCCTTTTCTTCAACCTGAGAGCGACAACCATGTATGAATTACGTGTACTAACTGGTTTAAACCGGGGCGCAGCTCTGCCACTCATCGGCGAGGAGTGGCTGATTGGCGCAGACCAAGAAGCCGATTTGGTTCTTTTGGATAGTGATATCGCCCCACAGCACTGCACAATTACCGTGCAAGAATCTACCGCGCAAGAATCTACCGCTCAAGTATCGGGCTGGGTCGTCACCAAGCAACACGGCGAGATCACTGATGATGAAGGACATCTCGTCGAGCAATTAGTCATCACTACCGATCAGTTGAGCTTTGCTTTGGGAACGGTTTGGCTCACCATTTGTGCGGCCGATACGCCTTGGCAATATGAGCCCCCCAGCGCCAAAGCCCCAGTAGCAGAGGCGGCGCCAGCACCCATCGTTACCTTAGCGCCAGCACGTAAAAAGACAGTGTTGCCTTTTCTATTTGGTTTTATCAGTGCGGTGACCATCGCTGCCACCAGCACTTGGGCCGCTTTATATCCTAGCCCAGAACACGTCGTTGCCCCCACGTTACCGACCATCAAGGATGATCGTGAAAAACTGGCTGACAGCACTGCCGTTGAACAAAGGCTGTTAACTATGCTGTCGGAAAGAGAGCTCAATCGTTTTATTGCACTCTCGCATCAAGGTGAGCAAGTCGCCATGACGGGCTCACTCACTACAGATCAAAGCCAAAAACTGGATCGCATGATGACCCGCTTTCATGAGCAATACCGCACTCCCGTGACCATCGCCAAATATATCTCGGCACAAAAAGGCTCTTTGCCTTTTGATATTGTTCAGATTGTCTCTGGGCCAATGGCGAGTGTGGTCACCAGTAATGGCAAACGTCTATTTGTTGGCGATGAAATCGAAGGACTGCGTTTGGTCTCAATTGATGCCAACAAAGTGGTGTTCAAAGGTAAAGATAACTTTGAGGTCTCTTGGTGAACCCAACCATCCAGCAAGCCAAAGCGAACGCGCAAGAGCGCCTTAACCAGTGGCAACAGCAAATAACACACCATTGGCAACAATCCAGCTGCGTGACCATTCAAGGCAAGGTCACAGACATCAACGGCATTTTGCTAGAGGGCTCGTTACCGTTTGCTCGTATTGGCGATCTCTGTAGCGTCACCGGATCAGTGAGCAGCGATGTACTTGCTGAAGTCGTCGGATTTAGCGCCGACAAAGTGCTGCTCTCTGCCCTTGGTAACTTAGAGGGAATTGAAGCGGGTGCGGCGATTGTGCCTCACTACGTGCAACACCAAATAGAGTGCAATGATGCGCTGTTAGGCTCGGTGCTCGATGGTTTTGGTCGACTACTGCAAGGTCAGCAAGCGGCCTTTTCATTGCGTCCATCAAGCTCGACTACACCGGTCATTCAAGATGCTCTGGCCCCAACCCAAAAACCGCGTATTAGTGTTCCGATCCCAACAGGGCTGCGCGCCATCGATGGCCTGATGACCTTAGGTGAAGGACAGCGTGTCGGCGTTTTTGCTGGCGCAGGTTGCGGCAAAACCACCCTGCTGGCTGAGCTGGCGCGCAACATGCCTTGCGATGTGATTGTCTTTGGTTTGATTGGTGAACGTGGCCGAGAGCTGCGTGAATTTCTCGATCACGAGCTGGATGAAGAGCTACGTCAACGCTGCATTCTCGTCTGCAGTACCTCAGATAAAACCAGTATGGAGCGAGCCCGCGCCGCTTCAACGGCCACTGCGATTGCGGAAGGATTTCGCGCTCAAGGGAAACGGGTGTTGCTATTGATCGACTCACTGACTCGTTTTGCGCGTGCGCAACGTGAAATAGGTTTAGCGGCAGGCGAGCCCCCCGGTCGCGGCGGTTTTCCGCCTTCGGTCTACACCATGTTACCAAGACTGGTCGAAAGGGCTGGCAATATGGAGGGCGCGGGCTCCATCACGGCGCTCTATACCGTATTGATTGAAGGGGATGTGATTGCTGGAGATCCCGTTGCCGATGAGGTGCGCTCGCTACTGGATGGACACATAGTGCTGTCGCGAAAACTGGCCGAGAAGAACCATTATCCGGCGATTGACGTTCTTGGCAGTTTAAGCCGCACCATGACCAATGTCACCGAGTACGATCATCGTAGCAATGCCGGCGTACTGCGTAACTTACTCGCCTCCTACAAAGAGGTGGCAATGTTGTTGCAGTTAGGCGAATACGAAAAAGGACTCAATCCATTTACCGATTTCGCTATCGATGCCTATCCCGAGATCCTCGCCTTTTTGCAACAAGAGATGAGCGACCCGATGGATTACGACACCGTTATCGACTCGCTGGCCGATTTGATTGCCGATGCGCCGCCACTTCATTCCTGAACCTGAATTAGCCCCAGATGAGGATGAGCTGGCGCTGCAACACACTCTCGATTGCCTTGGGCCCATTCGCGATCACCGCTTAGGCAAAAGCCAACGAGCTTATCGCAAAGAGCAGCAGAAACTGCGTGAACTGGAACAACGTCACCAAGAGCAAGTGCGTCATTTAGAAACAAAAAAAATCGAGCAAGTTGCGCAGAAAAAAGCCCTGAACGATCACCATCAGGGTCGTCCCATCGACCAATCCACCCTACATAGTTGGATTGGTGAAGAGCGGGAACTGCTCGCCGAAATTGAGCAATTAAAACAGACCATCAATCAGTTAAAAAATGCTCTTGAGCAACAAGCCGAGCAGGTCAAACAAGCCAAACTCGTGATGGAACAAGAGCAGCAACGTCATGAAAAATGGCAACAAATGCAGCAATGGGTTAAGGAGTCACTATGAGTACCCTCGCGCCAGTCAAAGAACCATTACCACCCCATAAACATCATGAGGAAGAGTCATTGACCTTGCAGGTATCAAACTCGTCCTTAAACACATTGAATCCGATGCCACCACTGCAAGATATTGGGCTGTTTACTACCTTAATCGATAGTCAATCCCAAGACGTTCCAGCTTCCCATGTTGGGGGGGATTCAACCCGCTGGCTCGAAAACTTAACCCTCAAGGTCACCGAGAGTTTGCCCGCGCAACCCCAAGATTTTCGTTGCCAATTGCTTCTGCCCAACCTAGGTGAGGTAGAGCTACAAGCCCAGTATCAAGCCTCAACTTGGCAGATTCAGTTGGCGTTTCGTCGTCAGCGCAGTGCTCAAGCAGTGCGCCAAGAGCAAGACCAGCTAACTGAACACTTTAGCCGTGCGTTGCAAGCGCCGGTGGTGCTCTCCATCAATTCGTTAGAAGGTGAACAACAAAATGCCTAACTTTATGACTCAGCTACCAAAGCGCAGCGGCACAGAGCAAGCTCACCATCACCTCATTGGTCATGGCAAACAGACCCACTTTGCTACCGAGCAAGGACGTTTGCAGCTAACCCTTTATCCACTCCCTCAAGCTGATGACCAAGTGACTTACGAGCAGATGACGGCATATCACACCGACTTGGGCACTTTGTATATGGAATCTCAGCAGAGTGAACTTTGGTTTAATCAGCTCTCTAACGCACCTTACCCTGCGGCAAACCCGATTGATGATGACAGTTGGGAAAGACAGTGGTATCGCCAGCAGATGCACCGTGAGTTAATGCCCCTGTTTTATCCATTAACCGAGGTAATTTCTGGGACAAAAGCCAATGCCCAACCGTCTAACGAACCCTATTATTGGTATCGTCTGCACTGGCAGCACGAAATGCATCGTGGCGCACTGATCATCGGCTTAACGGACATCACCCTCTCCGCTTGGTTACATAGCCAAACTTGGCAACATGTCGCACAGCTTGATACGGGTAAGCTAGCGCTAAGCGCGCCACTGATTCTAGGCTCACTCACCTTTGATGGTCAGCAACTGAGCCACCTTGCTGCTGGCGATGTATTGCACTGCACACAACCGCGCTTTTCTTGTGAAGGCATCGGCAGCTTTACCTTTGCCGACACCCTTTTTTCTCTGCAAGCGAATTTCGATGGAACTGCATGCCACTATCTCATCACTCAAATGACATCCATTTCGCAGACAGAGAGCAGCATGAATCATTTGGACGATTGGGCTAATGAGCCTTACTCACAACATGCAATGAGCGACCAACATAACGCCAATCAGACTTTACCCATCACCCTGACCATCACCCTGACCATCACTGCGGGTGAAGTCACATTGAGTTTGGAAGAACTGAGCCAGCTTACGGTGGGCTCAATGATCACGGCGCGCCAAATAGCACCGGGTCATGCACAGCTGCGCCAAGGTCAACGTTGTATTGCCAGTGGCGAACTGGTGAGTATCGAAGGTGAGCTTGGCTTACAACTCACAGAAATTCATCTACCAACACGCCGTTTAGCAACACCACCAGAGAAAAGTGATGAGCCAGAAGCGGAGTCCAACGCATGGGATTAGGCCAAGTTGACCCGCTACTCTTTGCCCTATTTTTAGGTGGTTTGTCGCTGCTGCCGATGTTGCTCATCGTGTGCAGTGCCTTTCTCAAAATTTCCATGGTGCTGCTCATCACCCGAAATGCCATGGGGGTGCAGCAAGTACCGCCCAATATGGCGATTTATGGCATTGCTTTGGCTGCGACCTTTTTCGTCATGGCACCTGTTTTTCACGACATCAGCGAACGCGTCAAAGAGACACCGCCCGATTTCAGCTCGCTCAATTCGATGCAATCGAGCGTCAATCACATCATTGGACCTTTACAGCAGTTTATGGCGAAAAACGCTAACCCCGATGTGGTCACTCACATCATGGATAACACCGCTCGCATGTGGCCCAAAGAGATGGCGGAAAACGTGCGCAAAGATGACCTGATGGTGATCATTCCCGCTTTTATGCTCTCAGAACTTCAAGCGGGCCTGCAAATTGGCTTTTTAATCTATATCCCGTTTATCGTCATCGACTTGATTGTCTCGAACGTGTTACTCGCTCTTGGGATGCAAATGGTCTCGCCCATGACTATCTCACTGCCACTGAAGATTTTGCTCTTCGTCCTAGTTGAAGGATGGAGTCGCCTACTCGATGGCCTATTTTACTCGTATTTGCATTAACGATACGCCATTCACCCTTCACCTGAATCAATCGACGATGGCGTAACCCAAAGGCACGTTTATGGATACTCTTACTCTGTTTAAACAAGGCATGACGCTCGTGGTAATGATTTCCGCCCCACCACTATTGGTCGCACTGTTGGTCGGGGTGCTCACCTCTTTGATTCAAGCTCTTTTTCAGGTACAAGACCAAACTTTACCCTTTGCGATCAAGCTGGTGTGCGTCGCCGTTACCTTGGCATTAACCGGACGCTGGATTGGCGTGGAGATTTTGTCTTTTGCTGGGGCAGTGTTTCAAGCCATGGCGTTTGTAGGTCATTAGTCATGGTATTTACAATGATCCCGCAACTGAGTGATTGGATACTTGCCATGACCTTAGCTATGGCGCGCCTGTTACCTTGTTTGATTTTCATTCCGCTGTTCTCGTTTCATGAATTAAAAGGCGTGCTGCGCTACTGCGTGGTAGTGGTGCTGTCTCTGATGGTGGCACCGGGCATACATGCCGCACTTCCTAACGATCATGCTTGGATAACCTGGTTTGGTCTCTATTTCAAAGAGGGCTGCTTAGGGCTACTGCTTGGCACTCTGCTCTCGATTCCATTTTGGCTGTTCGAATCCGTGGGGGCGCTCTTTGATAACCAACGCGGCGCCTTAATGGGTGGACAGCTCAACCCAAGCCTTGGGGTCGATTTCACGCCACTTGGATTTCTATTCAAACAATCGCTCATGGTGATGATGATTACCTCTGGGTCTTTTCTTGGCCTGATGCAAGTAATCTGGGATAGCTATCTTTTGTGGCCACCAACCCAATGGAGCCCGCTGCCCGCTGCCGACGGTTTCTCCGTCTATTTGGAATTGCTCGCTAACGCTTTTTCCGATCTGGTGCTCTATGCCGCACCATTGGTTGGGCTTTTGCTGTTTATTGAATTTGGCATGGCCATCTTGAGTCTTTACAGCCCGCAACTGCAGGTGTTTATCCTCTCTATGCCGATCAAATGTTTGGTGGGATTGCTGTTTGTGATCTTCTACATGCCTAATCTATTTGATTTTATTAGCCAGCGTAACCTCGATTGGCCAAGCCTATCGCATAGCCTGTCGTTACTGCTACGAGTGCCTAAATAGCCGACCTCGAACTAGCCGTTCTATATCAAGAAAAAACGAGAGATTCTATGAGTGAAAAAACCGAAAAGCCCACCCCCAAGAAAATTCGTGATTCGCGTAAAAAGGGCCAGGTTGGGCAGAGCCAGGATGTGCCGAAACTGCTGATCGTTGCCGCGCTCATCGAAATCATTCTTGCTATGTTAGAGGATGGTATGAAGCAGTTAGAGGTGTTAGTGCGCTCACCGCTATCACTGTTCAATCAGCCTTTTGGTTACGCGCTCAATGCGGTTATTGTCGATTGTTTTAGTATCGCCATCGCAATGATGGGATTGGTGTTGGGCGTTGCCGTTGTCATGCGTTTAGCGGGAGCTTGGCTACAGTTTGGTTTTCTCTTTGCACCTGAAGCGTTAAAAGTCGACTTCAATAAACTCAATCCAGCCTCACAACTTAAGAATATGTTTTCTGGCAAGAAATGGTTTGAGCTGTTCAATAGCTTGCTTAAAGCCATCATTCTGGGCTTGCTGATCTATTGGTTGCTCTATCAAGCGCTACCCACTCTGATAAAACTGCCCTACCTTTCGCTGACTGAAAGTTGGCTAACCATCGCGAACCTATTTAGCCATATTGCTCGCAGTTGCCTGTTGGTGTTATTGGTGCTTGCTTCCGTCGACTTTGGTATGCAGAAGTATTTTTATCTCAAAGGGTTACGCATGAGCAAAGACGATATCAAAAACGAATTTAAAAACTCAGAAGGCGACCCACACACCAAGAGCCATCGCCGCTCAGAAGCAAGGCGTCTTGCGAACGAAGAGCCCAAACCGCGTAAAACGAAACCGGTGCTAGACGAAGCCGATATGCTCGTGGTTAACCCCACTCACTTTGCAGTGGCATTATTTTACCAATCTGAACGCACCCCTTTGCCTTTAATTATGACCAAAGGAGAAGATGAAGACGCATTAGATTTGATAGAGCAAGCAAAACAAAAAAACATTCCCGTGATTCGCTTTGTTTGGCTAGCACGAACATTATATAAAAATGATATTGGCAGTTATATTCCTCGCGAAACCTTACGATATGTTGCAAAGATATATCAAGTATTACATAAATTTGATAAGGAAAACGTTTCCGAAGTTTATAGCCAAATATCAGACATAGAGTCTTAATTAAGAGTATGACAACCAGATAAAACATTAAAATAAAAAACTTGATCTCGGTTCCATAAATCGCGATATTTTTAGAGCAAAAACTCCATCAAAGATATTTAAGCAAATACTAAAAAATAGGATTTATATATGTAGGAATATCCTTACATAAAAATAATCCAAATTAAAACCAAGCAATTTCTTAATGAAAAATACCCACACTTTTATTTTAAATTACTGAATATAAACATTAATTTTATTTTAAACCGACCGACTAATATTATTAGAAGAATAATTACATTTATTTACACCATCTTGGAACAAAGTATCGAATTCTTTTACTTATTAAGCATTGCTAGATTCCCTAGTCATGTTAATAAATTAATAGGTATAAAAATGAATAATTCGATCTCTTTTAATGAATTCACCACGCCAGTAATAAACATAGAAGAATTATACAAAAGTCAAAACGAACGCTTACGTCGTTTTATTCAAAAAAAGGTATGGCATGCGGAAGATGCTGAAGAAATTTTGCAACTGACCTACTTAGAAGCAATGCGCTGCAAAGACAAATTCAGTGGCGCATCAAAACCAGAAACCTGGCTATTTGGTATCGCAGTCAACTTAACTCGTAATTATTTTAAACAGTACTATGGGCAAACGGTTTTAGTCGATGAAATGACCGAAGCGATGAGCCAAGAATTACAAGGTGACATCGATGAAAACCCGGCAATGCTGGTAGAGCATGAAAGGCTGCTGAGCCGAACCATGGAAGCGATTGAGCACCTACCTGATGAAACTCAATCAATCCTAAAACTGATCGTCGATGAAGACCTAAGTTACCAAGACACTGCAGACTACATCGGCATTCCGATTGGCACTATTCGTTCACGCTTGTCTCGCGCACGCCAAACCCTAAAAAGTTACTTGGAGCCTTCAGCCTAATGCCAGACTTCATGAGCTTTAAACCGATTCGATTCAGGCGTGATGACACCTTTGATGCCATGCAATCTCGCTGGTCCATCATTATCACACCTCCTTCTGCACCGCCTAATCACGGTATACCGTTCGATAAACCTCTTCCTTGTTCATTTCAAATTTCCCGATCTTCCCTTCTCCAAGCACAGCCTCGAATTAGAGTAAATAATCTACTTTGCATTTTCACCTCTCTGCTCAGCCGCGGGCCACCCTAAGGAACTGAAATGCGTTGCCGCGCCACTTAACAGCCGAACACTTGTTTACCTTTTTAATTCACTAATGACGAGGCCATGGACATGACCCCCACACAAACTAAAACTGATCAATATCTGCGTAATTTTGCTCATACCATGAATACGCAACTGACTTTGCGGAATGGCGTCTGCGCTATTTACGATCATCTTTCCCAGCAAAATGCCGTAGTTGAAGTGCCTGACTTTAGCGACAACATCATTTTCCACTGTGTGATCATGACATTACCACGCGATCTCAGCGCTGAAGTCATGCGTAAAATTCTGCTCCTGAACTTTGAAATCAGCGCGATGCAAGGGTGCTGGCTCGCAATTGATGAACAGCAGCAACTTTGTCTTTGTCATATTTTGCCGATCGACAAAACCGATCAACAGCACTTTAACGATTCTCTGATTGGCTTTATCGAGCAAGTAAAACAAGTGCGTCCATTTGTCACGCCGTGGTTCTCAGCGCCTGTTACTCACTAGCCGCGTTCGTGCATGCGGCAGGCTATGCCCTGCCGCTGCACAGCAGCTTGGTTAACCGCAATCACCACTTGGGAACTAATTTAGCTCACATTCCACCCAAGCTTTGTATCGAGTTAAACCCGGCTGCAACCACCTGTTTTGCACGCGACACCTACACTGTTTTATCAAGGAGAGATCTATGCCATCCGTTGAATCTGTACGCCATCGCTTGGATACGCAATTTGAGCGTACCCAAAACAACATGGACAAATTGGTAACCAACTTAGACAACGCATCATTAGATGATATCTATGCGTTTAACTCAGCTATGCGCCAAAACGCCACCGCAAGTTGGGCAGTCAACCAAGAGCTGCAAGTGAAACACAACTTGGCGAAAGCCATCATCAACGAAATACGCTAATGATGCTGTCGGTCACTGAGCTCTCAGACACTTTAGAGCATTGGCTAAGCGAGGGCACGCCAAGTATCGCTATCGAAGTGGATCTGCGCCCACTGGAGTTAAGTCGAATGGAAAGAGGGGTGACCATTCGTACCCCATTTCCGCTCACGCTGACTCAGTGCCCTCATCCTGGGGTGTTGGTAATGTTGACAGGCATGGGCAGTGAGCGTTTTTCAGCGCTGCCAAGCCTTGACTGCCAAGGTCATTACCATTTAGTGGATTTTGTTGCCGTCGATAAAACGGCTCTGAGTGCTAAGCCGCTCATCACTCGTATTGAACAACTCGCCAATCAAATTTCCTGCTGGCAAGCCTGTTTAAAAACGCAGTTTCCTAGTTTGGCTCCTGCGCCTAAACAGCGCGCCACTCAGATGCCGTTTGTGCCGTTAAGTTTGTCACAGCAATTACGACCGTTTTAACCCAGCCAGTCATTAAACGATTTTTCTGTAATCCAGTATGAGCACATTATGAAAAAGACGATTCATTGGTTACCTTTGGTACTGACTCTGCTAGTCATGTTAACCAGCACCGCTGTGCATGGCGCCGTACCTGAAAAATGGCAAAGCACCGCATACGCATTCGATGCCCAAAAAACACCCTTGATTGACGCTTTAAACGAATTTGCCAAAACATTCGGCGTGAAGCTGAATCTGGGCAAAGTACGCGGTGTGGTCAATGGCAAATTGCGAGCGGCTTCAGCCACGGATTACCTCAATCGTCTTGCTCTGGAACACCAGTTTTTATGGTTCGTCTATAACGGAACCTTGTACATCAGCCCATTGGATGATCAAACCTCGACTACCATAGAAGTCTCTCAAGATGCGATATCTGATCTGAAAAACGCTCTTACCCAAGTGGGTTTGCTCGACAAACGTTTCGGGTGGGGAGAGTTACCCGATGAAGGGATTGTGATGGTCTCCGGCCCGACCCGCTACGTGGAACTGATTCAGAAATTCAGCAAAAAGAAGAAGAGTAAAGAAGACAAAATGGAAGTGATGGTCTTCCCGCTCAAATACGCACTCGTGGGCGATCGCGACATCAAGTTTCGCGATAAGAACATCCAAATTCCGGGCATTGCCAGTATGCTGCGCGACTTGCTGGAAGGTCGCAAAAATACGCCAATGGCCATGAACACCAACGGCATGACGCTAGACAGCAGTTTACAAGCGTTAGGCAATTTACAAACCCTAGCTGAGCAGCGCATTCAGAGCAAAATGCTCAGTAATGGTTTGAGCCAAAACCAACTCGATGCCCAGATGAATAATAAGAGCAGCGCTGGCTCGAAGATCAGCGCTGATACGCGCAACAACGCAGTCTTGATTCGTGACGATATTGATAAACGCCAGATGTATCAGGATCTGATCAATAAGCTGGATCGCCCGCGTAACGTGATTGAAATTGATGCAGTGATCCTCGATATCGACAAAAATAAACTCGATCAGTTGGGGATTAACTGGCAAGTCGGCGCAGGCAGTACCGAAGCGCAGATCAACCCAGCGGGTGTGACACCGTTTCTTTCTACCGGCACCGCAGCGACCGTGATGATTCAAGATTTTGGTCACTTTTTTGCCAATATTCGCGCGCTAGAAAATCAAGGTGAAGCATCGCTTATCGCCAACCCGTCCATATTGACCATTGAGAACCAACCGGCGGTGATCGACTTTAATGACACGGCGTACATCAGTTCCATTGGTGAACGCGTAGCCAACGTATCACCGGTTACCGCTGGAACGAGCTTGCAAGTTATTCCACGCATGATCGAGTCGGCCACTGCGCCACTCATTCAGCTTTCGCTAGATATTGAAGATGGGCGTATCGAATACAACGATAGCAGCACCACGCCTACCGTAAACCGCGGCACCATCAGCACCCAAGCAATTATGCAGACGCAGCGCTCTCTGGTGGTAGGTGGTTTTAAAGTGGAAAAAAATGCGCAGCAAGAGAGCAAAGTCCCTTTACTGGGCGATATTCCTGGAGTGGGCAAACTGTTTAGCTACCAAAATAATGACCAATCCAAACGTGAACGTCTTTTTATTATCACGCCGCGCTTGGTGGGTAATGAACTCAATCCACATCAGTTCATCCCTGAAAAGGACAATGACAATGTGCAACAAGCGTTAGACAAAGACCGCGCAGCACGTTTGGGCATCACACGGACTTTGGTGTCTAAGGCGCTCACTCAGCTCAACAACCTGTTTCTGCCTGATGGCTTTACCGCTGAAAAAGAGATTCCTTATACCCTTGAACACTATTGCCAACGCACGGAAGGGGTCACCTTTAATCGTAAAAACCGCGAGTGGTACACCGGCGAGAAGTTTGCCTTATTAGTTGGCACAGTGACCAACCAAACCGACCATTCGATCCGTTTTGATGAAGCCACTTGTACCCATCGTGATACGCTGGCGGTGGCGGTTCGTCCTAGTACCCTAATGGGACCGGGAGAGTCAGCGGAAGTGATGTTGGCGGTCATCAAACCGGAAACCAACAAACCGATTCGTACCTCGTTGCTCGACAATGCCGTTAGCCACTAAGGAGCTGTCATGATGTTATTTCGCCAAGTTTTGCTCGCGCTCACCATCGTGCTCATCAGTGGTTGTGCGACCACCAGCACCAAGGTGCCTAAATGCTTAGATAACCATTGTGCGAGAGAGATGTCCTCACCGACTCAGCTCGTGATCTGGTGGGGACCTGCCCTGCGTGATGAGTTGAAAAAAGATCCCGATACCACCGTCTACGATTTAAGCCAATATGATTAAGCAGCGATTAACCCAGTGGCTCATCGCCAGCCAACACACTTCTGGCACCCTATTGCCTTTAAGTCACGATGCCCGTTTACAACGGCAAGTACGCCAAGGTCAATCGGGGGTAACTTTAGAGCTCAACCCACTGATATACGATGAGTTATGGCTACAAAGCGTACTGCGCCAATACCATGCAAACCCAGAGCGATTTTGGTGTTGCAAACCTTTTGTCTCAGAGAAAAAAGCGTGGTGTTTGTGGATTGAGTTACTCCCATCAACCAGCGTAGAGCAACAAGTCGAACAGCTGCTGATTATGCTCACCTTGGCGCAGCTAGACTAAGGAAGCGCTAAACTCGGCTTAATCATTATTGGTTGGCTATTGCATCTCTCTGCATAAGGTTACACACTGAACTGTATGACTTTTTAAGCACAGAGATGAGGCAGGGATGAAAATCATCAACGCGCGCTTGCGCCAGCAAACACAGCTTTACACCCTCACTTGCGAGAACGGACGCTTCTTGGCAATTGAAGAGCAAACTCAAGGAGTGGTTACCACTGCCGCCGATATTAATGCCCAAGGTCACCTACTTTGTGCGCCTTTTGTCGAGCCACACATCCACCTCGATGCAGTGATGACGGTAGGTGAACCACGCTGGAATAAAAGCGGCACCCTGTTTGAAGGCATTGCCTGCTGGGCAGAGCGCAAACCCATGCTGACCGAGCAAGACGTCCAAACTCGTGTACGTAAAACCACTCGGTTACTGGCTGAAAACGGGGTGCAATTTGTCCGTACCCATGTGGATGTGACCGACCCAGAGCTCACCGCCCTCAAAGCGATTGTGGCTCTTAAAGCTGAACTCGCCCCTTTCATCGATTTGCAAATTGTCGCCTTTCCTCAAGAGGGCATTCTCTCCTACCCTAATGGCAAAGGCTTGATGGAACAGGCGGTGGAACTTGGAGCCGATGTGATAGGTGGCATTCCTCACTTTGAATTCACCCGAGAATATGGGGTGGAATCGATGCGTTGGGTGATGGAGTTTGCCAAACAGCACGACAAATTAGTGGATGTCCATTGTGACGAAATTGATGATGAAGCGTCGCGCTTTTTAGAGGTACTGGCCACTGCCGCCCTCGAAGCTGGGATGGGTGACAAAGTGACCGCCAGCCACACCACCGCGATGCACTCTTACAATAACGCCTACTGTTCTAAGCTGTTTCGTCTGTTAAAAATGTCGAACATTAACTTTGTCTCGTGCCCGACCTCCAATATTCATTTGCAAGGGCGCTTTGATAATTTGCCGAAACGGCGCGGGATCACGCGTATTAAAGAGCTCACTAACGCAGGGATGACAGTTGCTTTAGCTCAAGATTCGATTCAAGATCCTTGGTACAGCCTAGGTAATGGTAAGTTATTGCGCGAGCTTGATTTTGCCCTGCATGCTTGCCATATGATGGGCTTTGATGATTTCTCCCACGGCTTGGATTTCATCACCGACAATGGTGCGAAAGTGCTGCACATTACAGACAACTATGGCATTGAAGTCGGAAAACCAGCGAGTTTCATTATTCTTGATGGTGCAGATGATGTCGAAGTGATTCGTGACCAAGCAGAAGTACTTTGGTCGGTTAAAGAAGGCAGAGTGTTGATTGAGCGTCAACCAGCAACACTAAAACAATCGATTGATTTAGTGTAATCCATTGCTTTAAACAATCAGAAAAACCGAGGTTGGGCACACAGCGGCATCGCCCAACACGGTCGGTCATGTGCAAAAAAGAGCGCATTTCTTACAGAAAGCGCTCTTCTATTCGTTATCAAACAGTGCAACCAACTCGTGTATCAACCAAGTTGCGGCCAGCAGATCAGCGCTACCACCTGGACTCAAATGTTTTTCTATCAACATCTTATCGAATGCGATTAACTCATTCTCTATTTCGGAATATTGATAACCACCTAAGTTAAGTAGATGAGCCGCATGATTTTGCACCAAGCGCAATCCTTCAATACCACCACGAGAAACCAAGTTGCTGTCATCGTTGTTGGCCATTAACACCAATAAGGTATGCCACATGGCTTGTTCGGTTGAAACGCCATTACGCAAACACATTTGGTAAGCAGGCAGAGCATGTTTCATGATGGTGCCAAGACCTGAAGCCGCTTCACCGCGAGCACCGGTTAAGCCGTATTGTTGGAACATTCGTTCCCCTGCGGTTTTCGGCTCTTGTTTGGCTTTGCCTTTCAGCTCATCAAACACCAAAAACTCACACGCTTGACGAATCACTTCCTTAATATGCAGTGCATCGACTTTAAGTTGCTTACCTTTAAGCCAACCCACCGCACCACAGATCAAACCTAAGTTAAAAATCATCCCTTTATGGGTATTCACCCCATGGGTTGCACGCAGCATTGCTCGCTCAGCTTCTACACCGATAGGACGTAAAACATGCAATAGTTTGGTGACGGGATGACGCGAATGATGACTGCCCGCCGCTACGAAGCGTTCAAGATAAGGCACAATCGCATCTGCACTCGCGATAAACGTATCGAGCGTCATGTCGTCGTGAGAACCGTTATTAGCCGTATCCACTAAACCCGGTTTTGGTGTGAGGTGCACTTCCAGCATCATGGCGTGGTAGGCCAAATGAGCGACCAACTTAGGTAGGCTGAATGCACGTTGACTAGGAGACGGAGCAGCCACAGCAACCTCTTGAGAAAAGTCGATTAATAACTCAAGCGTAGCATTCATACTCATGGGTCATTTCCTCGATTTTTGCCAAAAGCTCTTTTAAATCATGACGACGTGAACGTGCGCACACTTTCGCCTCTTCATCACACAGTAAACAGCGGCGACGCGGCTGATTTACTCCATCACGAGAAACAATTTTTCCACGTACATCAATCACATCCAAATCCATCAAACGGCCTAACTGATGATGGTTTTCGATCTCCATCATCGCTTTTTTCAGCAAAGAAGCCGATGGAGCGTTGATAGAAATGATCGCTTCAGGACCGGTATTTTCAGCAATCTTCTGACTGCCGACAATTTCCCAACCTTGTTTCGCACATAGCGCACGAATCGCGGCCAGACCGGCTTTCATTACTATACGGCTAGAGGCATTCATCTTAACTGGACCAGGCATGTTAACGGTGAATGAAACAATGGGAAGAGAGTGGCGTTTAAGCCACTCTTGTTGTTGTTTCACCCGAGTTTCTTTGCGGTCAAGCAGTTCGTTTAAGCTCACCTCAGAATCGGTTGAAAAGGTCATTATGCTTTTACCTGTTTAATCACATCAATGATAGAACCATCGCGGTAGTGAATAAAACCAACGGTGCGGTCTTCAAACTGCAGTGGTTCAGGTTTGCCGGTAAGAAGTTCAGCACGTTTTTGTAGCTCAGCCACTTCAAATACAGGTAGGCCAGCTGCAACCAAACGTTCTTTCACATCTGGGCGATTTGGGTTAACCGCGATACCCTGGTCAGTTACCAATACATCGATAGTTGAACCAGGAGTCACCACGTTAGTTACTTTCTCAACGACTGTTGGGATACGACCACGAACCAGTGGAGCAACGATAATAGCTAGGTTAGCTGCAGCAGCTGTATCACTGTGGCCGCCTGATGCGCCGCGGATCACGCCGTCAGAACCCGTAATAACGTTGACGTTAAATTGAGTATCGATTTCTAGAGCACTCAAGATAACCACGTCAAGACGATCCACAACCGCACCTTTTGATGATGGGTTAGCGTATTCGTTAGCTGAGATTTCAATGTGATGAGGGTTGCGAGAAAGAGATTCTGCCGCCACTGAGTCAAAACATTGCACGTCCATCAAGTAGTCGATCAAGCCTTCTTCATGCAGATCAACCATAGTTGCAGTAATGCCACCTAAAGCAAATGAAGCGCGGATATCTTTACGGATCATTTTGTCTTTTAGGAAACGAGTAACTGCTAGTGATGCACCGCCTGAACCAGTTTGCATTGAGAAACCGTTGTAGAAGTAACCAGAGTTTTCGATAACGTCTGCACAGTATTTCGCAATCAATAGTTCACGAGGGTTTTTGGTCATACGAGTTGCATCACCACCAATTTTGCTTGGGTCGCCCACTTCTTCAACTTGAACAACTGCGTCCACGTTATCTTGGTGAATGGATGCTGGGTAAGCTGGGTAGCCAACCAAAGATTCCGTTAGCATCACCACTTTATCTGCGTATTCTGAGTCCACTTTGGCATAGCCTAGAGAACCACAAATTGATTTGCCTTTAAAGCCGTTTGCGTTACCAAACTCATCACAACAAGGTACGCCGATAAAGGCCATATCAATGTGAATTTCTCCAGTTTGAATAAGGTGAACACGGCCACCGTGTGAGTGAATGTGCACAGGTTCTTGCAGCAAACCACGAGAGATTTCATCGGCCAATTCACCACGAATACCAGAGGTATAGATTTTAGAAACCACACCATTTTTGATGTGTTTAACCAGTGGTGCGTGAACAGAAGTTAATGAACTAGAAGCCAAAGTTAGGTTTTTAATGCCTAGCTCAGCAATCACATCCATCACCATGTTGATGGTTTTGTCGCCGCCACGGAAAGCGTGGTGGAAAGAGATGGTCATGCCATCTTTCAAGCCAAGCTCTTGAATTGCTTCAGCAAGTGAAGCTTTAATTTTGCGGCTTTTTTTATCTGACTCATTCGCCAAATGTGGAGTCAATTTCAGTGCTTCAGTGTAAGGAGTTAAAGAATAACGTTCCATCTCTTCAGCAGTGAGGGGATTATTTAAAGTACTAACACTCATGACACTACCTTTACTGTTTGATACCAGATTCAGCACGTTGAAGTGTCCAGCGTGCGCGTTCAATAATTGGGCTGTCGACCATTTTGCCGTTCAGTGACACAACACCAAGGCCATTTGCTGCAGCTTCTTCAGCGGCTTCAATCACAGCGTTAGCGTAATCCACTTCTTTTTGCGTTGGAGCAAACACGTTATGCAATAGATCGATCTGACGAGGGTTAATCAATGATTTACCATCAAAGCCCAACTGCTTGATAAGTTCAGCTTCTTTTAGGAAGCCTTCTTCGTTGTTAGCATCAGAGTAAACCGTATCAAATGCCATGATACCGGCAGAACGAGCGGCTTGGAGAATCGAGCAACGAGCAAACAGTAACTCAATGCCTTCAGGCGAGCGTTGAGTTCGAAGGTCGCGCACGTAGTCCTCCGCGCCTAAAGCGATACCGATTAAACGTTTTGAACTGTGGGCAATCTCAACGCAGTTGTTGATGCCTTTCGCGCTTTCAATCGCAGCCAATAGTTTGGTGCTACCTACTTGACGACCACAGCTTTTTTCAATTTGTTCAATCGCTTTTTCCATTTCGATGATGTCGTTCGCACTGTCTGTTTTTGGCAGACGTACACAATCAGCACCACCACGAACCACGGCATTCAAGTCTTTTAGACCGAATTCAGATTCGAGAGGGTTAACACGAACAACAGTTTCAATCTCTTGGTACATTGGGTGTTGCAACGCATGGAACACCAACATACGAGCAGTGTCTTTTTCACGAAGGGCAACAGAGTCTTCCAAGTCGAACATGATTGAGTCTGGCTTGTAGATGAAGGTGTTACTTAGCATGGCTGCGTTGGCGCCAGGTACAAACAGCATACTGCGACGAAGTTTAATCATGACAACTGGCTCCAATCGATCTCTTGCTCACCACAAGCACGTAATACAGCAGCTTGGACGCGTGCTTTAATCACACAGTCAAGCGCACCCTTGTCTTCGATAATGATTTTTGCGTCAGCGACTTTCATATTTGAAAGTGTTTCCAAAACCACATTTCGAATCGCCTTACCAAACTGTTGTTCAACGGTACTGTCCAGAGACAGTTCAATACCGCCACTCACATTCGGTTCGATACGGACCTGAAGATCACTGGATTCCAGTGTACCCGCGAAAGCGGGGTGAGAAATTTTCATGGGTTCGACCTTGATGAATAGTTTGTAAAAAAGCAATCAGCACGCATTACACAGCAGCCACGGAATTGGCTAACTGTGCCGGGGCAATGTAGTGCTGACTGAGATACGAATACGTCGTTTGTGGCACTAAACTACGGACAGATGGAATGTCCTCTTTTCGCAGTAGGTCACGCACTCTTGACGCAGAGATAGGCTCTGCTCCTTCTAAACACCGTTCAATTTCGACGACTTCAATCGCAGGTCCACACTCGTCTTCGAGATCTTTTTCTAACCACTGACGCATTGCTTGGTTGTAATGTCGAGTCACAGGACACAAAGGTTCACTACCCACGAAACGGTGGGTGATCCCCAGCGCTGGGGCAATAGCATTGCGGAAAATTTTTAGATCCAACGCGGTGTGCGCATAGTTGATCACTTGCTGATCTTTGATGAAGTACGTTGGGAATGTCACCCGAGAAATAATGTAATCGGATCCGGTGTGAATGGTCAGATTTTTTAGATGCTCGGTTCCAGCACGGATCATGGCGAGCCTGTCGGCAAAGGAGAATTCATTTCCCTCTTCTTTGACGGCAAACAGATGTACCCAATCGCACTGCAGACATGCTTTCTCTATCAGATATTGATGACCTAGCGTGAACGGGTTCGCGTTCATCACGATGCCACCGATTTTGCTGCCCGGCTTACGCTTTGCAGACAACTCCTGACAGTAAGTTTTTAAACGGTTCGGGCTGTTTTCCAGCAGCGCTACATTCGGTTCCACCTTTTCAACCAAGTGGAAACCACACTGCCGAAACATCACGATATTGGCAGGCTTAGTAAACAGAAACAGATTAAAACGGCCAAGTTCATAAGCAAAACTGGTCAGTTCTGACATCAACTTAAGCGCAAATCCGGTGCCTTGTAAGTCTGGCGATATCGCAATCGACTTTAAAACATTCCCTGCCAAACCACCACAGGCAATAATTTCCCTGTCCTCTTGGTAAGCCACGACGAAGTGTTCCACATCTTCATCGATCCCTAACTCATGTAGAGACAAAAACTGTCTTATAGCCAGCATCCGATTGCTCTGCTTAGTAGAAATCCGGGAAAAAGTGTAACTCTCCAACATCACGTGCCTCACCTATCTCTTTACGGCAGCAGTATTACGCGCTTTAGTCTATAAAATATCGAGCGCAATCACTTTATTTTTCAGAATAAAAGTACTTTATGAATTTTATGTTTTTTATTTATAAGTTATTGAAAAATAACACATCCAAAATTAAAAACCATAAAAATCATTGAGATTTTAAACGCCACTTTATTCAATGACAGTTTTCACAAATATTAGAGAAGTAATCCCATAAATTGAATAAAGTGTTATTAACCTGCTGGATAATAAAATGAACGAAAAAACCCTACAAATTAATGCGAAGCAACATTCGTCATTAAGTTCTACCTTAATGGATAGCAAAGTATTTGGCGTTCCACTGCCTTTATTTGCTGTTCTCGCAGCCATTATAGCAATTGCACATTTTACTAACACCCTTCCAAAGAATATTGTTGGTGGTTTTGGTTTTATGTTCGTTGTTGGCGCTATATTTGGTGAAATTGGTAAACGTTTACCAATATTTAACAAATATATCGGTGGTGCTCCTGTAATGATATTCTTGGTTGCAGCTTGGTTCGTGCAAATGGGCTGGCTACACCAAAGTGAAATCACCACTGTTAGTGATGTGATGAAAAAGACCGGTTTCCTAAACCTTTTCATTGCCGTTTTGATCACCGGTTCTATCCTAGCTGTTGAACGTAAACTGTTGATTCGTTCTCTAGCTGGTTACATCCCAACTATCCTTGCAGCCGTTGCTGGCGCTGCAATCTTTGGTCTGATCGGTGGTTTAATTTTCGGTATCAGCCCTGCTCGTATCATGATGATGTACGTACTACCAATCATGGGCGGCGGTAACGGTGCTGGTGCGATTCCTCTATCAGAAATCTACGCTGCGGTAACAGGTGGTTCGAAAGAAGAATATTACTCTGTTGCGATTGCGATCCTTACTATTGCCAACATCGTTGCGATTGTTGCAGCAGCAGTACTGAACAGCATTGGTAATAAACACCCATCACTAACTGGTAATGGTGAATTATTACGTAAATCTAGCTTTGACAGTTCAAACAACGATAAAGAAATTAAAATCACTCCTCGCGAAATAGCAATTGGTCTAATGTTAGCAACATGTATTTATACATTCTCTGCATCATTATCTACTAATATTTTGCCTGGCTTTGGTGATATTAAAATCCATACTTTTGCTTACATGGTTATCATCGTTGCTATTGTGAATGGTCTTGGTCTTTGCTCTGATGAAATTAAAGAAGGCGCAAAACGTCTCTCTTCTTTCTTCTCTAAACATCTTCTTTGGGTGTTGATGGTTGGTGTTGGTATCGCTTACACAGACCTAGGTGAAGTTATCGACGCTATCTCTTTCATGAACGTTATCATCGCTGCTCTTATCGTGTTCGGCGCTATCTTCGGTGCTGCACTCGGTGGTTGGGCGATGGGCTTCTACCCAATCGAATCCTCAATTACTGCGGGCCTATGTATGGCTAACCGTGGTGGTTCCGGTGACTTGGAAGTACTTGCTGCGGCTAACCGCATGAGTCTTCTTTCTTACGCTCAAATCTCCTCTCGTTTAGGTGGCGGTATCGTCCTCGTTATCGCGAGCGTGGTATTTGGCATGATGATGTAAATCACCCCTTGCTCCACTGGCGCGCTTTGCGCGCCTTTTCTTCTCTTTGGAAATGTAGCTATGCAAGAAACATCGCTCTTTATGGAGGGCATTAACCTACTCACTTTGGGTATGGGATTTGTCTTTATCTTCCTTATCTTTTTGGTCTACGTAACGTCGGCAATGTCCAAATGCATTACTCGCTTTGCGCCTCCACCAGCCGCACCAAAAACTAAGGCTAAATCCAAACCTGTTGTTGCTCCAAAACCTGCACAAGATGACCAATTAATCGCCGTTTTAACTGCTGCAGTTCATCACCATAGAGCCCAACAACAGCAAAACTCATAATCATAATAAAGGAGAACTTCGAGATGACTCAGGCTACTAAACGCGTTGGCATTACCGACGTCGTCCTTCGTGACGCCCACCAATCTCTTTTTGCCACTCGTCTACGTTTAGACGACATGTTGCCTATTGCTGCACAACTTGATGACATCGGTTACTGGTCACTTGAGTGTTGGGGCGGCGCAACATTTGATAGTTGCATTCGTTTCTTAGGTGAAGACCCATGGGATCGTCTACGCACTCTGAAAAAAGCCATGCCAAAAACTCCGCTGCAAATGTTGCTACGTGGTCAAAACCTATTGGGTTACCGCCACTATGCCGACGACGTGGTTGACGCGTTTGTTGAACGTGCAGTGAAAAATGGCATGGATGTGTTCCGTGTTTTTGATGCGATGAACGACCCGCGCAACATGCAACAAGCGATTCGTGCCGTGAAAAAACAGGGCGCACATGCGCAAGGCACTCTCAGTTACACCACCAGCCCAGCGCACAACCTACAAACTTGGGTTGATGTGGCGCAGCAATTGGCTGAAGAAGGTGTTGATTCGATTGCCATTAAAGACATGTCAGGTATTTTAACGCCTTACCAAGCTGCCGAGCTGGTTCAAACATTGAAAAAACAAGTCGACGTTGAACTGCATCTGCACTGTCACTCCACCACAGGCATGGCCGATATGACCCTGCTTAAAGCGATTGAAGCGGGTGTAGACCGTGTTGATACCGCGATTTCAAGCATGAGCGGTACTTACGGTCATCCTGCCACTGAATCTCTCGTTGCCACTTTGCAAAACACGGGTTACGACACCGGTCTTGACCTACACAAACTAGAGAAAATCGCGGCTTACTTCCGTGAAGTTCGTAAAAAATACCATGCGTTTGAAGGCATGATGAAAGGCTCTGACTCACGCATTCTGATTGCTCAAGTGCCTGGCGGCATGTTGACTAACATGGAAAGCCAACTCAAACAGCAAAATGCGTTAGACAAACTTGACCAAGTATTGGAAGAGATCCCACGCGTTCGTGAAGACCTTGGTTTTATTCCTCTGGTTACGCCAACATCGCAAATCGTCGGTACTCAATCGGTTATCAACGTATTGATGGGTGAACGCTACAAGAGCATCACCAAAGAAACGGCCGGTATCTTAAAAGGCGAATATGGCCGCACTCCTGCTCCAGTCAACACTGAGCTACAACAACGTGTGCTGGCTGGCGCCGAAGCGATTACTTGCCGCCCAGCCGATAAATTGGCACCTGAAATGGTTGAACTACAACAGAGTGTAGTGCAACAAGCCAAAGAAAAAGGCATCACTTTAAGTGATAACACCATTGATGACGTATTGATGGTTGCCCTATTTGACCAAGTAGCTTGGAAGTTCCTAGCTAACCGTAATAACCCTGATGCATTTGAACCTGTACCTCAAGCTCCAAGTAAGGAAGAGAAAAAAGTGGCCGCTGCAAATTCAACTAAGAAAGCCGATGCTGGTATCTACACCATCACTGTCAACAACCAAAGCTATGTAGTGAAAGTGACTGACGGCGGTGACATTAGCCAAGTATCAGCAGCACCCGTTGCCGCTCCCGTTGCTGCACCTGCACCAGTCGCTGCCGCTGCAGGCGAAACCATGAATGCACCTCTAGCAGGTAACATCTGGAAAATTAACGCGAAAGCAGGCGAACAAGTACAAGAAGGCGATGTATTGCTCACTCTTGAAGCAATGAAAATGGAAACTGAAATTCGTGCCCCTCATGCGGGTGTCGTAAGCAGTATTGATGTGAGTGAAGGTGATGCCGTTCAAGTAGGTGATGCCCTATTGGTATTGGCATAATCGAGTGAGGTGTAACCATCATGGATAACATCATCGCAATGGTGAATGACTTTGGCTTTTTCCACTTACAGTGGGGACAAGCCGTGATGATCGTCATCGGGCTGGTTTTGCTCTATTTGGCGATTGTTAAACAATTCGAACCACTCCTTTTGGTTCCAATTGGTTTCGGCGGCATTTTATCTAACTTGCCAGACGCGGGTCTGGCCATGTCAGCGATTGAAAATGCCATTTATGCAGCCAAACCGGATGTCATGGCAGCGTTTGCTCATGTTCTTAATATGGGCGCAGCCAGCGGCGCAGCAGCGATTAAAGAAGCAGTGCACAGTGCAACGCCTACCCAAATGGCCACATTGCACCTATTGGCGGAACAATACGCTTACAGCGACGGGATGTTGTATCAGTTCTACAGCATCGCGATTGCTTCAGGTGTTGCGCCACTGGTGATCTTTATGGGTGTGGGTGCCATGACCGACTTTGGTCCACTATTGGCCAACCCTAAAACCTTGCTGTTAGGTGCAGCGGCTCAGTTTGGTATCTTCACCACCATTCTTGGCGCTCTGGGCTTAAGCTCTTTAGGCATCATGGACTTTAGCGTTTCACAAGCAGCTGCTATCGGTATTATCGGTGGCGCTGACGGCCCAACCGCTATTTACGTATCCAGCTTGCTGGCACCAGAACTATTAGGTGCTATTGCGGTAGCTGCATACTCGTATATGGCGTTGGTGCCTATGATTCAGCCACCTATCATGCGCGCTTTGACTACCGATGCAGAACGTAAGATTCAGATGAGTCAGCTTCGCCAAGTGCATAAGCTAGAAAAAATCTGTTTCCCACTGCTGCTGTTAGTTTTGATTGCCATGCTACTCCCTTCTGCGACACCGCTACTGGGTATGTTCTGTTTTGGTAACTTGATGCGTGAATGTGGTGTGGTAGAGCGTCTATCTGATACGGCACAAAATGCGTTGATCAACATCGTGACCATTTTCCTAGGTCTCTCTGTTGGTTCAAAACTGATGGCGGATAAGTTCCTGCAGCCACAAACTATCGGCATTCTTTGCTTGGGTATTTTGGCATTCTGTGTGGGTACAGCTGCCGGTGTGCTGATGGCGAAATTGCTTAACCGCTTCTCCAAAGATCCAATCAACCCACTCATTGGCTCTGCTGGGGTATCTGCAGTTCCGATGGCGGCTCGCGTATCCAACAAAATCGGTTTGGAAGCCAATAACCAAAACTTCCTACTGATGCATGCGATGGGTCCTAACGTTGCAGGGGTAATCGGTTCTGCGGTTGCTGCTGGCGTGATGATCAAGTATGTGCTTGGATAATCACTCTTTTTTGAGCATTTTATAAATTTGATTGGGGTTTTAGACCCCAATCAATTTTTCTATTTTGTGACAAACGTATACTCTCGCTATGGCACACAAACTTTCGCTTTTATTGCATAAATATATCTGCTGTAATCTTTCGTTCCAAAAAAGGGTCTTTCTACTGTTGCTTGTAGTGGTCGTGCTACAGCTATTTCTCGTGGCTGGCTTTTTCCATCAGTCGTTAAGCAGTAGTTTGGAACACCAAGTCACCAGCAAAGCGATGATTCAGGCGAAAGAAATAGCCGGTGATCCGAACTTCGTTGCTTTAATGGAACACGATGACGTTGCTGACATTCAACACTACATTGAACGGCTGCAGCGCATTACCGATGCTGACTTTATTGTTGTTGGTGATGAAAAAGGCATTCGCTTAGCCCACCCTGAAAGTGACAAGATTGGTAAACCCATGGTCGGTGGCGATAACATTAAGGCACTGAAATATGGCACCAGTTATGCCACGGTCAATAAAGGCAGTTTAGGCATTTCCATCCGTGGCAAAGCCGGTATTAAATCGCAAGATGGTAAAATTATTGGCGTAGTGTCAGTGGGATATTTACTCGATAGTGTGAGTTATTGGCTACTGTTTTACTCCTACCCGGTTATCTTTGCCCTCATTGTATTACTGATTTTTTCTGCGTTAGGCGCATGGCTATTTACCCGCCATATTAAGCAGCAAATGTTTGATATGGAACCAGAAGAAATTGCAATGAACTTGCATTTGCAGCACTCAATATTGCAAAGTGTGTACGAAGGCACCATTGCTGTTGGGCGCAAAGGCGATATTCTATCGGTCAACGCTAAAGCGTTAGATACGTTAGGAATACCGCATAAGCCTGAATATTTGATTGGACGAATGATCCAAGAGTATGTAACACCTTCTTCCTTCTTTTTAGGTGCTAATGCCTTTGGCGATTTTAACCCGAGTGTTCCGGATGTGATGCGTGATGAGTTGATTACGTGTAACGGTGAAACGCTGGTTGCTAACCGCGTCAATATTCAAGACGGTGACGAACACATTGGCTGGGTCGTGAGCTTTAGACGCCGTAACGACTACAACACACTGACTTCGCAGATCTCGCAAATTCGTCAACATAACGAAAACTTGCGGGTGATGAGTCATGAGTTTGCCAACCGACTCTCTGTGATTGGCGGTTTAGTGCAAATTGGCGCTTATGAAGAAGCGATTAACACCATCCGCAAAGAGACAGCGCAGCAACAACAGTTAGTCGATTTTATTTCGCAAACGTTCCGCTCTAAGGTGATTGCGGGGTTATTATTGGGCAAATACACCCGAGCGAAAGAATTAGGTTTAACACTGGAATTCGACCCTATTTGTCATTTAGAACAAGATCCGGTCAGTATTACTCCAGATGAATTAGCGGCTATTTTAGGTAACTTGCTTGATAATGCCTTTGAGGCAACCCTAAAGAATCCGCAAAGCAATAAGAAAGTATCTTTACTACTTACCTATTCCGGCGAAGAGTTGGTCATGGAAGTAGCCGACAATGGCACTGGCATACCACACGAAATATCGGACACCCTGTTTGTTAAAGGGGTAACGAGCAAAAATCAGCCAGGCCATGGAATCGGTCTCTACTTAGTACACCAATACGTCACGCAAGCAGAAGGGACGATTTTGGTGGATGAAGCAGAGCCACAAGGAACGATTTTTTCAATTTTTATACCCAATAAGAGCTGAACATGATGGAACCCATTGATGTACTGATTGTTGAAGACGAATCAAGCATCGCTGAAGTACACAGTTTTTACTTGCAGCGTCTGTCTCGATTCCGCCCAGTAGGAGTGGCTAAAACCGTCTCCGAAGCGCGCAATATGATCAGAATACTCAAACCTCAATTGATTCTTCTAGATAACTTTTTGCCTGACGGTAAAGGTATTGAGATCTTAAAAGAACTAGCGACCCAAACTCACGCGCCTGATGTGGTCTTTATTACTGCCGCTTCAGACATGGAAACCGTACGCGAGGCGGTAAGATGTGGTGTATTTGATTACTTGCTTAAACCTATCGCTTACGATCGGATGCAAGATTCATTAGAACGCTACTTACGCTATATTGGCTCACTTCGTGCCAGTGATAACGTTAACCAGCGCCATGTGGACGAACTATTTAACTTCCAAGCTAAAACTCAACATATCGAAGCTTTACCTAAAGGCATTGATGAGCTGACGCTCGATAAGCTTAAAGAAATCTATATGGAAAACGATCAAGCTTATACGGCAGAATCTTTAGGAAAGGCGATTGGTATTAGTAAAACAACAGCACGCCGTTACTTGGAATATTGTGTCACCAGCGGATTTTTAGAAGCACAAATTCAACATGGCCGTGTCGGCAGACCAGAGCGTATATACCAAAGAAGACGATAATAAGCTCCGGTCCCAAACCACTTATCCTACAAAGTTAAGTTACTGGGGATCACTTCTGTTTGATCCCCAATTTCCAACTGCCCTTGCAGGTTTTTGCAATGTACTTCGCACAGCGGAATAACAAAGACTTTGCCTTGCTGTTCACCACAATTACAGGTCACCAATACGCCATCTGAAGAGTGGTTCAAACAATGAGCTTCAGAGCAATATTCGTCGTGTTTTTTGCTGTAATGCTGCCAATACTCAAGCCACAACTCACGTACTTCATGGCTTCTTAAATCTTCGGATACTTTTTTCACTATCATGTTCAGTCACTCTAGTATTGAAAAACGTATCAGTATTTAAGCCCATTTCTGGATAAATAAGTTTGCTTTGATTCAAATTTCGCCATGGTGTCTACCGATTTTTTGGTTTTAATGTTGTTAATTATTTGAATAACTTATTAACAAATTAATCACAAATAGACTTCCAGGGCGTATCGTTATTATCTTTTAAAGATTACCCGTTATGACTATTGGCAATGCTCGATAATTTATCGATCAGCTTAGTCTCTTCTTCGATGATATTGATGCGCTCATGAGTTTCATGGGCACGGTGAATATCATCCTCTGCCATCTGAGCAGCTTGCTCTGAATTTTGCGATAGGACCGAAAGCTCTGAACTGAACTTCTCAGAATCCGATTCAATCTTGCTTAGCACCGTATTAATGCTATCGATACCTTTGGCAATCTCACCAATCGATTCGGTCACCTCTTCGATGGTTGCTCCTGTTTCTTGCACGCTGGTTTGAGTACGCTTTGATAACGCACGAACTTCATCCGCTACCACAGCGAACCCTCGCCCAGCTTCCCCAGCTCGGGCAGCTTCAATCGCTGCGTTCAGTGCCAGCAAGTTAGTTTGCTCTGCAATTCCGCTAATCGATTGAATGATATTCACAATTCGGTCGGCACTGTCTTTAAGCTTATCCATTCCTTGCATCAAACGCTGACGCTGCGATTGCTGTTGAGCTATCTGCGTCATAAAGGCCTCAAACTGACCGCCAAGGCTACGTTGTTGCTCTGCGGCACTTGATGCTTGAGAAGCACTGCCTTCCAACTGTTGCGTCGCTTGTTGCAACATCGGGTGGATTTGACTCATATGCTGAATTACGTTCGCTTGTAATGTGTTGATCTTCTTAGTACTCACCAAGCTTGAGTGTAAGTAGTAACGTGCAAACGAGGCCAGATAAAATGGGAAGTTATCTGCGTACTCATCACGAAATGAATCGGTAGCCGCCACTTTAAAGAAAGCAATAGACGTAACGGTTTGGTTTTGGTGCAAACCTAGAAACTCACCAAAGGTTGAGAACCCCGACAAGCAGACACCCCTGAATGTGTCGACTTTACTTAAACTATCTGCGTTATTGAGGCGACGTAAAATACAGTCGTTGGCAATCATCGCGACCGGTTTGGAGGATTTACCATCCATAAAGCGTTTGTAGTCGTTGCTTGTTGCTTGCGCAAAATCACGCGCTTTGACTAAGTACAACCGCTCGCCAAAGGCAAAGTCACCAAAAAAGCTGATGCTGCCGTTGGGGTTAATCGCGGCGACAGAGCGAATAAACAACTCATTATTAATCGAGATACCAAAAGAGTGTTTGTTGAGTTGCTCACCCACTTGTTCTGGACGACATTTATAGTGTCTTGATAACCAATCCACTGGAGTCATCAAATTCATGCTGTCATCCAACACGGTATTCAAAGTGCGGGTGAAGGGGTCAAAATCGACCACATCGAAACCACGGTTGGTGTTTTCAAAGTTATGACTTTTGAAGATCCCATAGCGAAATCCAGGGGCGATTTTACTAAAACAGATAATGGCTCGATTGGCTTGCACTTGTCCATCTAATGCGATTTGTGCCGCTTTAAAATCCAACTTACCACCCGCACTACCACCGATGAAATAACAAGGGAATTTGCGGGTACGATAGAGAGCTTGAGTAAAGAAGTCTTCACTACCGGTTAAACCATCAAAATAGGTAAAGGCAATCGTATCGTGGCTATCGACCGAAAATGGCACACGAATCTGGCTAATATCGTTCGCGATTTTTTGAATTCGATTTTCTGATTGCGTGTAGATGTTAGCACCTTGGCGCGCATCATCGTTGTACATCCGAATGGCATGCACTGACATTTGAGGAAGGAGAGATTTAGCAAAGCCGTGCACAATAATTCCGTCCCATCGATCTGGGGTATCGTGATAGAGCTTAGTTCCGCCGCCCAATTCACCAGCAGTCATGATGCCGATGATATGCTCAGCAAAAGGCATAGCTTGCTTTAATTTGCTGTTCACTGACGCAAAATCACAATGGGGAGAAATGAAAGCAATCACTAAGGCGGTGCCACCAGCCAATTTGAAATCTGCCAAGTTTGCTTCACTGATTTGGCTACTGGTGATCATTCTCGAACGAGATACTTCAGCGGCCTCGGCTTTCTTTTGTGCTGATGTATTTTTCTTAAAAAACATGTCCCACTCCCTTCCTACTCAAAAGCACATCGTAAGCAGGTCGATACCTACCATGCGTACAATAAGATCCCTGTTGATACGGGTTTATTGTGACTAAACCGTGTACAGATTCTCTTATTGAGCATAATAGATATTGAAAAAATCGAGGGATTTGGTGCGGCTTTTTTCCTTTTCGAATCGTTTTTTGCTTCAACCTGTTAGCGAGATCTCATTCAGTCGTTAAGCATGAAAAGCGCCATTTCATCCAATTATGATTTATCGGTCCAAATACTTTTGCACTTGCTTATCTAACTGATTGATTTGTTTTCGTAACCATTGGGCGAAAATATCAGTGTACTCGTTGGTATTTAATGTAATGAGATAATATCCCGCCCGCGCAGGTATTGCGGGAAAAGGTGCGACTAAACGGCCTAACTGCAACTCTTGCGTCAATAATGCCGTTCTAGCTAGAGCAATCCCAACACCAGCCTCGGCTGCTGACATAGCCATGTCGGTACGATTGAAAAAGTGCCCTTTATGAGAAGCTAATGGCACATGCATTTCGGTTGCCCAAAAAAGCCATTCATAATCACGCGGCGCTTTTGCCCAAGGCATGGCATCGTGCAGCAACACGACCTCTTTCCATTGCTCTTCATGGATTCCCTCCTCTGCAATCCAAGCATGCTGGGCCAAATAAGCAGGACTCATCACCGGAAGCAGAGCCTCTTCAAGCAGTAACTCAGCTTGAGTGCGCGAGTAAGGAATCGGACCATAGTCGATCGCGAGATCAAAATCACGCCGCTCACTGTCCACTAAGGCACCTTCGGCAAAAGTTTGTACCTGAATATCGGGGTGCTGACGATAAAAATCCTCTAAGCGCGGCACCAACCATTTATAAGCAAACGAAGGCGTGAGTTTTAAACGAATCTCTTTTCTCGTCGCTCGCTGAGCAAGGCTTTGCAACGTCACATCAATCTCTTGAAAGCTGCGCTGCAGCACGCTTAATAGTATTTCTCCTTGGTCAGTTAGCGTCACGCCTCGCGAGTGGCGTTCAAAAAGACTAAATCCAAGTTGTTGTTCCAATTGAATCAATTGCTGGCTAATTGCTCCAGTAGTTAAGTGCATGGCTTTCGCTGCGCTGCTTAAACTGGGATGCTGAGCCACTTGAGCAAAGGTATAAAGTGCTGCGATGGGTGTCTGTTTCACTGTGCTTCCTGCTTATAGAAAAACTAAACGCTGATATTAATTTATATCGATTGTTAACAATAGGTAAAGAGAAGAAACTACTGACAAATAAATAAAGGAGTTGTCTTCATGGAAGTTATCGTTTTAGGTAGTGGTGTGGTCGGTTTGACCTCAGCGTGGTATTTATCGCAAGCAGGTCACGATGTTATCGTCATCGACCGTCAGCCACGCAGTGCGGAAGAAACCTCATTTGCCAATGCTGGGCAAATTTCTTATGGCTATTCATCACCTTGGGCAGCTCCAGGGATTCCTCATAAAGCCGTTAAATGGCTGTTTGAAAAACACGCCCCCCTAAAAATAAAGCCATCACTTGATCCGGAATTATTGAGCTGGATGACCAAAATGCTGGTCAACTGCAAACTCTCTCACTACAACGTCAATAAAGCCCGTATGCTCGCGATAGCAAATCACAGCCGTGAATGTTTGCTCGATCTTAATAAACATCATGACGTGCAATACGAAGGTCGTGAAAAAGGCACACTGCAAGTCTTTCGTGACGAAAAACAGTTAGTTGCTATTGAAAAAGACATGCGCCTTCTTGCAGAAAGTGGCGTGCGCTTTGAATTGAAAGATGTGGCTGGCTGTATCGCTCAAGAACCCGGCCTTGCTCCGGTGCAAGACAAACTTGTCGGTGGGTTGTATCTACCTGATGATGCAACGGGAGACTGCTATCTCTTCTGCCAACAAATGACTGAACTAGCTAAAGCACATGGCGTTCGTTTCCAGTTCAATACCAATATCAAACGGTTAGTCACTGATAATCGCCAAGTCGTTGGCGTTGAGACCGATCAAGGTATTCTCAAGGCAGACCGTTACGTGGTGGCTTTAGGTAGCTATTCCACAGCCCTACTCAAACCACTAGGTATCGACATTCCTGTTTATCCAGTGAAAGGTTACTCGCTGACCGTGCCTATTTTGGACGAGAGCTTATCACCACAGTCCACCGTAATGGACGAAACCTATAAAGTGGCGTTAACCCGTTTTGATAAACGCATTCGCGTAGCTGGAACAGCAGAGCTGGCAGGATTTGATCCTGCATTACCTCAAGCACGCAAAGACACCATCGAAATGGTCGTACGTGATCTTTTCCCTCAAGGTGGGGATTTTGCTAAAGCCGAATTTTGGACTGGATTTAGACCAATGACACCTGACGGGACGCCAATTATTGGTGCAACTCCTTATGCCAACCTTTATACCAATACTGGGCATGGCACATTAGGTTGGACTATGGCGTGTGGTTCAGGACACATTCTGGCCGATATTATCACTCATGGTGAGGCGCCAATTAATACTCAAGGATTGAGCGTCGCTCGCTACCACCACGCGGCATAATCATGTCCGCCATTTAAAATGGTACATCCTCCGTCGCCATGTTATACGCATTAGAATATGCTAAATGACATGGTGATTTTTTATACAGAAAACTACTCCAGTTCGCATAATTAGCATTCCACCCCATAAAAATCTCGCATCAATTTCAGAGAAATTCTCTAGATAACAAGAAAAATACAGTGTGTATCACTGATGATTTTCTCGCCACACCCTCAAAAATAATCACACCATACTACGTACACAATAGATTGTTACGAATTAAATACAAAGCACAATATATAGATAAAAACATTAACATTCACTTCACACATCCCTTATGATGTGGCACGCAAAACACAATAATCAGATAAATAGAACCTCAGCAGAATCGTTTTCATTGCCTTAATGAAGGTGGTTTTTGTGCCAGGTTCTCACATAACAGGGATATTACGTATGCAGTCATTTGTGGACTTTTTAAATGGCATTATCTGGAGCCCGGTATTGATCTATCTTTGCCTCGGTGCCGGCCTTTTCTATTCAATTTTGACGCGCTTTGTGCAAGTGCGACACTTTTTCGAAATGTGGCGTTTGCTGTTCTCAGGCAAAAGCTCAACGCGTGGGATCTCCTCTTTCCAAGCGTTAGCCGTATCGCTATCAGGTCGTGTTGGTACAGGTAACATCGCAGGTGTTGCAGCTGCAATCGGTTTTGGTGGCCCAGGCGCTGTATTCTGGATGTGGGTCGTGGCCTTCTTTGGCGCGGCAACCGCCTATGCAGAATCTACTCTTGCTCAAATCTACAAAGAAGAAGACAACGGTGAGTTTCGTGGCGGTCCTGCTTACTACATCGAGAAAGCAATGGGACAAAAATGGTACGCATGGATTTTTGCCATCGCGACGATTTTCGCCTGTGGCGTATTGTTACCTGGCGTGCAATCGAACAGTATCGGTAACGCAGTGGAATCGGCTTTCGGTACCGGTGGCATGATAGAAACCGCAGTTGGTACGTTTAGCTTTGCTAAAATCCTAACTGGCACCGTTATCTCTATCCTATTGGGTTTCATCATTTTTGGTGGTGTAAAACGCATCGCAAGCTTTACTCAAATCGTCGTGCCATTTATGGCGCTGGCTTACGTGATTACTGCCTTTGTCATCATTCTATTGAACATTGGTCAAGTACCACACGTTTTCGCTTTGATTCTTGGCGATGCCTTTAGCCCGATGGCAGGCATTGGTGCAGCGATTGGTTGGGGGGTTAAACGTGGGGTTTACTCGAACGAAGCTGGACAAGGGACTGGACCACACGCAGCGGCAGCAGCAAGTGTTGAGCACCCTGCGCAACAAGGCCTAGTGCAATCATTCTCTATCTACATCGATACCCTACTGGTTTGTTCTGCCACCGCATTTATGATCCTCATTACTGGAGCTTACAACGTTACTGGTGCAGACGGCGCTTTCCTTGTGCAAAACGTAGCCGCTGATATCAGCGCTAACGGCCCGGTATTTACTCAATTGGCCATTGAAAGTGCTCTACCTGGCGTAGGTAAAACCTTCGTGGCTTTTGCCCTATTCTTCTTCGCCTTTACCACTATTCTGGCTTACTACTACATTGCAGAAACCAATATTGCCTACATTCGCCGTAGTTTGAAAACTGAAGGACTCGCTTTCCTGCTTAAACTGGTGATTATGGCGTCCGTATTCTACGGCACCATCAAAGCCGCTAACCTAGCTTGGGCGATGGGTGACATTGGCGTAGGTTTGATGGCGTGGCTCAATATTGTGGGTATCTTGATTATCTATTTCATGGCAAAACCAACCATGAAAGTGCTGCGTGATTATGAAGAGCAACAAGCGCAAGGCGTGACTGAATACCTATTTAACCCAGTCAAACTTGGTATTAAGAATGCCACTTACTGGGAAGAGCGTTACGAGCGAAAAACAGGTCAATCTTGTACTGCTGCAGAAACAACGGATTCAGCGACAAGCAAACCGGTAAAAGCTTAGAGAGAGCTAAACGTTATTAACTCTTTAACGTAACTCACAGTGATAAAAGAAAGCACTCTAAAGTAAAAAGGTTAGCCAATTGGCTAACCTTTTATTTTTCAGAGAGAAACTAGTTCACTTTAACTTGTTGGGCATCGAGATGAGATTCAGCCTCTAATGGACGTTTCGCCCAATAACCCGCGAGTAGCGAACCAGAAAGGTTATGCCATACCGAGAAAAGTGTGCCAGCGACAGCAGCGGCTGGCGTAAAGAACTTCATCGCCAACGCAGTAGCTAAACCTGAGTTTTGCAAACCCACCTCAAAAGCCACTGTACGGCAGGTTTTATCCTCAAAACCAACCAGACGACAGATCCAATAACCCAATGTCAAACCAATCGAGTTATGCATGACTACCGCGAGAGCAACGATTGGACCGATTTGAGTCAATTGGTGAGCGTTTAAAGCAACGACAATAGCAATGATCGACACAATGGCCGCCATAGAAATCAAAGGCAGTACTGGCTCAAGCTTCTCAGTAAACGAATGCAGAAAAGCGTTGACCAATACACCAAGCGCCACAGGAACTAGCACGATCTTAACTAAGCTGATCAGCATGCTCATCACTGGAACATCAACGTTTTTACCCGCTAATACTTCCACCAGCAGCGGTGTGATCACCACACCAAGAAGCGTTGAAATCGCAGTCATAGTAATTGATAAAGCCACATCCCCTTTAGCAAGGTAACACATGACATTAGAAGAGGTGCCGCCTGCAACGCTCCCAACCAAAACCATACCTATCGTTAACACGGGATCAAATTGCAGAACATAACTAACTAACAGAGCGGTCAAAGGCATCACAGAAAATTGCAGCACTAGCCCAACGCCAATCGCTTTTTTGTTTTTAACCACATTTAAAAAGTCTTGCGGCCTTAGTGTTAATCCCATTGCCAACATGATGACAGTTAACAAAGGAACGATAGAGGAACTGAGCCCAGTGAATAACGAGGGTTGAAAGAACGCCAAAAGAGAAAAGATAACTGCCCACAAAGGGAACAGATTGGTGATGGTACGTAGCATGATACATTCCTGTACATCGCACAGGGCAGGAAGGCCTCATTGTTCCTTTGAGGTTATTATTCATGAGTGCTTCCTGCACGCGATTGTGTGTTGTGTTTAAAATTAAAAGTACAAATCAAACGGTTGATTTGGTGCATTAGCGTGCACGAAACTTCTCGGTCAAGACAGCTAACCTAACGCTTTTAACACAATTTTCACACCTCTTTTTAATGCTTTTTTAAGATTAGCTAAAACAGGTGTTGATGAATGAACCGCAGAAATGAAAAAAGCCAGCAAAATGCTGGCTTCCAATATTTCATCTAACTAAAGATTAGTGTGCAGCAGCTTCTGTTAGAGCGACTTTTTTCGCGCCTACTGGCAATACTTCACGACCGAATTCGTTGTTAAGTACGATTGCCATAGCAAAGTAGATTGCGCTTAGACCACAGAAGATACCTTCGTAGCCTGCGATGTGACCTAGTGTTTCGCTACCAGTAAAGTTATGCGCAGCTAGCAATGCGAATAGAATGGTTAGTGAACCAAATACAACGCGTTTTGCTACTGGGTAACAGAAAGTACCGATAAACATGAAGCCTGTGAATAGACCCCACAATGCTAAGTACCAACCCATGAATGATGCTGGGCTAGCAGCTAGACCCATGCGTGGCATAACGATTAGACCAACTAGGGTCAACCAAAATAGGCCGTAAGAAGTAAATGCTGTAGTACCAAAAGTGTCACCACGTTTGTAGCACATGATACCTACGATTACTTGACCCAAACCACCATAGAAGATACCCATAGCAAGAATCATTGAGTCTAGTGCAAAAAATCCAGCGTTATGGATGTTCAGTAGAACAGTGGTCATCCCAAAGCCCATTAGGCCTAATGGTGCTGGGTTGGCTAATTTTGTCGACATTCAAACTACCCTAAGTAATAGAATTGGAAATAAATAAAGCGCGGATTTTAAAGAACGTTTGTATAAAAGATAGATAGCAAAAATGGAATGTTAGATTCACTTATTGATCTTATTAATAAAACCCTGTCATTGTGTGTTTTTTATTCAAACCTCAGCTATAAGACACACCTTTTTTCACAAAAAATACCCAATTAACCTCATTAAAAAACCTGAGACTTAGCTCAGGTTCATTGTTCCAACGGCCTCAGTTCTCGCCAATTCACTCGCATTTGAGGCGACATCAATCAAGCAAGAGAAAAAGAATAGATAAATTGTTTAAGCTGGGCAGCCAGAACGGTTCGGTCATTCGGTCTTGACCGGCCACGCGGTCAGTAAAGTATCTTGTTAGTAAGATAAACCACGACAACAATAAGAAGGGTCATTAGGACTGGGAAAGCGATCATCATTGCCAACTTCTTCTTGAAGGTGGGTTTATCCAATATTTCACCTTTTGCTTCTCTCACCCTCCGATCTTCATCAAAATGCCATTTAATCGCTAAAAAGGCTCCGATACCTAAAACGATGAGCTTAAAGGCTCCGGCTAAATACGGAAACAAGTTAGCCCAATTACCATCCATTATTGATCTCCATCAAATTAAATAGGGTTTTCACGGTAACACAATAAGAGATTTATGTTTACTCTTTGCTATCGCATAACGTAGACATTTTGCTTACTTGAGTAGGCACCTGCAGAGATTTGTGGATGCTATCAGGAGAATATCAGGGAGAAAAAACGAAAAATGCCAATCAGCATAACTGACTGGCATTTCTGATATAAGGACTAAGTTAGCTACAGAGAGCTTGGCTTATTCCCACTCAATTGTTGCTGGCGGCTTACCTGAAATATCGTAAACCACGCGCGAGATACCATTCACTTCATTGATGATACGGTTAGAAACCTTACCTAGGAAGTCATATGGTAGGTGCGCCCAGTGAGCAGTCATAAAGTCGATAGTTTCAACTGCACGTAGTGACACAACCCAGTCGTATTTACGACCGTCGCCCATTACGCCTACAGAGCGCACTGGCAGGAACACAGTGAATGCTTGCGATACTTTGTTGTAAAGATCGGCTGCGTGAAGCTCTTCAATGAAGATAGCATCAGCGCGACGTAGCAAGTCACAGTACTCTTTCTTCACTTCACCAAGAACACGCACACCTAGACCAGGGCCTGGGAATGGGTGACGGTAAAGCATGTTATATGGTAAACCAAGCTCAAGGCCAATCTTACGTACTTCGTCTTTAAACAGTTCACGTAGTGGCTCAACAAGACCCATCTTCATATCGTCTGGCAGACCGCCAACGTTATGGTGAGACTTGATAACATGTGCTTTACCAGTTTTAGATGCTGCTGATTCGATAACGTCAGGGTAGATAGTACCTTGAGCAAGCCATTTCGCATTTTTAAGTTTGCGTGACTCTTCATCGAATACTTCAACGAAAACACGACCGATGGTTTTACGTTTCGCTTCTGGTTCGTCGATGCCAGCTAACGCATCAAGGAAGCGATCTTCTGCATCGACTTTGATGATATTCAGACCGAACTTATCACCAAACATGTCCATTACTTGTTGACCTTCGTTCAAACGAAGTAGTCCGTTATCTACGAATACACAAGTAAGTTTGGCGCCGATTGCACGGTGAACCAGCATAGCTACAACTGAAGAGTCAACACCACCAGATAGACCAAGAATCACTTCATCATCACCCACTTGCTCTTTAATGCGAGCAACTGCGTCGTTGATGATAGATTCAGAAGTCCATAGACGCTCACAACCACACGCGCCCATCACAAAGTTTTCTAGCATTTTCATGCCTTGCTTTGAGTGAGTTACTTCTGGGTGGAACTGTACGCCGTAGTATTTCTTCTCTTCGTTTGCCATCGCTGCGTATGGGCAAGTATCAGTAGAACCGATAGTTACGAAGTCTGAAGGGATTTCGACCACTTTATCACCGTGGCTCATCCAAACATCAAGAAGAGGGCTGCCATCTTCTGCTAGTGCATCTTGTAGACCAGCAAACAGTGCAGATTCTGCAGTGACTTTCACTTGAGCGTAGCCAAATTCGCGTTCATCAGAACCCGCAACTTTGCCGCCCAACTGTTCAGCCATTGTTTGCATTCCGTAGCAAACACCCAGAACAGGTACACCAGAATCAAATACGTATTGAGGTGCACGAGGTGAGTTTTCTTCCGTAACACTTTCTGGACCACCAGAAAGAATGATACCGTCCGGATTAAATTCGCGGATGTCGGCTTCTTCTACATCCCAGCTCCATAGCTCACAGTAAACACCAATTTCGCGCACGCGGCGTGCAACAAGTTGAGTGTATTGTGAACCGAAGTCCAGAATTAGAATTCGTTGGTCATGAATGTTCTTCGTCATATTGAGCAGTCTTACCAGCTAAGTTAGAAACGGAGGCGAGTCTACCCGCCTCCTATTGAGTCTTCAAGCAAAAAAGCAAACGTTTACCAGCGCAGGATAATTATGCGCGGTAGTTTGGAGCTTCTTTGGTGATTTGTACGTCGTGAACGTGTGATTCTTTGATACCAGCACCAGAGATACGAACAAACTGTGCTTTAGTACGTAGCGTTTCGATATCTGCAGAACCAGTTAGACCCATACAAGAACGTAGACCACCCATTTGTTGGTGAACGATCTCTTTCAAACGACCTTTATAAGGAGTACGACCTTCAATACCTTCTGGTACAAGTTTGTCTGCTGCGTTATCAGATTGGAAGTAACGATCTGATGAACCTTTAGACATTGCACCTAGAGAGCCCATACCACGGTAAGACTTGTATGAACGGCCTTGGTAAAGAATGATTTCGCCAGGGGCTTCTTCAGTACCAGCGAACATTGAACCTACCATGACACATGATGCGCCAGCTGCGATAGCTTTAGAAATGTCGCCAGAGAAACGGATACCACCGTCGCCAATTACTGGAATACCATATTCATCAGCAACTGCTGCTGCATCAGCAATAGCGGTTACTTGAGGAACACCAACACCAGTTACGATACGAGTAGTACAGATTGAGCCAGGGCCGATACCTACTTTAACTGCGCTAACGCCTGCTTCGATAAGTGCACGAGCACCTTCAGCAGTTGCAACGTTACCACCGATGATATCTAGGTCTGGGAATGCAGCACGAGTTTCACGAATACGTTGTAGAACGCCTTCAGAGTGACCGTGTGAAGAGTCGATAAGTAGAACGTCAACACCTGCTTCAACAAGTGCTTTAACACGTTCTTCGTTACCAGGAGCAGCGCCAACAGCAGCACCAACGCGTAGACGACCGTGTTGGTCTTTACATGCGTTTGGTTTACGTTCTGCTTTGTGGAAGTCTTTCGCAGTGATCATACCTTTTAGTTGGAACTCTTCGTTCACAACCAATACTTTCTCAACGCGTGCACGGTGCATACGCTCTTGAACCACTTCACGAGAAGCGCCTTCAGTCACTGTTGCTAGGCGATCTTTTGGCGTCATTACTGCAGAAACAGATTTATTTAGGTCTGTAACGAAACGAACGTCACGGCCAGTAATAATACCAACCAATTCATTGTTTTCGCTTACCACTGGGAAACCAGCAAAACCGTGTTTTTTTGTCAGTTCCATTACATCAGCAATGGTAGCTTCTGGACGAACGGTTACAGGATTAGTCACAACACCAGCTTCGAAGATTTTCACTTGGCGAACTTCTTCAGCTTGTTGTTCAATAGACATGTTTTTGTGAATGAAGCCGATACCACCTTCTTGCGCGAGAGCAATGGCAAGGCGAGCCTCTGTAACTGTGTCCATGGATGCTGAGATCATAGGAATGTTCAGCGTGATGTTTTTAGTCAGACGAGTGCGAAGATCGGCTGTGTTAGGAAGAACAGTTGAGTGTGCTGGGACGAGTAAAACGTCGTCAAAGGTAAGAGCTTCTTTTGCAATTCGTAGCATGTGCAATATCTCACAACAAAGGTGTTAAAAGGTAAGAAACCACTTTATCGTTTCGCATAATAAAGGGATTCATATTTGATATTGCGAACGGATTATACGCCCTGAGCAATCGCTTGACCACACATTTCTTTATTTTTTATTTGCAATTACCCCCTTGCTATGTATTATATTGCCGCTACTTTCCATACTAACGTCTTGGGATTCAGCTTTGTCTTCTCTCGCTAATCAGAACATCTACACTGTTTCACGTTTAAACGCCGAAGTTCGCTTACTGCTTGAAAATGAAATGGGAATTGTCTGGTTACTTGGCGAAATTTCCAATTTCTCTGCGCCTGTTTCTGGTCATTGGTACCTCACCCTCAAAGACTCTCGTGCTCAAGTTAAAGCTGCCATGTTTAAAGGCAGTAATCGCTTAGTGCCATTTCGTCCGCAAAATGGTCAGCAGGTGTTAGTGAAAGCACGTTTATCTCTTTATGAGCCGCGTGGCGATTATCAAATCATTATCGAAAGCATGCAGCCAGAAGGCGATGGTCGTTTACAGCAAGAGTTCGAGAAGCTCAAAATGCAATTGGCCGCAGAAGGCTTATTTGCCCAAACGCTAAAACGTCCTTTACCTGAACACCCTAAACGCGTTGGTATCATCACCTCTAAAACCGGTGCTGCGTTACATGACATTCTCAATGTACTTAAGCGTCGCGACCCGAGCCTGCCAATCATCATCTATCCAACTATGGTTCAAGGGGATGAAGCAGCCATTCAGATTGCTCAAGCAATTGGTTGCGCTAATAGTCGTAATGAATGTGATGTTTTGATTGTCGGTCGTGGCGGCGGTTCATTAGAAGATTTATGGTGTTTTAACACTGAAATCGTCGCGCGTACTATTGCAGCGAGCCAAATACCAATCATCAGTGCTGTAGGTCATGAAGTGGATGTCACTATCGCCGATTTCGTCGCCGATGTGAGAGCGCCAACACCCTCAGCAGCAGCCGAGTTAGTGAGTCGCGATAATAGCCACAAAATGCAGGCGTTTTTGAATGCTCAGCAAAAACTGGTCAATAGCTGGCGCTATTACTTATCGCAACAAAAGACCCAGTTAACTCAACTGAATTATCGGCTAGATAAACAGCATCCGATGTATCGTTTGGAGCGTCAACAGCAGCGTTTGGATGAACGGGAAATGCGCTTGAAACAAGCGATATTGAAACGCTGTCAGCAAACTCGCCAGCATTTGGCACAGCAAGAGTATCGCTTACAACTGGAATCACCAGTCAAACGTCTTACCCAACAACGCCACCAGCTTGCGCTCGTTGAGCAGAAACTCTTTGAGGCAATGCAACGCAGTTTGCTTAAAAAGCGCTATCAGTTTGGCATGTTGGCGGAAAAACTCGATACCGTAAGTCCACTGTCTACTCTGTCGCGCGGGTACTCAATTACTCGCAATGCTCAAGGGAAAGTGGTGCGTAGTGCGACAGAGGTCAGCACTGGCGATACCTTGGTAACCCGAGTTGCCGATGGTGAAATTCATTCCACCGTTAATTAATCAGCCTGCCAGCGCTTATGCTGAAGCTGGTAATACTGAATAGTTTCATTGTAAAAGAATTATGCAGAGGAGGGAGTCCCCCTCCTCAACCTACGACAAATTCAATTCTCACCCGCGATTTAGACTTCAGCTCATTACACTGAGGGCAGAAATAACTCACTGCACCACACGCCTGCAGCTTTTCCATCTGCGCATCGCAATCAGGACAATAAGCCAGTTTTTTATAATGCTTCTGGCACTGTTTACAGAGATATTCTCCATCCCAACTCAGTTCTTCCTGACATTCTGGGCACAAATTACTCATTGATCTTCCCTAGTAAATTACAGACAACGCTATTTAACGAGATCCGTAGCACGACAAAAACGATCTATATCACATTTTAATGCAAAAATTTGATGGTAAATTACACAAAACCATTGGATCTTGAACAGGATCTTTGGCTGATCTTACGCTTTATTCACTTTGATCAGCGATCTGCATAGAAAAGAACTTTTATATAACCACATCCCGAAAGCATAAGTTACATGTTCTGTATTTCAATTTATAGCGATATAAAATATCGTACAATTACTTATAAAGGAGCATTTTAAGAATTTAATAAAAGGATCATTTATTCCGATCGAGCTTTTACATTGGTGTGTATTTCAATGTTCTGGTTATCTATCTGTTTAATTATAATGCAGATTGACGCGAAATCGCTCAGAGATCTTGCATGAGTTCCACCACATGGGATCGTCGCCACACAATCATCATCCAAACGGCATTGCCAGTAACGAGATTCCGTTAAAGTTGTGCCATCGCAGATCAAATCAATCGGATTTCCCAAATCGACCCACGCTAAAAGCTGCTGGTTAACTGCTTTTTCAATTGCATCTAAGTCAGTAACGAAAACATCGGTATTAAATCCGCGTTTACGTAAGGTTTTGCCCAAGCGGTAACCAACGACAGCTTGCAAAGGCAAGATTTGACTCGATGACTGAGCATAACGATGAAAATCCCAGTGATTGAGGGAATCTTTCATCTCAGCATCTTTACGCCAGTAGGTTTCATTGGCTAACACTTGGTTCAAAGCTAGGCTTGTGAGGTGTTCTGCGCTGTGGGCCAAGCTAAGCGCGTGTTGATGCACCACATCAACCACCAAGCGAACCGCTTGCCCGAGTTGAAGACCATGGTGTGAGCCCGCTATACGGTGTACCACAACAAAAGCCCAACCTGCTGTATCACGTTTTACGGAAATCGACTTATCCACTTCAAGTTTGCCTGACTCAAGGTCAATCGCCCCAGTAAGGCAATCAATCACCGTAAATACATCATCAGCGATCTGCAGTGAACCTTGATCGGCTGGATGATCAGGCCATAGATGACTCACCGGATGGAAATTGGTGCTAAGTGTAACAATATCTGTGTAACTCTCTCCTTCCTGTATCGACATGATCGCGGTTTCTAGCGACTCGCTAGAATATGGGAAGGTAACCTGAGTAGGGACAAGCGGGATGAAGGTTTGAGATGACATAAGGGCTCCTCTAAGAAAAGCCCAGAATAGCAAAAAGCCCAAGAGACTTGGGCTTTTTTATGATTACTTTCTGCGAGATTTTACAGCACTCATCAAACGCTTACGTTTACGCTCTTGCGATAACGTCAGTTTGTCACCCTTGTTCTCAAATGGGTTTTCACTGCTTTGGAACTGGATACGAATCGGTGTACCCATGATTTCCAACGAACGACGGTAGTAGTTCATCAGATAACGTTTGTAAGCATCTGGCAACTCATTGACCAAGTTACCGTGGATCACGATAATTGGTGGGTTATAACCACCTGCGTGCGCGTATTTCAACTTCACGCGACGACCACGAACCAATGGCGGCTGGTGATCATCAGTAGCCATCTTCATAACACGGGTTAGAACAGAAGTACCAACACGTGTCGTTGCTGACTTATACGCTTCTTGAACAGATTCAAACAAGTGACCAACACCCGTACCATGCAATGCCGAGATAAAGTGAATACGAGCAAAATCGACGAAACCAAGACGGCGGTCGAGCTCTTTCTTCACGCGCTCTTTCACATCAGTAGAAAGACCATCCCACTTATTCACAGCAATAACGATTGAACGACCGGCATTGAGAGCAAAACCAAGTAGACTCAAATCTTGATCAGATAGGTTCTCACGAGCATCAACCACTAGCAGAATCACGTTCGCATCTTCAATCGCTTTCAACGTTTTTACGACGGAGAACTTCTCTACCGTTTCGTTGATACGTTTACGACGACGTACACCAGCAGTATCGATCAATACATATTCACGACCATCACGCTCCATTGGGATATAGATAGAGTCGCGTGTAGTTCCTGGCATATCGTAAACAACAACACGTTCTTCACCCAAAATACGGTTAGTCAGCGTTGATTTACCTACGTTTGGACGACCAATGATCGCGAGCTTAATTGGCTGATCTTGAAGGCGTTTAAACTCTTCCTCTGCTTCTTCTTCAGAGTACTCAAGTTTCTCTTCATCAGAATCTTCAAACTGAGTCAGATCTTCTAACAACGCATCTTCTTCAGCCATCGCTTCTGCAAGCGGGTTCAAAGCACGGTCAATCAATGCGTTGACACCACGGCCATGAGCTGCAGCGATTTGGAACATTTTATCCATGCCCAGTTGCCAGAACTCAGCACTTGCGGCTTCTGCATCAATACCATCAACCTTGTTTACTACCAAGAAAGAAGGCTTTTCAATTTTACGTAAATGATTGGCGATCGCTTCATCTGAAACGGTCAAACCAGCACGACCATCGACAAGGAAGAGCACAACGTCAGCTTCTTCAATCGCAGCAAGCGACTGTTCAGCCATCTTAGTTTCAACGCCCTCTTCGCTGCCATCGATACCGCCGGTATCGATCACAATGAACTCATGCTCACCAAGTTGAGCACGGCCATATTTGCGGTCACGAGTAAGACCAGGAAAGTCAGCGACTAATGCATCCCGTGTGCGAGTGAGTCGATTAAATAGCGTTGATTTACCAACGTTAGGACGCCCAACAAGAGCAACAACAGGTACCATAATAACCTCTACAAATCTTCGTTCTTATGTAGTTATAGGTAAATATTCTCTCTCTAGAATTAATTTTTACCTAAAATCACATCTCAATTAATACCAATAAAACGGCTCCTAGCTGTTTCCAACCAGGAGCCGTTTGTGAATTATATCACGAATTAATGTTTGATCGTCAGTTTCTTTACAGAACCATCACGAGTCACAACAACGAATCCGTCATCTAGAGCGATAGGCGCAACAGAGAAACCGCTGCTATCAATATCATCTTCAGCAGCAAAATCACCGGTTTCTGGATTGATCCAGTACAGATAACCTTGCGCATCACCAACAACTATATAGCCGTCGATCATGGCAGGCGGCGTCAGTAAACGGTTTTCTAACTTAGTGTTTTTCCAAAGTTCAGTACCACTACGTGCATCAACGGCAACGAGGTGATCGTTATCTGTCACTAAATACACTTTACTACCGTCGGTTGCCATATTTTTCGAAGACGAGTAATTACGCTTCCAAATAGGATTGCCTGAACGGAGGTCGATTGCGACTAACTGACCATTGAAACCAATGGTGTATAGATTAGAACCGATCAGTAATGGCGATGCATCCACATCCACTAAACGATCAATCTCTGTCGCACCTTTAGGCTGACCAATTGGCTGTTGCCAAATCAGCTGACCACGTTCAACAATTGCTGCAGCTAGACGACCAGAAGGAGTTCCCCAGAACACACCACCAGAAAACGCAATAGGTTGGCTATCACCGCGCAACGTCAGTGTTGGAACTTCAGTGTTAATCACCCAACGTTGCTTACCATCTTCATGATCAAGCGCCACCAAAGTGCCACGACTGGTATTCACCATAACCAGGCTATCATCGGTAGCGGGTGCAGCTAATACTTCACCATCCACTTCCGCTGACCATTTTTTCTCGCCAGTTTTTTCATCTAACGCGAAAACAGTACCATTTTCACTGCCGATATAAATGAGCCCGTACGCAGCAGAAATACCGCCAGAGAGACGCGCTGTGTCATCTTCTTCTAGATCAGTTTCCCAGAGTGTATCACCGGTTTTTGGATCAAGTGCTTTAACTAATCCATCACGCGCAGCGACAAACACTTTGCCATAATTGACAACCGGAGTAAGTTCAGAAAAGTACTGACCCACACCTGATCCAATTGAAGCACTCCAATCTGTGTTTGAAGAAAATTGGTTTTGCACTTGAGGAACCGGCGCCATAACCACGTTATCTTCTTCACCAGCACAACCAGCCAACAGCCCCAATACAGACATCGACAGCAGTACCTTGTTGAACATCTTATTCATCAACTCAGGTTCCCTTATTTAGCTAGATCGTCCAGTTTCATCTGTAGCGTTTGACTTGCATCGTGAGCTTGTTGCGCTTCAGTGTACGCCGTGTAAGCCCCCGCTTTATCGCCTTTACGCATCAGTACATCGCCACGTAGCTCAGCTACACGACCTGTTAGGCTCTGATCTTTAATGCCTTCTAAGGTTTTTAACGCTTCGTCATATTTACCCAGTTCAGCTTGAACTCGAGCAACACGGAACGTAATCACAGAACTTAATGCAGCATCATCAGTATGTTGTTGAGCCCATTGAAGTTGAGTTAGAGCATCATCCAATTTACCCGCTTCAATTTGCACTTTTGCCAATTGAGTGGCTGCCAACACTGCGTATTGCGTGTCTTTGTTCGCATCGATGTAATTTTGGATATCTTGATCCGCTTTTACGCCTTGAGCTGCAAGAGTCTGAACAATTTTGGTGTAATTCGCCGATGCTGATTCTTGTTCAGCCACCATAGAGTTATGGTAATAACGCCAGCCAAATAGACCACCAAGACCGATTACAGCGCCAATAACAACAGCAGTACCGTTCTGTTTCCACCAATCTTTGATCGCTTCAACTGTCTGTTCTTCAGTATCGTAGAGTTCCACTTCCTGTCCTTCTTAAATAAGATGTCTCAACAATTAGTACGTTTAGACGAGATGAGCCAATTGAGCTGCGATATCACCTTGAGCAACAGTTGTTTGCTCGCCACCAGCGAGATCTTTCAAAACAACAGTGCCTTGTGCAACTTCGTCTTCACCTAATACCAAAGCAACTGCCGCACCGACTTTGTCCGCGCGTTTAAATTGTTTCTTAAAGTTACCGCCACCGCAGTGGTTCATTACGCGTAAGCCTGGTACTTGTTCACGTAGTTTTTCAGCAAGCTTCATACCTGCCATCATGGTACCTTCGCCACCAGTAACAAGGTACACATCCACTGCGCGACGAACTTCTTGGTTACCTAGAGTTTCAAGCATGAGAACTAGACGTTCTAGACCCATAGCAAAACCTACAGCTGGCGTTGCTTTTCCACCTAGTTGTTCAACCAAGCCGTCATAACGACCACCACCACAAACAGTACCTTGAGCACCTAAGCTTTCAGTGATCCATTCAAATACGGTACGGTTGTAGTAATCCAAACCACGTACTAAACGTTCATTTACCGTGTATTCGATACCTGCAGCGTCAAGAAGTTCACATAGACCAGCAAAATGTTGCTTAGATTCTTCATCTAAGTAATCAGAGAGTTTAGGTGCATCACCCAAGATCGCCTGAATGTCTTGGTTCTTAGTATCAAGAACACGCAGAGGGTTGGTGTACATACGACGTTTGGCATCTTCGTCCAACACTTCTTCGTGCTGTTCAAGGAACGCAATCAGTGCTGTACGGTAGTTACCACGAGCTTCAAGAGAACCAATTGAGTTCAATTCCAAACGTAGGTGTTCTGCAATACCGAGTTCACGCCATAGACGCGCAGTCATCATGATCAGCTCAGCATCCACATCTGGGCCATCGATACCAAACACTTCTACACCACATTGGTGGAATTGACGGTAACGACCTTTCTGAGGACGTTCATGACGGAACATTGGGCCCATGTACCATAGGCGTTGTTCTTGGTTGTAAAGTAGGCCATTTTCGATACCAGAACGAACACAACCCGCCGTACCTTCAGGGCGAAGAGTTAGGCTGTCACCATTGTCATCAAAGGTGTACATCTCTTTCTCAACCACGTCGGTCACTTCGCCAATCGCACGTTTGAACAGATGAGTCATCTCAACGATAGGCATACGCACTTCGCTATAGCCATATGCGCTAATTACATTTTTAATGATGCCTTCTGCTTTTTGCCAAAGCGGAGACTGGGTTGGGAGGCAATCGTTCATGCCTCGAATTGCTTGGATAGTCTTAGCCACAATACTTACCGTAATTTCGTTGAGATTAATCGTTGTCTAATTGCTTCACTTCGATGCGATTTTTTTCATCGAGCAAAGCGGCTTTAGCGCGAATTCTCGCTTCGAGTTGGTCGATCAGATTATCGTTGTCGAAACGTTCTTTCTGACGTACGCCATCTTCGTAAAGAGCACTTTTCTTGTTGCTCCCAGCCAGTCCAAGATGAGCAGCTTCTGCTTCACCAGGACCATTAACAACACAGCCAATGACTGAAACATCCATTGGAGTCAGAATGTCTTCAAGACGCTGTTCCAATGCGTTTACTGTTCCAATCACATCAAATTCTTGTCGAGAACAAGTTGGGCAGGCAATAAAGTTGATGCCACGTGAGCGAATACGCAGAGATTTGAGGATATCAAATCCGACTTTAATCTCTTCCACTGGATTGGCAGCCAAAGAGATACGCAAGGTATCACCAATGCCTTCAGCCAGTAGTAGGCCTAAGCCCACAGCAGATTTCACCGCACCAGCACGAGCACCGCCCGCTTCAGTAATACCAAGGTGCAAAGGTTGATCAATCTGTTTTGCTAACAGACGATATGCGTCCACAGCAAGGAAAACGTCAGACGCTTTAACACTGACTTTAAATTGATCAAAATTCAGGCGATCCAAAATATCCACATGACGCATTGCAGATTCCAGCAAAGCTTGTGGGGTTGGCTCGCCATATTTTTCTTGAAGGTCTTTTTCTAAAGAACCGCCATTTACACCAATACGGATAGGGATATTTTTGTCGCGCGCACAATCCACCACTGAACGGATACGACTTTCGTTACCGATGTTACCAGGGTTAATACGCAAACAGTCCACACCATATTCAGCCACTTTTAACGCAATACGGTAGTCAAAGTGAATATCTGCCACTAGAGGAACAGAAACTTGCTGTTTGATGAGTTTGAACGCTTCAGCGGCGTCCATGGTTGGAACCGATACGCGAACAATATCCGCGCCGACTTTTTCTAAAGAACGAATTTGCGCAACTGTCGCATCTACGTCAGTTGTACGAGTATTCGTCATAGATTGAACAGCGATGGGCGCACCATCGCCAATGGGTACATTACCCACGTAAATACGTGTCGATTTACGACGTTTGATTGGAGACTCGTGCTGCATAGTAATTGTCTAAGGTAAGGTCAATCTTGCTACTTTGCCGGAAGTATACCGAGAAAGGTCGACAGGTTCACTCGCAAATGTCATTTGAACGGCTTCTGGAGCACCTAAAACGACTTTAAATGGCTTGTCGCCATGTAGGTTCAAAGACTGACCTTCTTTTTTGACGCCAGTCGCTAACGTTTTACCGTTAGCGTCGGTCACTTGAATCCAACAATCGGCTGTAAATACCATGGTCATTTCACCAGGATTTGAAATCAAAACTGGCGCAGGCGTTTGGGCAGTTTCAACAGGAGCTTGAACTTTTGGAGCCACTTTGGTTTGAGTTGGAGATGTAGGTTTAGCTGGAGCGACAGGTGCTGCTGGCGCTTCATCTTCTGGAGTATCGACTTCAGCCGGTGGCACATCATCTTCTGCGCTTTCAGGTTCTGCGTCTGTCGCTTCTTGTTGCTGACTCAGCGAACTCACCGTAGCGAAGTCATCATCTTTGGTCTGCTCTGCTGCTGTTTTTTCATCTACAGGAGAGGCAGGCTCAGCTTGCACGGTTGGTTTAGGCGCTTGCGGTGTTAACGTGTCTTGATGACTATTTTGCCACCACCACAGCGAAGACATGCCAATTAAAACGATCAAAATACCCCAAGTTAGCACCATGATGCGATGATCATGCTGTTCACGTTTGGTCTTCTTAGAAAAGCTTTGCATCGGCTGTTCTTGAGGTACAACCGAGCAATGTTCTTTATAAGACTCAAGGATCTCTTTATCGGTAATACCGACAGCTTTTGCGTACGAACGAAGATAGCCACGCGTAAACGTAGCCACTTGCTCTGAATCGAATTCATTATTTTCAATACTAATAATGATCGTTTCTTTTAAGCGTAAACGAGCAGCAATTTGTTTTTGGCTTAAACCTAACTCTTCCCGTTTGTTCTTCAACAACGTTCCTGGTTGTAACGTGTTGCATTCCATTTGAATGTCGTCTTGCTGTTCTGTATTCATCCGCGATATCAATCTCGTATTTTGATGTCCAAGTCAAAAGCCAGCTTATCGATTTTTATTAGAGTTAGTTTTAGCTATAACTCATGACTTCAACAAGGTGAAACTTCTCCAACGTTGTTTTCCAACGATGTCTCAAATTCAATTTTGAGAATAGTGAATCATTCTAATAGATATTAGACGTTAAACAACAAGGAATTGGGCAAGAAATTGCAAACTGGTCAAGGTTTTTCGTTAATTTAACAAATTGAATGGGGAAAATAGGCACAAAAAGATAAAAAACAGGCCAGATAAACTCTGGCCTGTTGATAATTTATTCGATCGGTTTAAACCGCTTTAACTGGAATAGCGAGTGAGTCGAACTCTTTTGCTTTAGTTCGTTTGGTACGGTCAATAACATCCCCAACCAACTGGCCACATGCCGCATCGATATCATCACCGCGAGTTTTACGTACAGTTACAGTGTGCTCGTATTGCATCAAGGTTTTCTGGAAACGGTCAATGCGTGAGTTACTTGGCTTTTTATAAGGTGAGCCTGGGTATGGGTTAAACGGAATCAAGTTAATCTTACACGGCGTACCTTTCATTAAGCGCGCCAGCTCTTCCGCATGCTCAGTACCATCATTAACATGGTCAAGCAATACATACTCCACAGTCACTTTGCCGCGGTTAGCATTTGATGTAGCAAGGTAACGACGAACGGTTTCTAAGAAGGTTTCGATATTCCAACGATCGTTAATTGGCATAATATCGCTACGCAACTTATCGTTTGGCGCGTGTAAAGAAATCGCCAATGCAACGTCGATTTTACCAATCATTTGCTCTAGCCCAGAGACCACACCAGACGTCGATACAGTAACGCGACGTTTTGATAGTCCAAAGCCAAGATCATCTAACATGATCTCCAACGCTGGGATAAGGTTTTTCATGTTCAACAGTGGCTCGCCCATGCCCATCATTACCACGTTGGTAATTGGGCGACGACCGGTTTCTTTTTCTAAACCAATTTCGCGAGCCGCACGCCATACCTGACCAATGATCTCAGATACACGTAAGTTACGGTTAAAACCTTGTTGAGCGGTTGAACAGAATTTACATTCCAAAGCACAACCTACTTGAGAAGAAACACACAAAGTAGCGCGATCGTCTTCTGGGATATAGACGGTTTCAACGTCTTGGTCACCGACGCGCATTGCCCATTTGATGGTGCCGTCAGATGAGTGCTGTGCAGCAGAAACATAAGGTGCACGAATTTCGCATTTAGATTGCAGTTTTTCGCGCAGCTGTTTGTTAATGTTGCTCATCTTTTCGAAATCATCACAACCAAAGTGATAAATCCACTTCATGACCTGATCGGCACGAAATGCTTTCTCACCTAGTTCTTCAGCGAAAAATGCACGCATACTAGTGCGATCAAAGTCGAGTAGATTGACTTTCTCAATTGTCATGAAGGCCTCTCAAAGATGGAACAAGAATTAAGGGCGCGAATTGTACAGCCTTTACGCAGCGACAACAAGTGCCGCAAAGCCCCGTTTTTTCTATGGTAATGACAACTCATTGATTAAAAAACAACCAGAAAAGATCTCTGGCAAAAAAAAGCTCCTAATACAGGAGCTTTCTTATCAAAATCACCGGATTAAGGGCGAGGACAAATTTCCGCAGCAGGGAAAAAGAACTCAATTTCACGAGCGGCTGAAGCTGGGCTATCACTGCCATGAACCGAGTTTTTACGCATGCTTAGCGCATAATCGTTACGCAAAGTACCGCACGCGGCTTCTTCTGGGTTGGTTTTCCCCATCAGTTCACGGTAACGAGTAATCGCGCTCTCACCTTCAAGAACTTGAACCATGATCGGTCCAGAAGTCATGAATGCTTTGAGATCATCAAAAAATGCTTTGCCTTCATGCTCAGCATAAAAACCACTCGCCTGCTCTTCGGTTAAATGCACCATTTTTGCGGCGATAATACGCAGACCCGCTTTTTCGATACGATGGTAAATCTCACCGATCAAGTTACGTTCAACTGCGTCAGGTTTGATGATAGAAAATGTTCTTTCTAGAGCCATAAGATGTCTTTCCTTCTCGTTTTGATTTTATAGTTTTGTTTACTCAACCCTGAGAGTGGCCACAATCAAGCTGGCTAGATAAAGCATAGATAACTTGTTGTATTTTATGTAATGAAATTCATCACAAAAGCCAATAAAAGAGCTGAATGAACAGACGGCACATGGCCGTCTGCGGCTGACTTTTTAGGATACGACGACTTATTTCATCAAAATATTAGCTAAGGTTTTCACACCAATGCCTGTTGCGCCAGCGGCCCACTTGTCGGTAGATGATTTACGGTAAGTCGCAGCACAGTCAAAGTGCAACCAACCTTTTTCATAACCTTCGACAAAGTATGACAAGAACGCAGCGGCTGTACTTGCTCCAGGAACATAATCACCAGAAGCAATGTTAGACATATCCGCAAAGGCTGAAGGCAGCATATCACGGTGGAAATCGCACAGCGGCAGAGCCCACAAACCTTCATTCTCTTCTTTTGCTGAGGCAAGTGCTTTTTGTGAAAATGCTTCGTCAAAGCTTAGCAACGCATGGAAATCATTGCCTAAAGCGTTCTTCGCTGCACCAGTTAGTGTGGCGCAATCGATGATCATTTCTGGGTTTTGTTCGCTTGCGTAAATCAGGCCATCAGCCAACACCAAACGACCTTCTGCGTCGGTGTTCATCACTTCAACGGTTTTACCGTTTTTATAAGTGATGATGTCACCCAGTTTAAGTGCGCGACCTGAAATCATGTTTTCAGCGCAGCATAGGATCAATTTAACGCGCTTATTAAAGCCACGCAGAATAGCGAGTGCTAGAGCGCCAGTCACCATACCTGAACCACCCATGTCTGACTTCATAGAAGTCATGAAGTTAGATGGTTTGATGCTGTAACCGCCTGAGTCAAAGGTGATACCTTTACCCACCAAACACGCATAAACTGGAGCGTCTTCTTTACCGGTTGGGTTGAAGTCTAGCTGCAGCATTGCAGAAGTACGTTCTGAACCACGACCAACGGCGTAAATACCTTCCCAACCTTCAGTAAGAAGATCTTTATCTTTTACGATGCGGTAAGTTACGTGCTCTGGAGCAAGTGATTTGATGAACTCGCCCGCCATGGTGGCAAGTTGGCGAGGTGCCACTTCTTCAGCACTCTTGTTGATAATGTCACATGCCCAATCTGTTGATTTGATGCGTGCGTTCAATTCGTTTTGTTCAGCTTGAGCAAGTGGTGTCCATTCTAGCTGATTGCGTTTTTTAGGCTCACGGTAACCTTGATAGAAAGCCCAAATTGTTTCGAGGTTCCAACCCTCTCCCGCTAACAGGATTTGACGGATGCTTTGACCATCAAATTTGCGCGCTGCGCGTTGAATCGCAACAAGATCGTTTTCACCTTTTAAGTGAATCGTTGCACCTTGTTCAGAGTAAGAAAGTAGCGCACCTTCTCCCCATTGAGGCTGAGCACTATCATTGCTGATAAAAACGGACATCTGTGTAGACATGGTTTCTCCTTGTCTTATAAGTATGGCTTTAACCTATGCCATTTAGTAAGTAACTCTTTGATGGTAGCATTTTGCCAGGGCAAAATGTCAACTCTGTTTAAGCTGAATCAAATATAAAAAAACGGACCCGAGGGCCCGTTATTTTGCTTTAAAACGGCGAACTCGCCTAGATTATCTTTCCTATTACAGGAAATATTTAATCTCGCTCGTCCATCCAGCATAAAATGATCGCTTCAAGGATTTTCTCATTGGAACGTTCTGGATCATCTTCAAAATCATCCAAGTCCATGATCCACTGATGTAAATCGGTAAAACGAACCGTTTTAGGATCAACATCAGGGTACTGTTCACACAGTTCAATCGCGATATCGAGCGAATCTGTCCATTTCATAATAGTTCCAGTCCTAATATTGGCGTCGCACGGTTATCTAATACGACGGCGTATGCTTAAAATTAATGATCTTCTTTCGCGTGGTTAAGAGAATATTTAGGGATCTCAATCACTAAGTCTTCATCCGCAACGCAAGCTTGGCAGCTCAATCGCGACTCTGGCTCTAAACCCCATGCTTTATCTAACATGTCGTCTTCCAGTTCATCGCTTTCATTTAACGAATCGAAGCCTTCACGAATAATGACATGGCATGTTGTACATGCACACGATTTTTCGCAAGCGTGATCAATTTCGATACCATTTTTCAATGCCGCATTCAGTACAGATTCACCTGGTTGGGCTTCAAACTCTGCACCTTCAGGGCATAAATCTTCATGAGGTAAAACAATAATTTTAGGCATGATCTTTTCTCTTATATCTCGTCAACCGAATGGCCGGCTAGTGCAGCACGAATGGATTTATCCATGCGGCGTGAAGCAAAGTCTTGGCTTGCTTTATCAGTCTCTTTAATGCCCTGTTCAATCGCGTCAGCATTATCGCCATTGCGCAGTTGAATCAGGTTTTCAATCGCAGCCAGAAGCAGAGCGCGCTCTTGTTCTGACAACAATTCATCACCGTCCGCTTGAAGTGCAGACAGTAAACTTTCAATCACACGATCCGCTTCAACACGTTGTTCAACAAGAGCACGAGCTTTCATGTCTTCTTCAGCGAAGCTCATTGAATCACGCAGCATATTAGCCACTTCATCATCGCTCAAACCGTAAGAAGGCTTCACTTGAATCTCTGATTGAACGCCAGTGCTTTTTTCCATCGCTGTGACAGACAGCAATCCGTCAGCATCAACTTGGTAAGTCACGCGGATATGTGCAGCGCCAGCTGCCATTGGTGGAATACCTTTTAGCGAGAAACGTGCTAGTGAACGACAGTCATCGACCAATTCACGCTCGCCTTGCACTACGTGCACGCTCATCCCAGTTTGACCATCTTTAAAGGTGGTAAATTCCTGAGCACGAGCAACAGGGATAGTGGTATTACGCGGGATGATTTTTTCCACCAAACCACCCATGGTTTCAATACCAAGGGAGAGAGGAATCACATCCAGCAGCAGCATTTCTGCATCAGGCTTATTACCGACTAACACATCAGCTTGCAAAGCAGCACCAATCGCAACCACTTCGTCTGGGTTGATACTGGTTAGTGGTGTGCGACCAAAGAATTCGCCAACCATTTCACGAACAAGTAGCGTACGTGTTGAACCACCCACCATAACGACTTCAAGAACATCATCGTTTGTGACATCGGCATCTCGTAGAGCGCGACGACAAGACATCAAGGTTTTCTTAACCAGTGGCGTGATCAGATCATTTAGCTCTTCGCGAGCTAAAGTACCTTGCCAGCCCAATACATCGATAGATGCCTGTTCTTGCGTCGACAAATCAATCTTCGCTTGAGTTGCAGCGTTAAGCAGTGCTCGATAATCTTCGGCACTAAGTTTACCGCTAAGGCCCATCTGCTCTTTTAAATGATCAGCAACTAAATGGTCAAAGTCATCGCCACCTAAAGCAGAATCGCCACCCGTGGCAAGAACTTCAAAAACGCCTTTGGATAAACGCAAAATGGAGATATCAAAAGTACCGCCACCCAAATCATAAACTGCAATTACGCCTTCTTGACCAGAATCTAGACCGTAGGCAATTGCTGCAGCCGTCGGTTCATTGAGCAAACGCAGCACATGCAATCCTGCCAAATTCGCCGCATCTTTAGTACCCGCACGCTGCGCGTCATCGAAGTATGCTGGAACCGTGATAACCACACCAGCTAGCTCACCATTGAGTGCTTCTTCTGCTCGAGCGCCTAAAGAACGTAGGATGTCGGCTGAAATCTGAATTGGATTACGATCACCTTGCGCAGTCTCGATGATTGGCAAGCCTTTCTCACTCGCTTTAAAACGATAAGGCAAATTTGGGTAACGCGCTTGAATGTCGCTAAGCGAGCGACCAAGAAGACGTTTTACCGAAATTACGGTGTTCTCTGGATCCACTTTTGCACGTTCACGCGCTTCATAACCGACGCATACCTCTTCTTGTGAATAGTTCACAATCGAAGGAAGAATGCTACGTCCCTCAACATCATTAAGAGTAATCGCGGTACCACTGCGTACAGAGGCCACTAAGGAATTGGTCGTCCCAAGATCGATCCCTACCGCCAATTTATGTTGATGCGGAGCAGAGCTTTGACCTGGTTCTGCAATTTGAAGTAATGCCATGGATGGGTCCTTGTTCTTGAATTAGCCGAGTAGTTTTTCTTCTACTTTGGCCACTTCATCTTTTAATTTTGCGATAAATTTCAGCTTACGTACGGTGTCAGCAGCGATGTCCCATGTGGCATCGTTCAACTGTTGTTCCACTAGTTGGAGATAGCTTTTCAACATACGCGAAACTTTACTGTCAAAATCAAACAAGGCACTTTCAGCATCAGCACTTTGTTCTACTGCCTCAAGCTCTTCGCGCAGCTCCATCTGTTCCATGAGAAACATTGGATCTTGAAGGGTTTGCTGTTCACCACGTAATTCGATGCCGTGCAATAAAATAAGATATTCAGCCCGGCTAATCGGGGCTTTTAACACTTGATAGGCATCGTTGATCTCCGCAGCCTTTTGCACTGCCATTAAACGGTCACGTTCAGAAGCAGCAGCAAAATTGTCCGGATGAAAACGTTTTTGTAACTCTCTAAATTGAGAAGAAAGAAGGCTACCATCCAGTGCAAACTGAGTTGGTAGCCCAAATAATTCGAAATAATTCATAACAGAAGCCGGTCCTTTATTTCGGCTTCGGAACGCAAGTGAACGTTCCGAACTACCGAGGATTAACCGTTAAACGTTGAAGCTTTCACCACAACCACATTCGCCTTTGACGTTTGGGTTGTTAAACTCAAAACCTTCGTTTAACCCTTCTTTTTTGTAATCCAGCTGAGTACCGTCGAGGTAAACCAAACTTTTGGTATCAACAATAACTTTCACGCCATTGTTCTCAAAAACCTGGTCTTCTTCGTTAAGTTCATCAACGAACTCCAGTACGTACGCCATTCCAGAACAACCCGTCGTTCTTACGCCTAGACGTAAGCCGATCCCTTTTCCACGATTATCGAGAAAAGATCTCACACGATTCGCTGCGCTCTCTGATAGGGTAATGGCCATACTACAACCTTAGTAATCTAAATTAATAAACAGAGTGGGATTATCTCCCACTCGCTGGCAAATGACTATTGATGTTTTTTCTTGTAGTCAGCAACCGCTGCTTTGATTGCATCTTCAGCCAAAATTGAACAGTGAACTTTCACTGGTGGCAACTCTAGCTCTTCAGCAATTTCAGCATTTTTGATCGCTGCCGCTTCATCAAGAGACTTACCTTTTACCCATTCAGTTACGAGTGAGCTAGATGCGATAGCACTGCCACAGCCATAGGTTTTAAATTTTGCATCTTCAATGATACCTTCAGGAGATACCTTGATTTGCAGACGCATAACGTCACCACAAGCAGGCGCACCTACCATACCACTACCGACGCTTGGATCTTCTTTGTCGAATGAGCCAACGTTGCGCGGGTTCTCATAGTGGTCAATTACTTTTTCGCTGTATGCCATGGTATTTTACCTCGAATCCTTAATGTTTCTGGTGTGCTTAGTGGCTAGCCCACTCAACAGTGTTTAGGTCTACACCTTCTTTGTACATATCCCAAAGAGGTGACAGTTCACGTAGCTTAGTTACTGCTGAACGGATCTGAGTCACTGCATAGTCCACTTCTTCTTCCGTTGTATAACGACCGAATGAGAAACGGATTGAGCTGTGCGCAAGTTCATCATTTAGGCCTAAAGCACGTAATACATAAGATGGCTCTAAACTTGCTGATGTACATGCACTACCTGAAGAGACAGCAATGTCTTTCAGTGACATCAATAGTGATTCACCTTCAACAAAGGCAAAACTGATGTTCAGGTTGTTTGGAAGACGTTGTTCTAAATCACCGTTAACGGTCACGGCTTCCATATCTTTTAGACCATTAAGTAGGCGGTCACGTAGTGCTTTTGCATGGTCGTAATCATGTTGCATTTGCTCTTTAGCGATGCGGCATGCTTCACCAAAACCAACGATTTGATGAGTAGCTAGTGTACCTGAACGGAAACCACGTTCATGACCACCACCGTGCATTTGCGCTTCAAGACGAACACGAGGTTTACGACGAACATACAGTGCGCCAATACCTTTAGGTCCATAAATTTTATGCGCAGAAAGAGAGATCAAATCGACTTTCATTTCTTGCACATCAATTGGCAATTTACCCGCTGATTGAGCTGCATCAACGTGGAAAATAATTTTGCGCGAGCGGCAAAGTTCACCAATCGCAGCGATATCTTGAATCACACCGATTTCATTGTTTACATGCATGATTGAAACCAAAACGGTATCTTCGCGCATTGCTGCTTCCAGCTTCGCCAGATCAATAAGACCATTGGTTTCTGGTTGCATGTAAGTCACTTCATAACCTTCACGTTCAAGCTGACGACAAGTGTCTAGAATCGCTTTGTGCTCAGTTTTAGAAGTGATGATGTGTTTACCTTGCTTACCGTAGAAGTGCGCAGCACCTTTAAGTGCAAGGTTATCTGATTCGGTAGCACCAGAAGTGAACACGATCTCACGCGGGTCTGCGTTAATTAAATCTGCTACTTGCTCACGAGCAGTATCAACTGCTTCTTCTGCCTGCCAGCCATAACGGTGTGAACGCGACGCCGGGTTACCAAAGGTGCCGTCCATCGTCATGTACTGAACCATCTTTTCAGCAACGCGAGTGTCAACAGGACAGGTCGCTGAATAGTCTAAATAAATAGGCAGTTTCATTTTCTACTCCAATGTATAAATTGCCGCTACGAGCGTGCATTAATACCTACGGGTGCCGCACCGACGGTGACAGAGTTCGAATTCTTGTGTGTCAGCCCGTGGTTTACCGCAAGACCAAAGTCTTGACGATCTGAAATTTCTAGCACTTCATTGTCAATCATTAACTCGCCAAGAGTAATGTTGTTCAAGAAGTCGCTGATACGTGAGCTTAGGTCACGCCAAAGAGTGTGCGTTAAACAACGCGTGCCACCTTGACAGTCGCCTTTGCCATTACATTTAGTTGCATCAACGGATTCATCAACTGCGGCAATAACAGTGCCAACAGAAATGTCGGTTGCTTCAGCACCTAAACGATAACCGCCCCCTGGGCCACGAACAGAAGCCACTAGCCCAGCTTTGCGCAGTTTGGAAAATAACTGCTCTAAGTAGGAAAGTGAAATTCCTTGTCGTTCTGATATATCTGCCAAGGGTACTGGGTTCTGTTGCGAGTGAAGAGCCACATCCAGCATGGCTGTCACAGCATATCTTCCTTTTGAGGTCAGTCTCATATCACACCGTATCCACATTGATTATGTGGAGTAAGTGTTCCATACCCGACAAATTTGGTCAAGTATTTATTTGACTAATTTACTCAACTATTCATCCCTGAGATATATAGGGTTACTTCTTATTCAGCAGCTGCTTTTCTACTGAAGTCAAAATACCACGTAGGATATTCAGCTCTTGTGCTTCAGGACGAGCACGGCTAAACATTCTGCGTAGCTTATTCATCACTAACCCTGGCTGCTCTTTAGAGATAAATTGAGTCTCTGTAATGACTTTTTCAAGATGCGCGTAGAACAATTCCAGCTCTTGTTGCCGTGGATACTCTTGCTCTTGTACCTCAGCATATTGCTGCGCTTCTAGCGCTAAGTGCGCAACTCGAATTTCATAACAGAGTGTCTGCACCGCCATCGCCAGATTCAGCGAACTGTATTCTGGATTAGCGGGAATGCTGACGTGGAAATGACAGGTCTGCAGCTCAGTATTGGTTAAACCGGTGCGCTCACGACCAAACACAATCGCAACAGGATACTGGCGACCTTCTTGGGCGAACTTCTCACCGCACTCTCTTGGATTGAGCATTGGCCAATCCAATGTGCGAGAACGGGCACTCGTGCCTACCACTAGGCCACAATCTTTTACTGCTTCATCTAAGCTAGACACGATCTGTGCATTTAACGCAATATCACTCGCGCCAGCTGCTAAGGCAATCGCCTGAGCATCGACTTCACATTGAGGATTCACTAACACCATTTGGCTTAGACCCATGACTTTCATCGCACGAGCAGCTGAACCGATGTTACCGGAATGAGATGTTTCAACTAAAACGACTTTAACATTGTCTAACATGAAATAATCACACCACTCTCTAATTAGCCGCAGCAGTTTACCATAAACCTGAGTAAAATGGTCAGACCCTTTTTTACACACAGGCTTTAACTGACCAGAAAATAATCACTTCCCTTTTCTCTAACTTTTGGTATACTGCCGCCCGCTTTTTCGTTCTTTAACATCCGTTGGGAAACTCGTATGCATCCAATGCTAAATATTGCTATTCGCGCAGCGCGAAAAGCAGGCAACCATATCGCTAAATCTTTAGAAAACGCTGAGAAAATCGAATCAACTCAGAAAGGCACAAATGACTTTGTTACTAACGTAGACAAAGAAGCCGAATCTATCATTATTCATACCATTCAAAGCTCATACCCAGAGCACTGCATCGTAGCGGAAGAAAGCGGTCTTATCGAAGGTAAAGATAAAGACGTACAATGGATCATCGACCCACTGGATGGCACCACTAACTTTGTAAAAGGTTTACCTCACTTCGCTGTATCTATCGCAGTTCGTATGCGTGGTAAAACTGAAGTAGCTTGTGTTTACGACCCAATGCTAAACGAGCTATTCACAGCTCAACGTGGTGCGGGTGCTCAACTAAACAACGCACGTATTCGCGTTAAACAATTGAAAGACCTTCAAGGTGCCGTTCTAGCGACTGGTTTCCCATTCAAACAAAAACAACATTCAGAATCTTACCTGAAAATTGTTTCTTCTCTATTTGTTGAATGTGCGGACTTCCGTCGTACTGGTTCTGCTGCATTGGATCTTTGCTACCTAGCTGCAAATCGCGTTGACGGTTATTTTGAGCTAGGCTTAAAACCATGGGATATGGCAGCTGGTGAGCTTATTGCTCGTGAAGCTGGTGCAATCCTAACTGACTTTGCTGGCGGTACTGAATACTTGAAGTCTGGCAACATCGTTGGTTCAAGCGCTCGCGGCGTGAAATCAATCCTAAAACACATCCGTGAAAACGGTAACGACGCGATCCTTAAATAATCAATAACATATCAGCTTAAGTCTGGTATGACATTCCGTCACAGCTGAAAAAGCCCGAGTTAAACTCGGGCTTTTTTTTATCTCGTTTAGGTCTCACAAGACCTACAACTCTCACTTTCTTATTTGAGTAGTGACAGTAATTCCTGAGTCGTGCCAATTTCACCCAACATTGGGAAAATACACTCAACGGAATTTTTATGATTCACTAAGCTCTTATCTGTCATAGCATCTTCAATTAATACTACGTTATAGCCGAGTTCATAACCTTGGCGCGCTGTCGATTCTACGCCCATGCTGGTTGCAATCCCTACCACCACAATTTGCGATACATTGCGTGCTTGAAGCTGCTCATGCAAATCGGTATTAATGAATGCACCCCAGTTGTGTTTGGTGATCATGATATCGTCTTGATGCTGAGGCACTTGTTCAATCAAGGTCGCCCAGTTAGCGGGTAAAGAGCCGCCAGAGCGCGGCAAGCTAGTGCGTCCTGGCGCACCACCAGCAACGTTGACAAGCACCACTGGCTGAGCTTTGGCGTGAAATTCGTTAATCAATTCAACCGAATGTTTTATCGCTAAATCGGCATTTTCTTTTGGTGGTAAAGGGACAATCCCTTCTTGAAGATCGATAACAATGAGTGCCACATTTGAATCGAGTTGCGTAATAGCCATAGGACTCTCCCTTTTAGATAATGGATGACAATTATAGTTATATAAAAAAAGCCACTGCATGCAGTGGCTTTTTTTCATTTATGGGCGACTTTCTAAGTCGGCGCCCTCTTTTTCGACTTTCACCGGCATCAAGTGCTCTTTGGTGATTCCGAGCTTCAAGGCCAAGGCCGAAGCAACGTAAATCGATGAGTAGGTACCAACCGTAATACCCAACAGCAATGCAGCAGCAAAGCCATGAATCATTGCGCCACCTTCAACAAACAGCGCAATAACCACAAACAGCGTAGTACCTGAAGTAATCAGAGTACGGCTTAGAGTTTGTGTAATCGAGGTGTTCATGATTTCCGCAGGCTCACCTTTACGAAGCTTACGGAAGTTTTCACGAATACGGTCAAATACCACGATAGTATCGTTCAATGAGTAACCCACCACCGTGAGCAGCGCAGCAACAATAGTCAAATCGACTTCGATCTGCATGAACGAAAATACACCGATAGTAATGATAACGTCGTGCGCCAATGACATAACTGCACCAGCAGCTAAACGCCATTCGAAACGAGCAGATACGTAGATAAGAATACAGATCAAGGAAACCAAAATAGCTAGGCCACCGTTTTCTGCCAACTCACCACCTACGTTAGGTCCAACAAACTCAATACGACGCATTTGAACGTCTTTACCCGTTCCTTCTTTGATCGCACCGATGATTTGGTTACCAAGCACTTCGCCTTTCACGTTATCGCGTGGACGCAAACGCACCATGACTTCACGTGCAGAACCAAAGTTTTGCACCGTTGCATCATCAAAGCCTTTCGCTGTAAGTGAAGTACGAACTTCATCGAGGTTAGCTGCTTGATCGAAACTCACTTCAATCAATGTGCCCCCGGTAAAGTCAAGACCCCAGTTCAAGCCTTTCATGCTAATCACCACAATAGAAGCAATGATCATCAAGCTTGAAAGAACGAAGGCGTATTTAGACCGACTCATAAAGTCGATCATTTTTCCTGGTTTAAGAATTTGAAACATTGTGATTCCTAACCTTAGATCGACAATTTCTTGATACGTTTACCACCGTACAGTAAGTTCACGATACAACGTGTACCCACAATAGCGGTAAACATGGAGGTTAAGATACCGATCGACAATGTCACGGCAAAACCTTTAATCGCACCTGTACCGACAGCGAACAAAATAATCGCAGTGATCAAGGTGGTGATGTTGGCATCGGCGATAGTACTAAATGCGTTAGCATAGCCTTGGTGAATCGCTTGTTGAGGGTTACGTCCCTCAGCAATCTCTTCACGAATACGTTCGAATATCAACACGTTGGCGTCGACCGCCATACCCACTGTCAATACGATGCCGGCAATACCTGGCAAGGTCATCGTTGCACCTGGAATCAATGACATCACACCGATGATCAATACCAAGTTCGCCATAAGAGCGATATCAGCAATCAAACCAAATTTACGGTAGTAAACAAAGGTAAACAACATAACGGCGATTAGGCCCCATACACAGGCTTGAACACCCATGTCGATGTTTTGTTGTCCCATTGATGGGCCGATGGTACGTTCTTCAACGATTGAGATAGGCGCAATCAATGCACCGGCACGTAATAGCAGAGCTAAGTTGTGCGCTTCAGATACCGAATTAATCCCTGTAATACGGAAGTTGCTACCCAATGCAGATTGAATGGTGGCTTGGTTGATGACTTCTTCGTGTTTTTCCAAAATCACATTGCCAGCTGGAGTTTTCTTACCACTGTCTTTGTATTCAGCAAACACGGTTGCCATTAGCTTACCGATGTTTTTCTTAGAAAACGCAGCCATCTTGCTACCACCTTCACTATCCAGTGAGATGTTTACTTGAGGGCGACCATATTCATCCGTGCTTGAGCTTGCATCAGTGATGCTAGCGCCATTGAGGATAATGCGTTTTTTGAGAACCACAGGCCGGTTGTTGCGGTCAAACTTCACTTCGCTACCAGCAGGAGCACGTCCAGCTGCCGCAGCGGCTAAATCTGCACTCTCATCCACTTCACGAAACTCAAGTGTCGCAGTCGCACCCAAAATTTCTTTAGCGCGAGCAGTATCTTGCACACCTGGCAGTTCCACTACGATACGTGTCGCACCTTGACGTTGAACCAATGGTTCAGCTACGCCCAGCTCGTTAACACGATTACGTAAGATAGTGATGTTTTGTTCTACTGCGTAATTACGAATCTCTTGCATGCGAGCTTCGGTAAAGGTAGCAGTTAGCACATAACGACCTTCTTCATCCGCCGGAGTAAATGTCATATCCGGATGTTTGCTGGTCAGCAATGTTTGTGCTTCGTCTAACTGTTCGTCATTACGTAAAGTGATTTCAACAGACTGTTTTTGAGCACGAACGGCACGATAACGAATTTTGCCTTCACGCAACTCGTTACGGAACGCATCTTCTTGTTGACCGACCAGTTTTTCCATCGCTGCATCCATGTCCACTTCCATTAGGAAATGCACACCGCCACGAAGGTCAAGACCTAGCTTCATTGGTGCAGCACCAATATCTTGGAGCCATTTAGGTGTGGATGGTGCGAGGTTCAGTGCTACGATCTTGTCTTTGCCAAGCGCTTCACTGATCACATCACGAGCAGTTAATTGAGTATCCGTATCTTTGAAACGAACCAGTACAGAGCCATTTTCAAGAGCAACGGATTTATGAGAAAGTTGCGCTGTATCGAGCGCTTTGGTGACAGAGTCCAGCGTTGACATATCAACAGAGGCGCCACGCGCCCCTGTAATCTGAATAGCCGGATCTTCACCGTATATATTTGGAAGTGCATAAATCGCTGCTACCAGAATAGCAAACAGCACCATTAAATACTTCCATAAAGGATAACGGTTTAGCACAGCGAGGATCCTTGAGCTGTCTTATAGAGATTTCAGTGTACCTTTAGGTAGCACTGCTGAAACGAAGTCTTTTTTGATTACTACTTCGTTGTTTGCATTCAGTTCGATCGCAATGTAGTCATTGTCGTCAGAGATTTTGCTGATTTTGCCAACAAAACCACCGCTAGTTAGCACTTCATCACCTTTGCTCATAGAAGACATTAGGTTTTTATGCTCTTTGGCGCGTTTTGCCTGTGGGCGATAAATCATGAAGTAGAAGATGACTGCAAACATGCCAAGCATGATGATCATGCTGAATTCACCGCCAGGTTGTTGCGCGGCACCTTCGCCTGCTGCATGCGCTACAGAAATTAGACTCATTGAGAAACGTCCTCTAAGTTATTGTTTGTTAAATCTGATTTTTAATTGGGCCAAATTGGACCAAATTCAAGCCTAGAGCCTCAATTGGTCCAACTTAAAATTACGCTTTGTCTTTTTGTAACGGTGGCACTTCGCGATCACGACGTGCGTAGAAGTCTGTTACAAACTGTTCAAAACGATCTTCATCAATTGCCTGACGGATACCCGCCATTAAGCGTTGATAGTAACGTAAGTTATGAATCGTGTTGAGACGTGCGCCAAGAATTTCGTTACAACGATCTAGATGGTGCAAATACGACTTCGAATAATTTTTGCAAGTGTAACAGTCACACTCAGGATCCAGTGGTGTTGTATCCGTTTTATGTGCCGCATTACGGATCTTGATCACACCTCCAGTCACAAATAGGTGGCCGTTGCGTGCATTTCGAGTCGGCATCACACAGTCAAACATGTCGATACCACGACGTACACCTTCAACTAAATCTTCCGGTTTGCCAACCCCCATTAAGTAACGAGGTTTGTCTTCTGGTAGTTGAGGACATGTATGTTCGAGAATACGGTGCATGTCATCTTTAGGTTCACCCACAGCCAAACCACCGACTGCGTAACCATCGAAACCGAGTTCGGTAAGACCTTTTACTGACACATCGCGCAAATCTTCGTAAACACTACCCTGAACGATGCCAAATAGCGAGTTTTGGTTATCCAGTTTTTCAAAATGATCACGTGAGCGTTTTGCCCAACGTAATGACATTTCCATCGATTTTTTGGCTTCATCGTGTGTTGCTGGATATGGAGTACATTCGTCAAAAATCATAACGATATCAGAACCTAAGTCTTTCTGAATCTCCATTGATTTTTCCGCATCCATAAAGATTTTTTCGCCGTTTACTGGGTTACGGAAATGTACCCCTTCTTCGGTGATTTTACGAATATCACCTAGGCTGAAAACTTGGAAGCCACCGGAATCGGTAAGAATCGGACCTTTCCAGTTCATAAAGTCATGCAGGTCACCGTGCAGTTTCATCACCTCTTGTCCAGGGCGAAGCCACAGGTGGAAAGTATTGCCGAGTAGGATTTCAGCACCAGTTTCTTTCACTTCTTCTGGTGTCATACCTTTAACCGTACCGTAGGTACCCACAGGCATAAATGCCGGAGTTTGCACGGTACCGCGTTCAAAAGTAATTTGACCACGACGGGCATTACCCTCTTTTTTCTTAAGTTCGAACTGTAATTTCACATAGCCTCCAATGTCAGAGAAACAGTCTGACGGGGTATCAGTCACTAAGTTTACAACCCTAGTCACTGGGTATTAATAAAGATAAAACAATTAGATAAACACAATATTATTGCGTTTTTTTGCTGATAAACATCGCATCGCCGTAACTAAAGAAGCGATATTTTTCAGCTACCGCATGGTGGTAAGCCGCCATGGTATGATCATAACCTGCGAAAGCGCTCACGAGCATAATCAATGTAGACTCTGGTAGATGGAAGTTGGTAATCAAACAATCCACCAATTGATACTCATATCCAGGGTAGATAAAAATCTCAGTATCACCAAAGAACGGAACCAATTCAGTGCCTTTTTTCAATGCATCTTGCGCTGCGCTCTCTAATGAACGAACGGAAGTCGTACCCACCGCAATAATGCGACCACCACGAGCTCGTGTTGCTTGAATCGCGTCAACGACTTCTTGTGGCACTTCAACATATTCCGAATGCATATGATGATTTTCAACATCATCAACACGCACTGGTTGGAATGTACCTGCACCCACATGCAAAGTCACATAAGCGAACTCAACACCTTTTGCTTTGATTTGCTCAAGCAACGGATTATCAAAGTGTAATCCAGCGGTAGGAGCAGCCACTGCACCTGGTTTCTTGTTATAAACCGTTTGGTAACGCTCTTTGTCCGCATCTTCATCAGGACGGTCGATATACGGAGGTAACGGCATATGTCCGATGGTATTGAGGATATCTAGCACGGCGGTTGCCGAGGTAAAACGAATTTCAAACAGTGCATCGTGGCGAGCCACCATTTCCGCTTGAAACTCATCGTTTTCACCTAGGAACAATTCGGTACCTGGTTTTGGCGGTTTTGAACAGCGAACATGAGCCAAAATAGAGTGCTCATCAAGCATACGTTCAACTAGTACTTCTAGCTTACCGCCTGAGGCTTTACGGCCAAACATACGAGCAGGGATAACGCGAGTATTGTTAAATACCAGCAGATCTCCTGGCTGAACGATTTCAAGGACATCTTTAAACGTTCTATCCGTCAATTCACCGCTGTTGCCATTGAGCTGCAGCAGACGACTGGCGGTTCGTTCTGTTTTTGGATAACGAGCAATAAGCTCATCGGGAAGTTCAAAATTAAAATCTGAAACGTGCATGACTTCTGATTCTTTATTGAGTGAATTTGTGCGATGGTAATTTCGCGGCGCGCTAGTATATACCGATAGCCAGATGACTTCAAAACGCCAACTACCTTGTGGCAACATATCATTCAAACGACACGTCGTAGCGATTTGTTATCAAGTTCTACAACTCTTTTCTTTCCTGAAAAATTTGTCATATTACTTGGTTAGATAGACTCACTGCTTAGAGCAACAAAATGTGCCATTTCCTACTTTTGTCACGCCTCATCACCACAAAAAACGATTCACATCTCACTCTATCTTGAGCAAAAAAACTATAGTCTGATCATTCAATGGGCAATAGGAGATGGCCATGATTAAAGTGGAAGATATGATGACTCGCAACCCACATACGTTGCTGCGTACCCACACTCTGTCCGATGCTAAAAGCATGATGAAAGCGCTTGATATCCGCCATATCCCAATTGTTGATGCCAATAGACAATTGCTTGGCGTAGTGTCACAACGCGATATTTTGGCAGCGCAAGAATCGAGCTTGCATCATGTTCCGGATGATTTGTCTTATACCGCAGACACACCGCTGTATGAAGTGATGCATGAGCATGTGATGAGTGTAGCGCCTCAAGCAGGACTCAAAGAGAGTGCGCTGTATATGCAAAAACATAAGGTGGGATGCTTACCTGTGGTCAGTAAAGGTCAATTGGTCGGCATCATTACCGAAACCGACTTTATTGCCATTGCGATTACTCTACTGGAGCTACAAGAAGAATCAGAACCTGACGAGTACGATGAAGAAGAGGATGATTAATCACTAGCTCAAGTGATTAAGGTAAAAATTGAGGCCATATTGGTCGTGGTGACGCCTGTGTCTAAAAAGCCATATTGGACTTTAGACTGTCTCCGTGATGTCATCACAATAGAAAAAAAGGAGCGGCTCACGCCGCTCAAAAGGATATGATACAAAGGTATCGAACATATAAGGAATAAGATAACAAAAGATCAGTGGAGTCGGTTTAGGCTAGAACTGGTCTTCTTCAGTCGAGCCTTTCAATGCCGTTACCGACGAGTTTCCACCTTGAATAGTGTTGGTCACTTTATCAAAGTAGCCAGTCCCCACTTCTTGTTGGTGTGCCACGAAGGTATAGCCTTTTTCTGCCGCAGCGAACTCTTTACGCTGCACCATTTCAACATAGTGACGCATACCTTCACCTTGAGCATAAGCATGTGCCAATTCAAACATGTTAAACCACATGTTATGAATGCCTGCCAGCGTAATAAATTGGTACTTGTACCCCATATCAGACAATGCTTGTTGGAACTCAGCAATCGTCTTGGCATCAAGGTTTTTCTCCCAGTTAAACGATGGAGAACAGTTATACGCCAATAGTTGGTCTGGGTATTCTGCCAAAATAGCTTCAGCAAACTTACGTGCTTCTTCTAGGCAAGGTTTTGCTGTTTCACACCACACAAGGTCTGCATAAGGTGCGTAAGCTAGGCCACGCGAAATGGCTTGATCAATACCCGCTTTAACACGGAAGAAACCTTCAGAGGTACGCTCGCCAGAGAGGAAGTCTTTGTCATATGGGTCACAATCCGAGGTCAACAAGTCAGCCGCGTTTGCGTCTGTCCGTGCAATGACCAGTGTCGTCGTGCCTGCAACGTCTGCTGCCAAACGTGCAGCAACTAACTTCTGAACCGCCTCTTGGGTTGGAACAAGGACTTTACCTCCCATATGTCCACATTTTTTCACAGAAGCTAATTGGTCTTCAAAGTGAACACCAGCAGCCCCCGCTTCAATCATTGATTTCATCAGCTCATAAGCATTCAGTACGCCACCAAAGCCGGCTTCTGCATCCGCCACGATAGGTAGGAAGTAATCAATGCCACCTTCATCAGTCGGTGACTTACCATTAGTCCATTGAATTTGGTCAGCACGACGGAATGAGTTATTGATGCGGCGCACCACAGCAGGTACGGAGTCAACAGGATAGAGAGATTGGTCTGGGTACATGGTTGAGGCAGTATTGTTATCCGCAGCCACTTGCCAACCTGATAGATAAATTGCTTCGATGCCAGCTTTGGCCTGTTGCACCGCTTGCCCACCAGTCAACGCGCCAAGACAGTTAACATACCCTTTTTTGGCGCTACCATTGACCAACGACCATAGTTTATCAGCTCCGCGCTGAGCAATAGTGTTGGCAGGAAGCAAAGAACCTCTTAGGTTCACTACTTCTTCAGCAGTGTAGGTACGTTTCACATTTTTCCAGCGTGGATTGGTTGCCCAATCTTTTTCCAAGGCTTCGATTTGTTGACGACGAGTCAATGTCATGGTCTTTCCCTCTATTATGTGCGCTATGAAGCGCTTCATTGTCCTCTACCGCAGTGACCCTTGGCGGAGGTTTCCTGTTTCACGTTCTTTGGCTGTTTGGTTTACGACAAGTAGTCGTATCCCGGAATCGTTAAGAAATTTGGTAATTCGTCACTAGTTGTGATTCGTTCCATCAAGTCAGCTGCCTCAGCAAAACGCCCTTGAGTAAAACGCTCATTTCCGACTTCCGTTTTGACAACTTCAATCTCTTGCTTGAGATACTCTCTAAACAGGTCTTTAGAGACCACTTTGCCGTTATCAAGAGTTTTACCGTGTTGAATCCATTGCCAAATTGACGCTCGAGAAATTTCGGCAGTCGCGGCATCTTCCATCAAACCGTAAATTGGCACACACCCATTACCCGAGATCCACGCTTCGATGTATTGCAGGGCAACACGAATATTGTGACGCATACCCTTTTCAGTTCGTTCACCATCACATGGTTGAAGAAGATCTTTGGCGGTGATGGGCGCATCAGACATACGTGATACATCCAGCTGGTTTTTACGCCCCGCAAGCACTTCATCAAATACAGCCATGGCTGTATCAGCAAGTCCTGGGTGCGCAACCCAAGTGCCATCGTGGCCATTGGTGGCTTCAAGACGTTTATCACGTTGAATTTTCTCTAATACTGCCGCATTTTCTTGGGGATCTTTTGCTGGAATGAAGGCCGCCATGCCTCCCATCGCAAACGCTCCACGGCGATGACAGGTATAGATAAGCAGACGCGAGTAAGCATTAAGGAACGACTTATCCATGGTCACGACTTGGCGATCGGGCAGTACGCGATCGGAGTGCTTTTTCAACGTTTTGATATAGCTAAAGATATAATCCCAACGTCCACAATTCAGTCCAACGATGTGTTCTTTGAGTGAAAACAGAATTTCATCCATCTGGAATACCGCAGGCAAAGTCTCGATCAGCACCGTTGCTTTGATCGTTCCAGTATGTAAACCGAAATACTCTTCCGTGAAATGGAATACATCGCTCCACCATTTCGCTTCGTGGTACGACTGCAGTTTAGGCAAGTAAAAATAAGGGCCGCTGCCTTTGGCTAATAAAGCTTTATGGTTATTGAAGAAATACAACGCAAAATCAAATAAACACCCAGGAATAATTTTTTCTGCATAGTGAACGTGTTTTTCAGGCAAATGAAGACCACGCACTCGACAGATGAGTACCGCAGGGTTTTGTTTTAATTCATAAACTTTGCCGTTATCTGGATTGGTATAACTGATGGTTCCAGTAATCGCATCACGCAAATTAATCTGCCCATCTAAAACCTTATCCCACGCTGGCGACATTGAGTCTTCAAAATCCGCCATAAAAACTTTTACGTTAGCGTTAAGAGCGTTAATCACCATTTTACGGTCGGTAGGACCCGTAATTTCAACACGGCGGTCTTGCAGATCATTAGGGATACCCATGATTTTCCAACTGCCTTCGCGAATATCGACGGTGTCTTGTAAAAAATCGGGCAATTTGCCTTGATCTATTTGCGTTTGAAATACAGTGCGTTGTTTTAACAACTCGTCTAAACGTGGGGCAAATTTCTGGCACAAAGCGGCAAGAAAAACCTGCGCAGGCTCGGGAAATATCTGTTCATGTGTCTCGCTTAGTGCACCAACAATCTTAAGTTGTTCGTTAATTTGAGTCGGGTTAGTTTCGCGTGTTTCTGCCAACATATTCCATCCTTAAAGTTAACCAAAATCACATTTGTAATTTTAGAACTACAAAATTCCATTTAAATTTTGAGAAGGGCTTAACATTTAATATTATTTTCAACCAACAACATTTAACTTTCACTTATCGCCAGCATCTCTTCAACGCCTTTAAAATTAACCCACAACCAAGATTAAATAAAGACTCAACAAGAGCAAAAATACAACTTTGAAGTTTTATTCCGATCAGTAACTTGCACTATTTACGAGTTAATATTTGTAATTACTTACGTAATTAAATTACACATTAAAACACGAATTTAACGTGCTAATAAAAAGATGAAATGGGGAAATATGAGGATATGGAGAATTGATTTTGCTAACAATTTAATAACGAACGTAAACCTAGCACTCAAAGAAACTGATTGCACATCTGTAAAATTGACAGTGTTAACATTGCCGATTTTATGAAAGCTTCATCCAGTAAAAGCTGTAAAATTTTACAATAAAAAAATCACTATCAGAGTTAAATGCTACCAATGCGGATATTTAATAGTTAAAAAAACTAGCATTGGTAGCAAAAGATAACATAGCCACACTAAAGTAGCTCACTGACCACCTCAGCTAACTGGCTAAATGTGGCCGTTCGAGATGAGCTTGGGCGCCAAACCAGACCAATATTTCGATAAGCCTGCTGACCAGGCGGATCAACCACCAACAAATTTTGATTGTCTAGCAAGCCGTGATCTATTGCCATTTGCGGGATAAATGTCGTGCCAAGACCATTAGCGACCATTTGCACTAAGGTGTGCAGACTAGTGGCGGTAAATGGATTAATCTTCTCTTTATCGGTTAACTTACAGGCTGAAACAGCATGCTCTGTTAAACAGTGCTCATTCTCTAGCAGAAATACCGATTGATCGGGCAGATCTGCGTATTTAATGGGCACGCGAATAGAATTGGCTTGATTGCGACTGATCACCATCCTAAATGGGTCTTGACCAACCACTTGGCTTTCCATTTCACCGATATCGACCGGAAGGGCTAACACCAATACGTCTAGCTCACCAGAACGTAAAGCAGTCAACAAATTCGCTGTCGTATCTTCTCGCAGCAATAAATGCAGTTTAGGAAAGCGAATGTTGATCTCTTGTACTAGGTCACCAAGCAAGAATGGCGCTATGGTAGGAATACATCCCAACTTAAGCTGCCCTTCCATGACGCCACCATGGCAAAGCTTGCCCAGTTCAACTAAGTCTTGCCCTTTAGCAAGCAACTCACGACCTTGCTTAACCACGGCTTCGCCTGCTTGGGTAAATACTAATGGGCTTTTCTTATCTTTTTTTTCGTAAAGTGCACAGCCGATGAGCTCTTCAAGGTTCTGAATACCTTTACTTAGCGTCGACTGACTAACAAAACATCGCTCAGCAGCTTCACTAAAATGCCTAGTTTCATGTAAGGTAACTAGGTAATGTAGCTGCTTTAAGCTGGGCCATTTATTCATAGTTTATGTCGCTCTTACTCTTATCATCGCTTCTCTTTCTATAGAGAGTCTATCATCGCTTTTTTCGATTAACACAATCTATTTTATTCGCTTTTTTCTATCCTACTCTTTGTACTATAGTTTGTCTTGTAGTTACACGGAATGAGTCATTTCAACCCTATATGACTCAGCAAAAACTAAATTATTAGGAGCAAAAAATGGTACTAGTAGGTCGCAAAGCCCCTGACTTTACTGCTGGAGCTGTTCTAGGCAACGGTGAAATCGTTGACAACTTTAACCTTTTCGAACACATCAAAGGTAAAAAAGCAGTTGTCTTTTTCTACCCACTAGACTTCACTTTCGTTTGCCCATCAGAAATCATCGCATTCGACAAACGTCTTGCTGACTTCCAAGAAAAAGGCTGTGAAGTAATCGGTGTTTCTATCGATTCAGTATTCTCACACAACGCATGGCGTAATACTGCTGTAAACAAAGGCGGTATCGGTGAAGTGAAATACACTCTAGTTGCAGACACAACTCACGAAGTTGTTAACGCATACGACGTAGTTGATCCAAACGGCCCTGGAATTGCACTTCGCGGTTCATTCCTAATCGATGAAGAAGGTATTGTTCGTCACCAAGTGATCAACGATGGTCCTCTAGGTCGTAACATCGACGAAATGCTACGTATGGTTGACGCACTAGCGTTCCACCAAGAGCACGGCGAAGTATGTCCTGCACAATGGGAAAAAGGTAAATCTGGTATGAAAGCGTCTCCAGACGGTGTTGCTTCTTACCTAACTGAACACACTTCAGACCTAGATAAAAAATAAGCATAATTCGTAGCCCGCGCTCAACACGGGTCGATGGTTGGAATATAGAGCATTAAAGCCATACCAATCAGTTACGAAGTAAAGTCTTATCAAATCCCGATACTCTTGAGTATCGGGATTTTTTGTTATTGAATAGACCTAAGCTATTTATCCCATTCTAGGAATCCCAATGAAATACCAAATGGAAGTGTGTATTGATAACATCGAATCACTGACTAATGCGATGCAAGGTGGAGCGACCCGCATTGAGCTTTGTTCTTCTCTGGCTTTAGGGGGATTAACACCCAGCTGGGGATTGATGCGCAGTGCTAGCGAATTTAGTGTCATTCCTGTTTTCGCGATGATTCGACCAAGACAAGGGGATTTTCTCTACCTACCGGCAGAAATCGACCAAATGATGTGGGATATCGAAATTGCTGCGCAGGCAGGCTTGCAAGGAGTGGTATTTGGGGTATTAACCGCTAATGGAGATGTAGACAAAGAGGCGACCCAAAAGCTCACCTCTCATGCTCATGCTCTCAATTTACAAGTGACCTATCACAGAGCCATCGACCAGTGCCGAGATTATCATCAAGCCATTGAAACTTTGCTTGAAATTGGTGTTAATCGTGTGCTTACTTCAGGTACCGCGACATCAGCCGAACAAGGGTGTGACGTCATCGCCAAAATGGTCGAACAAGTTCAAGATAACATGGTCATCATGGCTGGTGCTGGCGTAAACGCGAACAACGTGACAAAAATAGTGACTCAAACCGGAGTCAATGAAGTTCACCTATCGGGGAAGACGGTACGCCCAAGTGGCATGAAGTTAGCGCAGCATCAAGCTCGAATGGGCAATGCTGATTGTGATGATTTCAGCATTCCCATTACCAGTATCAGCGCACTTGAAGCGGTGGCAAAACAACTTAAAACGCTTTAACGAATCGCATCATCTATCGACTGATCGCCGATATGGCGCACATCTTTACCTTTCACAAAATAGATGATGTATTCACAAATATTTTGGCAACGATCGCCAATTCGCTCAATGGCTCGCGCTGACCACATGACCTGTAAAATATGAGGAATGTTTTTCGGGTCTTCCATCATATAAGTCATGAGTTGGCGAATCACTGCATCAACTTCGTTATCTAAAGAATCATCCAGCTTATAAATCTGGGCGGCGGCTTCTACATCCATCCGCGCAAAGGCATCCAGCACCTGATGTAACATTGAAATCGCAGAGCGGCACAAAGGTTCTAATGAGACCTGAAATTGGCGCTCTCGAGTCGATGGACTTTCGATAACCACAAACGCCATTTTGGTTGCCACATCACCAATACGTTCAAGATCGGTAATGGTCTTGATGATCGCCATGATTAAGCGCAAATCTTTCGCCGTCGGTTGGCGCTTAGCAATAATGCGCGTGCACGCCTCATCAATTGAGACTTCCATTGAGTTCACTTTATGATCGTCTTCGACCACTTTACGTGCCAACTCAACATCATCTGTATGTAATGCATGCATTGCGTAAGAGAGCTGCTGTTCAACCAGTCCACCCATGGTTAATACATGAGTTCGAATAGCTTCTAGCTCGGTATTAAATTGACCAGAGATATGACGACCTAGCTGCATAATATATCCTTAAATACAGACAATAAATTAACCATAGCGACCTGTAATATAATCCTCGGTTTGTTTTTTTGATGGTGATGTGAAGATGGAATCCGTATCCGAGTATTCAATCAATTTTCCCATATGAATAAAGGCAGTATAGTCACTAACCCGCGCTGCCTGCTGCATATTATGTGTCACGATCACCACAGTATATTGGGTTTTCAAATCGTGAATAAGTTCCTCAATGGTGAGCGTGGAAATAGGATCCAGCGCCGATGTTGGCTCATCGAGTAACAAAATCTCTGGTTCAATCGCAATCGCACGAGCAATCACTAAACGCTGCTGCTGACCTCCAGATAGACCAAATGCATTTTCGTGTAAGCGATGTTTCACTTCATCCCACAACGCTGCCGCTTTGAGCGCAGCTTCAGCAGCATCGTCTAAAGTCCGACTATTTTTTACCCCTTGCAGACGTAAACCATAAACCACGTTTTCATAAATCGATTTAGGAAATGGGTTAGGACGCTGAAACACCATTCCGACTCGACGACGCAATGCTGCTACATCAACGTCACGTTGATAGATATTTTTCCCATGCAGTCGCACTTCCCCCTCAATATGACACCCCTCAACAAGGTCGTTCATACGATTGATGCAACGCAGTAACGTTGACTTACCACAACCGGACGGGCCGATAAAAGAAGTCACTTTGCCTCTGGGTATGCGCATCGTAATGTCGGTTAACGCTCGTTGATTGTGCTGATAGAGAAGACTTAACTTTTCTATCGCGATTGCTGTCTGCGCATCCGACAAATTGTGTACATCCAATGGAGGGGCATAACCCAACGTTTGGTTAACAGAGAGCATAATTAATCTTGTCCTAATGTCCGATATTTTTCGCGCAAATTGTTTCGAATACTGATAGCCGTTAAGTTCAGCAACACAATCACCATGACGAGCAAAAACGCTGTCGCATACACTAATGGGCGAGCCGCTTCGATATTGGTGGTTTGAAAACCCAAGTCGTAAATATGAAAACCTAAATGCATGAACTTACGTTCTAAATGAAGATAGGGAAACTGATTATCGACCGGGAGATTAGATGCTAACTTCACTACCCCCACCAGCATCAACGGAGCCACTTCACCAGCCGCCCTTGCAATAGCAAGAATCAATCCTGTAATCATAGCAGGGCTTGCCATAGGCAAAACAATGCGCCAAACCGTTTCGAACTGAGTTGCTCCAAGTGCCAAAGAGCCATGACGAATTGAGTTAGGAATACGGGTTAACCCCTCTTCCGTTGCCACAATCACCACCGGCAGCGTCAATACCGCGAGAGTTAATGCCGACCAAAGCAACCCCGGCGTCCCAAAAGTTGGGGTTGGCAGATTCTCAGCAAAGAACCACTTATCTATCGTGCCACCAATCGTATAGACAAAAAATCCAAGGCCAAAAACACCATACACAATCGATGGCACACCAGCTAAGTTAATCACAGCCACGCGGATTAAACGAGTAAAGGCATTATCTTTAGCGTATTCGTGCAGATAAACTGCAGCAATAATCCCAAGCGGCATCACCACAATCGACATCAGTAACACTAAGAGTACGGTTCCAAAGATAGCTGGGAATACGCCACCCTCAGAGTTAGATTCACGAGGATCATCGGATAAAAATAGCCAAACTCCATGTGCCCAATGCACAATTTTCTCACTCAACGACATCTGGTTGGGATACCAAAATCGCAAAATTTGGCCAATAGGTAACTGGACTTGCTCACCTGACATATCTTCCATAATCAGTGCTTGCTTACCCAGTTTGTCGCGCAAATCATCAATGTCTTGTTCGGTAAGAGCCAATTCATTATCGAGCTGATTTTTCTCTAATTCATATTCAGTAAGATACTTTTTAGTCACCTGACCATTGAGCTCTTTACGCCGTTTTTCATGTTGTAACTGTTCCACTTGGTGACCAAGCATGGCCACTTTATCCGTGATCAACAGATGAATTTGCTGACGGATACTCTCGGCTTGCTCAATTCCCATCGCAACAGCAGCATCAACATCTTTTGCGTGCGAGCCATCTTGCAGCACATACCCCACAGGACGACCGTAAAACTGACCATTGCGCTCTCTATCAACCACAGCCCAATCTTTAGGCTGAGTTTTATCTTTTAGATGAATATCCAAAATGGAGATAAAATCAGAGGTATTGCGCTCACGGTTGGCAATCTTCACACTCAAGCGAGCAATACTGCCCCGCTCTATCTGCTCTTGGGTTAATGGCAGATCCAAGCTATGTAAATGGCTTAATGGCACCCACTCTTGGTCATAGAGCTGCCCCACTAAACGAGCCCCTTGATCCGTTTGCCACATGTAAAGCGGTGCAGGCCAAAAATAGGTCAATCCCTTCCAGCCAATAAAGAGCATCAAGCCTAATACCGACAGTAAACTGATACTGACTGCACCTCCGGTAAGCCAAATCCAAGGAGAGCCAGACTTAATCCAACTTGATAGTCTCATTCTTTCCTCGCTTACAATGCTCGATATTTTTCACGGAGTCGTTGGCGTACCCATTCCGCAATAGAGTTCACGACAAACGTAAACGCAAATAGGATAAGCGCTGCCAAAAATAGAATGCGGAAATGAGAGCTGCCAACGGCTGATTCTGGCAACTCGACAGCAATGGTGGCAGACAAAGTGCGCATACCTTCGAAAATATTCCAATCCAAAATCGGTGTATTACCTGTCGCCATCAGCACAATCATGGTTTCGCCAACCGCTCGCCCTAGTCCCATCATGATCGCAGAAAAAATCCCAGGACTTGCCGTCAATAACACCACTCGTGTCAACGTCTGCCAAGGTGTAGCCCCCAGCGCAAGCGAGCCATCAGAGAGGTGTTTTGGCACCGAGAAAATGGCATCTTCAGCAATGGTAAATATGGTAGGAATCACAGCAAAACCCATCGCTAACCCCACCACCAGCGCATTACGTTGGTCAAAATCAATACCATGCTGCACAAGGAAAACTCGGACATCTCCACCAAACAGCGATGTTTCTATCTGCTGACTATGTGACATCACCAGCCATGTCACCAAAACCAATACCGGCATGAGAATTACGACGTGCAAACCATTAGGCACATAGCGCTTCCAATCATCGGGTAATAGGGTCCAAATAAGACCTGCAACAATGGTAGACAAAGGCAATATCACCATCAGACAAAGCACCGCCGTTAAATGACTTTCCACTAGTGGAGCCAACCATAATCCAGCTAGAAAGCCGATGATGACAGTGGGTAGCGCCTCCATCAATTCGATGGTCGGTTTCACCACTCGGCGTAGCTTGGGCGTCATAAAGTAAGCGGTATAAATGGCACCAAAGACAGCGATAGGTACGGCGAATAGCATGGCATAGGTCGCTGCTTTTAGCGTACCAAACGCAATGGGTACTAAACTGAATTTCGCTTCAAACTTGTCACTGGCTGAAGTCGACTGCCACACATATTGTGGTTCAGGATAATGCTCATACCAGACTTTTTGCCACAGAGCAGAGAAAGAAACCTCCGGATAATCGTTACTGATTTTAGCGAGGAACGCCTTTTTACCATCCCAAGTCACTATGAAACGCTCATTATCAGACATCGTCGCAATCAGCGGCGTTTGGTTTTCAATTTTCTTAGTTAAAACCGTTTTAGCGCTGGTCGTAAAATGATTTTGCACTACACCTTGAGCATGAAAACTGTAAAAGCCTTTGCGGTAAGTATCCGGTAATAAGAAACGAGTTCCCTTGGCTAATTGGAGAGTGCGAATCTGCTGTAACCGTCTCTCGCCCTCTTTTAGCACATCAAACCACTGACTGACTTGGTCGTTGTTGTAAGTCACTAATAGGGAGTAAGCACCCGCTAACAAATCAATGTTAGTAACCACTTGCCCTTGATGTGCCTCGCTAAGATCCACCAGTTCTCTTACAACAAACTGGTTGGCTTTACGTTCTGCCACCACCAACTCATTACGATCGCGGATATAAAGGGTTTGACCATCAGGAGTCATTAGCAGTTGATCCACATTATCTAACACTACGGGGAATCGGTATTGATAAGGCAACTGCGACTCGTTGAGCGTTCCCCAGTAAATCGTTAAAGAACCATCTTGGCGATAAGTGGCGACCGTTACTTCATCGTCATTAACAGCGAACGTAAATCGTTTTTCTGCACTACTTATCTCATTAAAAGAGTAATGATGCGTGACCAAAGCAGGTTTTAACTCTCGTCCCGCACTGGTAATCTTATAATTGAACTTTGGTTTGAACAGGGAGAAATGGTGGTTATTATCCAGAGTGGCGAACCATCCATAATCAACAGGCATACTCGCGATAAGTGCATCATCGGCAGATACTTTTTGGCTAAAAATCGCTGAATTAGCAGGTTGGCTTAATGACCAAAACTGCGCATTGCCTGCTGAAGAAAAGGTGAATAGTGCTTGACCGTAGTCATCAACGGCTAGTGCCTTTACTTGACTAACAGGTAACGAAGCACTCACTTGATTGGCTTCAAATTTTGCCCCACTAAATAGTGGCGTTACTACCATGGCAAGATAGACAAACATAAGGACTAAAGCCCCTAGAACTCCCACTCCACCACAAGTGACGGCAATACGAACCACTCGATCTTTCCATAATCGCTGCTGGTCCCTGTTGCTGAGTGAGAAATCAATATTTGCCATGAAGAACTCTAGTTAGAAAGCCTTGCTGAAATTGTATGTCGATTAGGTGACAATTTTATTACAACGGTTATTTAACCACCTGATAAAACAACAACTCTTCATATTGTGACATCATGTAATATAACTGTCATATAAAAACCCTAGTTTGCGAATGTTCAAATCGTTTATTCCAGTCGAAGGTATGGTACATGAGTGCGGAAAAGCTCTACTTAGATAAAGAGTTAAGTTGGTTATCTTTTAACGAAAGGGTTCTCCAAGAAGCGGCTGATAAAAGTGTCCCGCTGATCGAGAGAATTCGCTTTCTTGGTATATTTTCTAATAACTTAGATGAATTTTACAAGGTTCGCTTTGCGGATGTAAAACGTCGAATCGTGATCAACAGTGAGCAAGGTGGTAACAACAGTGCCAAACATCTGCTCAGTAAAATGCAAAGTAAAGCGTTCAAACTTAACCAAGACTTCGACAATCTTTATAACGAGCTTATTTTGGAAATGGCTCGTCGCCGCATTTTTCTGGTAAACGAAACCCAACTCGATGAGAATCAGCAACGCTGGATAGCCAACTACTTTCGCGATCAAGTGCTTCCTCACATCACACCACTGTTGATGAAAGATGACATTGATGTCATGCAGTTCCTTAAAGATGAATACGCCTATATCGCTGTCGATTTGAAAAAAGGAACTGATTCTAAGTATGCTCTGGTTGAAATTCCAACCGATCAACTCCCTCGCTTTGTTCTGGTTCCCGAAGCCAAAGGCAAACGCCGTAAGACCATTATTTTATTGGATAACATCATTCGCTTTTGCTTAAACGATATTTTTAGTGGCTTTTTCGATTACGACAGTTTAAGTGGCTATGCAATGAAGATGACTCGTGATGCGGAATACGATTTAAGTCACGAAGTCGAATACAGCTTACTGGAGCAAATGTCCGAAGGCTTGAGTCAGCGCTTAAGTGCTATGCCTGTGCGTTTCGTTTATGAACGTGAAATGCCAAGTGAAATGCTCAAATTCTTGTGCGACAAACTTAAGATATCCCATTACGACAGCCTATTACCGGGCAGTCGTTACCATAACTTCAAAGACTTTATTGGCTTCCCAAACCTTGGCCGCGACTACCTAGAAAACAAACCATTGCCTCCGATGCGTTGCGCTGATTTTGAAGGATACGCTAACTCTTTTGACGCGATTCGCGACAAGGATATTCTGCTCTATTATCCATACCATCAATTTGATCATATTACGGAATTAGTGCGCCAAGCCTCGTTTGATCCTAAAGTCATCTCGATCAAGATCAACATCTACCGCGTTGCAAAGGATTCCCGCTTAATGAATTCTTTGGTTGATGCAGTTCATAACGGCAAACGTGTGGTTGTAGTAGTGGAGTTGCAAGCGCGCTTTGATGAAGAAGCAAACATCGAATGGTCCAAGATCCTTACCGAAGCTGGAGTGCAAGTCATCTTTGGTGTTCCGGGCATGAAGATTCACTCCAAGTTACTGCTGATCTCCCGTAAAGAAGGCGACGAATTCGTTCGTTATGCCCACATCGGCACCGGTAACTTCCATGAGAAAACCGCGCGCATCTATACCGACTTTGCCCTATTAACGGCAGATAAAGAACTGACCAATGAAGTGCGCAATGTCTTTGGTTACATTGAAAATCCATTTCGCCCGGTGAAGTTTAACCATCTTATTGTTTCACCTCGCAATTCACGAACACAACTTTATCGCATTATCGATAGTGAAATCGCTAATGCGAAAGCAGGTAAAAAAGCTCAAATCAAACTGAAGGTAAACAATCTGGTTGATAAGGGCTTGATCAATAAACTTTATGGAGCCAGTGCCGCTGGCGTAAAAGTGGACATGATCATTCGCGGTATGTGCTCATTGGTTCCGGGTGTCGAAGGTGTCAGTGATAACATTCGGATTATCAGTATTGTCGATCGTTACCTTGAGCACCCACGGGTGATCATCACTCATAATGATGGCGATCCTCAAGTGTGGATCTCGTCAGCTGACTGGATGACTCGCAATATTGACTATCGCATTGAAGTCGCAACTCCGATTCGCGATACACGCCTTAAACAAAGAATCATCGATATCATCAATATTCAGTTTACCGATACGGTAAAAGCTCGTTTAATAGATAAAGAGATGAGCAATACTTACGTCGATAGAGGTAATAAGAAGAAAGTGCGCTCGCAAATCGCCATCTATGATTACCTAAAGAATGTTGAGAAACAGACTCGTAGTAAACTGAAGAACAAAGAAGAGACCAATGAATCAACCTTATGACTCTAGAGATATCGCGGCAATCGATCTTGGCTCCAATAGCTTTCATATGGTCGTCGCCAAAGTCATCGATAAGGACTTACAGATTGTCAGCCGTCATAAACAACGTGTTAGGCTCGCATCGGGTTTAGATGACAACAAAAATATTGATGAAGATGCGTTCTCCAGAGGACTTGATTGCTTAGCTATGTTCGCTGAGCGTCTGCAAGGATTCCCAACAGAAAATGTCAGAATTGCCGCGACGCAAACACTGCGCATTGCCAATAATGCTCATATGTTTTTGCAACGTGCCCGTGATGTTCTGCCATTCCCTATCGAAATCATTCCTGGTACGGAAGAAGCACGTCTCATTTATCTTGGGGTTGCTCATACTCAACCTCAAGCTGAATCTATGTTAGTGGTTGATATTGGCGGCGGTAGCACTGAGATTATCATTGGTCAGGGGTTTGATGCTGAGTTGGTAAGCAGTAAGCAGATGGGCTGCGTCAGCTATACCAACCGATTCTTTGCGGACAATAAGTTGTCGAAAAAGAACTTTGTTGATGCCATTCTCGCCGCGCAACAACGCCTCGAATCCATCGCCAGCAAATATCGGAAGAAGGGCTGGAAGATGGCATTTGGTTCATCAGGAACGACTAAAGCCATATATGAAGTTCTGGTCGGCATGGGCTTTAATGATGGATTAATCACCCTGGAACGCCTAGATAAATTGATCGACCGCCTATGTCATTGGAACAATATTAGTGAAATTCAGTTAGATGGTTTAAATGATGAGCGTAAGCCTGTGTTCGCTGCTGGCGTTGCAATCATGGCGGCTATCTTTCGCGATCTAAAAATCAAAGAAATGCACTTCTCCGATGGCGCTTTACGTGAAGGGCTACTCTATGAAATGGAAGATCGCTTTAAATACAGTGATATCCGTTTACGTACAGCAGAAGCTCTTGCGAATAAACATGCTGTTGATCTTGAACACGCAGCGAAAGTCCGTGGCTATGCGAGTGAGTTTTTAGAGCAGGTTGCAGGTGATGTCGGCATCAAAAAAGAGAGTGAACTCTCTACTCTTTTGGAATGGAGCGCGCTGCTGCATGAAGTGGGGTTAAACATCAGTTACCAAGCCTTTCACAAGCATTCAGCATACATATTGCGTTATACCAACATGCCTGGTTTTAACAATGAGCAACAACAGGTTCTCGCCACTCTAGCTCGCTTTCAGCGCAAAACGCTTAAACTCAATGAAATGGAATCCTTTTCTCTATTTAAGAAAAAACAGATTCTTGGTTTGATTCGCATTTTACGTTTAGCCATATTGGTTAATGGTCAACGTAACGACGATCCCCTTCCTGAGTTACAACTCTCAGTAAAAGATGATGTATGGACTCTGCGTTCAGAAAACACTAATTGGTTAGAAGACAATAAGTTGCTCCAAGCCGATTTACAAACAGAGCAGCAATACTGGTCAAATGTCGGGTGGGAATTGGTATTCTAATCCGTGCTCCCTTCCCAACGAACTTAGGCTTGGGAAGGGATAGACTATAAAAGCTAAAGATTACGGTTCGATACCTACTTTCGCTAATTCTGTCTGCGCAACTTCTGCCGGCACAGCTAAATACCCTTCACGCTGAACTAAAGCTTGACCTCGTTTAGAGTAAATAAAACGTACAAATTCTCGCGCCAAAGGTGAAAGCGGCTCTAACGGATTTTTATTCACATAGACATATAAATAGCGAGATAGTGGGTATTTGCCAGCAACAATGTTGGCTTTAGTCGGCTCGACAAAGTTCTCGCCCTCTTTTGCTATCGGAATCAGTTTGACACCAGAAACTCGATATCCCATACCAGAATAGCCAATCGTCGTGATCGAAGAAGCAACCGACTGAACGACGGACGCCGAGCCTGGCTGCTCATTCACACCGCGCCGAAAATCCCCACCACAAAGCGCAACCTGTTTGAAATACCCATACGTACCAGACACGGAGTTACGACCAAACAGTTGGATACTGCGTTTCGCCCATTCATAGGGAATCCCTAACTGAGCCCAAGTATTCACTCGTTGCGAGCTGCCACAATTGAGTGTGGATGAAAAAATACTATCGATTTGCTGGAAATTCAGCCCTTTGATTGGGTTATCTTTGTGTACAAACACACCAATAGCGTCAATCGCAATGCGCAGCTCCGTGGGTTTATAACCATGTTCGCGCTCAAACGCATCCATCTCTCTTGCTCGCATTGGACGACTCATAGGACCAAACTGAGCAGTCCCATCGGTTAAAGCCGGAGGTGCAGTCGCAGAGCCAGAGGCTTGAACTTGAGCATTCACGTTTGGGTAAATAGACTTAAAATCTTCGACCCACGCAGTGGTTAAACCGGCTAACGTATCAGAGCCGACGGTACTTAAACTCCCAGTAATACCAATACTTTTGGTGTAATCAACCAATTCGCTCTCTTGAGCCAATGCTGAACTGGCACACAACAAAAAACCGAAAGCGCTTACTCGCAGCCAAGCCGAGTTAATTCGTTTTCTTATTGTCATGTATCACTAATCTCTTCGGTAAAATAAAAGAAAACTTACTTCCCACACCCACTTCACTTTGGATTTCCAAGCGAGAGTCATGATGTGACAACGCATGTTTTACAATCGCTAATCCTAAACCACTGCCCCCAGTATCACGGGAACGAGCTTTATCCACACGATAGAAACGCTCAGTCAATCGATGTAAATGCTGGGGTTCTATACCATCCCCCGTATCGATCACTTCTAAACAAGCTCCCTGCTTAGACTCAAACCATTTCACCGTTATCGAAGCACCAGGAGGGGTATATTTCACAGCGTTATAGACCAGATTCGAAATGGCACTACGTAACTGATCTTCATCCCCCAGCACCGTAAGCTTTTTATCCACTTCAAAACGGAATATATGTCCGGCATCACCACTTAAGCTTTGCGCTTCTTTTTCTAAAATCTCTAACATCATTGGCACTTTGACTTCCTGATCCAGCTCGTGCATTGGCGAGGCTTCAATCTTTGAGAGAGTCAGAAGTTGATTGACTAAACTATTCATTCGCGCCAATTGCTGAGACATGACACCATGTGCTTTAGTCCACATTGGACCAACGAGCATGTCAGGGTCTTCGGTCATTTCCAGATACCCTTGCAATACCGTCATCGGTGTACGTAGCTCATGAGAAACGTTAGCAAAGAAATTACGGCGCATCCCTTCAAGCTGTTTTAGTTGCGTCACATCGCGCACCACCATCAGATGCTCACCTTCGGTATATGGCACGATACGCAGTTCTAACGAACGTTCAACGTTGAGCGGAGAACGCATCTCTAGTGGCTCAGTAAAATCATCTTTTTGCAGATATTTTATAAAATCAGGTGTACGAATCAGGTTAGAAATGGGCTGACCAGAATCGTCAGGCCAATGAAAACCAAGTAGATGTTGCGCTAAACGGTTGCACCAAACGATATTCCCCTCAGAACGGAAAACGACAACTGCATCAGGGAGAGATTCTGCACCATTACGGAAACGACGGATGAGGTTACTCAGCTCTTTACGCTTTTTGCGTTGGCGCTGTTGCAAACGGTATAAACCGTTAAACAAAGACTCCCATTGCCCAGAACCAGAGGGTGGAGTTAAACGCTTTTCATCCCAAAGCCAAGCGGAAAGACGAATTTGATTGTGCAGATGCCATAATAACTGCATTGCTGTTGCAGCTAAAAGTAGCCAAGACATATAGCCGAAGATCCAGCCAATGACGATCCATGGTAAGTAAAAAAAAGCCAGCTCCCAGGCCAGCTTTTTCCAAGTAAGTCGTTCAACCATAATCTCGTTGAAATTTCCTTATGCTTTGGTTGAGAACCGGTAACCCGCTCCACGCACCGTTTGAATCAGTCGGTCATGACCTGCATCTTCCAAAGCTTTACGTAGACGACGAATGTGAACATCGACAGTGCGATCTTCTACATACACGTTGGTTCCCCAAACGTTATTCAGAAGTTGCTCACGACTGTACACACGCTCTTGGTGAGTCATGAAGAAATGCAACATCTTAAATTCAGTTGGCCCCATATCTAAAGGCACATCTTCTGCTGTCACACGATGAGATACAGGATCCAATTTTAATCCTTGTACATCGATAACGTCTTCAAGTGCAGTAGGTGTAACACGGCGAATAACCGCTTTTAGTCGAGCAACCAGCTCTTTGGGTGAAAAAGGTTTGGTGATGTAGTCGTCTGCACCGACCTCTAAACCACGGACTTTATCTTCTTCTTCACCGCGAGCCGTTAACATCACCACAGGGATGTTACGCGTCATATCTTCGCGTTTCATATGCTTGATAAAGTTGATCCCACTACCGCCAGGTAACATCCAATCTAGCAAAACAAGATCAGGGAAGGGTTCGCAGAGTTTGTTGACCGCAGTATCATAATCTTCTGCTTCAACAGCTTGATAGCCTTTCTGTTCGAGTACGAAACAAAGCATCTCACGAATAGGCGCTTCGTCCTCTACAACCAGAATCCTTCTAGACATAATTGAATAACCTTTGCTTTTAATCAACGCTACGCATTATCAGAAATAATTATGACACTTTTGTGACCTTTGCAAACAATTTTTCATATAACTTTCGCAGCAAATTCATGATCAATATCTGACTATTCCATAAGACATTAGGATTCAAATCTCCTATTATGTTTCGCTTTCGAACAAGGAAAAGAAAAATATGTGGTTTAAAAACTGTATGGTTTACCGCGTCAATCGCGATGTAAATTTCAATGCTGATAAGCTAGAGCAACAGCTGGCTGAGTTTAACTTCACCCCATGTGGCAGTCAGGATAAACAGAAATTTGGCTGGGTTCACGCTATGGGAAAACATGGCGACATGATGACTCACGTCAGTGAAGACCGCATTTTAATCTGTGCCAAAAAAGAAGAAAAAATGCTTCCAGCGTCAGTGATAAAAGATTCTCTTGCAGAAAAAGTGTCACAAATGGAGGCCGAAGAAGGTCGTCCTCTTAAGAAAACAGAAAAAGACAATATCAAAGACGATATTATCATCGATCTATTGCCACGCGCCTTTTCACGCAGCCATTTAACCTATGTACTTATCCTTCCAAGCCAAGGCTTAATTCTGGTTGACGCCAGCAGCTACAAAAAAGCCGAAGATGTGTTGGCTCTCCTACGTAAAAGTATGGGCAGCTTGCCAGTGGTTCCTGCCATTCCAGAAACTGCCGTAGAAACAACAATGACTGAATGGGTCAAGAGTGGCAACCTACCGCAAGGCTTTGGCCTTCTGGATGAAGCAGAACTTAAATCACTGCTTGAAGATGGCGCAACGATTCGTTGTAAGAAACAAGAGCTCACTAGTGATGAGATTCTAAGCCATATTCAAGCGAATAAAGTGGTCACCAAGCTTGCACTAAACTGGCAAGATCGAATCAGTTTTATCCTTGGCGATGATTGCAGCATTAAGCGTATTAACTTCAGTGATGAACTAAAAGATCAGAACGAAGATATTCCACGTGAAGATCAAGCGGCTCGCTTTGATGCCGATTTTTCACTCATGTGTGGTGAATTAAGCACTCTATTGCCTAACTTATTCGATGTATTAGGTGGTCTTCCTAATACCAACGAATAAAACCACAGTCACTCTGATGATATTTATCAGGGTGACTGCCTCTCACTACTATTCATTCGCTTCAATTTGACGTAAAATTTGCGCCCCTCAATACCATCAGGTGGTATTGAACTGACTTGAGATCAGACAGAGAAGAAGCAATGACCACAGAAAAAACATTCGTTCCAGAGCTATTGTCACCCGCTGGCAGCCTAAAAAACATGCGTTATGCCTTTGCTTACGGTGCTGATGCCGTTTATGCAGGCCAACCTCGCTACAGCCTTCGTGTACGTAACAACGAATTTAACCACGAGAATTTGGAAATCGGCATCAATGAAGCCCATGCCCTTGGTAAAAAATTCTACGTGGTATGCAACATACAACCACATAACTCGAAGCTTAAAACCTTCATTCGCGATTTAAAACCTGTTGTCGACATGGGTCCAGATGCACTAATCATGTCTGATCCAGGTCTGATTATGATGGTTCGCGAAGCATTCCCAGAAATGACGATTCACCTCTCAGTACAAGCAAACGCAGTTAACTGGGCGACAGTAAAATTCTGGGCAGCAAATGGTGTGGAACGCGTTATCGTTTCTCGTGAATTATCTCTAGAAGAAATTGAAGAAATTCGTGAGCACTGCCCTGACACCGAAATCGAAGTATTTGTTCATGGTGCTCTATGCATGGCTTACTCTGGTCGTTGCCTACTATCTGGCTACATCAACAAACGCGACCCTAACCAAGGTACGTGTACCAACGCTTGCCGTTGGGAATACAAAGTAGAGCAAGGTAAAGAAGACGCTGCAGGTCAAATTGTTGAAGCATTCGATCCAAACGAAGCTCAAGCTATTGAGGTTCAGGAAGAACGTCCAGACAATACGATTGGTCTTGGTAAACCTTCTGATGAAGTTGTCCTGCTATCCGAAAGCCACCGTCCAGAAGAAAAAATGGCAGCCTTTGAAGACGAGCATGGTACTTACATCATGAACTCAAAAGATCTTCGTGCAGTTCAACACGTTGAGCGTCTAACCAAGATGGGCATTCACTCGCTGAAAATCGAAGGCCGTACAAAATCGTTCTACTACTGTGCTCGTACGGCACAAGTTTATCGTAAAGCGATTGATGATGCCGTTGCTGGAAAACCATTTGATGAGTCATTGATGTCCACATTGGAAAGCCTTGCTCACCGCGGTTATACCGAAGGGTTCCTTCGTCGCCATACGCATGATGCATACCAAAACTATGATTACGGTTACTCAGTGTCTGATGCACAACAGTTCGTTGGTGAATTTACCGGCAAGCGTCGTGGTGACCTAGTTGAAGTTGAAGTGAAGAACAAATTTGTCCTTGGCGATAAACTTGAGTTGATGACCCCTAAAGGTAACGTTGTCTTTACTTTAGAAGCGATGGAAAACCGTAAAGGTGAATCTGTTGAAGATGCTAAAGGTAATGGCCACTTCGTATTCATCCCTGTACCAGAAGAGATGAATCTAGAGTACGCGCTGCTAATGCGTAACCTAAACGATGGGCAAGATACTCGTAACCCAACAGGCAAATAGTCATGGCATTACTTATCACAGCAAAATGTACCAACTGTGATATGTGTGAGCCAGAGTGCCCGAACAGCGCAATATATATGGGGGATGAAATTTATGAAATTAACCCCGATTTATGCACTGAATGTAAAGGGCACTATGAAAAGCCGACATGTCAATCTGTCTGCCCGATCAATAATTGTATTATTACTGATCCTAAACGTATTGAGACAGAAGAGCAGCTCCTTGAGAAATTCGTTATTATTCAAGGTCTCGCATAATAGTTAACAAAAAGCCCAATCATACGATTGGGCTTTTTACTATTTTTTCGCTAAACCTTTTGACTGCAAATAGCCCAATATAAACGGGCGAGACTCTTTAGAAAGATACGCGGTAATCTCTTTCGACCAGCCAACTTGTTTTACATTGCTACTACGAGACAAATAGTACTCATGCATCGTTTGATCATAACCATCAATCAAAGTCTTATCTAAAGGATGGTAGCTATCAGTATGAACTACAACATCTAATGGTAAGCGTGGCTTTTGCTCTGGACGCTGCGCTGGATGCCCCAAGCACATACCAAATAAAACAGCGGTGTGCGCAGGCAACTCCAGTAATGCATCCACTTCGACAGGATTATTTCTTAACCCGCCAATGAACACTCCACCTAATCCTAGAGATTCGGCAGCGAGTAAGCAGTTTTGCGCCATGATTCCTGCATCCACAGCACCAACAAGAGTCAGCTCCATAAATTCAGGTTTAACATCCGCATTTAACTCGCAGTGACGTTGAAAATCGATACAAAACACCAAAAATTCGGCGGCCGATTCAACATAGGCCTGGTTCCCCGCAAGCTGTGCTAGCTTCTTACGTTTATCAGCATCCTTTACACGGATTACGGACAGCACCTGCATAAAATGAGAGGAAGACCCTGACATTCCTGCCTGAATAATTGTTGAAAAGTCTGACTCGGTAATCGCTTCATCAGTGAATGCACGTATTGAACGATGTGCCATTATGGTATCAATAACTGAATTCATAACTTAGCCTCTAATTGATTAATAATGCTCCGCATTATCGTAATAGCCTTTAGGATCCAAAGCGGTAAAAATAACAGCGATATTCGTTTCTGCACCAACAATCGCTTTTAATTGTTCAGTCAGAATTTTGGCCACTTTATCTTGTGTTTCTTGCCCACGATCGAACCAAAGTACTTCAACAAATGGATACGCAGGTGCTACAACCCCTTCAAAAAAGAAAGTGGTATAGATGTATTCGAATGTAAAATCTTGGCGGGGAGAGTTCATCAAAGGTTGAAGTTCATCGATCAAAACATTCGACAAAGCTTGTACGGTTTGCGGTTCGACCGCTCTAAAACGAAAATGTGGCATCAGTAAATCCTTCTGTTTTGCTTGATGATAACAGCTAAGGATGCTTGCTGCGAATGCTGATTAGTTAACGAGAGGTGAACAGTGCTGCGAAAATCAGTAATAAAAAAGGCGATCATTCAGCCTTGATCGCCTTTCAACCAATCTTCATTAGAGTGTCTAAATGATTGGTTTGAGATTATCCCTAATGTCTAACTAACCACAGTGGACTTGATAATCTGTCGAGAAATGTACTCAACAACGACGACTTTATCACAGTCATGGATTTTTTAAAATGATAATAATTATCATTTAATTTTTATTGGCAATATATCACATGAAAAATTAGGCATCACGTAAGTGTTTTTTGAAGAAATCTAAGGTTCTTTGCCACGCCAATTCAGCCTCTTTGTCAGCATATCGAGCGGTAGAGTCGTTATGAAACCCGTGATTTACCCCTTCATAAACAAAAGCTTGGTACTGAGCATGATTTTCTTTAAGTACCCTTTCATAACCTGGCCACGTTTTGTTTACACGGTCATCCAATGATGCAAAATGTAACATCAGTGGTCCCTTAACTTTAGGAACCAAACTTTCAGCAGCTGGAGTGCCATAAAAAGGAACACCTGCATCAAGCGTTTGGGGAAGTGAAGCCGCTAACATATTTACGATATAGCCACCAAAGCAGAAACCAACCGCCCCAAGCTTACCATTTGATTGTTCGTGTTTTTTCAGATAGAGAGCTGATGCGATAAAGTCGTGTTCTATCTTAGTTCGATCAAGTTTACTTTGCATGGCTCTTCCCTCATCGTCATTACCTGGATAACCTCCGACGGGGAAAAGCGCATCAGGCGCTAACGCCATGTAGCCAACTTTAGCTAATCGACGCGCAACATCTTCAATATACGGATTCAATCCTCTATTTTCATGAACAACAAGCACCACCGGATAAGGCCCAGCTGATGTAGGTCTAACTAAATACCCACGAGCCTCTCCATAGCCTTTCGGAGAGGAGTAGGTTACGTAGGATGCAGTTATATCAGGGTCGTTAAAAGAGACTTGCTCAGCTAATGCATAATTTGGCAACAATGCGGAAGTCAATGTTGCCATAGAAAATCCTACAACAGCTAACGCACTTAAACGCCGCATAAACTCACGACGGTCAATCACTCCATGAGCATATTCGTCATACCAATCAAAAGCTTCTTGAGGTATGGCATTATCCTTTTTACTGCACTCCATCATTCTATCCTTAATAAAATAAGCTCAGCGCCTAACTCTATTAAGGCAATACCCAACTTTATTAGTCAAGTATCATAACGTAACTATTTCTAACTTAGTGCTTCAACTCGGCCAATGCCACACAGGAGTATCAAACATACCTTGGTCACATATGTAGGTTTCCCCAAGTTCTTTATCTAGACGAATAGCATTGCATTCGGGGTATTCTTCCAGAGCCCAAACGAGTTCTTGTGCATGTGAAACCACCCAAACTTGGGTTTCATTAGCAGCTTTAATAATGAGACGCCCTAAGGCAGGAAGCAAATCAGGATGCAGGCTTGTTTCTGGTTCATTTAACACCAGTAAAGAAGGTGGACGAGGAGACAACAAAGCGGCAACAAGTAACAAATAGCGCAATGTCCCGTCAGATAGCTCAGCGAGCGACAGTGGGCGTAGTAGACCATGTTGGTTGAATTCGAGGGAAAAACGCGACTCATACACTTTGGTAAACGATATGCTCGCACCAGGAAATGCATCGCTAATCGCACTCTGCATACCTTCTCTATCCCCTATTTCATGGATCGTACGTAAAGCGGCTACCAGATCATGACCATCGTGGCTTAAAACGGGTGTACGAGTACTGATTTGAGGCTGGCGAATAGGAGAGTCACGATCCGTGCGAAAGGAATCATAAAAACGCCAGCTATCAATCTGTTTCTTGACAGCAAACACCTCTGGGGCTGCCATAGGATCCGCAAGTTCAGATAAGAGACTGTCGAATGTAGCTAAATGCTGAGCATGAACCTGCCAACTACGCCCTTGTCTAACCTTCGCTGCAGGACCAACACGATCCACTAAACAGCTAGCAGGTCGATAGTAATCTCCTACCCAGATACATTCTCGACGAACCACAGGATCAGCAGTAAACATTGTTAGATCGCGCCCTCCACCAACAGGGGGTGGCGGAAGACCCAAAGAAATACAAAAGCCAAAATCATCACTGGAAAATCCAAGGTCAATACGAGTCAATGCCTTTTCATGCTTGCCTTGAACGTCACTTTTACCAGCTAATTCCGCTTTGGTAAAACTGGTGGGGCCCGCCCAAAATGAAGATAGGATACCGCCATCATGAGCTATCGAGGATACAACGTTACCTTTAGCTACGTCAGATAACAGTCGCAGTGATTTATAGAGGTTCGACTTACCACTGCCATTAGGACCAGTCACGACATTAAGGCGATTCAATGGAATGATAACTTTTTTAAGTGAGCGGAAATTGCTGACAGAAAATGATTTGAGCATACTAACCAACGGAATTTCATTTCATTATGAATTGATTATCATAAATAAATATCCTGAAGACTACCCCATTAAAAACATTAAGAAAATTTAATATAAGGGAAAAGTCATCTTAAATGACATAAGGTTAAGGATAACTCTCATCACTGGTCATACAGCTTATCTTACGGCTTTACCAAAAAATGAATACAGAAAACCTTTACTCTCGCTAAGGTTCATTGTTTTGAAAGGATTGTTTTGAAAGAGGAAATAAAGAGGTGTATCGAAAACTTGGCTGAACTAATTGTCCAGACATCATTTTTCATCAACATAAAAATATAAAGCCCCAAATATCTCTGAGGCTTATCGCAATCGTAGGCATTGGTAATGTAAAAATAAAAAGCCCCAGCATTGCTGATAAGGCTTTAAATTATGGCAGGGCGGACTGGGCCGGCACTCCGGAGATTCGACTGGACTGGCAATCCAGCGCTCGAAGCGGATTCTTCTAAGCCAAAAAATAAAAAGCCTCAGTATTACTGCTAAGGCTTTAAATTATGGCGGGGGTGGACTGGGCCGGCACTCCGGAGATTCGACTGGACTGGCAATCCAGTGCTCGAAGCGGATTCTTCTAAGCCAAAAAATAAAAAGCCTCAGCATTACTGCTAAGGCTTTAAATTATGGCAGGGGTGGAGAGATTCGAACTCCCAACACGCGGATTTGGAATCCGCTGCTCTGCCAATTGGAGCTACACCCCTAAAATTTGTGGCGGAACGGACGGGACTCGAACCCGCGACCCTCGGCGTGACAGGCCGATATTCTAACCAACTGAACTACCGCTCCACAAATTGTTACTAAAGAATAGTCTTACTTAAATAATGCTAGTTCTTCAGTTTTGCTTTTAGACCTTAAGACCTAAAGGCAGTATTAAAGCCTGGCGATGTCCTACTCTCACATGGGGAAACCCCACACTACCATCGGCGCTAATTCGTTTCACTTCTGAGTTCGGCATGGAATCAGGTGGGTCCAAATCGCTATGGTCGCCAAGCAAATTCTTTAATTTAGAAAGCTGTTTCAAGTCTCAACACAATTCAAGTGTCTTAATCGAGTCCTACAAAACCCTTTTGGTGTTGTATGGTTAAGTCTCACGGGCAATTAGTACAGGTTAGCTCAACGCCTCACAACGCTTACACACCCTGCCTATCAACGTTCTAGTCTCGAACAACCCTTTAGGACGCTTATAGCGCCAGGGAGAACTCATCTCAAGGCTCGCTTCCCGCTTAGATGCTTTCAGCGGTTATCGATTCCGAACTTAGCTACCGGGCAATGCGTCTGGCGACACAACCCGAACACCAGAGGTTCGTCCACTCCGGTCCTCTCGTACTAGGAGCAGCCCCTTTCAATTCTCCAACGCCCACGGCAGATAGGGACCGAACTGTCTCACGACGTTCTAAACCCAGCTCGCGTACCACTTTAAATGGCGAACAGCCATACCCTTGGGACCGACTTCAGCCCCAGGATGTGATGAGCCGACATCGAGGTGCCAAACACCGCCGTCGATATGAACTCTTGGGCGGTATCAGCCTGTTATCCCCGGAGTACCTTTTATCCGTTGAGCGATGGCCCTTCCATTCAGAACCACCGGATCACTATGACCTGCTTTCGCACCTGCTCGAACCGTCATTCTCGCAGTTAAGCGGGCTTATGCCATTGCACTAACCTCACGATGTCCAACCGTGATTAGCCCACCTTCGTGCTCCTCCGTTACTCTTTGGGAGGAGACCGCCCCAGTCAAACTACCCACCAGGCACTGTCCTTGTCCCAGATAATGGGACTAAGTTAGAACATCAAACATACAAGGGTGGTATTTCAAGGTCGACTCCACGAAAACTGGCGTCTTCGCTTCATAGCCTCCCACCTATCCTACACATGTAGGCTCAATGTTCAGTGCCAAGCTGTAGTAAAGGTTCACGGGGTCTTTCCGTCTAGCCGCGGGTACACTGCATCTTCACAGCGATTTCAATTTCACTGAGTCTCGGGTGGAGACAGCGTGGCCATCATTACGCCATTCGTGCAGGTCGGAACTTACCCGACAAGGAATTTCGCTACCTTAGGACCGTTATAGTTACGGCCGCCGTTTACCGGGGCTTCGATCAAGAGCTTCGCTTGCGCTAACCCCATCAATTAACCTTCCGGCACCGGGCAGGCGTCACACCGTATACGTCATCTTACGATTTTGCACAGTGCTGTGTTTTTAATAAACAGTTGCAGCCACCTGGTATCTGCGACTCTCAATAGCTCCATCCGCAAGGGACTTCACCGTCGAGAGCGTACCTTCTCCCGAAGTTACGGTACCATTTTGCCTAGTTCCTTCACCCGAGTTCTCTCAAGCGCCTTGGTATTCTCTACCCGACCACCTGTGTCGGTTTGGGGTACGATTCCTTACAATCTGAAGCTTAGAGGCTTTTCCTGGAAGCATGGCATCAATGACTTCACACCCTTAGGTGCTCGACATCGTGTCTCAGTCTTAGGTGTCCGGATTTGCCTAAACACCCAACCTACGCACTTGAACTTGGACGACCGTCGCCAAGCCCACCTAGCCTTCTCCGTCCCCCCATCGCAATTGTAAGAAGTACGGGAATATTAACCCGTTTCCCATCGACTACGCATTTCTGCCTCGCCTTAGGGGTCGACTTACCCTGCCCCGATTAACGTTGGACAGGAACCCTTGGTCTTCCGGCGTGGAGGTTTTTCACCCCCATTATCGTTACTCATGTCAGCATTCGCACTTCTGATACCTCCAGCAAGCTTTACAACTCACCTTCAACGGCTTACAGAACGCTCCCCTACCCAATACAATAAATTGCATTGCCGCAGCTTCGGTTTATAGCTTAGCCCCGTTACATCTTCCGCGCAGGCCGACTCGACTAGTGAGCTATTACGCTTTCTTTAAATGATGGCTGCTTCTAAGCCAACATCCTAGCTGTCTAAGCCTTCCCACATCGTTTCCCACTTAGCTATAATTTGGGACCTTAGCTGGCGGTCTGGGTTGTTTCCCTCTTCACGACGGACGTTAGCACCCGCCGTGTGTCTCCCGGATAGTACTTACTGGTATTCGGAGTTTGCAAAGGGTTGGTAAGTCGGGATGACCCCCTAGCCTTAACAGTGCTCTACCCCCAGTAGTATTCGTCCGAGGCGCTACCTAAATAGCTTTCGGGGAGAACCAGCTATCTCCGAGTTTGATTGGCCTTTCACCCCTAGCCACAAGTCATCCGCTAATTTTTCAACATTAGTCGGTTCGGTCCTCCAGTTGATGTTACTCAACCTTCAACCTGCCCATGGCTAGATCACTCGGTTTCGGGTCTATATCCAGAGACTGTGCGCCCAGTTAAGACTCGGTTTCCCTACGGCTCCCCTAAACGGTTAACCTTGCCACTGAATATAAGTCGCTGACCCATTATACAAAAGGTACGCAGTCACCCCACAAAGGAGGCTCCTACTGCTTGTACGTACACGGTTTCAGGTTCTATTTCACTCCCCTCACAGGGGTTCTTTTCGCCTTTCCCTCACGGTACTGGTTCACTATCGGTCAGTCAGGAGTATTTAGCCTTGGAGGATGGTCCCCCCATGTTCAGACAGGATAACACGTGTCCCGCCTTACTCGTTTTCACTTACTGTGCGTTATCAGCTACGGGGCTATCACCCTGTATCGCGGCCCTTTCCAGAGCCTTCGCCTGACGCATAATAAGCTTAAGGGCTAATCCAATTTCGCTCGCCGCTACTTTCGGAATCTCGGTTGATTTCTTTTCCTCGGGGTACTTAGATGTTTCAGTTCTCCCGGTTCGCCTCTTTAACCTATGTATTCAGTTAAAGATAACTGCTTATGCAGTTGGGTTTCCCCATTCGGAAATCGTAGACTCAAGTGGCTCTTACTGCCTCATCTACGCTTATCGCAAGTTAGTACGTCCTTCATCGCCTCTGACTGCCAAGGCATCCACCGTGTACGCTTAGTCACTTAACCATACAACCCAAAAAAGTTTCGAGTTGAACTATTTGTCTCCACTTTTAAAAAGTGAAATCAAAGGTTAGTCACCAAGGTTGTCTGCATTTTTATACATGTTGCAGACTCGATATTGCCGGACTCAATTTTGAATATTCACTGTAAAAGTGAATCCAAGAACACTTGAATGTGTTTTTGTTTGTCTTCTTTAAGAAGACAATTGAGAACTTTACAAACAATCTTCTATTTCAATGAAATAAAACATTGTTTTGTCAGCTTTCCAAATTGTTAAAGAGCAAAGATTTCTTTCGAAACCATTTTTAAGAACACTATCGCTAATGCGCTTAAAGATGGTGGAGCTATGCGGGATCGAACCGCAGACCTCTTGCATGCCATGCAAGCGCTCTCCCAGCTGAGCTATAACCCCAATCCTTTGCATGTAACTACGTTACATGGGCAAACTTCATGCTCTAACTAATAAACCGTATCAATCTGTGTGAACACTCATCGCAATAATCTTCGTATTAAGGAGGTGATCCAGCGCCAGGTTCCCCTAGCGCTACCTTGTTACGACTTCACCCCAGTCATGAACCACAAAGTGGCAAGCGTCCTCCCGAAGGTTAAACTACCTGCTTCTTTTGCAGCCCACTCCCATGGTGTGACGGGCGGTGTGTACAAGGCCCGGGAACGTATTCACCGTGGCATTCTGATCCACGATTACTAGCGATTCCGACTTCATGGAGTCGAGTTGCAGACTCCAATCCGGACTACGACATACTTTTTGGGATTCGCACACTTTCGCAAGTTAGCCGCCCTCTGTATATGCCATTGTAGCACGTGTGTAGCCCTACTCGTAAGGGCCATGATGACTTGACGTCGTCCCCACCTTCCTCCGGTTTATCACCGGCAGTCTCCCTGGAGTTCCCGACATGACTCGCTGGCAAACAAGGATAAGGGTTGCGCTCGTTGCGGGACTTAACCCAACATTTCACAACACGAGCTGACGACAGCCATGCAGCACCTGTCTCAGAGTTCCCGAAGGCACCAAAGCATCTCTGCTAAGTTCTCTGGATGTCAAGAGTAGGTAAGGTTCTTCGCGTTGCATCGAATTAAACCACATGCTCCACCGCTTGTGCGGGCCCCCGTCAATTCATTTGAGTTTTAATCTTGCGACCGTACTCCCCAGGCGGTCTACTTAACGCGTTAGCTCCGAAAGCCACGGCTCAAGGCCACAACCTCCAAGTAGACATCGTTTACGGCGTGGACTACCAGGGTATCTAATCCTGTTTGCTCCCCACGCTTTCGCATCTGAGTGTCAGTGTCTGTCCAGGGGGCCGCCTTCGCCACCGGTATTCCTCCAGATCTCTACGCATTTCACCGCTACACCTGGAATTCTACCCCCCTCTACAGCACTCTAGCCTGCCAGTTTCAAATGCGATTCCGAGGTTAAGCCCCGGGCTTTCACATCTGACTTAACAGACCACCTGCATGCGCTTTACGCCCAGTAATTCCGATTAACGCTCGCACCCTCCGTATTACCGCGGCTGCTGGCACGGAGTTAGCCGGTGCTTCTTCTGCAGCTAACGTCAAATGATGAGAGTATTAATCTCACCATCTTCCTCACTGCTGAAAGTACTTTACAACCCGAAGGCCTTCTTCATACACGCGGCATGGCTGCATCAGGCTTGCGCCCATTGTGCAATATTCCCCACTGCTGCCTCCCGTAGGAGTCTGGACCGTGTCTCAGTTCCAGTGTGGCTGATCATCCTCTCAGACCAGCTAGGGATCGTCGCCTTGGTGAGCCCTTACCTCACCAACTAGCTAATCCCATCTGGGCGTATCCGATAGCGAAAGGTCCGAAGATCCCCTTCTTTGCTCTTGCGAGGTTATGCGGTATTAGCCATCGTTTCCAATGGTTATCCCCCTCTATCGGGCAACTTCCCAGACATTACTCACCCGTCCGCCGCTCGCCACCCAAGGAACAAGTTCCTCTGTGCTGCCGCTCGACTTGCATGTGTTAGGCCTGCCGCCAGCGTTCAATCTGAGCCATGATCAAACTCTTCAATTAAAAGTTTTTTCGGCTCAATGAATACTGTTTTGTTTGTTTCCACTTTTAAAAAGTGAAATCAAAACGAATTGACTGTGCTAAGTCCGAAGACTTAATTGGTCACTCAGTTCATTGAAACCATTGTGCTTCCTAAGAAGCTATGATTATCATCAACGAGTGCCCACACAGATTGATAGGTTTAAATTGTTAAAGAGCTTTGCTTTTCGATTTCATCTCAAAGCGGACGGTCATTTTAGCGATTAGCTTTCGTTAGTCAACCACTTTTTTCATTTAATTTCTTAAACTTAATCGTCCAGTTGTTTTGGCGTGAAACTCATTACTGCCTGACAACGGAAGCGAATTATAGGCACTTTTAATAACGAAGCAAGGGGCAATGTTAGAAAACTTCCTCTTTTTGGTTTGAATGATTAAAACTCATCCAAAGAGAACATTATTAGTGCAAATAAATGCAAAAGGAGAGCCTCAAAGGCTCTCCTAGTAACTTATTTGATGCTCGAATTATTGGTAAGCATCAATGTGGCCATCTTTGACACTTAGGTGAATTGCCTGACCAGGGACAAATTTACCCGCCAAAATCGCTTTCGCTAATGGGTTTTCGACATTCTGTTGAATTGCCCGTTTCAAAGGTCGAGCACCATACACAGGATCAAAGCCTACATCAGCAATCAAAGCTAAAGCTTCATCGCTCACTTTCAATTCGTAGTCTTTATCCAATAGACGTTTACGTAAACGTTCCAATTGGATAGAAGCAATAGAACGAATATGAGCTTGACCTAGTGGGTGGAAGACTACCGTTTCATCCACACGGTTTAGGAACTCTGGGCGGAAATGCTGACTTACCACTTCCATAACTTGCTCTTTAATACCTTGATAATCAAGATGAGCAAAGTTTTCCTGAATACGCTCAGACCCCAAGTTAGATGTCATGATCACCACAGTATTGCGAAAATCAACCGTGCGGCCCTGTCCATCTGTCAAACGACCGTCATCTAGCACCTGTAACAGTATGTTGAACACATCCGGGTGCGCTTTTTCCACTTCATCCAGCAAAATGACTGAATAAGGTTTGCGACGTACAGCTTCCGTTAAATAGCCACCTTCTTCATAACCAACATAGCCTGGAGGTGCGCCCACCAAGCGAGCCACAGAGTGTTTCTCCATAAACTCAGACATATCGATACGAACCATGGCATCTTCGCTATCAAACATGAAGTTTGCCAGTGTCTTACATAATTCGGTTTTACCAACCCCAGTTGGACCGAGGAATAGGAAAGAACCAATTGGTCGATTAGGGTCTGACAAACCTGCTCGACTACGACGAATTGCGTTAGCAACCACTTCTACTGCTTCCACTTGGCCGATCACACGTTCATGCAATACATCTTCCATACGCAGCAGTTTTTCTTTTTCTGCTTCCAACATTTTGGAAACCGGAATACCCGTTTGCTTAGAGAGCACTTCTGCGATTTCAGCATCTGTGACTTTATTACGCAACAAAGTCATCTCTTGCATTTCCGCTTGAGCGGCAAGGTCGAGCTGTTTTTCCAACTCAGGGATACGCCCGTATTGCAACTCAGACATACGACTCAAATCACCTGCACGACGAGCCACTTCTAAATCAAGACGCGCCTGCTCTAACTCAGATTTGATGTGCTGAGTTCCAGACAATGCAGCTTTTTCCGCTTTCCACACTTCTTCTAGTTCAGCGTAGTCACGTTCTTTTTCCTGTAACTCTTCGTTAAGGATGTTCAATCGTTTTTCGCTAGCGTCATCATGTTCATTCGACAAAGCCTGCTGTTCGATTTTCAATTGGATGATTTTACGCTCCAATTTATCTAAAGCTTCTGGTTTTGAGTCAATCTGCATACGAATGCTAGATGCCGCTTCATCAATCAAATCGATCGCTTTATCAGGCAATTGACGATCTGAAATATAACGGTTTGATAATGTTGCCGCCGCAACAATAGCTGGGTCAGTAATTTCAACGTGGTGGTGCAGTTCATAACGCTCTTTCAATCCACGTAAAATCGCCACGGTATCTTCTACCGATGGTTCATCTACCAGCACTTTTTGGAAACGACGTTCCAGTGCAGGATCTTTCTCTATATATTGACGATATTCATCAAGCGTTGTCGCACCCACGCAGTGTAACTCACCACGTGCCAATGCAGGTTTTAACATGTTACCTGCATCCATAGAGCCTTCACCTTTACCAGCACCTACCATTGTATGTAGTTCATCGATAAAGAGAATAACGTTACCTTCTTCTTTAGAAAGCTCGTTTAATACTGATTTCAGACGTTCTTCAAATTCACCACGATATTTAGCACCAGCAACCAGCGCCCCCATATCCAAGGCAAGAACTCGACGACCACGCAAACCTTCTGGAACTTCATTATTGATAATACGTTCCGCCAAACCTTCCACGATTGCCGTTTTACCTACACCCGGTTCACCAATAATCACTGGGTTATTCTTGGTTCGACGTTGCAGTACCTGAATAATTCGACGGATTTCATCATCACGCCCAATCACAGGGTCAAGCTTACCTTGTTCTGCACGTTCAGTGAGATCGACAGTGTATTTTTCCAGTGCTTGTCTTAGCTCTTCTGCATTTGGATCGTTAACCGTTTGTCCACCGCGAATTTTCTCTATCGCGTCATTCACTTTTTTCTCGGTTAAACCTAGGTCTTTTAGCAATTGACCTAAAGGACCTCTATCTTGCAGTGCTGCTAATAGAAAAATCTCAGAAGAGATATAAGCATCTTTACGCTTCTGCGCGACTTTGTCGCAAGCATTAAAAAGAGTGCCTAAATTATTTGAAAGCTGAACATCACCGCCGATACCGCTTACTTTTGGTAAACGATCGAGCATCTCACCGAGTTTAGAACGAAGCTGCATCGCATCAACGTCGAGCATGGTGAGCAGTGGTCGAATTGGACTGCCATTTTGGTCCATTAATGCGACCATCAGATGAACAGGTTCAATGTATTGATGATCACGCCCAAGCGCGAGCGACTGAGCGTCGGAAATGGCTATTTGAAATTTGCTTGTAAATCTATCAAGACGCATAACAACCTTCCTAACCTCAAATGAGTTAAATTAATTACGTTAGGAAAATGGTAATGCGAGCAACAAATTTCAAGGGGAATTGGTCAGATTATTTACAGAAATTAGATCACTCTTCGATCCAGATGAAAGAAGCTTGCCTTCCAGTGATTCCTTCTCTGCGGTAGGAATAAAAACGCGCAGCATCATTAAAGGTGCAGAGGTTAGAGGAGAATATTTGGGTTACACCCAGATCATTTAACCGGATACGTGTAATCAAATCCATATCGGCCAACCATTTACCAGCAATGCCTTCACGAGGAGTAAAAGCTTGTTCGGTGTCACTATGCATAGATACAAAAGCGGTTAGCACGTCTTCGCCAACTTCAAATGCGCTCGGTCCAATCGCAGGACCTAACCAAATAAGTGGTTCACCACTCATTTTTTTCAACGCATTTTCAATAATGCCATTAGCCAATCCACGCCATCCAGCATGAACAGCAGCAACCTGAGTTCCTGCAGTATTGGTAATCAACACCGGCAGACAATCGGCTGTCATTACAGAACAAACCACCTGCGGCGTTGAAGTCACCACCCCATCAGCATCAACGACAGCTGATGTAGATTCTTCACAAACAGCCACCACGTTTGAATGCGTTTGATTTAACCACACTGGCAAACTTGGCATGTTTGCATCTTGAACCAGCTTGCTACGATTACGTTCAACCGTAGCAGCATCATCCCCAACATGCATTCCCAAATTAAGTCCTTGATAAGGTCCTTGGGAAAAGCCCCCTACTCGAGTTGAGCCAAACGCTTTAACTTGTTTAGGTGCAGGCCAGTTGGGAATGACGTGATTCATGATTAATACTCTTCGATCGGGTTAGCTAATGCATCTTGGCGTAATGCTTCAGCCATTTCTACCATATCATCTGGAACGGGAGCGTGAAATTCGAGTGGTACACCTGTAATAGGATGGTCAAATTTCAACATTACCGCGTGCAGAGCTTGGCGATCAAATCCGCGAATCATCTCTGTCAATTCTTCTGAAGCACCTTTAGGAATACGAGCACGACCACCGTATGCACTGTCACCTAGCAATGGATGCTGGATATAAGACATATGCACACGAATCTGGTGGGTACGGCCCGTCTCTAGACGCAGGCGAATACGAGTATGTTCACGGAAGTGCTCCGCAACACGATAGTGAGTCACGGCTTCGCGACCTGTTGGACTAACCGCCATCAGAGTACGTTTTGTCGAGTGACGACCGATTGGTTTGTTAACCAAACCACCAGCAGTCATGCGGCCAATCGCAATCGCTTCATATTCACGGGTGATATTACGTTTTTGCAGTTCACGTACCAGCTTAGTTTGTGCTGGGACGGTTTTAGCAACCACCATCAAACCTGTTGTGTCTTTATCGAGACGATGCACGATACCTGCGCGAGGTACTTCTGCGATCGCTGGATAATGAAATAGCAACGCGTTTAATACGGTGCCATCAGGTGTACCAGCACCTGGATGTACAACAAAATCGCGAGGTTTATTGATAACAATAATGTCATCGTCTTCGTAAACGATATCCAATGGGATATCTTGCGCTTCCCAGCGTTCTTCATCTTCCAATTCAGCGATAACAGAGATTACCTCACCACCGAACACCTTAGTTCTTGGTTTAGTGATCACATTACCGTTAAGGGAAACTTTCCCTTCTAATAACCATTCTTTTAAACGAGAACGGGAAAAATCGCTGAATAATTCAGCCACCGCTTGGTCAAGACGTTGACCAAGTTGACTTTCTTTGACTGTTTGAGTTAATTCAATCTGCTGAGCCATATCGAACTTTTTTAAAAACCGTGGGACTAATGCCACTAGTATGGATAATATATGACGCCATTGTATCTGTTACTGAATAGAAAGTAACGTCACGTTTTACGGAGCGCACTTAGCTCTACTGTTTAAGAAGCACTAATTTCAAGGAAGTTTCTCCTGACATGAAATATAAGACTATAACTGGCCTAATCGCTTTAACCCTTTTAGCTGGCTGCTCAAGCAGCAAAAAAGTGGTTCCTGACGTTCCACCTTCCCAACTGTATTCGGAATCTCAGGAGTCGTTACAATCAGGAAGCTGGCAAACCGCGATCGAAAAATTGGAAGCTCTCGATTCTCGCTATCCATTCGGTGCTTACTCTGAACAAGTTCAGCTAAACCTCATTTATGCGTACTACAAGAGTGATGATTTGGCGATGGCGTTAGCATCTATCGAACGTTTCATTCGCTTAAATCCGACTCATCCAAAAATGGATTGGGTATTGTATATGCGTGGCTTAACGTATATGGCGCAAGACGCAAACTTTATGCAGAGCCTGTTTAACGTAGACCGTAGTGACCGCGATCCTGAGCCGGCAAAATCTGCTTTTGCTGATTTTAAAAAGCTACTGGAACGTTATCCAAATAGCCAATATGCCGCCGATGCGCAAAAACGCATGTTTGCTTTAAAAAATCGTCTAGCCGATTACGATCTTGCCACTGCTGATTTCTACTTACGTCGTGAAGCTTGGATTGCTGCCATCAACCGCGCTCAAGAAATCCAAAAAACGTATCCAGATACCGAAGCGGCAAGAAAATCTCTCAGCATCGAATTAGAAGCCTATAAGAAGTTAGGTTTAACGGATTCCGCTCAACGCACCCAACAGCTAATGACGCTAAATCCTCTGCCATAGTGGTTAGAAGTAAGTGTTACTCAAGGCGAGGCCACTTCAATGAAGTGGCCTTACTTTATGAGGAAATAAAGAAAAAAATGCTCCCTAATGAATAGTGACTTGAGTCACACTTTATTAGAGAGCATTTTTTGCACTACCTTATTTTTAGCACGAAACAAATCCCTAAAAACGTTAGGATTTTTAGTTTCCACTCTCTCCAATGTAACCCGTTATTTACGAATCTCAAGCTTTTTTTGATCTTTTTAATCCCACTCCTTGCGGAAGATCACGTTCAGATTGACTGCGCAAAATCTCACACCATAAAGTGATGTAGATCACATTATTTGATGCTTTGATCATGCAATCTGAATTCACCCAATGAGGGATATATCAGAGGAAAGGCACTATGCAATTGAACATTACTGGTAAAAACATCGACGTTACCTCTGCCATCCGTAATCACATTGAGAGCAAATTTAAAAAGCTAGAGAAATGGCAAGTGGACATCATTAGCTGCCAAGCAAGTTTCAGCGAAGAGCCAAACAAGCAGAAAAAATTTGACGCCAGTGTGAGTATTCCAAAAGGACAACTAAACGCTTCTGCAATCAATGAAGATCTCTATCTAGCCATTAATGAGGTAGAACAAAAGCTAGAACGTCAGTTGAATAAACTACGTCACAAACCAGAAGCACGACGTACAGCCACTCCGGCTCCCGATATTCTTGAGTAAACGATTTCATAATAGCGCCGTAAGGCGCTATTTTTTTGCTTGACGCCTTACCAAGCCTTGCTTATTGTGAGGACTCTATAGTGAGCATGTAGACTAAAACTATGACCCCATTCCCGTTCTTTTTTGACTTCTTTTTTCTCCGATAATTCTTGGAGGCTTGCTCGTTGGCATAAAGAAGTCAAAAACGAACAGAAAGCCTCCTTCGGGAGGCTTTTTTCATATAAGGATAATGTGTTATGACAGACAACTCTCTTTCTCTTGATGAGATTAGACTGCGCTTAAATGAACTGGATGATCAGCTTCTTGCTCTGTTATCTGAGCGCCGAAAACTCAGCATCGATGTAGCCAAAAGCAAAGTAAAAACCGCAAAACCGGTACGCGATGCCAAACGCGAGCAGCAGCTTCTAGTCAAACTAATCAATTCTGGTAAAGAAAACTACGACCTAGACGCTCAATACATTACTAAGCTTTTTCACACCATCATCGAAGACTCTGTACTGCTACAACAAGCTTACCTCCAGGAATTGGCTAATCCACAGTATTCAAAACCTTTAGCGCGTGTTGCGTTTCTAGGCTCGAAAGGTTCCTACTCTCATCTAGCAACTCGCGAGTATTTCAGCCGTAAACACTCAGAATTGATTGAGATTAACTGCCAGCACTTTCGTGATATCACTGAAACCGTAGAAGCGGGTCATGCTGACTATGGTGTTTTACCTATCGAAAACACGAGCTCAGGTTCAATCAATGAAGTTTACGACTTACTACAACACACAACTCTCTATATCGTCGGTGAAATCACTCAACCGATTGAGCACAGTCTACTCGCAACTTCTGATGTAAAACTTGAAGACATTAAAGTGCTCTACTCTCACCCGCAACCTCACCAACAATGCAGTGAATTTTTGCGTCATCTAAAAGACGTTCAACTTGAGTCATGTGTGAGTACGGCAGATGCGATGAAAAAAGTCGTTGAGTTAAATCGTACCGATGTTGCAGCAATTGGCAGTGCAGCCAGCGGTAAACTTTATGGACTGCAGTCTATAAAATCCCATATTGCTAATCAGACGGAAAACTACACTCGCTTTATTGTTGTTGCACGCAAACCAATTGATGTGTCATTACAAATTCCAGCGAAGACAACATTAATTATGTCGACAGCGCAAGAAGCCGGTTCATTAGTTTCTTCTTTATTAGTTCTACAGCGTTACGGTATTAACATGACTAAATTGGAATCACGTCCAATTATGGGTAACCCGTGGGAAGAAATGTTTTATGTTGATTTGGAAGCACATCTTGATTCACCAGAAATGCAACAAGCTCTCAGTGAATTAACTAAATTAACAACTCATTTAAAAGTTCTTGGTTCTTACCCTATTGAAAATGTAAAACCGACCCAAATTAAACTGAGTTAATAGGGTTTAATTGCAACATTGAACAAAAGAGCTGGCAGCATCATTTTGATTACTTTACAATCGAAGAAATCGATTTCACAGTGGTATCAATGAGTTCGTCTGTCAGCTTTTCTCTCCCTCGGTTAACGAACAGCATTCCATACCACCTTTATTTCAGTGCTTTCAATTACAAGGTCTAACAACTTTTTATGAAAAAGGGTGTCATTATTTCCTTGCTGGTGAGTCTGTTATTCACCAAATTCGCTTTTTCTACTGAACTCAATATTTATTTATGGGAAGACACGCTTTCTAAACGTGTTATAAATAAATGGAATGAAAGTCACGATATTAAGCTTAATCTATATCATTTTGATAATGATGATGAACGAAGCTTATTAATGTTAAAGAGTTTACAGCTGCCTTTCGATATTGTTGTCTTAGATAACATCTCTGCACATTTATTTTCGCGTCAACACGTTTTCGAAGACTTAACCGACCTAACCAATCGTAAAAACAACCTTCCTCGTTGGAACCAAGCCTGTGGTACAGCCGCCATTCCATACTTTTGGGGATCGGTTGGAATTGCCTATCGTAAAAGCAAAGTCGACCATGTTCCGCAATGGAGCGACATGGTTAACATCGAACCGTCGCAGCGTGGTCACGTGGGAATGATTCAAGACAGTGTTGAAACACTTTTGCCAGCACTTTACAGCTTCAACTACTCGCCAATTACCGACAATGAGCACGCGCTAAAACAAGCTTATGAAGCAATGCTCAAAGCCAATCCAAACATTCTTACTTATGAGTACTTGCTGAGTTATGTTCGCAGTCATAAAAACAGTGACAAACTTCATATGGCGGTTGCCTACAGTGGGGATCAGTATTCACTTAACCGCTATTTCAATACAAATGATTGGGATTTTGTGACTCCGCATGGAGAACCGTACTTGTGGATTGACTGTATGGCAATAAACAGTAATTCTCATGTCAAAAAAGAGGCTAAGCAGTTCCTAGAGTTTCTAATGAAACCTGAAATAGCCAAATTGAATGCTCTAGATATAGGAGCAGCAACACCAAATACAGAAGCAATTAAATTACTACCGAAATCTTACGCTAATGATAAGTCGATCTTTCCTCCTGAGGCTTTACAGGGGGGCGGTCTTATTGACAGTGAGCTTACTCCGGAGAATTTAAATGTCAGGGCTAAAATCATAAACAGTATTATCAACCAGCATGAAGTTAAACCATAGAATACTCCTGCTTATCGCTCCGGTTATCCTTTTAAGCTCCGCGGCGTCAAGCTACATTATTTATAACAGTCAAAAAGATGCACTGATTAAGCGCACGGACAGTTATCTACAACTCAATATGGAAAAACTGGCCAGCCACTTTCAACAAACCAAAGCGCTGGTCAGTAGCTATTCGTTTACTTTGTCGAAAAGTGACATCATTCGTTATTACTTTTCTCATAAGCAGAACCCTTATCGAGAACTAGAACTGGTGGATAATATGCATGAAACCCTGCATATCCTACAGCCTAGTGAACAGCAATTTGTTGCCCTCTCGATTTTGGATGGCAATAAAAAGGTTCTTTACTATGCAGAAAACAGTAATGACCCATTTGCGCAGATCGATCCAACCGTAAAGAAATACGTTGATCAGCAATTTGAAAAGACTCGTAAAACCTCAAACGTCAGCTATACCACTAACTCCGCAGGAGAAGGTGTCTTAGTCCGTTATGATGTGCTTGATACCCAGACGCTTGAAACTCCTTTGAGTTACAACCGTAATCAGGTTTTCTTCGTAGTGGTCTATGTCAAACTGGATCAATTCAATGCACTGCGTAAAAAGATGGAGTTTGACAACAAGACTCTCATTTACTTTTCTCATCAGCTACCAAAGAAAGATCATGAGCTCTTGCAAACAGCAGAATTGATGCCGGGCTACTACGCCATTCTCGATCCTGCCCCTATGATCTTGAAAAATCAGCTCAATGGCATTCAAAAAGATCTGCTAGTCTCCTTCGCAGTCTCTTCGTTTGTCACTGTATTATTGCTGCTACTCTTACTCTATCGCCATGTGATTAACCCCATACTGCGGCTAGATACCCAACTGCAAGAAGTAGAAAATAAGAAACGACGTAACATCGAAAAGCTCAATACTAACGACGAAATTGGCCGCCTATCGACACGTTTCTATGCTATGTACACTGAGCTAGAAAGCACGTATCAACGTACTAAAATTTTGGCAGAAAATGACCATCTAACTAAGTTAGCGAACCGCCACCAGTTCCAAGTTCAAGCGCAAAAAACTCTTGCAGAACTGCCAGCAAAACATCACGCTTGGGTACTGTACGTCGATTTAGATAACTTCAAATATGTCAACGATAAGTATGGCCACCAAGTAGGTGACTCTCTATTAATTAGCTTTGCTACTCACATGCGCTTGTTGTGCGACGAATTTAATCGGACGTATGGTGTATTTAGCATCGCATCACGTCTCTCCGGTGATGAGTTTGCCATTTTGATCGGTGGTCCACAGCGCTTAAATGATTGCGCTCTCGATTTTGCCCAACGCCTATTAGAACCAATACGTAACAACGATAATTCATCACTGTCGAACTTTCCGATCACTGCTAGTATCGGCATTTCTACTTTTATGGTTGATGGAGATCATATCGATAAACTTCTAATCCACGCTGATGCCGCGATGTACCAGGCAAAGAACTCTGGTAAAAATAAAATCGCTTTCTATTCCCAGAAGCTGGATGAAGAAGTGCAACGACGCAACAGCGTCGAACGTGCATTACGCGCCGGCAATTTTGATGAGGAATTTTCGCTGGTCTACCAACCTTATTTTTCGCGTAGCAACGGTAAAGTCGTTGGCGTGGAGGTGCTATTACGTTGGCATTCGGCGCTATTGGGTGAAGTGTCCCCCGCCGAGTTTATTCCGATTGCGGAGCAAACTGGACTGTTCGGTCTTTTGGACCAATGGGTGATTAAAAATGCCTTTGCTCAGTTTGCCAATTTAAAACACCATATTGGCGGGCATATTCAGCTCTCCATCAACCTATCTTCCGCTTCGTTGACCTCTTTGGATTTAGCTGGATTTATCGTAAAACAGGCGAGAATCAATGGCACTTTACCAAGTGATGTTGCCTTTGAGGTTACCGAGACATTTGCCGCAGATATCCAAAACTATCCTTTACTCAAAGAGTTAAGCCAACTTGGCTTTGGGCTAACCATTGACGATTTTGGTGTCCACCATACCTCTTTGTCACAATTGATTCAGTATCCAATCAAAAACATCAAGTTCGGTCGCAGTTTCTTAGAAACTCTGTTTAAAGAAAATAAACAAAGTGTCATTAAACCATTGATCGAGCTATGCCACTCACAAGGAATGACGGTTACCGCTCAAGGTATTGAAAATGCCGCGAGCCATCAGTGGGTTGTGAACTATTCTTGTGATTTTCTGCAAGGGTATTACTATGCTCACCCTATGTCTTTTAACGACATCTTGCAGTGGCAAATATCAGACCAAGAGAACGGAATTCATGAGCCAAGTTATCATATCGTCACTCAATCCAGCTAAAATCAATGCGGTAAAAAGCGCGTTTGAAGCGGTATTTCCAGAGCAGACCTTTGAATTTGTTGGCGTTGCTGTCAGCAGTGACGTCCCTGATCAACCGATTGGAGACGAAGAGACTCATTTAGGAGCGGTGAATAGAGTTAAAAATGCCAAAGCGCATACCCCAGGTGCTGACTACTATGTAGGTCTTGAAGCTGGTATTGCAGGCAATCGCACCTTTGCTTGGATGGTCATCGAATCCATGACTCGTCGCGGTGAATCTCGCTCAGCTAGCCTTGAACTGCCACCAGCAGTCATTGAAAAACTGTCCCATTCGCATGAATTGGGCCACGTAATGGATGAGCTGTTTAATACCGATAATATTAAGCAGAAAGGCGGAGCCATCGGACTACTAACCCAGTTCCAGCTCACTCGAAGCAGCGTGTATCATCAAGCTTTAATTCTTGCGTTAGTGCCGTTTATTAACCCAAAGCATTACCCTGACAATCTTTAAATGAAAAAGTAAAACGCTAGCCTAGGCTAGCGTTTTATTAAGATTTCAGAATCAAATTAGATAACTCTTGCTTCTCAGCATCGGTGCGGGATTTTAGCTCATTAGAGCCTCGGGTTATCGTTGCAATACCAACCCCAAGCATTTGGCTAATTTGCCTTTGTGACAAATCGCCCTTCATCAACTCACCAAAAATATTAACTCGAGCGATCAGCGCATCCCGTTCGTCTGCGGTCATTAGCATGGTCAATAACATCTCATGTTGACCATCTTGAACAGCTCGCGCAATCAAATCCATTAACTGCTGCCACTCGTGATATTGTGGTTGCTCTGTCATAACTGTACTCATAAAGCGATACACCGCACTATTGTAGATAACCCCTCAAAAGAATCAATATTTTGCCTTCATTTCATCTGAAGTCAAAAACTGACCTTGAGCCCCCATCAAATCCCGATAATAGACTTCAAACATCAATATATTTTGTACGTAACCTCGAGTCTCTTTAAATGGAATCGCTTCAATAAACGCCATTGGCCCCAACTTACCTTTCGTCTCTTTGCGCCAGTTATCGACCCGAAGTGGACCAGCGTTGTAAGCGGCTAATGCAAAAATACGGTTCTTATCGTACCGTTTAAGCAAACTACTAAAGTAATGGCTACCAATCTCGATATTTTTGCTCACATCATAGAGATCGTTCACGCTGGTATACTCTATCTGATATTTCTTAGCGGTATATTTAGCCGTAGAAGGCATGATCTGCATAATACCGCGTGCACCTACTGGTGACTGAGCTTCTGTATCCCATGCACTCTCTTGCCTTGCTAAGGACATCAAGGTCACAGGATCAATACCATTTTTATTGCCGTAAAAGTTAAACCACCATTGATGTGCCAAGGGAAATCGCAATTCGATGTTATTCCAAAGACTGGCTGATATCGAAGCGGTTACGGTTAGGTGATACCAATGTTTATTTGCCGCATAGACCGCCAGCATCTCTTTTTCGTCTTGAGAAACTCTATCTAATAACCAACTCCATTCACTTTTAGCCGCAGTGATCTTGTCCCGATTGATCAACTCTTCAATTCGAGTTAAAGCTTTTTGATATGGGTGAATCAGTTGAGGATCAAACTGCAGATCATGACTAGGATATTGAACCGATTGTCGTAACTCTATCGCTGCAGCGACACTGTAGAAATTGCGATGCCCAATAATGGCTTTTAAGCGTTGATGCCCTTGCTCTGTTTCGCCCGTTTCCAACTCACTACGACCTAACCAGTATTGCCAACAGAACTCTTGCTGTTCATCTTTTGGTAAGAGACTAATCCAGCTTTTCACTCCCGCCCAATCGACTTGACGCAATGCCATTCGAATCCGCATTTTAAGTAAATCAGGGTCACGACTTGCAGCAATCACACTGTCTCGCCATGGAACAAGCTTACGATCATTAGAATCCACCAGTTGCAACGCAATATATTGAGACAACGATTGCACTTGCTGCTCGGTTAAATCAACCGAACTTTTGGTGTCATTCAAAACCGACTTAGCTTTAGCTGGATCGATTCGTGCCAATTTTTCAATAGAAAGTAGCACCTGTGATGGCAAATCTAAGGTAGCAGGATAACGCACCGCAACGTAGGTAATCCGTTCGGGATGATGATACAGCTCAAGCATATGCTGACCCCAAAGCCGAATTTTCTCATCTTTGAGTTGTTGATAAAGGTAGCTCATCAAGCTGATGTTACGCCCTTCAAAAGCCAATAACATTCGCTCATAAATCAACTCATCCGTCTTCCCGCCAAGACGCGCCCATTCTCGAAACAAAGGATCACAAGCATCAGAGATGCTTGAACCTTTTAACCAAAGCGACTTAGCACCTTTAAAGGCCTCTTTAAGATCACCAGTTTGCAATTTGGCGTAGTAATACCAACACTGATACTCTTCACCTACTGGTTCTTGCCGCTGAAATTCAACCAATCTTGCCCACTTTTGTTGACTGGCCAGAGCAGTGATATAAGGAGCACCAATCCGCGCCGCAAAGGGATACTCTTGGTGGCTATCAATAAAAGCGCGCACCACAATCGGAGGCTTGCTACCAATATTGATTAGCAACGAGCGATAGTCCAAATATGGAGTTAAGGGGTATTCATCAAGCTGGGAACGAATTTTTTGGTAAACAGCAAGATTATCTTCGTCTAGCCATCGTTGAGCTTTGTCGTATAAATCCCTTTGCTGCTCCAAGGTTTGCGCGGTGACACCAAAACTACTTGCACAAACCGTTAATGCCAGACCATACAGAGTCGCTCCACAAAACCGAATGGCCCGCCAACATCTTGTCATGAAACTAACTTCCTTATCCCACTCATCAGGTTGACTATTTATTACGCAAATTTTGAAGAAAAAAGTAAAGAGTAAGGCTGTAAACTTGCTGTAAATAATAGGACATCACCTACCTTTATAGTGAAAGTCTATATAACAATCGTGATGTCGTTACCAAGCTGTTTTGGATAGGCCCACATTTTGACAACCTCTCACTTGACGCTAGTAACAAATCATTGATGTTTAGTATAGAATGACGGTTTTACTTTGTTAGAAAGATTAGGAACGATCGGCAATGGCTGAATACGTATATACCATGTCTCGGGTGAGCAAAATTGTGCCACCTAAGCGTCAAATACTGAAAGACATCTCGTTGAGCTTTTTCCCTGGGGCTAAGATCGGTGTTTTAGGTCTTAATGGTGCTGGTAAATCCACTCTGCTACGTATCATGGCAGGTGTTGACCAAGACTATGATGGTGAAGCTCGTCCTCAACCAGGCCTCAATGTAGGCTACCTACCTCAAGAACCAAAACTTGATGAAAACAAGACAGTTCGTGAAGTAGTTGAAGAAGCTGTTGCCGATGTTGCAGGGGCACTTAAACGTCTTGATGAAGTGTATGCTGCATATGCTGAAGAAGATGCAGACTTCGATGCACTAGCAAAAGAACAAGGTGAGCTTGAAGCGCTCATTCAAGCAAAAGATGGCCACAACCTAGAGAACGCTTTAGAACGTGCGGCTGACGCACTGCGTCTCCCTGAGTGGGATCAAAAAATCGCTCACCTATCCGGTGGTGAACGTCGTCGTGTGGCTATCTGTCGTTTACTTCTTGAACGCCCAGATATGCTGCTTCTCGATGAACCAACCAACCACCTTGATGCAGAATCAGTTGCATGGCTAGAACATTTCCTTGTTGATTATTCAGGTACTGTTGTGGCGATTACCCACGACCGTTATTTCTTGGATAACGCAGCAGGTTGGATTCTAGAGCTTGACCGTGGTGAAGGTATTCCATGGCAAGGTAACTACAGCTCATGGCTTGAACAAAAAGATGCGCGTCTAAAACACGAAGCAGCTCAAGAGAAAGCTCGTCAAAAAACCATTGAGAAAGAGCTGGAATGGGTTCGTCAAAACCCTAAAGGTCGCCAAGCGAAATCAAAAGCACGTATGGCACGTTTTGAAGAGCTGCAAAATACTGATCATCAAAAACGTAACGAGACCAACGAACTGTTTATTCCGCCAGGTGAACGCCTAGGTGACAAAGTGTTGGAAGTGAAGAATCTGACCAAGTCTTTTGATGGTCGAGTGCTAATTGACAACCTATCGTTCAACATGCCTAAAGGTGCAATCGTCGGTATCATCGGTGCCAACGGTGCAGGTAAATCAACACTATTCAAGATGTTGAGCGGCGTTGAGCAGCCTGATTCTGGCACCATCGAAATGGGCGACACCGTGAAATTGGCGTCTGTGGAACAGTTCCGCGATAGCATGAATCCGAAAAATACCGTATTCCAAGAGATCTCTGAAGGTAACGATATTATTCGCATCAATAACTTCGAAGTACCTGCTCGTGCTTACTGTTCACGCTTTAACTTCAAGGGTGTCGATCAGCAAAAAGTGATTGGTGAGCTTTCTGGTGGTGAACGTAACCGTGTTCATTTAGCTAAGCTGCTTAAAGCTGGCGGTAACGTACTCTTACTCGACGAACCAACCAACGACCTTGACGTAGAAACTTTACGTGCGTTGGAAGAGGCTCTATTGGAATTCCCAGGCTGTGCCATGGTGATTTCGCACGACCGTTGGTTCCTAGACCGTATCGCTACGCACATCATCGATTATCGCGATGAAGGTCAAGTTAACTTCTATGAAGGTAACTACACCGAATATATGGAATGGTTAAAAGCAACGCTTGGTGCACAAGCTGCTGAACCACACCGTATCAAGTACAAACGTATCGCTAAATAATCGCTATAAGATGCATTAAGAGGTCACTCATCGTGGCCTCTTTTTTTGCCCTATCCCGCATTTTTATATCTACATCTCTATTATTTAAGACAATCTGCTATGCTTACCAGCGTAATCCATTTCTCTTTTATGGACCTAAATACAATGGAAAGACGGCGGTTTTTACGAGTCATTTATCAAGCTCCTGCGAGCTTAACGCAATGCGATATCAGCTTTAATGCAATGGTGAAGGACATATCCCTTCACGGACTACTCGTTTCCTGTGAAACACCGCAAGCACTATTGTCGGACAAACCCATCGAGGTCAATATTCCTTTATCCGGTAGTGATGTCTCTATCCAATTAACCGCTCAAATAGTAGATTTACGCAGTAACCTTCTCCGGCTACAAGTGGATCATATCGATCTAGAGAGCCTAGGCCATCTCAAACGCCTCGTTGAACTCAATATGGGGAATGATGAATTACTGCATCGCGATCTAGACCATTTGATGGATCAGCATGACATTTGATGCCCATCGCTTCTCAAGCCCAACTTAATCCCATAAAAAAACGCTGCACAAAAGCAGCGTTTTTTTATTAAAGCATCATCAGTTAGCCGCGATGAATCGCATCATGTGCTTGTTTTAGCAGGTTTTGGCTCTCTTTCATAAACTGCTGAGAGTAATCGCCAAACCATTCGCTAACTTGATTGAAATTATCAATAAAGCCTTGCTTATCCTGACGTTTGATCAATTCAACTGACTCAGAGAAACTTTGGTAGAAGCGATCAATCATGTCGATATTTTCTTGAGAAGAAAGAATGATGTCACCGTACAAGTTAGGATCTTGAGCAAATAGTCGACCGACCATAGCGATCTCCAAACGGTAAATCGGCGAACTCAACTTCAGGAGTTGTTCAATGTTCGGTTTTACTTTGGATAGATGCACACCGTAAGCAAACGTCGTAAAGTGACGCAGCGCCTGAATCATCGTCATACCATGATCATGATCTTCTGCTGGCATATGGCACACACTGGCACCCCAGATACCAAACTGTTGTAACAACCATTGGTAAGACTCTTCGCCACGGCCATTACAGCAAACAATGACTTGCTTAGCCAAGCTAGGAACATCAGGACCAAACATCGGGTGTAAACCCACAACTGGACCTTTGTGCGCGTTTAGCATCGCAGCCAAAGGCTTTGACTTAATTGACGTGAAATCAGCAAGGATACAGTCTTCTGGTAATTGATTGAGTTTAGCAATGACATCCAACGTTAAATGAATCGGCACAGTGACAATCACTAATCCTGCGTTTTTCAACACTTCATCAGCATTATCCCAGTCGTTTTTACCAATTACATTTACTTGATAGCCTGATAAACGGAACATACGGCCAAACAAAGAACCGAGTTGACCATTACCACCAATCAACACCACTGAACGCAGATCTGGATTTAAGCATTTAAAGCCTGAATCCTTTTCACTGGCATAAGACTCACGCATCGTACGACGCAGTATGTCTTCAATCAGTTGCGGAGGTACACCTTGCTTTTCAGCTTCTGCGCGGCGAGAAGCTAACATGGCTGCTTCACGATCAGGTGCATAGATGGGTAAACCGTGCTTACTTTTGACTTGTCCGACTTGCTCAACTAAAGCAAGACGACGTGCCAATAACGCAACCATTTGTTGGTCGACCGCATCGATTTGATCTCTTAATGCACTTAATTCTACAGCCATGTTCTCTTTCCTTAATTATTCTTCAATCGTTCTGTCAAAAACGGAGTTAATTCACTATGCGCACGACGTAGCAAGGTCTCAGTCGTATCCCAACCAATGCATGCGTCGGTAATAGAAACCCCGTATTTCATTTCAGACAGAGGCAAGTCAGCCGATTGACTTCCTTCATTAATATGACTTTCTATCATAAGACCGATGATAGAGGTATTCCCTTGACGAATTTGCTTAATCACGTCGTTCGCCACCAAAGGTTGACGACGGTAGTCTTTGCGTGAGTTCGCATGACTGCAGTCGACCATTAATGAAGGTTCAAGATGAGCATTTTTCATCTCTTCTTCACACTCAGCCACAGAAACTGAATCGTAGTTAGTCTGCTTGCCACCACGTAAAATGACATGACCATTCTGGTTGCCTTGTGTTGTCAGCAGTGCAACTTGACCTTCACGGCTAATCCCCATAAAACGGTGACTTGAAGAAGCCGCTTTCATCGCATTAATTGCTGTCGATAAGCTGCCATCAGTACCATTTTTAAAACCAATTGGCGAAGACAAACCACTGGCCATTTCACGGTGCGTTTGCGACTCAGTCGTACGAGCGCCAATCGCCGCCCAACTAAAGGTGTCAGATAAATATTGAGGACTGATTGGATCCAGTGCTTCTGTTGCTAAAGGAATTTCCATCTCAGAAAGTTCCACCAACAAACGACGACCGATGTGTAACCCCTGCTCAATATCAAACGTACCATCTAAACGAGGGTCGTTGATCAAGCCTTTCCAACCTACCGTAGTACGAGGCTTTTCAAAGTAAACGCGCATAACCAGATAGATTTGGTCTTTTAATTCTTCAGAAAGTGCTTTCAGGCGACGAGCATAATCTTTAGCAGCTTCGATATCATGAATGGAGCATGGACCACATACCACCAGCAAACGATGATCACGTTTGTGAATAATATTAGCGATCGTTTCGCGTGACTCGCGAATAAAACGACGCGCTTTATCACTCAGTGGCAGTTTTGCTTTGAGCACATCTGGGGTGATCAGTATCTCTTCATCAACGATATGAATATCGCTTAAATCACTTTTTTTCATCTCGACACCTGTATATATATCTTTACACTTTGTATTAAACATCAGTTCCTCAAACCCAATAGGCAACAAATTAACAGTCTTTTGAAACATTGCAAGTGTAAATTTAAAAAAACATATAATGTAAATAATTATATACGGTCCAAATACTCTCACAGAATGACAAAAATCTGGTGAGAGTGATGTTTTCTCTTCCTTGAGTTATTTAAAATAGGCACTCGTATTGATTAGGAATCTTGGACTCATATGGAGTTAATACTCTCTTTAATGCAGCAAATGTGCGTCTATCTAGTATTAGCGTACATGTTGAGCAAAACTCCTATTTTCTTGCCGTTACTGAATATTTCTTATCGTCCCGGCCATAGAATATGCCTATATATCCTGTTCTCCCTCTTTTGTATCACTGGAACCTACTTCGGTCTACAGATCGATGACGCTATCGTAAATACTCGTGCGATTGGTGCCATAATGGCAGGCTTGTTCGGTGGGCCTATTCTGGGTTCTGCGGTCGGTTTTACTGGGGGAATACACCGTTATTTCATGGGCGGCTTTACCGATGTGGCTTGTGCGGTTTCAACTACAGTCGAAGGATTAATTGGTGGCTTACTGCACGCCTACCTAATTTATCGTGGTAAACCCAAGCAACTCTTTAGTCCTATGATTGTCTTTTCAATTACGCTCGTTGCTGAAATCATTCAAATGGCGCTCATTTTGGCCATCGCCGATCCATTTGATGAAGCATTTCATCTAGTCAAGAAAATCGCTGCCCCGATGATCATAACCAACTCGTTTGGTGCGGCGCTCTTTATGAGCATCCTCGTTGACCGCAAAACCATTTTTGAAGAGTATTCTGCTGCGTTTTCTCGCCGCGCTCTGAACGTGGCTGAACGCTCGGTGGGCATTCTTTCTGAGGGATTTACCCCAGAAAATGCCAAGAAGATTGCCCGCATTGTTTATGAGCAGACGAACGTCGGGGCTGTGGCCATTACCGACACCGAACAAATTCTTGCGTTTATTGGCATTGGTGATGATCACCATATTCCTGGACGACCTATCTCCTCAACCAGTACGTTAGACTCCATCCGCTCCAATCGGATTATTTACCTTGATGGGAAAGACCACCCTTATCAATGTTCGATTCATGAGGACTGTAAGCTAGGTTCGGCACTGATCATCCCTCTGCGTGCTGGCGATCGAGTGATTGGTACCATCAAGATGTACGAACCTCGCCGCAAGTTGTTTTCCACCATCAATATGTCGATGGCGCAAGGGATCGCTCAACTGCTCTCTAGTCAAATTCTGTATGGTGAATATCAACAAAAACAAATGCTGCTGTCTCGCGCGGAAATAAAACTGCTCCAAGCGCAAATCAACCCGCATTTTTTGTTTAATGCGCTCAACACCATTAGTGCGGTCATTCGCCGCCATCCTGATACCGCAAGAGAGCTGATCCTTAATCTTTCCCAATTCTTTCGCAGTAACCTAAAACAGAATGTCGAATCAGTGACCTTAAGAGAAGAATTGGCTCACGTGAATGCCTATCTTTCTATTGAAAAGGCACGTTTTTCCGATCGACTTGATGTTGAGATATCAATATCTCCGACACTACTCGACAAGAAAATCCCCACATTCACTCTACAGCCATTAGTGGAAAATGCCGTGAAGCATGGCATCTCTAACTTGCTCGAAAATGGACGTATCCGAATTTACAGTGAAACCCATTTGTCTGGTGACAAAATCGTCGTTGAAGATAATGCGGGGGCTTACCAAACAAAAGCGTCAGATGAAAGAGAAGATCACTGCGGATTGGGCATGGAGATTGTTGATAAACGCTTGACCAATAAGTTTGGGCATATCGCGAAATTACAAACCGATGTAAAATCAGGATATTACACAAGAATGAGTTTTATCATCCCCTTTTTAGGAAGCGAGTAACATGAGCCAGAAATTGACGGCACTGGTCATAGACGATGAAAAATTTGCGCGTGAAGAGCTGATCGATCTATTGAGTGAAAGCGACGACATTCAAGTGTTAGATGAAGCAAACAATGCCATCGATGGTTTAAAGAAGATCCACCAGCTCAAGCCTGATGTGATCTTTCTAGATATTCAGATGCCTCTGGTGACTGGTATCGAATTGATTGGCATGCTCGATCCCGACAATATGCCCCACGTTGTTTTCGTCACCGCGTATGATCAATATGCGATTCAAGCTTTTGAAGATAACGCCTTTGATTACCTACTCAAACCCATTGATACCCAGCGACTGCAAAAAACACTGCAAAGATTAAAACGTACCCAACAAGAAAAAGGTTCTTATCAGGTGCTCTCGCCCAATCAGTTGGAACAGATTCCCTGCGCAGGGCATAACCGCATTATGCTGATTCCAACCGATAACGTCGAATTTGCTTGTATTGAAGTCAGTGGCGTTCAGATTCAAACAGCAGAGCGTAAGATGACCACGCAACTAACGCTCAAAATATTGGAAGAGAAAACGCCACTGTTACGCTGCCATCGCCAATATTTGATTCACCTAAAAGCCATTCGGGAAATCAAGCTGATTGACAACGGACTGGCAGAAATCACCACTGTGAGTGGTCACCAAATTCCTGTCAGCCGTCGCTACTTAAAAGAGCTCAAAGAACGTCTGGGTTTCTGTTGATGACGTCTTAAGCCAGCAATGAATCACGAATTTTTAGTGCAGTGTTGTGAGCCGTTTTCCACTCATGACTCGTTATCAAATCGCTGTATCGGATAGTTTTTTTCTTTAACAGAGATAACGCATTCGGCACGTCGATAATCGGTAGGTTATCCAAGACTTCGATCGCGGCAGCACGTTGATTGCACATCAATATCATATCGCAGCCGCCGTCTAATGCTTGTTGAGAGCGCTCAGCAGGCCCTCCCATAATTGCCGCACCTTCCATGCTTAAATCATCGGAAAAGATAATGCCGTTAAACCCTAGCTCACGACGTAATACCTGTTTCAACCAATAGTGGGAACCACTGGCTGGAGAAGCATCGTAACTTGGATAAATGACATGGGCAGGCATCATGGCATCCAAAATACCTTGATTGATCTGATGACGAAAAATTTCCAGATCTTGGCTAATGTCATCACGATGATCATACGGTGTTTCTAAATGGGAATCGGCGATTACCCCACCATGCCCTGGAAAATGTTTGCCAGTGGTTGCCATACCAACACTTTTCATCCCACGCATAAAGGCTGAGCTGTACTCAATGATGGTATTCACTTTATCGCCAAACGCCCTGTTACCAATCGCTTTACAGTCATAGCCTTTGTCTAATACCGGGGCAAAACTTAAGTCCACATCATGAGCAATCAACTCTGCTGCCATGAGCCAACCGCATTGTTCAGCAAAACGAGCGCCTTCGTCGAATTGTTGGTACGCCTGCGCCGGCGGTAACAACGAAAATCCCTCTTTGAAGCGCTGAACTCGTCCCCCTTCTTGATCAACACCAATCAAAATAGGCCGTTTTGCTGCTTGGCGAATGCTCGCATTCAACGCAATAAGCTGCTCATTATCATGATAGTTGCGTGCAAAAAGAATCACGCCACCCACGGTCGGGTGAGCCAAAATTTCACGCTCTTCTGCGTCCAATTCATAACTTGCAACGTCTAACCATAACGGACCCATGTTGTCTCCTTGGTTCTTAGGCAAAAGTTGAGGAAAAAGGTGATCTGGAAAATTTGTCACATTGCAGGAGGTTATTCAGTTTAAATTTCAATTACAATGCCTTTGTGGTGATATCACAGAGGGATGACAGAAGATATGCAGAAAGAACTTTATATTGGCATTATGTCCGGTACCAGTTTAGATGGGGTTGATACCGTATTGGTTGCCATCAATGAAGGAAAAATTGAGCGAGTGGCGAGTGATTGCTTTGCCATTCCAGCATCGCTACGTGAAGCCATCTTAGCCATCAACTTAAATCAGCCCACGACAATTGCTCAAATTGGAGCCATTGATCATCAACTCGGTAAACTTTATGCACAATCGGTGCAAGCTTTACTGGCTCAATCAGGTCATTTAGCCCAAGAGATCACTGCAATAGGTTGTCACGGACAAACAGTTTTTCATCAGCCCGTTGGCGAAGAGCGTTTTACGATTCAATTGGGTGATGCCAACCTTATCGCTGCACAAACCAACATTACCACCATCGCAGACTTTCGCCGTAAAGACATGGCCTTAGGCGGTCAAGGAGCGCCACTCGTCCCAGCGTTTCATCAAGCCATCTTTGGTCTAAAAGAGTCCACTGTGGTCATTCTTAATATCGGCGGTATTGCCAATATCTCCGTATTGAACTCCGATGGGACTGTTCTCGGCTATGATACTGGTCCTGGTAATATGTTGATGGACGCTTGGTGTTATCAGCATCAAGGTAAGTTGTATGACAAAAACGCCGCTTGGGCGAAACAAGGGCAAGTTCATCCCGAGTTACTAACCGAGCTGCTCTCTGATCCCTATTTTGCCTTGTCAGCTCCCAAAAGTACTGGGAGAGAATATTTTCATTTAGATTGGCTTACTCAGCACTCGATGCTTAACGATATCAGCGCCGTCGATGTTCAACGAACCTTGTGTGAACTCACCGCACGAAGCATTAGCGATCAAGTTAGGCGGTTTAGTCAAGGCACCCAACCGGCGCTCTATGTTTGCGGTGGCGGCGCGCGCAATCCATTGCTGATGCAACGCCTTGCCAAGCACCTTCCTAACTGGTCAGTATCAACGACATCTGACCAAGGCGTAGACAGTGATGATATGGAAGCTATCGCCTTTGCATGGCTAGCCTATCGTCGATTCCACGCTCTTCCTAGCAATCTGCCCTCGGTGACAGGCGCTTGTCGCCCAGCCTCTTTGGGCGTAATTTATTACCCAGATTAAGATCACCCAAGGATATTTATGACAAACGATGCCCTGCTAACCGCACTGTCCCATCTAGTATCAGAAACCCGAAATCCTGACACGATGGATATCGACTTGCTCAGTTCGCTAGATATCGTCACCCGCCTCAATCAACAAGATAAGCTGGTTCCGCTCGCTGTGGAAAAAGTACTTCCTGAGGTTGCAAAAGGGGTTGAAGCCATTACGGCAGCTTTTAAACAAGGCGGTCGATTAATTTATCTTGGCGCAGGCACGAGTGGACGCTTGGGCGTTTTAGATGCCGTGGAATGTCCGCCTACCTTTAGCGTCAGCGATAGCATGGTCATTGGTTTGATTGCTGGCGGCAAAGAGGCGATGTTTAAAGCCCAAGAAGGGGCAGAAGACTCACTCTCTCTTGGCGAACAAGAACTCAAGAATATCGAATTCAATCAGCATGATATTTTGGTGGGCATCGCTGCGAGTGGCCGTACGCCTTATGTGATTGGCGCCATTGATTATGCAAATCGCGTCGGAGCAACCACTATCGCTATCTCATGCAATCCTAATTCTCCGATTGCCGATATTGCGACTATTGCCATTTCACCAGTGGTAGGCCCCGAAGCATTAACCGGTTCTACACGGCTAAAATCAGGCACAGCTCAGAAGCTGATTTTGAATATGTTAACTACCGCAAGTATGATTCGCTTGGGCAAGAGTTATCAGAACTTGATGGTGGATGTGAAAGCGACCAACAAGAAGTTAGTTGCGCGCGCAGTGCGAATCGTAATGCAAGCGACTGACTGCGATCGTAGTCAAGCTGAGGCACTCCTCGCCCAAAGTGACAATAACGCCAAAGCGGCTATTTTGATGCATTTCACGGGTATGAGTTATGAACAAGCCAAAGAGAAGCTCAATGACTCAGACGGTTTTCTTCGCCGAGCCATTGAACCTTAATGGTTAGCGCCTTAATAGTTAAAGCCTTAATAGTTAGAGCCTTAATACCAAGTCAGCTTAAACGTTACTCTGGTTGCGTTGTTGATTTTTTCCCAGTCATCAACGCAACAACTGTATCTCCCGTTTGTGGATCAAAAGCAGCTAAGTCATAACACATTTTGACTCTGCCTTTACTGTTAACCAAAAATAGCGGTAATACGTAGCGATCTTTATGCTCTTGCAGATAATTCGCATAAGTAAATTCATCACTAAGCTTAGTGTGTTTAATTTCTGCACCTTGGTTGATTAAACTCGCGAGCTTTTTATAACTCACATCGCCACCTAAGAATGGCAGACCATGATATTCCTGAGCCACATTGTGCTTATCATTTGGATCGGCATTGACCTTGTCATGCAAACAAAAGACTCGCTGCTCACCAAAGTCTTGCATTAATTGCATACACGCCATCGCGTTGAAATGCTTATCCGATGTCACCGCAACAACGTGCCCAATACCAATTAGATTAAGGTAATTGTCGGCATGGCTAGAGATGGGGTTACCGTAATAATGCTCCAGTCCCATCATGCGAGCTTGGCGAATGTAATCCCAGTTGGAATCCGTCACAACCACTCGACAATCGTACTTATTAATCGCCTGCGCTAAAGTTCGTGCCACATCGTTAGCCCCAATAATCAGGAACCCTTTTGGTGCGGGTTCAGCAACCCCAAGTTTTAATGCCAGTGGACGAGCAGAAGCACTTTGTAACACCACAGTCCCTATGATGACCATGAAGGTTAACGGCACCAACATCTTCGCGCCTGGGACACCAAGCTCAACTAACTTAATCGCAAAAAGAGATGAGATAGACGCAGCAACAATGCCTCGAGGAGCAACCCAAGAGAGAAAGACTTTATCTTTAAAGGTCAATTTGCTTTTTAACGTCGTTAGGAAAATCGCGACCGGTCGAGAGATTAACTGCATAAACACAAACAGACCTAACGCACCCCAGTTAAAAATCAAGAAATCTTCAGGGTCAATACGCGCAGCCAGTAGGATAAAGAGGCCAGTGATGAGTAAAACGGTAAGGTGCTCTTTAAAATGCAAAATATGACGAATATTGACGTCTTTCGCGTTAGCAAGCCACATCCCCATGACGGTTACCGTCAACAACCCCGATTCCGACTCTAAATAGTTAGAGACAGAGAAAACGCCAAGGACGATACTCAGCACGGCAAATGGTTGTAGATATTCGGGAAGTAAACGTCGTCTTAACACTGCCGCAACAAAAGCACCGGAAACCGCACCGATGATGAGTCCGACCACCAGTATCATGGCGAGAACTTTTAAACTATGGGCTTCGCTACTTGAGACTAAAAACTCATACACCATCACGACGAACAGCGCACCGAGCGGATCAATAAGAATCCCTTCCCAACGCAAAATATTGGACAGGCGACTATTAGGTCGAACCGTGCGTAACAGAGGCACAATAACCGTAGGGCCTGTCACCACGGTTAAGCTCCCAAACAAAAACGCGATAGTCCAATCAAGACCAATCAAGTAATGGGTAGCAGTACTGGTTAACACCCAAGAGATCAGGGCCCCAACCGTCACGATTAACCATACCGTATGGCCAACCCCCCGAATTTCTTTGAAGTTGAGCGTTAAACTCCCTTCAAACAAAATCACCGCCACCGCCAGTGAAATAAGCGGAAATAAAAGGTCGCCAAGCAACTCTTGTGGATTTAAAACGCCAGCAACCGGACCAACGATGATGCCTGCGAGTAATAAAAATAAGATAGCCGGCAGACGCAGTCGCCATGCTAACCACTGGCAAGCCAAGCCGACAACACCAATCCCAGCCACCGATAATGCGATACCTTCTCCGTGCATCATGACTCCTTAAGAAACGTAGGTAACTTATTGATTATAGTCGCGCCAGCCGCGCTGCCATTCCATTCTGAATTTTTGTCCATTTTTCATATGATCACATACGCCTTCGTACATCTGACCACTAAGGCCAATTTGGTATGCAGCGTTAGGATTACAGTACACCGCAACCCCTTGTGAGTATCCGCGATCATAATCAGATTGACCGCCCGCACCCAAACTAGTCAACTGCTGATAAGAGCGTTCTTCGCGACCACGAATACCATCTTGATAGCCCATACTGTAAGCATCAGTTTGTGTGGTAACGCCCGCATCATTAGCCGCACAGCCTGCCAGTACTAATGCGATTAGGCAAAATACGTTTTTCATTGAAATCCTTAATACGATTGATAAAACCGCTCATCATTATGCACATAAGCATTGTAGCGCCTAAGTGTATCGCGTAAACCGTTAAGAAACTGTAAAAACCACTCACGGTGTTTAAAAACCACTTAAATAGCTATTCGACCACTCAGCCTAAAACCACGTGCTTCTGCTTATTTACACTTCTAAAATCAGCACAATTATTAATGTAATAACGAACAAAAGGATCCTACCCTATGTTGTGGTTTCTTACCTGCGTAGCTGCGCTACTCGCTGGATACTTTATATACGGTGCGTTCGTAGAGAAAGTATTTGGTATTAATGAACATCGCAAAACCCCTGCTCATACTATGGCCGATGGTGTCGACTACGTGCCGATGTCAACGCCAAAAGTGTACTTAGTACAACTACTCAACATTGCTGGTGTAGGTCCAATTTTTGGCCCAATCATGGGCGCTCTATATGGCCCAGCCGCAATGTTATGGATTGTTATCGGTTGTATTTTTGCTGGTGCAGTTCACGACTACTTCTCTGGTATGCTTTCTATCCGTAATAACGGAGCCTCTGTTCCAGCTATCACAGGCAAATACTTAGGTAATGGCGCAAAACACTTTATGAACATTTTTGCCATTGTCCTACTGCTTTTAGTTGGTGTGGTATTCGTTTCTGCTCCAGCAGGCATGATCACTAACTTGATCAATGAACAAACCAGTATGCATGTCAGCATGACTTTCATGGTGGTGATCATATTCGCTTACTACATTTTGGCGACCATTGTTCCTGTCGATAAAATCATCGGCCGCTTCTACCCTCTGTTTGGTGCCCTACTGATTTTCATGTCAGTTGGTCTGATTACTGCGATGGCGTTCTCAAGTGAACATCATGTACTAAGTAACTTCAAAGTCACCGACATGTTCTACAACCTCAATCCAAACGATATGCCATTATGGCCAGCGCTGTTTATCACCATTGCTTGTGGTGCTATTTCAGGCTTCCATGCAACTCAGTCACCTCTAATGGCTCGTTGTATGGAAAACGAAAAGAACGGTCGCTTTGTCTTCTATGGAGCAATGATTGGTGAAGGCATCATCGCGCTAATCTGGTGTGCAGTAGCGCTGTCATTCTTCGGCTCTCTAGATGCATTAACTGACGCCGTTAACCACGGTGGTCCTGGTAATGTGGTGTATACCGCATCCTTTGGTCTACTGGGTGTCTTTGGTGGCGTGATTGCCTTCCTAGGCGTTGTTATTCTACCAATCACTTCAGGTGACACAGCATTCCGCTCAAGCCGCCTAATTTTGGCTGAATACTTCAACATGGAGCAAAAATCACTGCGCAATCGCCTGCTGATGGCAGTGCCACTGTTCGTTATCGGTGCAGCTCTAACTCAAGTTGACTTTGGCATCATCTGGCGTTACTTCGGTTTTGCTAACCAAGCAACCGCAGTAATGATGTTGTGGACAGCATCAGCTTACCTACTACGTCACAATAAACTGCACTGGATCAGTACAATTCCAGCCGTGTTTATGACTGCCGTTTGTATCACTTTCATCCTAAACAACAGCACATTAGGCTTTGGTATGCCGATGCAAATCTCAACACTTATCGGCAGCGGCTTATCTTTAGTTGCGATGATTGTTGTGATGGTGAAATCCAAAGGGAAAGGCGAAATGAATTCAACAGAACAGGATTCTAATCTGCCAACCGCTTAATTATCTAAGCACCCAAATTTAAGACATCAAAAAAGGCTCCTCGGAGCCTTTTTTCATTTCATTGAAGTCATCTGTCAAAGCAAATACCGATTAATCTACTTGCTTAATTTGCAGTTCTTTAGGCACTTCAAAGAACATATTCTCTTCACGGCCTAACACTTCTTCAACGTAGTCTTCTGCACCCAACTCTTTAATGCGATCGAGAATTTGATTCACCAACTCTTCAGGAGCCGATGCACCAGCCGTTACCCCAACCAGTTTAGCGCCAACAAACCACTCAGGTTGAATATCTTCGGCACTATCCGTCAGGTAGCCTGGCGTACCCAATTTCTCTGCTAGCTCTTTTAAACGCGTCGAGTTAGACGAATTTTTAGAGCCAACCACAATCATTACATCCACCTGAGAAGACAAAGCACGAACAGCGTCTTGACGGTTTTGAGTGGCATAACAGATGTCGTCTTTACGCGGGCCTTGAATTGCTGGAAAAACTTCGCGTAGGCGATCGATGACATCCGCTGTTTCATCCACAGAAAGCGTCGTTTGACTAACGTAATGTAGATTGTCACCACTTTTAACTTTGGCTTGCAACGCATCTACATCGGCAGGATTCTCAACCAAATACATTCCACCTTCACTGCTGGTGTATTGGCCCATCGTACCTTCAACTTCTGGGTGACCAGCATGACCAATCAGCACCACTTCCATATGCTTGCGACTGGCACGAGCAACTTCCATATGGACCTTAGTGACCAAAGGACAAGTGGCATCAAAAACAGTCAAAGAACGCTGTGCCGCTTCTTGACGTACCGCTTGAGATACACCGTGAGCAGAAAAGATCACAATATTGTCATCAGGAACTTCCGCTAGCTCTTCAACAAAAATAGCACCACGCTGTTTTAGCCCTTCAACGACAAAGCGGTTATGAACCACCTCATGACGCACATAAATAGGCGGTTGATAGATTTCTAATGCTCGTTCAACAATGCTGATGGCACGATCGACGCCAGCACAAAAGCCACGCGGGTTTGCTAACAGTATTTTCATTTTTTTGCTCATGAAATGTATTTATGACCGGTATTCTACGGTAAGTTACGCGACAGACAAAATTTCCACATCGAAAATCACATCTTGTCCGGCGAGTGGGTGATTAAAATCCACAGTGACAGAATCACCGGCTATTGAGGTAATAATGCCGGGAATTTCTGAACCATCTGGAGCACTAAACGCCATAATGGTGCCGACTTCAACTTCAGCGTCTCCAACAAACTTACTTCGATCCATATATTGGATGTTGTCAGGATTAGGTAGACCAAAAGCATCTTTTGCGGCTAATTCAATAGCACGTTTATCACCAGCCACCAATCCCAGCAGATGCTGCTCAAAATTCTCACTGATATTACCGTCACCGATAACAAACTGAGCTGGCTTACCTAAGTTGAATGTACTATCTGCAATTGAACCGTCTTTCAATTTAATAGTGAAATGTAGAGTAACGACGGAGTGCTCTTTTATTGTTGTCACGTGCCTATCCCTGCGTTATGCGGTGATTTTCCGCTGTTATGAATATTATGACGCTAAAGAAAAAGGAATTTCCGTTCTTCTTCTAACAAAAAGCGCCATCCGAATCAACGGACAGCGCTTAGGGTTATTCAGATTTTAGCAAGCCAATGGCAAGATTAAGCCTCTGCTTTTTTAGTGCGAAAGCCCTCTAATAAGATCATTACCGCACCGATACAGATTGCACTATCTGCTAGATTAAAGGCTGGCCAGTGGTAATTACCCCAAAACACATCAAGATAATCCACCACGAAACCATGAACAACGCGGTCAAACACGTTCCCCACAGCACCACCAATAATTAATGCATAAGCGATATTGCCCCATTTTTCACTCGCGCTCGAACGACGCATTGAAACCACAAGGAACATCACCACAGCAAAAGCAATTGCCGTAAATAGCCATCGTTGCCAACCGGCTTGGTCACTGAGGAAGCTAAATGCAGCACCAAAGTTATGAACGTACACCAGATTAAAGAAAGGCAGAACCTCAATACGATTCTCCCAACCAAATCCAATGGTGTTCATTACTACGAGCTTAATTGCAATATCGACAATGAATACGAGTAACGCTAGCCCTAGCCAGCGCACTCCCGATTGTTTTAACGTAATAGCTTGTTTTGTCATGAATACCGTCTTTCGTTAAGCGTACTTACGTACTTCACCATCACCGTCAACGTTTGACACACAACGACCACAAATAGTTTCATGACCTTTGATAGTGCCTACATCATGAGTATGGTGCCAGCAACGCTCACATTTTTCTGCTTCAGTTTTGCTTACTTGAACGAACAGACCTTTGATCTCAGTTTCATGAGCTTGTTCAGTCTTCTCAGCAAGTGGTTTAACTGTTGCAGCTGAAGTCAGAAGTACAAAACGCAATTCGTCTTCAAGCTTGTTCAGATTCGCAGCAATAGCGTCATCAGCAAACAAAGTCACTTCAGCTTGTAGAGAACCACCAATCACTTTTTCGGTACGTGCATTTTCTAGCAGTTTATTCACTGCATCACGAACGTGTTGGATGTTGTCCCAGAACTCATTGTTGAGCTCTTCGCCTTCAGCCAAACCGAATAGACCATCGAACCACTCTTCAGTGAATACGTATTTCGCACGATCTTCACCGTTTGCTTGTTTCACTGGCATTTCATTCCAGATCTCATCAGCAGTGAATGACATGATAGGTGCCATCCAACGAACCAATGCTTCAACGATGAAATACAGCGCAGTTTGACAACTACGTTGTGCATGGCCACCACGTTTCGCGGTGTACTGACGGTCTTTGATCACATCAAGATAGAAAGAACCCATCTCGATTGAACAGAAGTTCATCAGACGTTGCACAACAGTGTGCATGTTGTATTCGTCGTACGCTTTAACGATCTCTTCTTGAGCCGTTAGAGCAACACCGACAGCCCAACGATCCAACGCCACCATCTCTTCAACAGGAACGATATCTGTTGCAGGGTTGAAACCATTTAGGTTGGCTAAGAAGAAACGCGCGGTGTTACGAATACGACGGTACGCATCAGCACTGCGTTTTAGGATTTCATCAGAAACCGCTACTTCACCGGTGTAGTCAGTTGATGCAACCCATAGACGTAGAATGTCAGCACCAAGCTTATTAGTCACATCTTTTGGCGCAACTACGTTACCGATAGATTTTGACATCTTGCGGCCTTGGCCATCGACAACGAAACCATGAGTTAGCACTTCTTTGTAAGGCGCTTTACCCTTGGTCGCAACAGCAGTGATCAATGAAGATTGGAACCAACCACGGTGTTGGTCAGAACCTTCAAGGTACATGTCTGGTTCATTGCCGTTAAACTCTTCACGCGCATCCACAACCGCATAGTGAGTCACACCAGAGTCAAACCATACGTCCAACGTATCCAGTACTTTTTCGTAGTTTGCTGCGTCTGCACCTAGCAATGCTTCAGGTTCAAGATCCCACCATGCTTGAATGCCTTTTTTCTCAACTAGTTGAGCGACTTTTTCAATCAGGTTTAGAGTATCTGGATGAAGTTCTGCTGTTTCTTTGTGTACAAACAGAGCAATTGGCACACCCCAAGTACGTTGACGAGAGATACACCATTCAGGGCGACCTTCCACCATACCTTCGATACGGCTTTGACCCCAATCTGGCATCCATTTAACACCTTTAATTGCGCTAAGTGCTTGAGCACGAAGGCCAGCTTGATCCATAGAAACGAACCATTGTGGTGTTGCACGGAAGATAATTGGAGTTTTGTGACGCCAGCAGTGTGGGTAGCTGTGTTCAAACTCGTTGTAATGCAGCAATGCACCTTTTTCTTTCAAAAGCTCAACCACTGCAGGGTTTGCTTTGAATACGTGCTCGCCAGCAAAATATTTAGTGTCTGGAAGGTAAACACCGTTAGAACCAACAGGGTTAGCCACTTCTAGACCGTATTTTTGACCAACCACAAAGTCTTCTTGACCGTGGCCTGGTGCAGTGTGAACCACGCCGGTACCTGAATCAGTTGTTACGTGATCACCAAGGATCGCTGGAACAGAGAATTCAAGGAATGGATGGTTGAATTGCAGCAACTCAAGATCCGCACCTTTGGCATAACCAAGTGTGTGGTAATTTTCGATACCAGCACGAGCCATCACATCTTTTAGCAGCTCTGCTGCAACGATGATGCGTTCAGCTTGTTCACCTTCAATTTGAACCAATACGTACTCTAGATCTTCGCGCATACAAACCGCGCGGTTTGCTGGAAGAGTCCATGGAGTGGTTGTCCAAATAACGATAGAAACGTCACCAGAACCTTGTTCACCATCGAATGTAAATTTGCTTAGTACAGCCGCTTCATCAGTCGCTTTAAAACGTACATCGATTGAAGGAGACTTTTTGTTTTTATACTCAACTTCTGCTTCTGCTAGTGCAGAACCACAGTCAGTACACCAGTGAACTGGTTTAAAGCCTTTCAATAGGTGACCATTGTCAGCGATTTTGCCTAGTGCGCGAATGATGTTCGCTTCAGTAGCAAAATCCATAGTGCGGTATGGTTTATCCCAAGCGCCCAGCACACCTAGACGTTTGAAGCTCTCTTTTTGACCTTCAACTTGTCCAGCAGCGTATTCACGACATTTTTCACGGAATTCAGCAGCAGTCAGTTTTTGACCTGGCTTACCGAATTTCTTTTCCACCATCAGTTCGATTGGTAGACCGTGACAGTCCCAACCTGGTACGTATGGCGCGTCAAAACCAGAAAGTGTTTTGGATTTAATAATAATGTCTTTAAGAATCTTGTTTAGTGCGTGACCAATGTGAATATCACCGTTGGCGTACGGAGGGCCATCGTGTAATACGAAAGATTTTTTGCCTTTCTTAGCTTTACGGATTGCACCGTAAAGATCCTCTTCATACCAACGCTGAAGCATTTCTGGCTCACGATTGGCCAGATTGCCGCGCATCGGAAACCCTGTTTCAGGTAAGTTCAGGGTATCTTTATACTCACTCATCGATTCTTAATTCCGTTAGTTGGGCGAAGTTAGACATTATGTTGAAAGGTAGACGATTCCAATCAACCATTACGCTGACGCAGCCACACCCTTGCTGCCTCAGCATCCAATTCGATTTGTTGTTTCAATGCAGCAAAAGACTCAAATTTCACTTCATTACGCAATTTATGCAAAAGGACAACTTCTAACTGTTTACCGTATAAATTGCCTTGGAAGTTAAATAAGTGTACTTCAAGCTGCTGACGGACACCGTTTACGGTTGGGCGATTACCAATGTTGGCCACCCCACCGATGGTGGTGTCTCCTAAACCTTTTACCTCAACAACGTAGACTCCCGACACCGGAGAAACGGTACGTTTCAACGGAATGTTAGCGGTAGGAAAACCAATCGTTCTTCCTAATTTGCGGCCATGGGAGACACGTCCACTGATACTGTAATGACGACCAAGCATGGTTGCGGCAGAAGCCAAATCGTCATGGGCAAGTGCATCGCGAATTGCAGTGCTACTCACGCGCAAAGCTTCTAGGCAAAAACTCTGCGTATTAACGACTTGAAAACCATATTCTTGGCCTGCTTGCTGCAACATAGCGAAATTGCCTTTTCTTTCGCGCCCGAAGCAGAAGTCATCACCTACGACGAGAAACTTAACACCCAATTGCTTGACCAACAAGTCACGGATGAAGCTTTCTGCTGTCAGTGAGGCAAAGCGATAATTAAAGTTTACGCACAGGAGTCGATCGAGCTCCAATTTGCTCAATTGAACAAACTTGTCTCTCAATCGAGTTAAGCGAGCTGGCGCCCGCTCCTTAGCAAACAATTCCATAGGTTGCGGTTCAAACGTCATCACAACCGAGTCCAATCCTAATTGTTTGGCTCGTTGTGCAACCTGACGTAGCACTTGCTGGTGACCAAGGTGGACACCATCAAAATTCCCTATCGTCAAGACACAACCATGGTGGTGTGGTTTGATATTATGTATACCGCGAACGAATTCCATCAGAACCTGTTTAAAACCTATTTTTCTTGTTGTTTGGGCGTAAAACTGGCGGATTATACCCTAAAAGACATCAATCTGTCGCCGCTTTTAAATCTTTTAAACGGATGCCAAATAAAAGCACTGCAGCGAGATACACCAAGGCTCCCAGACCTATTAGTCCGACTAAGGTCATCGCACGTTGAGTCAAGCCCCAAGTCAACCACACCGACATATCAGCTAAGGCCCAATCCAAGGCGGCTAACATCAAAGCACCAGCAATCATCAAACGTACAATAAAGAAGACCGTTTTACGAGTCACAATATACACGCCTTGCAAATGCAAACCACGATAGAGCAACGCCATATTAATGAAAGCAGAGATCGACGTAGCCACAGCTAACCCGATGTAACCAAAGAAATAAGCAAAAATCGCGTTTAACACCATATTGCTGACCATCGCGACAATACCATAGCGCACTGGCGTTTTGGTATCTTGACGAGAGTAATAGCCCGGAGCTAGGACCTTAATCAACATAAAGTTAAGTAATCCAGAGGCATACGCCAATAATGACAACGAGGCTTGATGTACATCTTCCGGAGAGAAAGAGCCTCGCATAAACAGCACCATAATCATCGGTTTAGCCAGTACCATCAGTCCCAACATCGCTGGAATGCCAAGCAGCGTCACCATACGCACGCCCCAATCCATCGTCTCAGCAAAACCAGAACTTTGCGCATCAACGTGTTTACGCGATAACGCGGGTAGGATAACGGTTGCAATAGCAATACCAAACATACCCAAAGGAAACTCAAGTAAACGGTCAGAATAGTAAAGCCAGCTGATTGAACCCGTTTGCAAGAAACTGGCGATAAAGGTATCGAAGAGCAAGTTAATTTGACTGACCGACACACCAAATAGAGCAGGAATCATTAAGGTGCGAATTTTCACTACACCAGGATCACGCCATCCCCATTTAGGACGAGAAAGTACGCCTGCTTTCAATAAGAAAGGTAACTGAAATAGAAATTGGACCAATCCACCTAAAAAGACACCGATCGCCAAGCCGATTTCAGGCAGTTCCAGATGCGGAGAGAGAAACCATGCGCAACCGATGATCATCACATTTAGGAATACGGGCGTAAAAGAAGAGACCGCAAATTTCCCCATGGTATTGAGGATAGCGCCCGACAAGGCGACAAACGTGATAAACCATAAATAGGGGAAAGTAATTTTTAGCAGAAAGCTGGCTAATTCGAATTTCGCAGCGGCAGGACCACCGTGTAACCAATCGATAAACCAACCGGCACCAAAGACCGCTGTCACAACACCAGAAAAAACAATCCCCAATAAGGTAACCAAAGTGACAATGACACCTAAGGTTCCCGATGCTCGAGCAACTAACTCACGGGTTTTGTTTATATCCCCAGAAGCATGATATTCAGTCAGTACAGGGACAAAGGCTTGCGAGAAAGCCCCTTCTGCAAATAACCGACGTAAAAAGTTAGGAATTTTGTTAGCAAAGAAAAATACATCGGCACTTGCACCGGCCCCCATTAGGTTAGCGACAACAACGTCACGAACTAGGCCAAGTACACGAGAAATCAACGTCATAGCACTTACAATCATGCCTGACTTGAGCAAGCGTTTACTCACGGTTACCTCGAAAAAATACGCTAAAACAACATTATCATCATCCGCAGGTAAAGAATGTCAGTTCCTGATTAGATAAGTATTAGCATTGGAAAAAAAATACTGTTAGAATCCACGCCATCTTAACCGCGAAGCTCTTCTGATTCCAAACTTGTTTGGCTTAGCTGGGTTTTTGCACAAATCATTTGACATTTAAGTGCAAATAAGGGATATTTCCGGCCCTTAAATTGTCACCGAACTAAAGTTTTTGGGAGTTAGACCCTTGGCAAATAATAAATCTGCTAAGAAGCGCGCTATCCAATCTGAAAAACGTCGTCAGCACAATGCTAGCCGCCGTTCAATGATGCGCACTTACATGAAGAAAACTGTTGCTGCAATCGCTGCTGGCGACAAAGAAGCTGCAACTGCTGCATTCGCTGTAGTTACACCTATCCTAGACCGTATGGCGACTAAAGGCCTTATTCACAAGAATAAAGCTGCTCGTCACAAGTCTCGTTTCTCTGCAGCTATCAACGCTCTATAATTAGAACTTTGATAATGTAGTGATAAAAAAAACCGGCTTTGGCCGGTTTTTTTATTGGCTAAAACAGCCAAGGAAAACAAAAAAATATTACTGCATTACTCGGTTACACAAAAAAGGCTATGTAAAGCCTCCATCAGTGACTTCACTTCATTACTGCTCAAAGTGTAATACACGGTTTGCGCTTCCTTGCGGGTTTCTACCAAACCATCTCTTCGTAACCACGCTAGGTGTTGTGAAAGAGCTGACTGGCTAAGTGCCAACTTGCCGCATAACTCACCAACAGACAGTTCTTGATTGTGCAACATGCACAGGATCTGCAAACGCCTTTCGTTGGCCATCGCTTTAAGCAGAACGACTGCTTCAGCGGAATTTTTTTCTATTTCTTGTAGGTTCATGAGTAAAAGAGCCTCATAGGACAACTATTCAAAAACGCAGTTCATTCGGCAAATATTCAACAAAGTGAAGAATCAAACTAATAAGGCTTACGTAAACGGGGAGTATTTTACGAAAGCCTAAAATAACAACTTTTATGAATTTGCGAACACTAGAGCGAGACAAATCCAGTGTTTGTGCATATCATTTCTAAGACTACAATGATATTTAATACTGGATTGTGTGATATTAATTCATTTAATCACGCTAATAAATGGGTTAATCGAATAATTTATTAAAATTCGCATCACACACATTTTTTACTGCCGGGTGTTGAATCATCCTTTCGGCAAATATGACATAGTATTCTTCTTTTAATTCATCAATTTGTTCTATTTTATGTAACGGAATATCATCTTCAATTTCCTGTTCATAAAAAGATGGGGCTAAGAAAATCATTTCAGGGTGATAACGCGAAAATGCATTCATTAATGCAGCATCGTCAAACTCTCCAAGAATATTTGGATGTAACCCCTGACGATCGAACCATTGACGTACTTTTCTCCCCATTGCAGTGCGGCTTCCCGGCACCAGCAGCTTCTTGTCCTGTAACAAGTCAGGAAATGTCCCAGTCACCTCGGATGTACGACAAAAGAAGCTCATACGGCTCTCTCCGAGCTTTTTACTGTATAACCCAGGGCTTTGACTAGAATCGACAGGACAATCGGATAGAATCATATCCAATTTATGTTGAGATAGCTGCTCAAGTAACATTTCATGCGTGGATTCAAAACAACGTAGGTGAATTCGCTGATCCATGGGAATAGTCATCCCCAATATCTTGCTCACCAAACGTTTGGACAACGCATCAGCCACGCCAACATCAAATAGCAAATTGGCTCTTTGACTGTAATTAACAATATCCATCATCTCATAGCTTAGGCCAAACATACGATCGGCATACTTAAACACCAACTGACCTAATTCGGTTGGCTCAATACTGCGCCCAGTTCGCTTGGTGAGTTTACCGTCCATGCGTTCTTCTAATGCTTTTATTTGCCCGGTGACTGTTTGAGGCGTTAAAAACAAAGCATCTGCGGCTTTGGTAATTGAACCTTGCTTGCATACCATCCAGAAATAGTAGAGATGGTTGTAGTTGAGATGTGACATTGTATTTATTCCGCAAGTCTTAGTTTAATCAATATATTCATCGTTTCTAATGCTTATTTCAGAGTATATACTCAAATAACCAATTACTAATATAATAAATAATTTAGAATATATTTAACTATTTTAAATTAATATTAAAAAAGCGCCAACATAGGCGCTTTTTTATTAAACAGAAAATGGATATTGAATCGGATCGTGATATTCATATCCAATCACTTCGAAATCATCCAAGGTCACCCATGTTTCCAAATCTTCTAGCGATTGAATCTTTGGATTGATCTTAAACTGCGGAGCGGCGAACGGTTCACGTTTAAGCTGCACATCACGCATCAATTCCAATTGGTCTTCGTAAATATGAGCATTGACGATTTTATGGTAAGCCTGCCCCGGTTTTTTACCGGTTATCTGCGCCATGATCGCTAAGAACGCATACACTTGAACCATATTGAAATTTAGACCAAGCGGAACATCACAAGAACGCTGCGTGCTGTTCAGGTACAAGGTATCACCAAGTAACGAGAAATGATGACTGTACATGCAAGGGCGTAAGCAGCCCATATGAAATTCACCTGGGTTGTAAAAATTGAGGATTTCACCTCGGTCATCTACCCCACGTTTTAAATCATCGACAATTTTACGTAATTGGTCGACATGTCCGCCATCAGGCTTAGCCCAAGCACGACCTTGAACGCCATAAACGCGCCCCATGTCATCTTCGCCTTTACGAAATGGGTTATTTAGCCATGCGTCGTTTAAGTTCGCATTTGCATCCCATGTCTTAGTACCAAGCTTGCGAAAGTCTGCAGCGTTATCATAGCCACGGATATAACCAAGCAGCTCTGCAACCGCTGCTTTCCAAAAACTTTTACGCGTCGTTACGAGTGGAAATTGGTTAGCAGCAACATCGTAAGTGAGATCAGCATTGATGACGGTTAGACAACGTTTACCTGTTCGTTCGTTTTCAATCCACTGCCCATGCTCAACGATACGTTGGCAAAGCTCTAAATAC